>JBEEHR010000001.1:0-48071 GCA_041167505.1 Verrucomicrobiota bacterium
ACATCTCCTCGCGTTTCTCCGGATTAAAGGCGACGCCTTTGAGGAGATCGCCACCGAGTTGGACGACGACGATAAAATTCTCGAGTGGGTAGATAAGAACGCCGCAAAACATTCCGCCGAGGAGATCGAGCATTGGAACGCGGCGATGATTGCGCGCCATCCCGATACCGCGGCGAAGAAAGCGCGCTTCCTTCATTTCCTCAAAGAAGCCGGCGGCGCCGGCCGGAAGGACATCAAGACCTACTTCGACCTCATCGAATTCGACGAGGGGAGATTGAAGTAGTCCGCAACCTGGAGGGACGGGCGCTGTCCGTCCCATTTCTCTGGGACGCCCAGCGGGCGTCCCTCCAATCAGCGCGCGAACTGCGCGAAGATCTGGTTCGCTTCCTCGAGCGTTTCCTTGCTCCCGATATCGAACCAGGTGCCTTTGATCTGATACGTCTTCACCGGCTTGCGCTGGTAAAGCCACTGAATGAAGCGACCCGGCTGGTCCGGATTGTTTCCCGCGGCGATATACGTCGTGAAAAGCGGCACGAGCTCGCGCGAAAAATAGTAGAGTGCGATCCCGGCCACAGAATTCTTTGGCTCGGCCGGCTTTTCTTCGAACTGGGTAATGACGCCGTCGGCATCCGTCGTGATGCTGCTGTATTTCTTGATCGCCTCGAGATCGCCGACGTCATACGTCGCCAGCGTCGCTTCCGAGGTTTTTGCGAAGCGCACAAAATCGTCGAGCGGTTCGCTGAACAAATTATCGCCGGCGACGACGATCAGGTCCTCCTTCGCCAGGTCATGGCGCATAACGACCAGGCAGATGTCGCCGATCGCGCCAAGCTTATCGGAATCGTCGGTTGATCCGTCGTCGATGATCTCGATCGCGAACTTCGGTTTCTTGGTTCGGTATTGTTCTGCCCAGCTCTGGAAATCCTTCACGAACTTGTTGTTCGTGACGACATAAACGCATTCCAGGTCGGGAACTGTAGCGAGATTGTCCAGGACCCAATCGATCATCGGCTTGCCGGCGACTTCGAGGAGCGGTTTCGCTTTGGTCTGGGTCAAAGGGTAGAGCCGGGTGGCATAACCGGCGGCAAGAATCAGCGCGTTCATGGCAGTGGAATCGGCGGTGAAGCTAGACCGAAAGCGGCGCGCAGCTAGTGCGATTTGCCGATGGCGGCGTTCTGCAATCGCTGGAGGAGCGCCGCGATCCGCGCCGAATCGGTAATCTTCGCGCGCGTCCCGCGATCGGCGACATAGAACGTATCGATCGCCGCGCCTTTCTCGGTGCTGATGCGCGAGAGCGCGATCGAAACGTTTTCCTCGCCGAACGCCGACAGCAATTCGTAGAGCAGCCCGAGGCGATCGGGCGTTTGAATCTGCACGATCGTGAAGGCCGGATGCGTTTTGTTTTCGACGGTGACCCTCGTGGGGAAATCTAGGCCGTGACGGCTGTGGCGCGGGATTCGCCGCCGCGCCTGTTCCAGCAACGGCGCGAAATCGAAATGCTGATCAGTCAGTGCCGAGCGCAACGTTGATTCCACGAGCGCCTGGTCGCGTTTGTCGGTCACCGCCCGAAAACGCGGATCGCAGACGCGGAAGATATCGAGGACGACGTTGTCGCCACGGGTGTAAATGTCGGCGCTTAGGATGTTGAGCGGCACCACGGCGAACGATCCCGCGATCTTGGCCAGTAGCTCTTGGCCGTCCCACGCGCAGAACGAAACGATGCTGTGGCCCTGTTCGGGAAACGCTTCCCACGCGACGGCCGGGGCCAGCGGTGGCGCTGGTTCGTGGCGCAGATAGAGGTTTTCCAGGAAGTTTCGGAACAGCTTGAGGTGCGAAACGATTTCATCCGTCGTGAAAGCGCGGAAGTAATTGTCCGGCATCACTTCGAAATGGGCTTCGATCTCTTCGGTGAATTCGGCGCCGAGCTTTTCCGTCACGCGCGCCTGCAATTGTTCGCGCTCGATCTTCGTCTGCTCGTAGAACCCTTCCTGGTCGGAGAGATATTGCGATGTGGAATGATAAAGCGACCAGACCAGCGTCTCCTTCCAATCACTCCACGCGTCGGCGCTCGTGCCCTGGCCGTCCGCGAGCGTCAGCAGCATCAGTGCGTCGAGGTTGGGTTGATCGCGGACGATCTGCGCGAATTCCACGGCCGTCTCGGGATCGTCGAGGTTTCGCTGCTGCGCCATGTTCGAAAGGGTGAGGTGATGGTCCACGATTAACACGAGAGACCGCCGTTGCGCCGCGGAGAGTCGCAGGCGTGCCGCAGCACCCTGGGCGAAGAGAGCGCTCGCTTCGGAATGGGGTCGCGCGCCGACCGCGCGGCCGGTGTCGTGCAAGAGCAGCGCGAGATAGAGAACAAATGGATCCTCGAGTTTTTCGAAGAGGGCGCGGTAGGAGCGCAGCTTTGGATTTTCCGTCTGCATGACCTGGTCGAGCTTGTCGATGCACACCAGCGTGTGTTCGTCGGCGGTGTAACGATGAAAAAATTCGTGCTGCACCAGGCAGGTGAGCTGCCCGAACTCTGGAACGTAACGGCCGAGGAAATCGACCTTGTGCATCATGCGCAGCACCCGGCCGACCTCGCCCTTGCGCGAAACGATCCGCTTGAAAATTTCGCGCGGTTCTTTGCTGGTGCGGAAGGTGCCGGTGATCAGTCCGAGGTTTCGCGTGAACAGGTCCGACAAATCCGGGCTCATCTCGAGCCGCCGGAGCTGCGCCAATTCGAAGACTTCCATCATCGTCTCGGGTGCTTCTTCGAAAACGTCCGAACTTTGGGCGAAGAGTTGGCCCTGCCGAATCCGGAAACGCCCCAGCTTTTCCTCCGACGATTTCAGGCGCGGCAAGAAACTGAAGAGCGATCGCGTGGTCGAGGAAGCGCGTCCGCTGGCGAACTGCTCCGTGATCCGCTCCGTCACGCGAAAAATGTTTCGGGTGTGCTCGTAGTAATCCTTCATCAGCGCCTCGTTGCGCAACGAGCCGCGCTCTTGCGAATAACCGAGCCGCTCCGCGACCTGGTCCTGGACGGTGAAATGGAGCGTGTCGGTGGCGCGCCCGCTCGCGTAATGGAGATCGGTGCGGAGACGAAGAAGAAAATCGTAGGCGGCTTCGATGCGTCGGCGATCCGGCTCGCTCAACCAATCCTTCCCGACGAGATGGGTGGTAGTGAGCGCGCCTTCCTTGAAGAACGTCATCCAAAGCAGGTTCTGGTAATCGCGTAATCCGCCGCAGCCGCTTTTGAGATGCGGTTCCTGCACGTAAACGCTGTTGCCAAACTTCGCGTGCCGCGTCGCCTGGTCCTGCATGCGCAACTCGACGTATTCGCGTTGATGACCGCGCACGCATTGCTGCCGGAACGCGGTTCGGAACCGCGCCGCGAGATTCGAATCGCCCGCGAGCGAGCGCGACTCGAGCATCGCGGTCTTGGTCAGCATGTCCTTGTTCGCCTGCTCCACCGCCTCCGCGATCGAGCGCGTGGAATGCCCGACTTTGAACCCAACGTCCCAGAGCAAATAAAGGATCTGCTCGATGACATGCGTCGCGTAGGTAGAAATGTCTCCCCGGTTTTTGTCGTGGAGAAACATGATGTCCACGTCGCTGAATGGATTGAGTTCCCGGCGTCCATAGCCGCCTAGGGCGATGACGGTGAGCGGGGTGGGGGCCACGTTTTTTTTCCCGATGCTGGCCGCGGCGTCGAAAATGTAACGCAAGAGCACGTCGATCATCTCGACCCGGAGCCCGCAGATTTCCCGGCCGCCCCCGCCGTATTGATGGCGTAAGCGGAGACGGTGCTCCTCGATCTTCAGGAACTTCTTGTAAAGCGGGAGCGATTCCGCCGGACGCATCGTCCGGGCTGAGGAAAGTTCACGCTCGGCATGCGCCAGGACTTTTCCGAGATGGCGAGAAGCGGGCACCTTAAATCGCAGATTTCAGATTGTAGATTGCAGATTTGAGCCGAAGACCTTGTACCAAGTCCGACTCAAAAATCGACATTCTGCAATCTGAAATCTGCAATGGATCACAGTTCGATCGCGTAACGCTTCATTTTGTTATAAAGCGTCGGGCGCTGGATGCCGAGGACCTGGGCGGCTTTCTTTTTGTTGCCGTGACACTGGGCCAGGGCTTGGATGATGGCGTTGCGCTCCAGGTCGTCGAGGTTCTGGACGCCGCCGCCGTTGGTATTGCGCTCGGCCTGCTGCAGCGCCGCCGGCAACTGCACTTCCGCCGGCAATTCCTTCACGCTGATCTTGTCCTTCCGCGCGAGAACCACGGCGTATTCCATCGCGTTCTGGAGCTCGCGGACGTTTCCGGGCCACGCGTAATCGAGCAATTTCTGGAACGCTTCCGGCGCAATTTCCGGCTCGGGTTTGTTGAGCTCGGTCGCGAAGCGTTTCAGGAACGTGGCGACCAGCGGCGGGATGTCCTCCTTCCGCTCGCGCAACGGAGGGATTTCTATCTGGAAAGTGTTCAGCCGATAATAAAGATCGGCACGCAGCCGGTTTTCCGCGAGCGCGCTCGAGATCGGGCGGTTCGTCGCGGCGATGACGCGGAAGTCGGATTTCAGGGTTTTTGTGCTGCCGAGCGGACGGTATTCCCGCTCCTGGAGAACCCGCAGAAAACGCGTCTGGAGTTCCGCTGGCATCTCGGAAATCTCGTCGAGAAAAAGCGTGCTGCCCGCCGCGGCCGCGATCATTCCCGGAAAATCGTTCATCGCGCCGGTGAACGCGCCTCGAACGTAGCCGAACAATTCCGACTCGATCATGGCCTGCGGGAACGCGGCGCAATTCAGCTTGATCATCGGCTTCTCGGCGCGCCGGCTCCGCGTGTGGATGACATTCGCAATCACTTCCTTGCCGACGCCGCTCTCGCCCGTGATCAGCACGTTTGCTTCCGAAGGCGCCATCGCATCGACCAGTTCCTGGATTTCCTGCATCGCCTTGCTCTTGGTCACAGGGGCCAGCCGCGTCTCGGCGATCTCGAGCCGCTTCTCGAGTTGCTGCGTTTTCTTCCGGAGATGTTCGGTCTCGCGGAGGAGCGATGTTTTCTCGAGCGCTTTCTCGATCAGGCTGATCAATTCCTCCGGCGCGTAAGGCTTGCTGATGAAGTGGTAGGCGCCGCGCTTGATCGACTCGATGGCGTTGTTCAGCGAATCGTGCGCTGTCAGGATGATGACCTGGGTGCCGGGGTGCTCGTCTTTGATTTGGCCGAGCATTTCGAGGCCTTCCGCGTCCGGCAACTGGAGATCGAGGAGGACGACGGCCGGTGACGTTTCCTTGATCCTGCGCAATCCATACGAGGCAGTGGCGGCGGTATCGACCTGGTAGCCGTGCCGGCCGAGAAGCGCCTCGAGCGTGAGCAGGATCGTCCGCTCATCGTCGATGATGAGGATACGTCGGTTCTCAGCGCTCATGGTCGGGCAGCATCGTGAAGTTCAATTGTTAGGCGGGGAAAAAGAAACAGGAAGACCAATCGACGTAGCGACGGGTGTTTTCATTCACCGAAAACGCGATGTGGCGTGCGCCGGGCGTCTTAGGGCGCGAGCGGAAAGGTGACGGTGGTGACGAGAGACGAGGTCGCCTTGTCATGGTGCGCGGCGAGTTCGCCGCCATGCGCTTCGACGATGACGCGGGTGCGGTAGAGCCCGAGGCCGTAATGTCCCTGGCCCAGGGAGCGGAGCGGTTCGCCGCCCCAGTTTTCGGTCGAGCGCGCGAAGTTCTGCTTCGGCTCTGAGAGCGTGAAAACGAACCGGCCGTTTTCCGTCCGCGCGGTCGCCGAAATCACGCCCTCCGTGCGCTCGTGCCGAAACGCATTCGCGAATAGTTCCAAAAAAGCGGGGAGCAATAACTGCGGATCGATATTCAACATCGCGTCCCCAACGGCGGAGGCGTCCCATTTCACGTGTTCGGCCTCCTGCGGAAAGTCCGCCGCCAGTTTTAGCTGGAGATCTTCGACGAAATCTTTCGCGGCATAGGGCATTTGGGTGAGCCGCGGCTGGCTGAGGGCTGTAGTCAGGTCCTGCAAATTCGCGCCCACTTGGGCGATCATTCCGCGGAGCCGCTTTATTTCTTCGCGGACTTCGTTGTTCTCCGCGATCTCCATCAGATACGCCGATTGCAGCTCGGCCGCGTTGAGGTGATTGCGAAGGTCGTGCGCCAGTTGCCGGATAAACTTCACCAGCTCCGGCATGGAGACCTGGATTTCGGAACCTGGATTAGGGGATTGGGCCATGGGACGAACAAAATCGTAGCGCAACCAGCGCGGAGCGCCAGCACAACGGCCTGAGGGCAGGCCGTCTCCAAGAGATGGGTCCCTTGCACTGGAGCCGGCCTGCCCTCAGGCCGGTGGGAGAAGGCAACGCTTCAATCGTTCGCCGCGAGATGACGCAGGATATGGAAAACATCTTCCGGATCCGCGTCCAGCTCCTGCGCAATTTCCTCGGGCGTTTTTCCGGGGCCGGAAGCGTGAACTTTTTTCACGCGACCCTGCAACTCCAGCACGCGCGTCGCGGCCTTCTTCCCGGCCTCGACCCCCGGCTGGTGATAGGCGTTGATGTTAACCAGCGACGCATAGAATCCCACCGCGCGCTCATACAACCCGATCAAGGCGCCGACATAAAACGCGTTCACTTCCGGGATCGTGATCGTGACGGATTCGCGGCCGCTTTCGTAGAGGGCCGAGCGCGTTCCGCGCAGAAAGCCCTGGAGGTAATCGCCACTCGTGACGCCCTCTTCCACTTCAAAGCGCGCTGTGCCCCGGTCCTTTTGCACCTCGACGAACGTGACGAAAAAATTCAGGACGCCGTCGCGCAACTGCTGGACGTAAGCGTGCTGGTCGGTCGATCCCTTGTTTCCGTAAACCGCGATCCCTTGACGAACGACGTTGCCGTCGAGGTCCTTCTCCTTGCCTAACGACTCCATGACCAGTTGCTGCAGGTACTTGCTGAACAACATCAGCCGATCTTTGTAAGGCAGGATCACCATGTCCTTTTCGCCGCGGCCGTTTCCCGCGTAATGCCACATCAACGCGAGAAGCATGGCGGCGTTTTGGGCAGCATTTGTCTCTCGCGTTTTCGCATCCATCGCCGCCGCGCCTGCGAGAAACTGGTCGATATCGAAGCCTTGCAGCGCCGCGGGAACCAGACCCACCGCGCTCATGACGGAGGTCCGGCCGCCCACCCAATCGTGCATCGGGAACCGGGTGAGCCAGCCGTTCTTCTCCGCGTATTTATCCAGCTCACTACCGGGCCCGGTCACCGCGACGGCGTGTTTGCCGAAATTGAGGCCGGCTTTTTCATAGGCGGCCGCGGCTTCCAGCATTCCATTGCGCGTCTCCTTTGTGCCGCCGGATTTCGAAATCACCACGGTCAGCGTGTGCGCGAGGTGGTCGCCGATCCGGGCCAGAACGCGGTCGAACCCATCCGGATCGGTGTTATCGAGAAAATAAATATCGAGCGGATCGTTCGCCCGGCCGAGCGCGTCGTTGATGAATTGCGGTCCAAGCGCCGAACCGCCGATCCCGATCAGAAGGACGTGTTTGAATCGTTCTCCTTTTTCTGGCGCGACCTTGCCCGCATGCACCTCAGCCGCGAATTGTTTGATGCGCGCGTTGGTATCGTCGATGTCGGCCCGGAGTTCCGGCGTCGGCGCGAGTTTCGAATCGCGCAACCAATAGTGACCGACCATTCGGTTCTCGTCCGGATTGGCGATCGCGCCGGCTTCGAGTTCCCGCATCGCAGCGAAGGCCTTCTCGACCAGCGGCTTCATCTTCTCGAAAAAACCCTCCGGAAAACGCATTCGGCTGATATCGATCGAGAAATCGAGATCGTCGTAGCGCAGGAAATATTTCTGAAAACGCGGCCAAAGCGATGAGGAAGCCATGGCCTCTTCTAACAGAAAGCGCAATGGCGATGGAACAGGATTGTTCCGTCGACCGCGACCCCCCGGTTGGCGCGGTATCCTCGCGAAGAACATTCCAAAGCCGCGGAAATATGTTCTTTCTCCGCGACTTTTGTCACGGTAGTCTCCGCCTTCCCGTCGCTATTCCGACGCGGTTTCATGCAAAAAAAATCCTCACGTAACGCCGGCAATTTTAGCGCCCGAATTTTTGTAGCGTTCAATCTTTTTTCCGGTGCCGTGTTTCTGGCCGCGGCTGCCTTCCAGCAAATCTCCCAGGCGGGCGACAAGCAGGGAATCAGCGCCCGAGAGCCGGAGCGTGACATGCCCGTTCCTGGAGGCGAAGCAGATGATCTGAACCGAATGGAAATGGAGTGGCACAATCGATTGACCTATCCTACGGGGCGTTTTAACCCTGCATGGGTGCGGGCCGCGGCTGAACAGGATGCGCGAGTGCAGAGCGCGATCCCAGTTGGCATTCCGGCAACAAATCTTAACCAGAGTGGTTCTCCGTTGGTGCTGGATCCCAACAGCTTCACCGCTCTTGGCCCCAAGCCGTTACACATGACCGGTTGCTCCGGCTGCTTTGACTACACCACCACCGAGGGCCGGGTTAACGACATTGTTGTAGATCCTACGACCCCGACAAATGGTTCCATTGTCGCCTACCTCGCTTCGGTCGGCGGCGGCGTCTGGAAGACCACGAACTGCTGCAGCGCCACCACCTCCTGGACGCAGATGACCGACGATCCGCTTCTGAGCACCATCGCGATCGATTCGCTCACGCTTGATCCGAACAACCACAATACAATCTACGCGGGAACGGGTGACCTCAACTATGGCTCCTTCTCGATGGGTAGCCAGGGCATCCTCAAGTCAACCGATGCCGGTGTAACTTGGACGCTTCTCGGAGCGGCCGTGTTTGGACCCGGCTTGACGGAGCCTGCGGGGCAGTTCCCACAATACCAAGCGGTGGGCAAGGTGCGGGTCGATCCGCGCAATAGTAATAACGTCGTCGCGGGTACGAAGACGGGCCTCTACTTCTCATATGATGCGGGGGTTACCTGGGCCGGCCCTTGCACTACGAATAGTTTCAACACCATGCGCCAGGACATCACGGGCCTGGCTCTTACCGACACCGGAACCAGCACTCGCATCATCGCCGCAGTCGGCGTCCGAGGCTTCGCCACTACCGTCCAGTACAATCTGGATCAGAACGGAGCGAATGGCATTTATAAGGGAACGCTGCCGGCTAGCGGTTGCCCGACGGATTTTGCACCGCTGGCCACTGATGCCAACGGTTGGACTGGACTCCATGCAACCAGCGGGACGGCTTATGTGAGCGCTGGCACGGGCAATCAAGTTGGCCGGATCGACATCGCGGTTGCGCCCAGCAACCCGAACTACATCTACGCCCAGCTTCAATCCATTACACCCAATTCGAACGGTGGCTGCGGAAACGCGAATGGCTGTCAGCTGGGCGCCTATCGCACGACCGACGGCGGCGTGACCTGGACTCAGATCCCCGGTTCGCCCGGCGCGTCTCTTACGAATTGCAGCGGCGGCGCCGGCGACTATCCCCAGAATTGGTACGACCAGGGCATCGCTGTCGATCCGGTTAATCCCGATCGAGCCTTTTTCGACACGTTCGAGATTTGGTTTTGGCAAAACCCAAGTGCCGCGTGGGTAGATACAACTTGCGGTTATGGGACTAATAGGGGAGTGCATGTGGATCAACACGCCCTCGCCTTCGTCCCGGGCGTATCTACCGGCGGAATTTCTACCATTTTGCTAGCCGGTAACGACGGCGGCGTTCACGGCACGACGACTGCAAATCTCGCCGCCCCGCAGTGGTTCAACATGGACACCGGCCTGAATACGATCGAGTTCTACGCCGGCGACATCAGTGGCAATTTTGCCACCTCTGCCGCACCGGCAGCGGTGGGGGGCGCGCAGGACAACGGCGCGAATTCAGTCTCATTCGTGGGCAGTCCGACTGGACCCGCACAGTGGCAGATGGGTCTGGGGGGTGATGGATTCTCCGGTCAAATTGATCCTGTTGGCACCGGAACAAACCTTCGCTTCTGGCAAGGCAATAACAGCGGTGGCCTGAGCCGCTGCGTTAGTGGTTGCACCGCACCGAACGCCACATGGTCGAGCAGAAAGGGCGGGTGGGGCAGCGATCTACAATCGTTTATCCTGCCCATTAATCTTTTCCGCGGCGGCATTCCCGGCGGGGACGACTGCGAGGCCGCGGGCTCGACCACCGGCTGCGGCCACCTACTTGCAGCCACGACTCGAGTTTGGGAAACAATCTCGGGAGCTACGGCCACAAACACCTGGTATATTACGAACAACCCCGCGGGCTCTGCCGCAGGTCCGAACCTGTGCAAGGGAACCCTGGGCAATCGTTCGTTCATCAATCAGGTTAAATATTCGCCAAAGTATAAGAGCGTCGCCATCGTCGGCACCAACGATGGCAACGTCCAGATCGGCTTTAACCTGGGGACAGGCACGGCGAGCCAGGCTAACTGGGTGAACGTGACCGGGAGCAATAACGTTTTGCCTAACCGCCCGGTGCTAGGTATTGCCCTTGATCCCTCAGCCTCAGCCGCGAATCTTCCGGTTGGCTATGCTGCTGTCGGCGGTTTCAATGCCAACACGTCCACGACTCCTGGTCACGTCTTCCAAGTGACGTGCGCGGCCACTTGTGGATCCTTCACCTGGCTCGATAAGACCGGCAATCTCCCGGATATCCCGGTCGATTCGATCATCGTGAACCCGAACTTCCCGCAACAGGTTTTCGCCGGGACCGACTGGGGTTTGTATTACACCAACGATATCACCGGCGTGAGTCCCACCTGGTTCCGCTTCGACAGTGGCTTGCCGCACTCGATGATATGGGACATGCAAATCGACCGCGGCAGTACCACGCTGTCCGTGTGGACGCGTAGCCGAGGCGCCTATGTTTGGCCTCTGCCTTCTGGGCCAGTGGGAGGCGTCTCGCCGACACCAACTCCAACAGCAACAGCGACGTCAACGCCTGCGGCCACGGCTACGGCAACCGCGACCGCGACCGCGAGCGCTACTCCTACTGCTACGCCGACTGCTACGCCGGTCTCAAGCGCGACGCCGACGGCCACGGCTACCTCAACTCCGACTTCTACTCCCACCGCTACGCCGACTGCGACGGCTACCGCTACACCGGTCTCGAGCGCGACGCCGACGGCCACGGCTACTGCTACAGCTACCTCAACTCCGACTTCTACTCCCACCGCTACGCCGACGGCGACGGCTACACCGGTTTCGAGCGCAACGCCCACAGCCACTGCGACCGCTACGGCTACTCCCACGGCCACAGCGATACCTACTGCTACTCCGACGGCAACGCCTGCCGCTACAGCTACGGCAACCGCGACAGCGACCGCTACTGCAACCGTTGCCCCCACAGCTACGGCAACGGCAACGGCAACATCCACACCTACTGCCACGGCGACGGCTACAGCGACCGCCACGCCTACGGCGACTCCCGCTTCGCAGGCCGTCAATCTATCGACGCGCATGCGAGTGGATACCGGGGATAATGCCGGAATCGGTGGCTTCATCATTACCGGAAACGTTCCAAAGCGGGTGGTGGTTCGAGCTCTTGGACCCTCGTTAACCGGGTTCGGTTTCCCGGCTGCCGCCTTGCTGGCCGATCCGATAGTGGAGATCCATGGTCCCGGGAACTTCGGAACCATTACGAACAACAACTGGAAAGATACCCAGCAGGTCCAGATCCAGGCCGACGGACTCGCGCCCACGAACGATCTGGAATCAGCGATTGACGCGACCTTGCCTCCCGGCAATTACACGGCAGTCGCGAGGGGGAACGCGGGCACGCCTTCAGCCGGCATCGCCGTGGTTGAAGTCTACGATCTCGATACCCCGGCCGCGTCGAAGCTCGCCAATCTCAGCACCCGCGCATTCGTTGGCACCGGTAGCAACGTTGTCATTGCCGGCTTTATCCTCGGCAACAAGGTGGGCGATGATCGCATCGTGGTCCGCGGGCTTGGCCCAAGCCTGAGCGCGTTTGGCGTCTCGAACCCGCTCCAGGATCCGACGCTGGAGCTGCGCGATAAGGATGGAAATCTCCTTCGATCGGACAACGACTGGCAGGATGATTCCGCCCAGGCGGCCGAGGTTACGGCTGCTGGACTGGCGCCTTCGAACACGAAGGAGTCCGCCATCGCCGCGACTCTTCCGCCCGGGCCCTACACCGCGATCCTTGCCGGATTGAACAATGGCACCGGCGTTGGCCTCGTGGAAGTTTACGACCGCGGCGGTGGGCCATAGAGCACGGTGAGTCCGGCCGGTTACATCGCGATCTTGCGCGGCACGACCGGCAGCGTCATTGCCGTGATCGAAATTTACAAACTTAGGTAAAGGCGACTGTCGCGCCGCAGTCGTTGAGAGCCATGGGCTTACAGCTAAGCCCGTCTCGCCCGTAATATTACATTTCCGTAATCTTTGGTAATCCGGGCATCCGCTGAGGAAAGCTCCGCGATTAGAAATTAGACCGGCGCATTATCGGTCTTTCAAAAACCTCTGTCCCGAGGCCAATCCTATGCAAAACAAATGCGAATCCGGATTTTACAGTCCCCGTATCTTTCCGGGTTTCATCGCTCTTTCTTTTTCTTCCGTCCGTTACCCCCAGGCAGAAGCCGTTCACGCTCTCACGTGCTTATGAAAAAACCGTCGTCCTCCGTAACCGGCCGCGCGGCGCTTAGTGCGCTCTTCCTTACCATCAGCGTCGGTCTGGTTGTTCTCGCGGTGAACATCAACCTGCTTAACAATGGAGTGTCGGGCACGCTTCGCGCCGAGGTCACTGCGATTCCCGGAGCTCCTCCGGACCCGGGCCCGAAAATTGGCTACGAAAACTTCACGGCTCCCGGAGTCCTGACGCCAGTCAAGACCACCGAAGCAGGCCAGCAAGTTAACTCAGTGGAATATCTCGGCCGTAATGCCGGCGAGCCTTCCGTTGGCAGCAACTGGGCGACAGGTGTGGCCAATTTCCAGTCGGGGTTGCAGACTTTGTTCATTTCTTTCGACGATAGCTGTCCACTCAGCGGGCTCTCTTCCAGCTGGAGTAATCGAGCCGCGCCCACTTCAATCGCGATCGACTCCGATCCTATCGGGTTTACTGATCGTGGGTTCACTGATGCATTGGGTGCGCACAGCCGGGTCTTTGCGGGGGAGCTGACCTTGCTTAGCCCTGACACGGTCAAAATCTCCCACACTGATGACGACGGCGTTACCTGGGTCCCAGACCAATCAGGCGGGATTGCGTCGGCGGTGGACCATGAGACGATCGGCGGCGGCCCTTACCATGCACCGGTGCCGCCCAGACCGCCTGGCACCACCTATCCTAATGCGGTTTATTATTGTTCGCAGGACATCGCGACAGCCTTGTGCGCCAGGAGCGACGACGGTGGTTTGCACTATGGCCCTTCGGTGCCGATTTACAGCCTTGTTGATTGCGCCGGATTACACGGACACGTGAAAGTTGCGCCCGATGGGACGGTCTATGTGCCGAACAGGGATTGTAGTACTCCCAGTACCTCCGCGGTGGTTGTCTCCCAGGATAACGGAATAACCTGGACTGTTCGCCCGGTTGGGAACGCGTCATTGCCCATCACGCCTGCGAGCGACGATCCCGCGATTGGCATCGATAGCAACGGCCGGGTCTATTTTCTTTTTGCCTACAACGGCACTGTCGCGGGCGTTGCCACCTCCGATGACTTCGGCGCTACCTGGCAGAATCTTTTCGATGTGGGATCGGAATTCGGATTAAAACAAATAGCGTTCCCTGCCGCTGTCGGAGGCAGCGCTGGTCGGGCCGCCATCGCTTTTTACGGATCGACAACCGCTACGGGAGATTCCAACTCGGATACATTTACTGGTTTCTGGCACCTTTATATCGCCCACACCTTCGATGGAGGGCTGCACTGGACGACAACGGACGTGACTCCCAATGCGCCCATGCAGCGCAGCGGCCTGCTCAGGGGCGGCGGAGCTAATGTCACTCGCAATTTACTAGACTTCTTCGATATCACGATTGATAGCGAGGGCCGCGTTTTAGTTGGATACGTGGATGGCTGCGAGGGCGGCCCCTGCAAACAGGCGGCGCCCACCGCCAGTGGGAACGCCTACACCGTGACCGCAACGATTGCCAGGGAATCGAGTGGGCGCCGGCTGCTTTCCGGTAAGGATCCCGCAAGCGCGACGTCTAAACCCGGAATGCCTTCAGCTACCGAGGTTCGAATAGGTCCGGTCGTCCATCTGGCTTGGTCCGAAGCCGACACCGGTAATTCGCCGATCACCGGTTACCAGATTTATCGGGGGACCGCGAGTAATGCCGAGACGTTGCTTACGACAGTGACCGGGACGCAGACCGGTGGGAGCTTCGATGATGTAACAGCCAACGACGTTACCAAGACCTATTTTTATAAAGTCCTGGCTGTTAATGCCCTGGGGGCATCGTGCGCCAATAACGAAATCGTTGCGCCTTATGTCGGCGACGGGTGCACGGGGATTGTTATCCATAAGAACGATCCCACCCATCCTGAGGCCAATGCAGGGACAGCCACGCCGGCATCGCTTTTGATCGATTACATCTCGGTCGGTGAGCCCTCTGCAAGCCAGGGTAACTTCATGTTCAAGATGAAAGTGAACGATCTCTCGACGGTTCCGCCCAACAGCAGATGGCGAATCACATGGAATTCGGCGGCGGCGGAAACCTATCCTTCCGTTTCGAGCGACCCTACTTCCGGTGATCCACTCTATGCCCAGCAGTTTTACGTGGGCATGACCACTGGACCTTCGGGCCCACCCACGTTTGAATACGGCACTCTCGCGGACGCCGGCGTGCCGGCCGTGTTTGTCATTTCAGAAACAAAACAGGGAGATGCGCTGGCCGGCAGCAACTTCTCCGCCGACGGGACGATCACGATTTTTGTCCCGAAGATTGCTTTCGGTCCGCAACTCCCCGGTCCCACCGCGCCGGCGGTCGGTTCCCTGTTGGGAGCGATGGGAGGACGAACCTTGACCGGCGATACTCCGGGCAGCCCGGAGAGCAAGCTGGAGCGCTCGAACGCGTTCGTGGATCATACCTTTGTCAAAGCGCAGTCTGATAATAGTTTTCCAGCCGCCACCTACACTGTCGCGGGCAATATCGCTTGCCCGTCAACGGTCAATAACCCACCTACGGCTGTCCTTACAGCGAACCCCACGTCAGGCAACGCCCCGTTGACTGTCACATTCGACGGCACGGGCTCATCCGACCCGGATTTCGGTGATAACGTTGTTACTTTCGCATTCCATTTCGGCGATGGCTCAGCCGATGTCTCCAGTGGATCGCCGGTAGTGCAACACACGTATAACAATGCCGGCACCTACACAGCTACCCTGGTTGTGACGGATTCGCGCGGAGCAACAAGCACGAATACGGCCGAAAAGATCATTACCGTTACGCAGGCAAACGCAACTCCTACGCCGTCGCCCACTCCAACAGCCACCGCGACGGCGAGCCCCACCGCAACAGCTTCGGCTACCGCCAGCCCAACTGCCACCGCTACCGCAACGGCTTCGCCAACCGCGACCGGTACTCCCACCGCCACCCCGACGGCTACCCCCACGGCTACTCCTAGCGTGCAGTTGTTGAACATTTCCGGGCGCGTCTTTACCCAGACTGGAGACAAGGTGGGAATCGGCGGGTTCATCATCGCCGGCAGCGGCAACGGCACCAAACGCATCATGGCTCGCGCCATCGGGCCCTCGTTGAATGTCAATGGTAAGTTGCAGGATCCTTATCTCGAGCTGCACGATGACAAAGGCAGTCCTACATTGATCAACGATAACTGGCGAAGCTCGCAGGAGGCAGAAATCCAGCAAACCGGGCTCGCTCCGACGGACGATCGCGAATCGGCCATCGTGAAGAGATTGCCCGCCGGAAACTACACCGCCATTATCCGCGGCGCGGATGGGAATCCCGGTATTGGCGTAGTCGAGTTATACGACTTGAGCGGAAGCGAACCGGGCGAACTTGGAAATCTTTCCGTCCGCGCTGATGTCGGCACTGGCAACAACGTCCTCTTCAACGGCCTTATCCTGCGAGGCGTCACCCCTAAACGCGTTCTCTTCCGCGCGCTGGGTCCTTCGGTGAAGGTAAACGGAACCCAGGTGCCAGGCGCGTTGCAGGATCCGGTCCTGGAATTGCACGACGGTAACGGCGCCCTCATGGCTACCAACGATAATTGGCCGGATGCGCCGAATGCGGCGGAGATTCAGGCGACCGGCCTGGCGCCTCCGGACAATAAGGAATCAGCGATTCTCATGACCCTCTCGCCCGGTAACTACACCACCGTGGTGCGCGGCGTCGGGAACACTACCGGCATCGGCCTGGCCGAGGCCTACAAGCTGGACAATTAGGAACGGTTACAACCGCTAAACCAGGAAAGAAACCATGCATAAAAAACCTGCTTCCCAAACCGGCGCGATCAATCCACGCCTCTTCTTTTCCATTCTTCTTTGTTGCGCTGCGGTGTCTCTGGCGTTTTTCAGTTTCGCGGCGACGACCCCTGCGAGTGACACCCTTAGCCGGACCCATAACGTTACCTACACCGACCCGCTAGGGGCTCCGCTCAACCCGAGTCATCTCGCTTTGGGAAAGCCGAACTGCGGTCCGAGTGATGCGGCTTGCAGCGTATTCACTCTTACCCTTGATCCTTCGGTTACTACGGTTGCGTCTGATTATGATCCGGCTAACTACCAGCTCTTGTTCCAATGGGCCTGGGCCGTGAACACGGTGGATTTCGACGTTTTTCTCGAGGACGCTGCTGGTAACCTCCTTAAGAAGAACACGTCGACGTCGGATCCCTCCAGCATCATTATCGCCGTCAAGGACGCTCCGACCGTGATGAAGCTGGTGGTCGTTCTTTCGACGGGCGGTCCAATTGCTTACACTGGCACGGTCACAATCCAACCGGCGCCGCCTCCTGGAGGGTGCAGTCCGCAGGCAAATTGCGCGCCGCCGCGCTACCAGAATTTTCCGGCTGGCCCAGGCCAGGCGGACGGAGCAGGGGAACCTTCCCTGGGCGTCGATTGGAACCCGAACGTGGCCGCGCTGAAGCACGACAAGGTGAATACCGGCGGTGTGGCTTTCTTCACTGCCAACCGCACGGAGTGGCGCGTAAACTTTGATGATTGCGCCTCGCCTGCGATCAATCTCTGGGAAGATGTGTCCGCGCTCACCACGCAGGAATTTGTCCTGACCGATCCGATTGGATTTGTCGACCACTACAGCGCTCTCGCCTTGGGCACCGGTTATCCCCCGCCGCAGACTCCGGGTCGTGTCTTCAGTCTGGATCTGATCGGAGGGGAAGGCCAAAGCCTGGCGTCCTACTCGGATACCGATGGCAATTCCTACCTGCCCGGCGGAAACGGTGGTCCAGGAGCAGGCCCCGACCACGAGACCCTGGGCGGCGGTCCTTACAGTTCCACCCAGACAGTCCCGATCTCGCATCCCAATTATCCAAACGCGATCTATTATTGCTCGCAAGATATCGCGGCCGAAGCGCAATGCTCGCGCAGTGATGACGGCGGCCAGACCTTCGGTCCGGCAGTGCCGATCTTCACCCCGAACCAATGCACCGGTGGTATCCACGGGCACGTGAAGGTGGCGCGTGACGGCACCGTGTATGTGCCGAATTCCTCGTGCGGCACTACCGGCACGGCGGGTGTCGCTGTCTCGACCGATAACGGTCTTACCTGGCACGAGAACAACGTCAATGCCAGCACGAGCAGCCAGGATCCGTCTGTAGGTATCGGCCAGAACGATGTGGGCAAGCCCGCGGGCCAGACCACGAACACGATCTACCTCGGCTATGTCGACGGCGACAATCACGCGAAGGTCGTGGTCTCCGGGGACAAGGGAGCGACCTATTCCACGCCAGTGGATGTCGGCGCTGCCTTAGGTGTGACGAACGCCGTCTTCCCCGTCGTAGTCGCGGGCGATGATCAGCGGGCCGCCTTTGCTTTCCTGGGAACGGGCCCGGGCCTTTCGACAGACGCCACTCCGTGCAATCCGTATGGCGCCACCCTGAACTGCAAAAATATGTGGCATCTGTATATCGCGACTACCTACGATCGCGGCGCGAACTGGATCACCATCGATGCGACTCCGGAGGATCCGGCTCAACAGGGTACTGTCTGTCTCGAAGGCACTACGTGCCTCGGTGGCCGAAATCTTCTCGACTTCAATGACTTCGCTATCGATAGCGAAGGGCGCGGGCTGGTGGGCTGGGCTGACGGTTGCGTGAACTGCACGAACACCTTTACCGGCCAGTCGGCCGCCGCGCATGGAACGGTGACACGGCAATCCGGCGGCCGACGGCTCTTTGCCTTCTTTGATCCCGTGGAGCCCGCAGTTCCCGCGGCGCCGCGATTGTTGTCGGCGGTGGTGCAAGGGACCGGCGGCGCGCTCATTACCTGGCTGGAGCCAGACAACGGCGGTTCGCCCATCACCGGCTATAACATTTACCGTGGAACTTCCAGTGGCACGGAGACGCTCTTGGCCACGGTCTCCGGTAACACGAACACGAAATATCTCGATCCTCTCACTCCGCCTGTTCCTCCGGGAACGAACCTGTTCTACTACGTTACCGCGTTGAATGCGCAGGGCGAGAGTTCGCATTGCTCGGAACTTAGCCTGAATGCAGTCCAGCCTAACGAGAGCTCCTGCACGGCTCCTTACGTTAAAGTTCAAGGAGCCGCGCCGGCAGCGACGGATCCGACAGGTCAATACTCGATAGAACGGGTGAACATGGGCGAACCGTTCACCAGTTGCAGCGCGAAGACACTCACTACCCTGCTGAAAGTGAACACAATGGACCCGGGCAACACAGGCACGGCCGCGACTCCGCCGGAGTCCGCCTGGAAGGTCGAAATCAAAATCCCGGGAAGCGCTAATTCGACCGGCCAGCCACAGACGATCTTTGTTTCCTACGATTCGACAGTCAATCCAGCAGGCGCGGCTGACTATGGCTGGGTCGACCCCGCCACGGGTTCGGCCTGTAATCAATGCCTTGCTGGCGCCGTGCCCTGCCAAAACTCGGTAACGGTGGCCGCGAATGGAACTATCACCATGAATTTGGATATCAGTGCCCCGCTCACATTCGGCACCTGCGCCAGCACTGGTGGGTCCAACATGACGATTAATCCGGCGCAATGGACACCGGGAACCCAGCTCACGAACATCAAGGGGATAACGACGCAACGTATCGGCGGCGCGCTTAACGGCGTCACGGTTACTAAGGCACAAACTACCGGCGACGGAACCTACACATTAAAAGGTAACGTTCCCTGCCTGGGATTGGTGCCGATCGCTGCGCTTACGGCCGCGCCTACTTCCGGAACGCCGCCGCTTACGGTAAACTTTGACGGCACAAGCTCACATGAACCTGCTGGAGCATGCGGCGTCATTAATTCGTATACGTTGAACTTTGGTGACGGGACGCCGGTCCAGACCAATGCCACCGGCACATTCTCGCATACGTACACGACGACGGGCGACTTCCCAGCGCAACTAACCGTTTCTGATTCGGCTGGCCAGGTAAGCACCAACGTCGCCCAGGTTGTTATCACGGTCGCCGTGAACCGCCCGCCCGTGGCCGATCTGAAAGCGAATCCTACAGCCGGGGTTCCGCCTTTGACGGTGAACTTCGACGGCTCAGGCTCATCGGATCCCGATTTCAATGACGTAATCACGAGCTATAGATTTAGGTTCGGCGATGGCACCGCCGATGTTACCCAGGGATCGCCCTTTATTAGTCACACCTACGCTGCGGCGGGGACATATGCAGCGCGTTTGGTGGTGACGGATTCACGTGGAGCGGACAGCGAGAATATCGCCGAGCAGGTGATCACCGTCCAAGCAAATGCGTCGCCGACACCTACGGCTATACCTACCGCTACCGCGACCGCGACCGCGAGCCCAACCGCGACAGTTACGGCTACCGCGAGTCCCGGCGCCACGGCGACGGCGACAGCAACCCCGAGCGCAACAGCGACAGCCTCAGCCAGCCCCACTACTACGGCGACAGCAACGCCTACCGCTACACCGACTTCCACCCCAAGTGCTACGCCGGCCAGCGTTCAGTTGGTCAACATCGCCGGGCGCGTCTTTACCCAGACCGGAGACAAAGTCGGAATTGCTGGCTTCATCATTTCTGGTTCGGGCACGAAGAGGATTATGGCGCGGGCGATAGGACCCTCGCTGAGTGTGAATGGCAAGTTGCAGGATCCTTACCTTGAAATCCACGACAACAACGGAAGTGCGCCTCTGACGAACGACAACTGGCGCAGCACGCAAGAGGCGGAAATCCAGCAAACTGGCCTGGCGCCGACCAATGACAAAGAATCGGCCATCGTGAAACGACTGCCGGCGGGCAATTACACCGCCATCATCCGCGGCGCTGATAACAGCCCGGGTATTGGTGTCGTAGAGCTTTACGACCTGAGCACGAGCGATCCTGGGGAGCTGGGGAACCTCTCCGTTCGCGCCAGCGCTGAAACCGGCGACAACGTTTTGTTTGATGGATTGATCCTACAAGGGGGAATTCCCAAACGGGTTCTCTTCCGCGCCCTGGGTCCTTCGGTGAAGGTAAACGGAAACACAGTGCCAGGCGTGTTGCAGGACCCGATCCTGGAATTGCACGACGGCAACGGAGCGCTCATGACCACCAACGACAATTGGCCTGACGCGCCGAACGCGGCGGAGATTCAAGCCACTGGTCTCGCGCCTCCGGACAATCATGAATCAGCGATTCTCATGACGCTTCCGGCGGGTAACTACACCACGATTGTGCGCGGCGTGAACGGGACTACGGGCATCGCGTTGGCGGAGGCTTACAAGCTGCAATAGCTGAATCACCCAGGAGGGAAGATCGCGCCGATCGTTCCAAATAATGGGACGGGCAGCGCCCGTCCCTCCAAGGAAGAGTTACATGTGCTCGATGACGTTAGCGCCAAATTCGCTGCACTTGATCTCGGTCGCGCCTTCCATCTGGCGCGCGAAATCGTAGGTCACGCGTTTGCTGGCGATCGCCCCGTTTAGTCCTTTGAGAATCAGGTCGGCTGCGTCGTTCCAACCCATGTAACGGAACATCATCTCGCCGGAGAGAATCACGGAGCCTGGGTTTACCTTGTCCAGGTTCGCATACTTCGGGGCGGTGCCGTGGGTCGCTTCAAACACGGCATGACCGCTGATGTAATTGATGTTGCCGCCCGGCGCGATACCTATGCCACCCACCTGCGCGGCGAGCGCGTCACTCAGGTAATCGCCATTCAGATTCAACGTCGCGATCACATCGAAATCTTCCGGCCGGGTGAGGACCTGCTGCAGCGTGATGTCGGCGATCGCGTCCTTGATGACGATGCCGGCGCCCGGTTTCCCCATCGGGATCTTGCACCATGGACCGCCATCAATTTCCTCCGCGCCGAAATACTGCTTCGCGATTTCGTAGCCCCAATCGCGGAACGCACCCTCGGTGAACTTCATGATGTTGCCCTTGTGCACCATGGTCACGCTCTTGCGCTGGTTCTGGATTGCGTAACTGATCGCGCTATGGATCAACCGGATGCTGCCCGAGCGGCTCACCGGTTTGATGCCCACGCCGACCAGCACATCATCCTTCTCTGGTGCGCCGACGCTTTTCCAGAATTCCGCTGCCTTTTGTTCGGTACCGAAGCGGATCTTCTCGAACGTCTTGGGGAATTCGTCCTCGATAAACTTGAGGACCTTCGCGGCCTCGGGCGTGCCGGCCTTGTATTCGATCCCCGCATAAATGTCCTCGGTGTTCTCGCGAAAGATGGTCATGTTGACCTTCTCGGGATGTTTCACGGGCGAGGGGACTCCCTCGAAATATTGCACCGGCCGCAGACAGACGAAGAGATCGAGCATTTGCCGCAGCGCGACGTTCAACGAAGTAATTCCGCCGCCGACCGGCGTCGTCAGCGGCCCCTTGATGCCGACAAGGTATTCGCGGAATGCTTCGACTGTGTCCTCCGGCAGCCATTCATCGAACTTGTCCTTGGCCGCCTGCCCGGCGAACACTTCGAACCAGACGATCTTCTTCTTTCCGCCGTAAGCCTTCTCGACCGCGGCATCGAGGACGCGTTCGCTGGCCGCCCAGATATCGGGGCCGGTGCCGTCTCCGCGAATGAACGGAATCACCGGGCGATCCGGCACGTTCAGCGTTTGCGTTCTGGTGATCTTATCGCCCGCCGGCGGAGTGAGGTTTTTGTACGGCATAAGGGAGGGATTCTAATTAGAAATTAGAAAGTTCCAAATCCCAATCCCCAGGCTCCGAGGAAATCCCAATCGCCAAATCTCAAGAGACAGGCGTGGCTTCGACTTTGGAATTTGCGATTTGAGGATTGATTGGGAATGGAGCGACCGGGGGAGCGACATGGACGGCAGAGCCGCGAGGGTAGCGGAAAGCGAAGCGGGAGCTGAGCGAATCATTTGGGCCTTGGGATTTGGAGCTTTTTCCGCCATGAATCTTCTATGGCCGAAAACTGTTGCGCGACTTGGCGGGCGGAAAATGAGGCTCGTATTCGATCGCGATGAAGGCCAAGTCCGATATCGTCGCCAATTGGCTGCCCCGTTACACAGGCACGGCCACGAAAGATTTCTCGAAGTACGTTCTGCTGGTCAACTTCTCCCAGTACGTGAATCTCTTCGCGGAATGGCACGGGGTGGAGGTGCGCGGCCGCGACCGCCCCATGGCTAACGCCACCGCCAACGGGATCACCATCCTCAACTTCGGCATGGGCAGTGCCAGCGCCGCCACGGTGATGGATTTGCTCAGCGCTGTTCACCCGAAAGCCGTTCTCTTCCTCGGCAAATGCGGCGGCCTCAAGCGCAAGAACAAACTCGGAGATCTCATCCTCCCCATCGCCGCCATTCGAGGCGAGGGGACCTCGACCGACTACTTCCCGCCCGAGGTCCCGGCACTCCCGGCTTTTTCCCTGCAAAAGGCGATCTCGACTACCATCCGCAACCACGACCGCGATTACTGGACCGGCACCGTCTATACGACCAACCGCCGCGTCTGGGAGCATGACGAGGCTTTCAAGAAATATCTCGCCCGCATCCGCTGCATGGGGATCGACATGGAGACCGCGACCATCTTCATCACCGGTTTTCATAACGAGATCCCCACCGGCGCGCTTCTGCTGGTTTCGGATCAACCGATGGTGCCCGAAGGAGTCAAGACCGCGATCAGCGACGATATTGTCACATCGAAGTTCATGGATATTCATCTGCGGATCGGAATTGATTCGCTCAGCGAACTCATCCACCACGGCCAAACGGTAAAACACCTCCGGTTCTAACAGTCCCAAATCCCAAATCCCAAGCTCCAAGGAAGTCCCAATCGCCAAAGAAGGAGACATGGCTTATTGGGTTTTGAAGATGGGAGATTGCCTGGGATTTGGCGTTTGGGATTTGGAACTTCTGCGTCGCCAGCGATAGTGGATCGTGGATGCCGCAACTAACCCGGAAACGCCCAATCGGCCACGCCATCGCGGCAAACGCATCGCTGCCATTGCCGCCGCGCTGCTCCTCATCTACGCGGCGTCGCCTTATTATTCCGTCTGGCGTTTTGGCGAAGCGCTCCGCGCGCACGACATGGACGCGCTCGCGGCGCGGGTCGACTTCGACGCTGTTCGCGGCTCGCTCAAGCAACAGATCCGCGACCATTTCCTGGGCGTGCTCGCGAAGAGAAAGAAAGACCGGCTCGCTCAGTTCCTCACTGCTTCGGCCGACAACCCGCTCGACCGGCTCATCGACGCCTACATTACGCCGGAAGGCCTGGCTGCCCTCATTGCCGATCCCGCGCCGATCAGGAACGCCAGCTCGCTGTCATCCCTCCCCGGCATCGACGGTTCCCGCAAGGAGATCGATTGGTCCAAAGCGCGCCACGCCTTTTTCACCAGCCCGCGCGATTTCGCAATCGACCACGAAGGCCTCAAGCTGCGCTTCCGCTTCAACGGCCTTGGCTGGAAACTGCACGCCCTCGATCTGCAGCTGCCGGATAAGAAAAGTGACGGGTGACGAAGGACGAGTGATGAACAGACTGCCTTCCCTCGTTCCCAAGTTGCACTTGGCAATGTTCACTGGAAGCGAAGCTCAGCTTCGAAGGAACACAGCCGTTCCCAAGTGCAACTCGGGAACGAGGACTCTCCCGCGCCCGCGCGGGTGAAAGTTTTCGGCAAATAGGGTTTGGCAATCACCGCTCCGCCGGTTAGAACAACTAGTTAGGTGAGAAAAGAAGTTTTCATTTGCGATAATTGCGGGGCGAGGAAGCGGCTCGATAGCTCGCAGCGGCATTGGTGCGAGGAATGCAAAACCTCCAGTCCAGTGGAGCTGAGGCCCGCGCGCGATAAACGTCCTCCTCCGAAACCCTCTGAACGGATCGAACACGCGGGGTCGATCTACCGTTAGGCGGGAGCTTCGCCGCGAGTGAGGCGGGGAGCGCGGCGTTTCTGACCCTTTCGGTCCCGCAAATTGTCTTCATGCAATACGTTAATCTCGGTTCCACCGGTCTGAAGGTTTCGCGGATTTGTCTCGGGACCATGACCTACGGCTCCAGTAATTGGCGGCCCTGGGTGCTCGATGAGGACGCCAGCCGTCCGCTCATCAAACAAGCGCTCGAGGGCGGCATCAATTTTTTCGATACGGCCGACATGTACTCGTTAGGCGCAAGCGAAGAAGTGCTCGGCCGCGCCTTAAAAGATTTTGGTCCTACTCGCGACAAAATTGTGATCGCCACCAAAGTTTATTACCCCGTCGGCGACGATCCGAACCAGCGCGGTTTGTCCCGCAAGCACATCATGCACGCGATCGATGACAGCTTGCGTCGGCTGGGCACCGACTACGTCGATCTGTATCAAATCCACCGCTTCGATGCGGAAACCCCGATCGAAGAAACGCTCGAGGCGCTGCACGATGTCGTCCGCGCGGGGAAGGCGCTTTATCTCGGCGCGTCGTCGATGTTCGCGTGGCAATTCGCGAAGATGCTTTATGCCGCCGACGCGAATGGCTGGACGCGTTTCGTCACGATGCAGAATCATTACAACCTCCTTTACCGCGAAGAAGAGCGGGAGATGATGCCCCTTTGCCTCGAGGAAAAAACCGGGGTGCTGCCCTGGAGTCCGCTGGCGCGTGGCCTTCTCGCCGGGAAACGCCGAACGAAGACCATCCGCGCCGAGACTGACACCTACGGGCAAAGACTCTACGGCGAGGAACTCGGCGACGCGGATGCGCGCGTGATCGACTCGCTGGAAGCCCTCGCGAACGAGGCCGGGGTGCCTCCGGCTCAAATGGCGCTGGCCTGGCTTTTACAAAAGCCGGGCGTTATCGCGCCTATCATCGGGGTATCGAAGCCGGCACAATTGGACGACGCACTGGCGGCTTTGGAACTCCAGCTCGCGCCCGAAAAATTTTCGACGCTGGAAGAGGCTTACGCTCCGCATCACGTCGCCGGAATTTAACGCCGTTTTGCCGGTCTCCCCGGCGTCCGGGGGGAACTGTACGGAGACGCGTATAGGGAAATACGTAAGGGGGGCACGGGAGCGGCTATGTGACCGATCACATGCTCCGTTGCAAGCCAACTTGGACTGGCTTCGCCCCCACGTTGGTCCGTCTGACTCTCTGTCTGTGCGCTTTGATCTGCGCCCTGCCGGCCGCGGCGGGAACAACCTGGGACGGGGGTGGTGCGAACAACCTATGGTCCACGGCCAACAATTGGAATCCCAATGGCGTGCCGGCGAACAACGGCACAGCCAGTCTTGCCTTTGCCGGAAGCACGCGGTTGGCGCCAGACATGGACGCGAACTGGAACATTAACTCACTCACCTTCAATAGCGGTGCCGGAGCCTTTGCGCTGAGTTCCACGGGGGGCTTCGTCCTTACCATCCAGGGCGGCGGCATCACGAACAACAGCGCCAGCACGGAGACAATTAACAACGCCATCACTTTGGGGACCGCGCAAACCTGGAGCGCCACTTCCGGCGCCTTGAGCTTTGGCGGCAACATAACGAATGGCGGGTTCCTTCTCACCATCAGCGGAGGATCAAACACCACGGTTAACGGCGTAATCAGTGGCACTGGTGGTCTGGCAAAGACCGGCGCGGGCACTTTGACTCTTTCCGGAACGAATACCTACAGTGGCGGCACGACGTTCAACGCCGGCACGGTCTCGATTTCCTCCGATGCCAATCTCGGCGCCGCGTCGGGTGGCCTCACCTTTAACGGCGGCACGCTCCGGGTGACGGGGAACGTCGTCGGGACCCGCGCGATTACCATGACGGGCACGGGGACTTTCGACGTGGCATTTGGCACCACGATCGAGCAGAGCGGCGTGATTAGCGGCAACGGCAATCTGTCGTTGACCAGCTTCGGCGCTCTCATTCTTTCCGGGTCCGGCTCCAATGGTACCGGCTCGACGAGTATCGGCGGCATTCTTTCGCTTCGCGGGACGGTCACGCTGGGTACCGGCAATCTGACGTTCACCACCGGCGTCCTCGAATTGGGCAACGCCAACTTCACGCGCGCGCTCGGCGTGGGGGCGGGTCAGGTAAACATGAGCACTACCACGAATGGCGCGGGGTTCGCTGCCTACGGGGCGGACCGTATCGTAAACCTGGGCGGCGCTGGCGCTATCGTGACTTGGGGTTCAGGGAGCTTCCTCGCCGCAGGCCAGGTGCTCTATCTGGGATCGCTCACCGCCGATCATACGATCGACTTTCAAAATGGAATTAATCTCAACGGTGGCACCCGATCGATCCAAGTACTCCACGGAGTCGGGAGCGTGCCCGAGGGGAAAATTTCCGGCGTCATCTCGGGCGTGGGCGCGTCGAATCTCTCGCTCGATGCGGTGCCCGGATACAGCGCGGGCAGTCTCACTCTAAGCAATGGCGCAAATTCCTACGCCGGCACCACCACGATCAATGCCGGCACTTTGATTCTCGAGGCTAGCGCCAGTGGCACGGCCGGCAACACCGCCCTCGGCAGCGGCGCGTCGGACATTCTCATCGGCAACACGAGCGGCGCTTACGACGCGGGATTGGAAACCAACGCCGCCGTTACCATTTCGCGAAATCTCCGGGCGCAATCCGGCAATACCGGCGTGATTACGATCGGCGGCAACAGCGCCTCGACCTCGACCTTTTCCGGCAGCCTTTTCCTGGGGACAAACAGCGGCACCGGCAAAGGCGTGACGCTTACTTCGGCGGCGGGGGGAACGACGACCTTTTCCGGCGTGCTCCAGGACCCGACCGCCGTTCCTGGGCCCGCTCTGTTGAGAACGAATGGCGGGGGCACGGTGGTGTTGAGCGGTGTGAACACGTACGCCGGTGGAACGAGCATCGACGGCGGGACGCTTTCGATCAGCCAATCAGCGAATTTAGGCGCGAACGCGGGGGGCCTTACGATCAATGCCGGCACGCTTGCCGTTACCAGCGGCTTCTCAACGAATCGGGTGTTTACCCTCAGTGATATCGCCAGCGCTTTTCTGATCAATCCAGCGCAGACCCTCACCATCACGAGCGCGATCGGCGGCACCGGCGCGCTCAACAAGAATGGCACGGGGACGCTCACGTTGAGCGGCGCGAACACTTACTCCGGCGGCTCGATCATCAACAGCGGCACCGTGATTATCTCCAGCAATGGCAACCTTGGGGTGGCGGCCAGCGCGGCGACAATCAACGCGGCCACGCTCGAGATCGCGGCAACTTTTACTTCGACGCGGAACTTCACTCTGGGAAGTGGGGCGAGCACCGTGCAGGTTGATCCGACGTTTACCCTCACGGCCAACGGCATTTTTAGCGGCACCGGAACGTTGAACAAAACAGGCACCGGCACGCTGGTCCTGGGCGGCGCCAACACCTACACCGGGGCGACCAATATTAACGCGGGGACTTTGCGAAACGGCACTGCGAATTTGATTCCGGATACGAGCGCGGTCACGGTCGCAAGCGGCGCGACCTATGATCTGAATAGCTTCAGCGAAACGATTGGCTCCCTCGCTGGGGGTGGGACCGTAACGAGCGGTGCCGCCGGCGCGCTCACGCTTACGGCCGGCGGAGATAACACCTCGACGTTGTTCTCGGGCCTTTTGCAGAACGGAAGCGGCACCGTCGCCTTCACGAAAACTGGAACTGGAACGCTTACCCTCACGGGCGCGAATACCTATTCAGGACTAACCACGGTAAGCAGCGGCATCCTCCTCCTCCAGAATTCGGCGGCTTTGGGAACGACGGCCGGTGGGACCACGGTGAGTTCGGGAGCAACGTTGGAATTGCAATCGGGGATTTTTGTCGGTGCGGAACCGCTGACTCTCTACGGCGCGGGCGTCTCCAGCTTCGGCGCTTTGCGAAACCTCAGCGGCAACAACAGTTTCGCGGGCGCCATCACGCTCGCCTCGGCCAGCACGATTTATTCGGATGCGGGCACCTTCACCTTAACCGGCGGAATCGTGAACGGCGGGTTCGCCGCTACTTTTGGCGGCGCGGGAAATATCTCGGAAAGCAATGTGATCAGCGGCACCGGCGCGCTCATAAAAAATGACAGCGGCGTCCTGACGCTGAGCGGTTCGAATACTTTTACCGGAAGCACTACGATCAGCGCGGGGACTTTGCAGGTGAACACGAACAACGCTCTCGGTACCGCCGCCAGCGGAACCACGGTAGCGAACGGAGCGGCGTTGAGTTTGAACGCCCTGAATTATTCCACCGCTGAACCGCTTACTCTAAACGGCACCGGCATCAGCAACGGCGGGGCCCTGACCAATAGCGGCACCAGCACTTTTGCGGGACCGATCAACGTGGCCACCAACGCGACGATCAGCGCAGGCGGGGGAATCCTGAATCTGAGTGGCGGCATTTCGAACAGCGGCACGACCATGACGATTGCCGGCGGAGGCACGGTAAACATTAGCACCAGCGGAATCACGGGGGGCTCTGCGAATTCCAACGTCGTCTTTGACGGCACGACGGTGGTCTCGAGCGCGGCCAGTTCTTACAACGGCTCCACCACCATTCAAAATTCCGGCACATTCAAACTGGGCGGCAACAATCTTCTCCCGACCACTCCGCAGACTGGGCTCACCATCAATACCAGCGGCACATTTGATCTCGCCAGTTACAACGGCTCCATCGCGTCACTCACTGGCGACAACACGTCCACCGTGAAGAACAGCGTCATGGGCGGAACGAGCACGTTGACGGTCAATCCGGCCAGCGGTTCGACGACGTTCGCTGGTATTATTGCAGGAACGAATGGCGGCACCCAGGGTAACGTCGCGTTGCAAAAAAATGGCGCCGGCACGCTCGTCCTGACCGGGGTGAACACCTACAGCGGCTCGACAGTTGTTAATGGAGGAACGCTCACCGTGGCCGCCCCCACCGGCACTAGCGCACTCGCATCCACCAGTAGCGTGACGGTAAATATTGGCGCGACCCTTCTGCTCGGTGCGAGCGATCAAATCAATAACACGGCGACGGTCACGCTCGCCGGTGGAACTTTCGCCAAAGGCAATTTCAGCGAAGGGAGTGCCAGCACACCGGGAGCGGGTACGCTTAGTTTGGCCGGTTTCAATTCGCAAATCGATTTCGGCACCGGCACGGTGGGTGTCCTGACTTTCGCCTCTTTCGCGCCGGGCGCTTACGCCTTAACGATCGCGAACTGGACAGGGACGCCGAACACGGTTGGAACGGACTCCACCGACCGGCTGATCTTTGCTTCGGATCAATCTGCCAACCTCAGCATCTTTTTGTTTAACGGCTACGGCCCTGGCGCCGTGGAATTCGATCTCGGTAATGGATATTACGAGATCGCCCCCGTCCCCGAAACATCGACGTGGCTCGCTGGCGTCGTCACTCTCAGCGTAGTCGGCATTCAACTCCTATTCCAGCGTCGCAAAAAGGCCCCCGACGCCTGAGTGAAAGCGCCGGGAGATTTCTCCGGCGGGCGGCACGGGAGTTGCATCATTTAGCGGAAATAATCTGTCGTGCTCTGCCCCTCAGGGCGGCCACGGCGGATGACGGATTAAAATCATTATGAAACCTTTCCTCGCCCTGCTTTCCAGCATTCTTCTTTGTTCTTGCGCCGACATGTATGTCGTCAAAACCCAGGTGGCCGGCGGCTCCCGCACCACCACGAGCGACGCGAAAGATTCGAAGGGCGTTTACATGACGACCAATTGCGGCGTCGGCGCTTACGCGCCCAAGGCGATTTACATTCGCCCTTTCTGCATCGATACCGCGGTCTTTACCGGCGACCAGACGAATTCGGATGGCGAAATGCCGATCCGCAAGGCGCTCACGCCGGTTGAGTTTGCGGGCGTGCTGAAAGAGCAGCTCGAGAAGATGGCGCCCGCGCGCATCCTGAAAGATAACGAAACGCCGCGCACCGGCTGGTTGGTCGAAGGCGAATTTGCGATGGTCGATGGCGGCAGCATTATCGGCCGGTCAATTTTCTTTGGACATTTCGGTGTTGGTCAATCGCACCTCGCCCTGCACGTTCGGGTCACGGATGTCGATCGTGGTGTTGTGGTTTATGAATTCGACATGGCAGGCGGCAGCAATTTGCAAGGCCGCGGCGGAACGGTCCGCGCCAGTGGTCTTGGATATGCGCGGTCGTTCGACCTGGTCAACGCCGCGGAACGGATCTATTTGGTCCTGACCCCGAACGCGTTTCGTTACGGCGCTCGGGCGAACATCGCGCTGCAGTAATCGCCGCGCGACTTCCGATTCGCCGGTTGCGAACGCAACGGCGGCGATTAACGTGCAGCGATTTTCGTTGCCCAATGACCTCTCGTCGCTTTCTCGTCGCTCTTTTTTCACTCATCCTTCTTCTCCCGGCCGGTCGCATCTTCGCGGCGGCTCGCACCGCTTACGTCGTCATCGACGCGCAAACGGGATTCGTCCTTGAGCAAGTGGATGGGAAAGATAAACGGCAGGTTGGCAGCCTCACCAAAGTAGCGACCGCCATGGTCGTGCTGGACTGGGCGGAAAAGCGCGCCGGCGATTTGAATCAGCTCGCGACCATTCCGCCAGAGGCTTTCGTCGGCACCGGAGAAAACCTGATCGGATTTCAACCGGGCGATCGCATCACCTTGCGCGACCTCCTTTACGCCGCGCTCGTGCAGTCGGATAACGTCGCCGCCTACACACTCGCGGCCCATGTTGGCACCGCGCTCCAGTCCGTCGTCCCCACGGCAGGGAACGGATCGCCCGTCGCTCTTTTCGTTGGCCAGATGAACGTTCTCGCCAAATCGCTCCGGATGGACCGCACGCGATTCGTGAATCCTCACGGCATCGATACCGGTGAGCGCTCCATGCCGTATTCGACGGCGTCAGACCTGGCGCGCCTCACTCGCTACGCGATGAACAAGGCGGCGTTCCGTTTTTATGTTTCGCAAAAGGAGAGACAGATTTCCTTTAGCCGCGGCACTCAAAAGAAGGCTTATCAGCTGCGCAATACCAACGAGCTTCTCGGAACGAACGGCGTCGATGGCGTCAAGACGGGCAAGACCGCGCGGGCCGGCGATTGTCTGATTCTCTCCGCGCATCGCGAATCCGAAATTCAAACGGACGGCGGCCACACGAAAGCGATCCCGCGAAACCTGATCATCGTCATGCTCGGCAGCGCCAACCGTTTTGCCGAGGGTGGACAGCTTCTCGCGCGGGGCTGGCAGCTTTACGACCAATGGGCCGCGGGCGGGCGCATGATCGATCCGAACAAGACGCTCTGATTTTTCGCCGGCTCCCATGACCAAGCCCCGGATCGGCGTTTTGACGAGCGGTGGCGATTGTCCCGGTCTGAACGCCGTTATTCGCGGCGTGGTCCTCGCCGCGGATAAACTTGGCTGGGAAGTCCTCGGTTTTCTCGATGGCTTCGAAGGTTTGCTTCCGCCGGGTAATTACAAGTTGTTAGGCCGCCGGGATACTGCCGGCATCATGCCGCGGGGCGGAACGATTATCGGCACGACGAATCGCGGCCATTTCGTAGCAAAGGTTGGCGCTGGCGAACGTACCGAGGTCGCCGAGAAAGTGATCGCGGACGCGCGCGAAGTGTTGAAATCACTTGGGGTCGATGGGCTCATCATCGTCGGCGGCGACGGATCGATGGCGACCGCGCAACAGCTCCAGGACGCCGGCATCAACTGCATCGGCGTTCCCAAGACAATCGACAACGACCTGGAAGCAACGGCGATGACGTTCGGTTTTGATTCCGCCGTCGCGACGGTGATGGACGCGCTCGACCGGTTACATACGACTGCGACCAGTCACAAGCGCATCATGGTGCTCGAGGTGATGGGACGGCACGCCGGCTGGATCGCGTTGCACGGCGGCATCGCCGGCGGCGCCCACGTCATTCTTATCCCGGAGATCCCGTTCGATTACGACAAGGTCACGGCCGCAATCCAGACACGGGCCAATCGCGGAAACCTCTCGGCGATTGTCGTCGTCGCCGAAGGCGCGAAGCCGCGGGACGGCCAGGTCGTGATGCGCCATTGCGATGAAGGCGAGGATCGTTTCGGTGGTGTCGGGGTTGTCGTTGCCGGCGAGATCGCGGCGCGCACCGGAAAGGAAACGCGTTGCACCGTTCTCGGCCATCTTCAGCGGGGCGGCACACCGACGACGCTCGACCGGATTCTCGGGACGCGCTTCGGCGTGAAAGCCGTGAAGCTGATTAACGAAAAAAAATTCGGATCGATGGTGAGCTATCAAAATTACCAGGTGCACCACGTCCCGATCGCCGACGCGGTGAATCGCCTCCGCCTCGTCCCGCCCGACGGCGAGCTGGTCCAGACCGCGCGCGATGTGGACATCTCCTTTGGCAATTAAATGAAAATCGTTCTCGCGTATTCGGGTGGGCTCGACACTTCCGTCATCCTGCGCTGGCTGAAGGAAAATTATCAGGCGGAGATCATCGCCTTCTGCGCGGATATTGGGCAGGAAGAAGAACTCGCGGGGCTCGATAAGAAGGCGCTCAGCACGGGCGCGTCGAAATGCATCATCGACGACCTGCGCGAAGAGTTCGCCCGCGACTTTATCTTTCCCATGATGCAGGCCGGCGCGATTTACGAAGGACAATACTTTCTCGGGACGAGCATCGCGCGGCCGTTGATCGCGAAACGGATGGTCGAGATTGCGCGCGCGGAGAAAGCGGACGCGATCGCGCACGGGGCGACGGGGAAGGGGAACGATCAGGTGCGGTTCGAGCTGACGGCGGCCGCGCTCGCGCCGGAGCTGCAAGTGATCGCGCCGTGGCGGGAAGAGCGTTTTCGAAAAGAATTCCCTGGCCGCGCCGAGATGATCGCCTATGCCGCCGCGCAAAAAATTCCAGTCGAGGCCAGCGCGGCCAAACCCTATTCGATGGACCGGAATCTCCTCCACATCAGTTTCGAAAGCGGGATGCTGGAAGATCCATGGTTCGACGCCAGCTCGGCGGAAGCGCACGACATGTACAAGTTGAGCGTCGCGCCGGAAGACGCTCCGGACGATGCCGAATATGTGGAGCTGGAATTTCGTGATGGGGATTGCGTAGCGGTAAATGGAAAAACGCTTTTGCCGCTCGGAGTCATGCAGACGTTGAACAAACTCGGCGGCAAACATGGCATCGGACGGGTCGACCTCGTCGAGAACCGATTCGTCGGCATGAAAAGCCGCGGCGTTTACGAAACGCCCGGCGGCGCGCTTGTCCATTTCGCCCATCGCCAGATGGAATCGCTCACCATGGATCGCGAAGTCATGCATCTCCGCGACAGCCTCATCCCCAAATACAGCACCCTGGTTTACAACGGCTTCTGGTTCGCTCCTGAGCGCCGCGCGCTCCAGGCGCTCGTTACCGAAACGCAGCGCGATGTCACGGGTGTCGTCCGGCTCAAGCTCTACAAGGGAAACATCATTGCCGCGGGACGAAAGAGTCCGAAGAGTCTCTACGATCCGCAGGTCGCAACCATGGAAGGCGGCGGCGCCGAGGCCTACAACCAGAGCGACGCCACCGGTTTCATCCGCCTGAATGCCCTTCGACTAAAGGCGCGCGCCGCGGTTTCTGACAAAGAGCTGTAGCCGCCCTAGAAAAAGCAGTTGGCTCCCGGGCAACTCGCCGTAAGTTCAGCCCCTCTCCAACCGGAAAAATCTCTCTCTTATGATCACCGTAATGCGCAAGCACCACAAATGGCTCATGATCGTCATCGCGGTCCTGGCCATTCCGTTCATCTTTTACTTCAACAAATCCGATTTCGCCGCTAACCGCCAGACAGACCTCGGCCGCCTTTACGACCGGCCCATCACCAACGTCGAGTTTCAGCGTAGCGTCCGTCTTTTTACGCTCGCCCAAATGGTCGGCATGTCCACGATGGTCCAGGACTTGATGATGCGCCCGATGACTGAGAACGACATGTACGTCAATTTCGCTTTCAACCGCATCGTGCTCACTCACGAAGCCCAGGCGCTCGGGATCCAGCCCACCTCGGATGAAATCCTGGCCTTTGTCAAAACGCTTCCGGCGTTTCAAGGCGCCGGCGGTTTCGATCGCAACAAATTCACTGACTTCGTTAAGAATCGATTGCCGGCGCTCGGTTTCACCGAAGCACAGCTCGAGGAGCTGGTGTCCGATCAGATCGCCCTGAATCGGGTGAAAGATTTGCTCGGTGCGGGATTGCACGTCGCCGATTCCGAAAGCGCGGAATACTACGACCAGGCCTACGGAAAACTGCACGTCGCCGTGGTCCGGTTTCGCGAGGAAGATTTCCAGAAGGACCTGAAGGTCTCCGATGAGGAGGTCGCAAAATATTACGAGGCGCGTAAGGCGGAGTTCAAGACGGACGAGAAACGCAAGGTGGAGTTCGTCACGTTTGCGCTGAACGACGCGGAGAAAAAGCTTACCGGAAAAGAAAAGATCGATGCGCTGCAGAAGCTCGCGAACCGCGCCAACGATTTTGCGCAGGCCATGCTCGAGAAGGGCGCGAGGTTCGCCGAGGTCGCGGCCAAAGGGAGCCAGCCCGTAATCGCCACCGGCGAGTTCTCCGCCACCACGCCCGATCCGCAACTGGGTGGGAACGCGCAGCTCGCACAATACGCGTTTCAGTTGAAACCAGAAGATCCGTCAAGCGACGCGCTTCAGGGCGTGGACGCCTTTTACGTCATGCATCTGGTCGGCGTAACGCCGTCGCGCCCGCTCACTCTCGATGAAGCCAAGCCGAAAATCGGAGAGACGCTCAGCAAACAAAAGCTTAAGCAATTGGTGGCCGCCCGCGGCAGCGACGTCGCGCGCACGATCCGGGAAGCAATGAAGGTCGGCACGCCTGTCGACAAGGCGCTCGGACAAATGGGGCTCCAGGCGGAACGCATTCCGCCATTCTCCATCATCGAGGCTGCACCCACGCCTCCGCCAAAGCCCGAAGACACCAAGGACAAAAAGCCGGACGTTCCCGACCTCGCCGCCATCAAGGGCGCGGTGCAGCAAATGAACCCGGGCGACGCGACCGACTTCCTGCCGACCGCAACCGGCGGCCTGGTGGCTGTGCTCGAGCAACGCGAACCGGGAGATCCGGCCGGTTATGAGAAGGTGAAAACGACTTTCGAGAAGAATTATTTGCAGAGCAAGAAGATGGTGGTCTTCGACGAATGGTTGCACGAACGCCGCCGGGCCGCGGGGCTGCTCCAACCCACCGCGCAAATTCAGACCGAGACCTGATTCGCCGGGACTCCGTTCCCATGTCCGCTCTCGAGGAAATTTTCGACGATGCGAACGGCGATCTCGCGATCGGCGAGCTGGACAGCGCAGTGGAGAAATACCGCCGCTGCGTGGAACTCGATCCGGCGTTTTTCGATGGCTGGCATGCCCTCGGCATGGCGCTCATGAAAACGGGCCGTTTCCCGGAAGCGATCGCCGCCGGAAAAAAAGCGACCGAGCTCCGGCCTAACGACCAGATCGCCTGGACGAGCCTCTCGCTTTTCTACAATCGCAACGGCGAAATCAAGGAAGCCGAGGCCGCGGGGACGAAGGCCAAAATTCTTTCTTGGGGCGGGAAAGTGGCGAAGGAATAACTGGAGGGATGACCGCCGATCGTCCTAACATTACGGGACGGACAGCGCCCCGTCCCTCCAACCAGACTTCGTTAGGCCGCCGTCAGTTCTTTAAACGCCGCCAAAAACCGTTCCATCTGCGGCTTCGTTCCGATCGTCACGCGCAGGTGATTCGGCAGCGGCGGGAAAAGCCTGCCCACCTGGACCTTCTTATCCTTGAACGCGGCGATGACCGGTTTCACTTCGCGACGCATATCGATCATCATGAAGTTCGCCTGCGACGGAATGTAAGTGAATTTCAGCTTGTCCAGCTCGCCGCAGACGAACTTCCGCACCTCGGAGTTGTTCTTCCGCCCGTTCTCCACCTGCGCGCTGTCATCCAGGCTCGCCCGCGCCGCGACGATTGCCATGATGCTTTCGCTGTCCCACGACTGTTGCGCCCGCATCAGCTCGATCTTGTCCGGCTGCGCGACGCAGTAGCCGTAGCGTAATCCCGCCATGCCGTAAATTTTCGAGAAGGTCCGCGCCACGATCAGGTTCGGATAATCTTTCACCAGCGGAATCACGCTCTCGTAATCTGCGCTCTCGACGAAATGGTGGTACGCCTCGTCCACGAGCACGATCGTATCGCGCGGCACCTTGGCGAGAAATGCCCGCAGCTCGCCCTTCGGCGTGATGCTCGCCGTCGGGTTATTCGGGTTGCAGACGTAATGAAGTCCGACGCCGGGAATATCCTGCATCTTCGGCAGATCGTGCGCGTAGGTTGCATTCAACTTCACCTTCACAACCTCGGCGTGGCTGGCTTTCGCATGGCCCGCCGCCGCTTCGAAAGTCGGATCGCCCACCACCAGTTTCTTCTCGGGCCCCGTGAACGCGGCCACCGCCACTTTCAGGATCTCGCCCGATCCCGCGCCGGGCAGGATTTGCTCTTTCGAAACTTGGTTCAGTTTTGCCAGGGCATCGACGAGATCTTCCTGCGTCTCGTCCGGATATTTCCAGGCGAGCGGGAACGCCGCGGTCATCGCCTTAAGCGCCGCGGGCGAAGGCCCGTACGGGTTTTCGTTCGAACTCAGCCGAACGACGTCTGATGTTTTAGTTTCTGTCGGATTAGGAGTGGATTCCGAAAACCCCAGCGCCGGCCGCAGCGCCGCATAGGCAGCGCCCGCCCCCAGAAGTTTCGTGAACCCCCGACGCGAGAGCGCGGATGATTTATTCACGGAACGGTTGTGACGAAAAGCGGGCACAGAGTCAATGCTTAGCTGCAATTGCAGCGACGTTCTTGAAGCTCCAAATCCCAAGCTCCAAGCACCAGAGAAATTCCAAACATCAAGCTCCAAAGGAAGAGAGACGGTTCGCGGTTTGGAGCTTGGTGCTTCTCTCGAGCTTGGAGCTTTTTGTATTGCAGTTGGCGTGGGGTTTTTGTTCGCGCCAAGTTGTGGATGAATGGCCGGCGAATACATGGAATCATACGTCCCGGCGCGGCTGGACCGGATGCCGTGGAGCCGATGGCATTGGCTCATCGTCGGCGCGCTGGGTGCGACCTGGATTCTTGATGGGCTCGAAGTAACGCTGGCCGGCTCCCTGGGCGGCATCCTCACGCACCGCGAGACGCTCGGCTTCACCGACGCGCAGGTCGGCGCGAGCGCCACTTTCTATCTCGCGGGCGCGGTGCTCGGCGCGCTGCTCTTCGGATACGGAACCGATCGGCTCGGCCGGAAGAGATTGTTCTTCATCACTGTCGCGGTTTATCTGACGGCCACGGCGTTGACGGCGTTTTCTTGGAGCTTCGCGAGCTATGCCTTTTTCCGGGCGCTCACCGGCGCCGGGATCGGCGGCGAATACGCCGCGATCAATTCGGCGATCGACGAGCTGATCCCGGCGCGCGTCCGCGGCCGGGTCGATCTGATGATCAACGGTTCCTATTGGATCGGCGCGGCGCTGGGATCGGGGGCGACGCTTGTCCTCCTCGATACGCGATTCCTCCCGCTCTGGCTCGGCTGGCGTCTCGCCTTCGGCATCGGCGCGGCTCTCGGTCTCGTCGTCATTTTCTTTCGCCGCTGGATTCCGGAAAGCCCGCGCTGGCTCCTCATCCACGGGCGTGCTGCGGAAGCGGAGCGGATCCTCGATGACGTGGAACGGACCATGCCCACGCATGAGCTGCTTCCGCATGACGCACCTCCGACGCGAGTGCGCACCCGCACCCACACGCCCTGGCGCCAGATTTGGGACACCATCGTCCACGAACATCGACGCCGTTCCGTTCTCGGTTTCGTCCTTATGCTGACGCAGGCTTTTTTCTACAACGCCATCTTCTTCACCTACAGCCTGGTCTTGATGCGGTTCTACGATGTCCCCGCGCAAAACGTCGGCGGCTATCTGCTGCCGTTTGCGCTCGGCAACGTGCTCGGTCCGGTCGTCATCGGCCATCTCTTCGACACCATTGGTCGCCGGAAAATGATCACCGCGACCTACGCGCTCTCCGGCATTCTCCTTGCCATCACCGGCTGGCTTTTCCACGCCGGGATGCTCACCGCGCAAACCCAGACGATCGCCTGGATGATCATCTTCTTCGTCGCCTCTGCCGCCGCCAGCTCCGCGTATTTGACCGTGAGCGAAATTTTCCCGCTCGAAATTCGCGCATTGGCGATCGCTATCTTCTACGCCTTCGGAACCTTGGCCGGCGGTGTCGGCGCACCGATCCTCTTCGGCTGGATCATCGGCACCGGATCGAGAACCGCGCTGCTCATCGGTTATCTCGTCGGCGCTGCCCTCATGATTCTCGGCGCCATCATCGAAGCATGGCTCGGCGTTGACGCAGAACGAAAATCGCTGGAGCAGGTCGCCACGCCCTTATCCTGTAAGTTGTAGCCGTTGAGAATTGGATTGCCTTCTCCTTTCGCCTTAGTCAAAATCGCGGCATGAAGCCGTTGCTTACCCTCCTCATCCTAGTCACGTTCCTTCCTAGCACCGATGCAGCGCCACCCACCGCCCAGGGGCGGACGCTCACGGACATTGATCCCATTGCCACGCGAGTCTTGAAGAGATCCATAAGTCCAAAATTCTACAAGAGTCTGCTGATCTCCCCCATCAAAGGATGGGTTGTTGTCCGCGCGAGCAATTCCGGCACGCGGCTTTATGGAGCGAGAGTGATACACTCGGAACTCAACGGGGCTTACGACGCGCTCGCTCTTAAACTGGCGAAAGAGGCGCAGATCGCCGGATATTATTCGATCGAGAGGCCGAACGTCCGGCCCTCCATTCTGCTGCATCTTCTCATTTACCAGATCGCGGACGGCACAATGGCGCTTTCATTCCCTCAATTTGACGAGCCGGGCGGCGACCAGATGGAGTACTTAGGCTGCGCAAAGCTCACGGTCCTAAAAAGCGATGGCAAATGGACCGAGATCAAAGGGCCAGAAAGTCTCGAAGGGAAGGGCTGGGCAGTCCGAGCAGCTGGTCAGAGAAATGAGCTCAGGACTGTTAAGAAGCTAGAAGCCGGATTGATGGGGCTCACATGGTGAGAAATTGCGGAACGTTTCGAGTAGTTAGTTCCAGCCTCCGGCGACGAGTGCTCTCGGCGCACGGTCGCTGATCTTTGTCTCGTTTGGGGACCTTTGAATTCGGAATCACATGAGGCGGTGTGCGCCTTTGTGATTGCGCCGCGGCGCTGCCCAACCGACGCTCGCGGCGATGAAGACGGATGTGATTGATCCGGCGTTGGCTTCGCCGTCGTCGCCATCATTGCCAGATCCGAAGGCGCCGATTCCTCGCCAGATCCGCTACATCATCGGCAACGAAGGGTGCGAACGATTCAGCTTTTACGGGATGCGCAACATCCTGACGGTGTTCCTGACAACGTCGCTGTTCCTCTATTTGCCGGAAGCGGAGCGGGGAGGCGCGGCGAAGGAGGTGTTTCATACTTTCGTCATCGGCGTTTATTTTTTCCCGTTGCTCGGCGGATGGATCGCGGACCGGTTCTTTGGGAAATACAACACGATCTTCTGGCTCAGCCTGGTTTATTGCCTTGGGCAAGCTTGCCTCGCGTTGTTTGTCTTCAACCGCATCGGCTTCTACGTCGGGCTTTCGCTGATCGCGCTCGGCTCCGGCGGGATCAAACCGTGCGTGTCGGCTTTCGTGGGCGACCAGTTCGACCAGACGAACAAGCATCGCGCGAAGGTGGTCTTTGACGCGTTCTACTGGATCATCAACTTCGGGTCGTTGTTCGCCTCGGGGCTGATGCCAGTCTTTCTTAAGAGCCTCGGGCCGAGTATCGCGTTTGGAATTCCGGGCGTGCTCATGTTCGTTTCCACCTTCGTGCTGTGGATCGCGCGCAAGCAATACGTGATGTTGCCGCCGACGCCGCCCGATCCGCATTCGTTTCTTAACGTTTGTCGCACGGCGCTCGGCGCGGATGTGCGCGGTCGGGTCATGGCGGGCGTCGGCGTGGCCGCGGCGATCGGCTCGCTCCTGCTCATCCCGCAACTCGGATTTGTGATCGCAGCGTGCCTCGCGCTCGTATCGGTGATCGGGCTGGGTGGAATCGGCGTCTGGCTTCAGCTCGACGCGGCACGCGGCAAACATCCGGAGGAAGCGATTGCAGGCGTCCGCTCCGTGTTACGGGTGCTGGTGCTCTTCGCGCTGGTGACGCCGTTCTGGTCGCTCTTCGATCAGAAAGCTTCGACCTGGGTATTGCAGGCAGACGCGATGACGAAGCCAAGCTGGTTTCAGTCGTCGCAAATGCAGGCGCTCAATCCGGCACTGGTGATGTTGCTCATTCCGTTCAATAACCTGGTGCTTTACCCGGCGTTGCGGCGGCGCGGTTACGAACCGACAGCGTTGCGGCGAATGACGGCGGGGATCGCCTTCGCGGGGATGTCGTGGATCGTAGTCGGCGCCATGCAGGTGGTGCTCAACGGCGGCACGGCGTTCTCGATTACGTGGCAGGTACTCCCGTATGCGCTGCTCACACTCGGTGAGGTGCTCGTGTCCGCGACAGGACTCGAGTTCGCCTACAGCCAGGCGCCGCTGGCGATGAAGGGAGTGATCATGGCGTTTTGGAGTTTGTCGGTGACGATCGGCAATCTCTGGGTGCTGGTCGTGAACGCCGGAGTCAAAAACGACACCGTGATTGGGGCCATTAAATCGAGTGGATTGGAGATCACGGCGTTCCAGATGTTTTTCTTCGCCGGGTTTGCGTTCGCCGCCGCGCTCGTGTTTGGCCTGGTCGCGCGCACCTACCCGCTGGCGGACCATTATCGGAAAGCCTAGCGGGAGGATTGGCGGTCATAGACCGCCGCTACAAGTCAGGAACAATTAGTTCCGGCGTGTAAACGGAACCGGTCGGCGTCAGCTCGCTGGAATTCAGGCAGAAGGATTCGACGTGAATCATGCCGGCATCGAAGGCGGCGTGAGTCTTTAGAAAAGGGCGAATCGTTTGCGGCGACACGTCGCGGCAACGGGCGAGGGTCACGTGAGGATGGAACGCGCGCAGGTCCGGCTCGAGACCGGCGGCGAGGGCGGCTTCCTGAACGCGCTTGTGCAATTGAAACAAATGCGGGTGTCCGGTGCCGACGCCGATCCAAACAATCTTCGGCCAGCCCTTGCTCGGAAAGGTGCCGAGGCCGATCAGCGGAAGGAAAAATGATTTCCAGGAAATCGCGCGCAACTTTTCCATGAGGCGCTCCTGAGTTTCGCTTGAGACGCTGCCGAGGAAGCTCAGCGTCAAATGCATTTGCCGCGGCTCGAGCCAGCGCACGCCACGCAGGTGCGGATCGAGTTCGGCGAGACGTTGCCTCAGCGATTCCGGCAGCTCGATGCTAACGAAGAGCCGTTTCGCGCTCATCTAATCTGAATCGGAAGAGCGTCTTCTGTAGCCGCTTCGCTGTGCGAAGCACGAGAGTGGCAGCCGCTGTAATGGCGCTCTCACGCCGCCCACAGGGCGGCGGCTACAGAAGCGCGACATCATCGGTCGATCGATCCGCGGCCGGTTTCTTCACGCAGAAAGCGAGAACCGCGCCGACGAAACAGAGCAACGCGCCGGCGACAAATGGGGTGCGGGCGTATTGCGTCACCGGTTTCCCCAAATCGAACATGAGGAGCCAGCCGCCGAGGAGAGGACCGAGTAGACGCCCGGTGCTCCCGGCTGATTGCATGACGCCGAGGGCGCGGCCTTGCCAGCTTTGCTCAATCATTTGCGACGCCAATCCGGTCAGCGGCGGACTGGCGCACCCGCTGCCCATGGACAATCCGGCGCAGACCAACAGAAGCGTCGTGAGATTATTGCTCAGCGGCAGCAACGCGAGTGATAGCGTGGTCAAAACCATTCCGAACCGCGCCAGCGCTACTTCGCCAAAGAATTTGATCAGCCGGCCGATCAAACCGCCCTGGATGATCACGGCGACGATGCCGATGAAACCGAAAAGGTAACCGTTCGCCTGCGCGTCGTAGCCGAATCGCTGTTCGGTAAAGAGCGCGAAGAGCGTAGTCATGATCGAGAAGCCGACGATGAGGAAAAAGTAAGTGCCGACGACGACGGCGAACATCGAGCCGCGTCCGTGACGGAAAACTTCGGTGATGCTGGCCTCTTCATGCGGCTTTGCGCGATGTTCGCGCGACAAACTTTCGGGCAGGATAAGGTAGACGAGCGCGGCGTTGATCACGGCCAGACCAGCGGCGAAGAAAAATGGGGCGCCGTAGGAGATGCGGCTCATCATGCCGCCGATCAACGGCCCGAAAGTAAAGCCGAGTCCGAACGCGGCGCCGATCATGCCCATGGCGCGCGACCGTTTCTCGGGCGCGGTCACATCGGCGATGTAGGCCTGGGGGATGGCGATATTCCCGCCAGTGATGCCGGCCAGGATCCGTCCGGCGAAAAGCAGCGTGAGCGAATGCGCGAAGCCCATGAGCGCGAAGCCCGCCGCGGTGCCGACGATGCTCACGAACAAAACCGGCCGCCGCCCGAAACGATCGGAAAGTTTCCCGAGGATCGGCGTGAAGATGATCTGCATCCCGGAATAAATCCCGGTAAGCCAGCCGATCGCGACCGGGGAGGCGTGGAAATGCTCTGCGTAAAGCGGCAGGATCGGAATGACGATCCCGAAGCCCACTAGGTCGATGAAGACGGTGAGAAAGAGGACGAAGAGCGGTGAGCGCGGACGAGACACTCGGGAAGTGACGAGTGACATGTGACGAGTGACAAGTGGAAAAATGGTAGGGACGGCGCGCTGCGCCGTCCGCGGATGGTCAGCCATTGATGACAGCACGGACGCTGCAGCGCGGCGTCCCTACCAGCGGAATGGCTAACCGTGCTTCCGATTGAACCGAGCCACCTCGCGTTCCGTCTCGCGATCGGTCGCGCGTTTCTTCAAATCGGCGCGTTTATCGTGCGCAACTTTTCCGGTCGCGACGCCGATCTCGGATTTCAGTTTTCGGTTTTTCCAATACAGGCTCAGGACGACGAGGGTGCGACCGGCGATGGCGGTGAGTCCGTAGAGTTTCTCGATCTCCTGCTTGTGGAGAAGCAGGCGGCGCACGCGTTTAGGCGCGGGGACTTCGTGGCTGGCGCGCTCGTAGGGCTGGATGTCCGCGTTGTAGAGAAAAGCCTGGCCTTTTTCGATGCGAACGAAGGCGTCGCTGATGTTCGCTTTGCCCGCACGGATCGATTTGACCTCGCTGCCTTTGAGCTCGATGCCGGCTTCGTAGCGCTCGAGGATGTGAAAATCGCGCAGTGCTTTGCGGTTGAGGATCGTCTCGGTCGCCATGAATCAGAGTAGCACAGGCATCCTGCCCGTGGCGGTGGTGGAATTTACAGCCGAGACGGCCGTGCTCCTAGGCGCCGTCGGCGGGAGGCTCGGGGGTCAGCTCGTAGGTCAATTTGCCGGCAATGATTTCGCGCAACGCGATGTCGGTGAGGGATGAGCGCGGAGTGGCTTCGACGAGCGGACGATGGCCCAACCCCAACTGGCGCACGCGCCGGGAAACGACGTTGATCAGCAACTGCTGATTCGGGATCACTAGAGCGGCTTCTTGCAGGAGTTGAGTGGTCATATTGCGCAAGGAACGGATGGAACGCGTGGTCTCCGCCGGGAACTGAAGAATGGCCGGGGTGCCGCCAGAAACAACAGGTGGGATAAGGTCAGAGGCCAGCATCGTCGGGCAAAAAGAGAATTTTGACTTTGCGAGCAGCGGCTCTCGCTGTCAACCGATTTGTTCGCGAAGAACGCGCGCGCTGCGCGATTCTCCGGCCTAACGGATATCCTCGACGTAGCTGACGATGCGGTAATCCACGGCGTCGCCTTCCGTGTCCAGGGCGCGATCGTAATGCCAGCTCGTGTTGCCGTTTCCGTAAAAGGTTTTGCAGACCATCGCACCAATGAGATCGGGGTTGCCGTGGAGAACGACGTCGGCGCTCGGCGCGTAAAAGGTGGCGGCGAAGTCTCCGGGCGGATCAATGTGGATGTATTGAGTGGTGGCCGGACTCGCCGGGCTGATGGCGTAGTACTGGAGATTGGCCGCGAGGTTGGTCTCGTTCTCGATGTCGCGTCCTTTTACGTCCATGTTGCCGTCGAAGAAGATCTTTACGTGCACATTCGGCTTCACGTCGATGTGGGCCGTCATATCGTTGGTGACGTGGATGGCGACGTAAGTCTGGGCCCCGCCGACCGCGTTGATAGTGAGCTTACCGCTCAGCGAGGAGAGCAGATAATAAGTGGGCACCGTGGCGGTTCCCGCGACGGGAGGGGTGATGCTGACCGTCGAAGTGACACTGGTGGGTGCCGCCTGCGGGGGAGGAAGGTCAGTCGGCATCTTAAACGGAGGGCAGGTGAACGGGACATTGTTGTCGATCGTTCCAGTGATGGACGAGTTGGGAACGATAGTGCCGCCGTTCGTGCTCAGGTTCCCGTAAAGCATGCCATTTACTTCGGCTACCGGCGTCCCGATCTCGACGGAACCGCTCCGCGCATCCTTGAAGTTAGGATCGGCCGGATTGTTGGCGGCGAAATAGTACGGGCCATTCTTCGAATTGTAGCTATCGACCTGCGCCGCCGATCCCAGCCCATAAAACGAGCCGGTGCATTTAATCGCTGCCTCGAATGGCGTCACCGGCGCGACGATTTGCTCGATGCGGCGAGTGATCTGCGGACCCGGAACCGGACTTGGGGTCGGGCCCACGCCATCCCCGTTCGGTCCGTAGGTGGCAACGAAGTGATCGACCTTAAAATCGATCTTTCGCAGCAAGCTATCCCCCTTAACACCCGCGCCCATTCGGTCGTCCATGCCGGTGCGCGCCAACCCCGTCACCGGCGCCGTCCCCTTGCTGCGGGCCCGAAACCAGGGATTTCCCGTCGCCGGATCGTAATAGAAAAGATCGACGACAGTGCTGGTCGTTAGGCCATTCGCACCAAATGTCGTCTCCGGGCTCTGATGTTTTGCGCCGGTGGTGGTCCAACTGGGAGTGGGGAAGGCGTGAGGTGGATCGAGCACGGTCCTTCGGACCTCCGCGTAGGCGATGTCGCCTCCAGCCTCCGCGGCGAAAAGCGATTCCTTCCAACTGCGGACCTGGCTCGACGAAACATTATAGCGCGTCGTGCAATTGCGGAGCACGTTCGCACCGATAAGCGAGATGATCAGGATCGTGCACAACGCGCAGATCAGCACGTTGCCTTCTTCTACCGGGCGTTTTGTCCGCATGGTGGTTTCCTCCCTGTGGCAATTAGCCACGCCGTTTGTTTCTCAGATAGGCCGTCGAATAAACTGTGGTCCCGCTCCGCGACGCCGCTGCGCCGCCAGAGGTGAAGATCGGCTGAAAGGTGATGCTGGTCTTTGCGCACTCGGTGTTCGCCAGTTCCACGTCGGTCGTCAACGGCACCAGCTGGTCGGTGCTCGAGGCGATCGTTGTGACGGTTCCGTTTTCAGTCCGCAAAATCGAAAGGCCGCTGATGGAATAAACGACGATGCTCGTGGTGTTGCCGTAATTCACCTGCCATCCGCTGGGCGTGTAAGCCATCGTTGGCGTGCGCGCCGTGCCGACCAGGGTGGGATTGACCACCGCCTCTGGGTCGCCCGCCTGAATGATGTAGTTCGGGATAGTGACCGTGACTGTTTGCAAGTCCGCTGAAGTCGTCACGATCAAACCACGTTTCACGTCACGACTGAGATAATCGACAATCCGGATCTGCTGCATGTGCGTCCCGAAATAGTTATCGATCGCGTTGAAACTTTTTTGAAGTGAGGTCGACAACGTCAGGATCGCACCGAACACGACCCCGCTGACCGCGAGAGCGAGCGTTATTTCAGGGAGTGTGAAGGCGATGCGTTTGCGGGAAATTCTTAGTCTCATTTCTTGGATCCGTTTGAAAGAATGTTGGTTGTCTGCTCCGTCCGTGATCGTCCACCCAGGGTCATCGTCCAGGCGACCTTGACGTCGACCTTGACGAGTTCCTTGCCGAGATCAGTCGCCACCGAATCAGTCGTCACCGCCCCGGCCGGTGTTCGAGTAAACTGGGTTACGCCATTCGGAGTCGGGAACGCGCTGATCGTTACGGTCTCGGTGGCCTTTTGCCCGAAAGGCGCGGCGTTCGGCGCCCTGAGCATCAAGGTTTGCACCGCGGCTGGATCGGTCAGATCAATGAAGGCGAGATTGCGCAACATCTCTGCGCGATCCTGCACGCTTTGCAGCGCGGCGACTGACTCCTTAGTCGCGTCGATGTAGCGCAAGCAGACGGCGTTCAACTCGAACACGGAGGCAAAGAAGGTCGCGAGCAGGATCAGGCCGACGAGGGTTTCCGGCAGGGTAGTGCCACGGGTCCGCAACTTGGAAAACTTCATCATGCCAAAGTTGGCCATAGCAACCATAAAAAGCAGCATTTAACATGCCTTTTTTCTCGTTCCTGAGAGCGAGCTTTCGCGTGATTGATACAAATTGCCAAGTTTATCAAATGTGAGACTAATTCGGGCTTCGAACAAGTCCGGCACGCGGTCTCGGCACCGCCACCGTCGCCCTCGAGCGTTCGCTAGTCGACCACGCCGCGAACCAAGGTCGAGTTGTTTTTGCGTTCAATGAGTTCGCAGGATCAGGACTTCACGAGAATTCGCCGCGCGGTAGAGCTTGCTACTCCTGCCGAAATGCGCGAAATAGGGAATGCGCCGCTTGAATTTCACGCGGCGCGCAGTTCGGGCTGTGGCTCAGCTTGGTAGAGCGTTCGCCTCGGGTGCGAAAGGTCGCAGGTTCGAATCCTGTCAGCCCGATAAATCCTCGCCGTTCCCGCGCCGGTCTTGCAGTTTCCATTAGCAACCGGCTTAATCTTTTCTCGCGTTCATGAACCAAACCGTTCTCACCACGATTGCGGTCACAGGGTTCGGCGTCGCTTTTTTCCATGCGGCGATTCCCACCCATTGGTTGCCATTTGTGCTGACCTCGCGGGTCCAGGGTTGGAACAAGTCCAAGACGATCGCAGTGACCGCACTCGCCGGGACCGGGCACGTGCTAGTGACGGCTGCACTCGGCCTGGCGATCACGTTATTCGGCTCGGCGCTCAATGAAACTGTCGGTGCATGGTTCCCGCGCATCGCGGGAGGGGCGCTTTTGCTTTTCGGAATTTACTATCTCGTTCGGCAACTTCTGGGGAAGGGGCATGTGCATTTTCATTATCCGCACGAGCACCTGCATGAACCCGGGCATCAACACGATCACGCGCATGGGTACGAACATGAACATGAGCACGAGCACGCGAATCACGGTGACGGTTGCCAGGCGCACCCGACATCGGATCGGGCAGCCATCTTGAGCTTGCTGGCGTTCCTCACGTTCTCGCCCTGCGAAGGTTTCGTCCCGTTTTACGTTTCGGGGATTCGTTACGGGTGGGGTGGGTTTGCTGTGCTGACGGCCGTCCTTTCCGTGGCCACCGTCGCGGGCATGGTGCTGTTCACTTCGCTAACCCTGGCCGGGTTGAGCAAAATCAAACTCGGCGTGCTGGAGAAATACGAAAGCGCCCTGATGGGGATTCTGCTTTGCGCCGTCGGCATTTTGATCATCGT
>JBEEHR010000002.1:0-86020 GCA_041167505.1 Verrucomicrobiota bacterium
ATTGACCCTGGCCGGAATTGACGAAGCCGCGGGTCGCGATGTTCGCGAGGCGGTTCTCGGAAGATTCCTGCGGAGCGCGGAAGTGGAAGACGACGCCATTCAAGGTGAAGTCGCCGAGCAGCAATCCGTGGCTGACGGTGAGGTGGCCGGTCACGGTTTCGCCCGTGACGAAGGTGACGGTAAACGCCGCGCTGAAGCTGTGGGAGTTATCGTCGAGGTTGTGATCTTCGCGTTCGTCCCCGTCTTCGAAGTCGTGACCGCCGTTATCGTCGCCGCTGCCGTCATCGCCGCCTTTATCGCTAGGCGAGAATTGAGCCGGGCTTGGGCTCGGTGAAGGGCTCGGGCTGGGGGAAGCGCTTGGGCTCGGTGAAGGTGACGCGCTCGGATTAGGGGAAGGCGAAGCGCTTGGGCTTGGTGAAGGCGAAGCAGTCACCGTAATGGTGCCGAAGCCGCCGAGCACGGTCGCGCCCTGCTTGGCGATCATGAAAATATTCTTTTGCGCATCGACCACGAACTTCACGTCAAAGGAAGTGCCGCTGTTGCTCGTCGCGATGGCGCTGAAACGGCCCCCGAGATGTTCGGATTCTCCGAACGTGCCGACGCGGTTCGCGGTAACGTTTTGTCCAACGACCGTCGCCACGACGAAACCGGGATTAACCGTTCCGGAAATTGTGGCGGCGGGTGTCGTCGTCACCGTGAAGGTGCCGTTGTCCGCGACCGTGCCGCCGCCGAAGTAGGCCTGGTGACCGGCGGTGTCGAAGACGTAAGTCGAGAGCGCGTGATTGCCTTGCACGAAGAAAACAACCCGGCCGCCTCCGGCCAAGTTACCCTCGTAGAATCCGCGATTGCTTTCCTCTGCAAAGCTTGGGACCGCCAGGGCGATCAAAAGCGCGCAGACTTGAAGTGATCTGTTGAGCCATTGTTGTTTCATGCCTCCAATTGGAACACCAACGGGACCGCGCTTCTACTGCGCAAAGGTAACGCAACTGTTACCTCATTCGTTAGGCCGAATCTGCTCTGGGGAGCAGGCGAACTCACTCGTTAGGCCAAGAGTGCTTCGGGCTGCGCTGCCTCCGCGCGAACGCGCGGGAGCGTCAGCCGAAACTCTGTCCACTCGCGGTCGGAGCGGACCAGCTCCAGCCGGCCGCCATGCGCTTTCGCCAGCTCCGCCGCGATCGAAAGGCCTAACCCCTGGCCAAAGATTCGCGCATCGGAGCGTGCGCGATAAAACCGCTCGAAAATGTGGGGAGCGCGTTCCGGCGGAATCGGATCCCCATTGTTCTTCACCGTCACTTCCGCTTCGCCATTGCTCGCGCTCGCATAGATACAGATGCATCCTTCCGTTTCATTATATTTGATCGCGTTCTCGAGAAGGTTCTGCACGATCAACGAAATTGCCCGGCGATCCGCTATCACCGGCAATTCCGGCGGCAGTTTCGCTTCCACTTCCAATCCTTCCGCTTCCGCCATCACGGTTGCGTCTTCGCACATTCCACGCAGCACTTCGCTCAAATCGAATCGCTCGCGATGAAGCTCGAGCCGGCCGGCATCCGCCCGCGCGAGCAGGAGCAAATTTTCCGCGATCGAGGTCAGCTGATGAACCTGGTGCAAAAGCGCATCGGCGCGTGTCTGTTGTTTCGCCGGCGTGTCGGGATCGGTCAGGATTTCTTCAATGCCGGCGCGCAGGACCGAGATCGGGGTCTTCAAATGATGCGACGCTTCGGCGGAAAAACGGACCGATTGTTCGAAGCTGCGCTGCAAGCGATCGAGCGTCGTGTTCAGCACCGCGACGAGTTCCGCGATCTCGTCGGCAGTCGGCGGCACGGGCAAACGCTGATCGAGATTCTTCACGGTGATCTGTGCCGCCGCCTGGCTGATTGCTTCAACCGGCGCCAGCGCCTGCTTCGCCACCCAGCGTCCGCCGATCGCAATGACAATCAGCACAGTCGGGATCGCTCCGAGCATTCCGAAGAGAATGTCCCACCCGATGCGATTGACCTGCTTCATCTCGGCGTCGATCGAGAGAATGATCGTCCAAGTGGTCGCGGCGCCCGCGAGCGTGGCGCCAACGGCCAGCGCCGCGGCATACAGCGCGAGCTTCCAGCGCAACGGCCAGCGTTTCATTCCAGCTCCGCTTCGCGAATTGTGTAGCCCACGTGCCGCACCGTGTGGATCAAGGGCGGCGTCCCGATTTTTTTGCGCAGACGGCCCACGAAGACCTCCACGAGTTTCATGTCGTATTCGTGCTCGCGTTCCCAAACGCGTTCGCAGAGTTCGGTGCGGGTGAATACTCGCCCCGGCTCGCGCATCAACACTTTTAACAAAGTCAGCTCGCGCGTGGAAAGTTCGATTTGCCGGTCGCCGCGATGCGCTTCCTGGTTAGCCAAATGCAAGGTGAGATCGCTTACGCGCAGCATCAGTTCCGGTTCTTCCGCAAACCGGCGGCCGAGCGCGCGCACCCGGGCCACGAGTTCCTGCATCGCAAACGGCTTCGCCAAATAATCATCGGCGCCGAGGGAGAGACCCGTGACGCGGTCGTTCAACTCGCCGCGGGCCGTGAGCATCAGGACCCGGTGCGACATATTCTTGGCGCGCATTCGTTTCAAAACCTCGAAGCCATCCATACCCGGCAAGCCGACGTCGAGGATAACGAGATCGAAAGATGTCCGCTCCGCTTCGCCAAGCGCGGTCTCGCCATCGTGGATCACGACAGGATCGTGGCCCGCTTCGCTCAGGGCCGAGGCAACATGCCGGGCGAGCCGGACTTCATCATCTACCACCAGTATGCGCATTCTCTTATTCGACGAGAGCAGGTCTTGCCGCCGTCGACAAATCGTGGCGGCGACGCTGCCGCGTCATGACCGAGGGTACGGCGCCCGAAAGAAGCCGCGACCCGACAAAGGTAACGCGCCTGTTACTTACGCGGCGATCAGGTCGACGATGTCGAGCGCCGCGATGATCTCGCATCCGATCACTAATTTCTCAAGGTCGTCGCAGGCGCTAAGTTGCTCGTCGTTCAGGAGGCGGAGCCAAAAATCGCCCGAGATGATATTCGATTTTGCTGGCCCGACGATTGCAGGATTTAGCATGAACTGCCATTAAGCAGCGCACGTGCCACGGCGTCTGACGGCGGAAATCCCAAATCCCAAGTTCCAAAGAATGAATCCACGGTGACTTTGGGATTTGGATCTTGGGATTTGGGATTTCGCGCGAAGCGCGCGGGGGGTGACCGACGGGACTCGAACCCGCAACAGCCAGAATCACAATCTGGAGCTCTACCATTGAGCTACGGCCACCAACAGAGGTTCAGATTCTAGTTTTTCGAGCGCTCTTTGCAAACGGGACTATGCACTTCAGGTGGCACGCCGTCCGCTCTATAGTGAGGCGCAGCGCTCTGGGGCGTTGCAACTCAACCACACCCATGACTAGTCTCAGGCTTCTCCAAAGCATGAAAAAAATCGGGCTGATTTTGCTCGCCGGTTTTTGTCTTTCCCTCGCGCCTGCCCGCCTCGCCGCGCAATCGAACGACCCGAGCGAGGTATTTCTCAAGGCCTACATGACCTCGCAACAGGGCGAAAAACTCGAGCACGACAACCAGCTCCAGGCCGCGCTCACCAAGTTCCGGTTCGCCGGCAGCCTGCTGGAGGAATTGAAGAAGACCAACGGCGACTGGCAGCGCGCTATCGTCGATTACCGGAGCCGCAAGATCAGTGAAAATATCCTCCGGGTTCAGGGAAAATTGGGAACGAAGAGCGATCTTGCGGCCACGACCACTGCGCCACCGCCGGTCGCTTCGAATCCGCCCGTATTGCCGAAGAAACCGGGGCCGCCTGAACCGAACGTTCAGGCCTCAGCCACCGCTCCGCCCGTCGTTCAGAATCCGCCGCCCGCGCCAGCCACGCTGCCGAGCCCTTCGGTGGCGAGCGACGCCGTGATCAAGGAGGCGACGAAGAAATTGCAGGACAAAGTCGATCAACTGCAGGCCGAGTTGGAAAAATCGCGCAGCCAATACGACGCAGTCGCGAAGGAGAAAGAGACGCTGAACGGAAAGTTGCAGGAAACCAACACCAGGCTCGAGCAAGCCCAGAACGAGTTGGACAAAACAAAAGGCGCCGAAAAGGAAGTTCGCAGCCAGCTCGCTCAGGCGGAGGATTCGCTGAAGAAAATCGCCGGCAGCGACAAGCAGGATTCCAAGAAACAGGAAGCGTTGCGCGGCGAGATCAACCAGTTGAAGAAGGCGCTCGCGTCCGCGGAAAAGGGACGCGCTGCGGCCGAAAAAGAAAAGGAAGCTGAGAGTTCCAAAGTCACGGCGGTGACGAAGGAGCGGAACCAGTTGCTCGCCGAATTGAAGACCTCGAAGCAGGCGCAGGAACGGGTCCAGGTCCTGGTCACCGAAAACACCGATCTGAAGACGAAGCTGGCGATCGCGGAAAAGACCGTGCGCGAAATCAGCGCGGACAAGCCGAAGAAAGAGCAGGAAGTGGCCGAGGTGAAGCGCCAGGTCGAGCAATTGCGGCAGCAGCTGGCCGCGAGCCAGCAGCAAAATAAGGAATTCGAAGTCACCGTCGCGGATTTGCGGTCGCAATTACAGGAAGCCAGCAACGAGCTCGAGAAAGCGAAGCTGACCGGCGCGAACGCGGACGAGACCGCGCGGCTGGTCAAGGAGAACGACATGTTGCGCAAGATCGTGTTGCGCGAGCGCCAGGAAGAAGCGCGTCGCGAGCAGGCCAAGAAACTGATGCTCGCCGAATTCGATAAATTGCAGATCAAATCGGACACGCTCAATCAGCAGATCGAGTTGCTCGCACAGCCGGTAACGAAATTGACCGATGCCGAGCTGGCGCTATTGCGGCAACCGGTCGTGGCAGTGTCCGATGTTAACCCGACGTCGTCCCAGGGGACGTTTGCCATGGCGAAAAACGGCCCGACGAAGCCCACCGGCCCGACCGTGCAAACCACCGCGCCGGCGGTCCCGGATGAAGTCGCGCCGCTCGCGCGCGACGCAAAAGAGAATTTCGAGAAGGGGAAATATCGCGCGGCCGAGAAGCAGTATCAGGAGATCCTCACCAAGGCGCCGAACAACCTTTATTCTCTCTGCAATCTTGGCGTGGTTTATTTCAGGACCGGCAAATGGAAAGCAGCGGAGTTGACACTCAAGAAGGCCGTCGCGCTCGCGCCCAAGGACGAGTTCGCCCACACGACGCTCGGCATTGTTTATTATCGGCAGAGCAAGTTCGACGAAGCCATTACGGAACTGACCACGGCGCTCGGCATCAATCCGAAGAGCGCGACCGCGCACAATTATCTCGGTATCACCGCGAGCCAGAAAGGCTGGCAGGAAGCGGCTGAGAAAGAAATGCTCGACGCGATCGCGGTGAATCCCGATTACGCTGACGCGCATTTCAATCTGGCTGTCGTTTACGCTACCAGCCAGCCGCCCGCCCGGGAACAGGCGAAGCTGCACTACGTAAAGGCGACGTCGCTCGGAGCTGAGCCCGATCCCGCGCTGGAAAAGCTGCTGCGCTAGGTGGATCGCGCGCGCCGTCGCACGATGCTATTTAGACATCGAGTGCGGAGCGCTCGATCCACCATGAAACCATTTCTCACCGCGGAGTGGCGTTACCTGGCGATGTTGAACTTCGCCGTCGATCCAAAAATCCTGCAGCCGCTGGTGCCCGTTGATACCGAGCTGGATTTTCATGAGGGCCAGACATTCCTCAGCGTCGTTGGGTTTCTTTTCCTCGATACACGCGTGATCGGTCTGCCGATTCCGTTGCATCGCGATTTCGAGGAAGTGAACTTGCGATTTTATGTTCGCCGAAAAAGCGCGGGCGAATGGCGACGGGGAGTTGTCTTCGTCCGCGAGCTGGTTCCCAGGGCCGCCATAGCTTTCATCGCGCGGACCTTCTACGGCGAGCCGTACTCCGCGGTGCCCATGCGGCATGTGCTCGAACACAAGGAGGGGCGCGTGTTCGCCGAGTATCAATGGCGCCGCGGCGGCCGCTGGGAAACGCTCGCGATGACCGCGAGCGGCGAACCGCAAAGTGCAGTCCCGGAATCGCATGAGGAATTCATCACCGAACATTATTGGGGCTACACAGCGCGGCGCGGCGGCTGCAGCGAATACCGCGTCGAACATCCGCGCTGGAGGCTTTGGACCGCGGAGACGACGAAGTTCGACGCGGACGTCGCCACGCTTTACGGGCCGCAGTTTGTGGAACCTCTCGCCGCACCGCCTGTCTCTGGTTTCATCGCGGAGGGCTCGCCCATTCAGGTTCACCAGCGAAACCGCGACATCCTGTAGCGGCGGTCTGTGACCGCCGAAAACCGAATGACAAGCAGCCGACGGCGGTCATAGACCGCCGCTACAGATCACTTCCGCGCCATCAACTCGCGCAGGACAAACGGCAGAATGCCGCCATGCCGGTAATAATCGATCTCGATCGGCGTATCGATTCGCAGCTTCACGGGAACTTTTTCCGGCGTGCTGTCTTTGCGCGTGATTTCTAGCGTCACCATCTGCCCCGGTTCGATGGCGTCCGACAATCCGGTGAGGGCATACGTTTCCGACCCATCCAGCTTGAGCGACTGCGCATTCGTTCCCTCGGCGAATTGAAGCGGCAACACACCCATGCCGACGAGATTCGATCGGTGAATCCGCTCGAAGCTCGCCGCGACCACAGCCTTCACCCCGAGCAACCGCGTTCCTTTCGCCGCCCAGTCGCGGCTCGATCCCGTGCCGTATTCGTGCCCGGCGAGAATCACCAGCGGAATTCGCTCGGCCTGATACTTCATCGCCGCGTCGAAGATCGACATCTGCTCGCCGTCCGGCTGATGAATCGTGACGCCGCCTTCCACGCCGGGCACCATCAAGTTCTTAATTCGCACGTTCGCGAAGGTGCCGCGCGTCATCACGAGATCATTGCCGCGTCGCGAACCGTAGCTGTTGAAATCCGCTGGCTCGATGCCGCGGGACTTCAGGTATTGGCCCGCGGGCGACGTCGGCTTGATCGCGCCGGCGGGAGAAATGTGATCGGTCGTAACCGAGTCGCCGAAAATTCCGAGTGGCCGCGCGCCGCTGATCTCCTCGATCTTGCCGGGGGTCATCGAGAAGTTCTGGAAGAACGGCGGATTGTGGATGTAGTCGCTCTTCGCATCCCATTCGTAAATCTCACCGGTGCTCGACGGGATCTCATTCCACTTCGGGTTCTGCCCGGCGAAATCGCGATAGAGCCGGCGAAAAACTTCGGGCGTAAGCGCGGATTGCATGGTGTCGCGAATCTCTTGCAACGTGGGCCAGAGATCGCACAGATAAACCTCCTGGCCGTCGGTACCGCGGCCCATCGGTTCCTTGGAAAGATCGAGATCCACCCGGCCCGCGAGCGCGAACGCGACCACGAGCGGCGGCGACATGAGGAAGTTCGCCTTGATGTTTTGATGGACGCGCGCTTCGAAATTCCGGTTGCCCGAAAGCACCGACGCCGCGACGAGATCGAATTCGCTGATCGCCTTTTCGATCTTCGGGTGAAGCGGCCCGGAATTCCCGATGCACGTGGTGCAGCCGTAGCCGACGACGTTGAACCCAAGCTGGTCGAGATACGTTTGGAGCCCGGTCTTCTCCAAGTAATCCGAGACAACGCGTGATCCCGGCGCGAGCGAGGTCTTCACTGCCGGATCGATCGTCAGGCCGCGCTCGACAGCTTTCTTCGCCAGCAAACCGGCCGCGAGCATCACGCTCGGATTACTCGTATTCGTGCAACTGGTGATGGCCGCGATCAAAACGCTGCCATGCCCGATTCGGCTTTGCCCGTGCGGGAAAGTTTCGCCGGCCTTCGCGTCTATCTCGGCGACCGAATCGGGCGTAGGCCGGTTCGCGGTCATCTCGACTTTGTTCCGCTCGTCGCCGGGCTCGATCCCCTGGTCGTCCTTGTCGGTCGAAGCCATCTCGCCCTGAGTGGGCGGGGTGCCGTTGAGATTGACGAAATGCAGTTTGCCCAGATCGCCGTTGGCCTTGCCGTAGCCACCTTCCGTTACTGGCTTTTGCAGGAGCGAACGAAACACGGAACCGAGCTCTGGAAGATTGACGCGATCCTGCGGACGTTTCGGGCCGGCCACGCTGGGCTGCACCTCCGCGAGGTTCAGTTCGAGATCGACGCTGTAATCGACTTCGCCCTTCTTCGGCATCCCGAACATTTTCTGGGCGCGGAAATAATTCTCGAACGCCGCGCATTGCTCGTCGGTCCGGCCGGTCGCGCGCAAATACGTCACCGACTCGGCATCGACCGGAAAATAGCCCATGGTCGCGCCGTACTCCGGCGCCATGTTGCCGACCGTCGCGCGATCGGGCAGGGGAAGTGACGTGGCGCCTTCGCCATAAAACTCGACAAACTTGCCGACGACTTTCTGCGCGCGCAGCATCTGGGTGATATGGAGCGCGAGGTCGGTCGCGGTGACGCCTTCGCGCAACTTTCCCGTCATGTGCACGCCCACCACTTCCGGCGTGAGGAAATAAACCGGCTGCCCGAGCATTCCCGCTTCCGCTTCGATCCCGCCAACGCCCCAGCCGACGACGCCGAGACCGTTGATCATCGTCGTGTGCGAATCGGTGCCGACGAGCGTGTCGGGGAAGAAAATGCCATCACGCTCGAGAACACCTTTCGCGAGGTATTCGAGGTTCACCTGGTGCACGATCCCGATGCCAGGCGGCACGAGACCGAACGTCTTGAATGCCTGCTGGCCCCACTTCAAAAATTGGTAACGCTCGCGGTTGCGCTTGAACTCCATCTCCATGTTGAGACGCAGCGCTTCCGCCGAACCGGCGAAATCGACCTGGACCGAGTGATCGACCACGAGATCGACCGGCACGAGCGGTTCGATAATTTTCGGATCGCCGCCGAGTTCCTTCACCGCGCTGCGCATCGCGGCGAGATCCACCACCAGCGGAACGCCCGTGAAATCCTGGAGAACAATCCGCGCCACGACGAAAGGAATTTCCTCGTTTGCCGGCGACTTCGCGTTCCATTTCGCCAGCGTCTCGACATCTTTGCGCCGGACTTTCTTCCCATCGCAATTCCGCAGGACGGACTCCAGCACGATCCGAATGCTGACCGGCAATCGCGAGATCGGCCCGATGCCCTGTTCTTCCAGCGCCGGCAACGAATGGAGAAATCCTTCGCGGCCGTTGCCGGCATCGAACTTCTTCAGGGTTTTGAATTCGTCGCTCACTTCATCTCCGCCAGCTTCGCTTTGATCTTGTCGAAGTTCGGCAGCTCGCGGGCGTCGTCGTTGCTCTCGACGTATTGGATGACCCCCTCGCGATCCACAATAAAAGCAGATCGCTTCGGCACGCCGCCCATGCCGAGATTCATCTGCGGCAGAAACGAGTCGTACATCACGTCGTATTGTTTCGCGATCTTGTGCTCGTAATCGCTCAAGAGCGGCACGGTGATGCTTTCCTTCTTCGCCCACGCTTCCTGCGCGAATGGATTATCGCCGCTGATGCCGAGGACGCTGGCGTTCATGTCCGTGTATTCGCGGAGGCCGTTGCTCATCGTGCACATTTCCGTCGTGCAGGTGCCGGTGAAGGCCATCGGGAAAAAGAGAAGCAGCGTATTCGTTTTCCCGAAATTATCGCTCAACTTGACCTGCTTCGGCCCATCGGCGGTCTTGGTCGAAAGTGAAAAATCGGGAGCCTTGGTTCCAACTGCGAGTGCCATAAAAATCCTTTGGTTAGGTTGATCGGGGGAAAACAACTATAGGATTGAGGAACAGATGGTCAAAAGGTTTGGCCTGCAAAGTTCGTGCGACGGTGATAAACTCCGGCCGATGGCAGATGATCGCTGGTGAGTCCCGCATGGCGGGATTCGCCAGAGGAAAGTCCGAACACCATACGGCAGCATGCCGCGTAAAACACGCGGGCGGCGTTCGCCCAAGCGAGCGTCGACGGAAAGTGTCACAGAAAAGACACCGCCGGTTCTTTGGCAACGAAGTGCAGGTAAGGTTGAAAAGGCGAGGTAAGAGCTCACCGCTCGCGGAGTAATCCGCGAGGCACGAAAAACCCCATGCGGTGCAAGACAAAACAGAGGGAGGACCGCCGGTCCGTTGATCCTCGGGTATCGTCGCATCACGCGATCTGCAGCGGCGGTCTACGACCGCCGGCATGGTTCGCGGGCGATCTACGCAAGTGGATCGAGATAAATGATCATCGCGTCCGCTTCGGCGGACGACAGAATTCGGCTTATCGCCATCGAAATGAAGGGCGCTTTCGGAAACGAAGGCGCCCTTCCGCTTTTCCGAATTATGGTTTGGACGACAAGCGCTCTTCGATTCGATCGACGAGTGCGCACAAAGCGCGTTGTTCGCTTTTTTCAGTTGTTTGATCTGCCCGCGCTGAGATTTGAGCGAGAAGCTCACGATCAGCGCAGAACTCCAGTACCGGAAGGGCCTCACGATATCCTCCGGTCGTAACGCACCAGCCGCTGACAACGCGGCGGATCGGCATTTGCAGGTATGCGGACCAAAGGAGCGGTCCTGATGATACATCACCGATATTAGCGAGAGCCCTTTCAACTCCAAAATTCGAGCGCCATCCTAACGCGAGCATCTCGTGAAGCAGCGGGACAGTATCAGGGCCGCCGAAGTCGCGCGCGGCCTGGACGAAAGCGAATTTGGTTTCCCAAGGTACCGAGTTGCTTCTGATCGCGCGCCGGAAGAGCGAAGGTCCGCGGGCATCATGGTAACGCAGAAGCACGGATGCTGCGTAGGGGGAGGCGGCGGGCGACTCGCGCTCGATCATTCCCGCCAGAGCGTCGCACACCGGTTTGGGGTTTACGACTTTGATCCTCGTGAGAGCGCGAACCGACGCGGTTTGGACGTAAGCGTTTGCCGAATCCAAGAGCGCAATAAGTGCAGGCACTTGTGCATCACTACCGCACGCCCAGAGAGCGTCGATCGCCGGGATAATTGGAGGAGTCCTTCTTACGGCTCTTTCAAGGACTGGAGCCGATTGAGATGCGGCAAGCCGACCTAAAGCTTCGGCGGCCGCGGTTTGAACCCAGCCGGACGCATCGGAGTCAAGTAGTGCTTCCACCTCTGGTCGGAGAGCCATTGCCTTGCAGAGGCCGACGAGTTCAACGGCTGCGGCGCGTGCTCGTGGATTTTGGGCGTTTAACGCACTACGCAGCACTTCCATGGGAGGATTGGCTTCGCGGTCCGGAAGCGATGCCACCAAATTTCGCAGTAAATGCGGATTTGATTCGCTGGCTGCGAGGAGCAGAGGGATGAACTCTCGGCGGTCTCTGTGCCCGAGCGCGTTCGCGGCGTGCAGTTGAATCGCCGGATCACTCCCTTGCAGTAACATGCCTAAAGCGGTGGCGATTCTGCTTTCGTTCTCCGCAGAGGTGCGCGGCCACGAGCGAAAGGCTTTGACTGCCGCGAGTTGGGCGCGGTTGTCTGTTGTTGGGCGATTCGATTGCTCTGACGTTCCGGCGGCTGCGATGGTCTCGTCCAGCGACGGCAAGGGCGGAGACTCGGCGGCGGCGATGCCGGCGCAGCACCAGAAAAAGGCGAGTGCCGTCATGCACATCGGCAGCGACCGCGATTTCACCCGTGACAGGAGGGGAAGCATATTCCGGAGGATGAGCAGCGACCGAGCCAGCTACTTGCGATTTGTGTTTACGCGTGAATGCTGCCGACTTTAGCGATCGGCCTCGAGGCAGTCGTCGAGGCAGGCCAGCAGGTGAGAAACGGTCTCGTCTGTCTCATCCCCCATGTTAGAGAGGCGGAAGGTTTGGCCTTTGATCTTGCCGTAACCGGGGTCGATGACGAGGTGGTGTTTTGCGCGGAGATCGCGCGCGAGTTTGGGAACGTCGATGCCGCGGGTGTTCTTGACGCAGGTCAGCGTCTTGGACCGGTAACCATCCTGGGCGAAAAAATCGAAGCCGCGATCGCCGACCCAATCGTGGACGAGCGCGTTAGTTTTCGCGTGGCGTTCATAACGATTCGCCAGGCCTTCGGCGAAAATATCGTCGAGCTTCGACTCGAGGGCGTGGATGTGGCCGATGCTTGGGGTCGTTGGGGTCATGTCGTCCTCCTGGTTCTTTTTGAACTCGAGGAAGTCGAAGTAGTAGCCGCGATCTTTCTGCTTCTCGGCTCGCACGAAAGCTTTCTCGGATACGGAGAAAAGAGAAAAGCCGGGAGGCAAGGCGAGGGCTTTCTGGCTGCCGGTCAGAAGAACATCGATGCCCAGCTCGTCCATTGGGATTGGGACGGCGGAGAACGAAGAGACGGAATCGACGATGAGCACGACGTCCGGATATTTTTTCGCGACGACGCAGATTTCGGCGAGCGGGTTCATGACGCCGGTGGAGGTTTCGTTGTGAATCAGGGTGACGGTGTCGAAATCGCCGGCGGCAAGTTTTTCATCGAGCGCGGCGGGATCGATATGCTTGCCCCAATCTACCTGAAGCGCCTCGGCGGATTTTCCGCAACGGCGGCTGACATCGAGCCATTTGTCGGAAAAAGCGCCGCACATGCAGTTGAGGACGCGTCGCGAAACGAGATTGCGGATGGCAGCTTCCATCACGCCCCAGGCGGAGGAGGTGGAGAGAAAGACGGGTTGCTTCGTTCCGAACAGATCCTGGAGACGCGGATGAATGGAGCGGTAGAGCGCGCGGAACGCTTCGCTGCGATGGCCGATCATCGGGCGGCGGAAGGCGGCCCACGTTTTTTCGGAGATCTCGACCGGGCCGGGAATGAAGAGCTTGTCGTGGGACATGGAAGAAAACGTCCAACGTCCAACGCCCAACGTCCAACGTCGAAATCAGAGCCGTTGAGATCGGGACGACTATTGATCTTTCTTGATGAACGAGATGTCGCCGCTGCGTTCCAAACGGGCCAACGCGATCGTCGAGACGTCTTCAGTTTTGGCGTCGAGGCGCAGATCTTCTTCGAGGTCGTGCTCGGAAACGAGGGAGCGTCGCATTTCGGCGCGATCGATCTTTCCGTTGCGGACAAGCGTGACCGGCCTCCCTTTGAGGAGTTCGCCGAAGGCGTGCGATTTACAGGCGCCGAAGGCGCAGGCGCGATGGATCACCATAAGGACTATGCCGGCTGCGATCGTGGTGAAGAACGGCGCGGTGCTGTTAATGGCGCGGGAGAGCATCGAACCAATAAGGACGATGAAGATCGCGTCGAAGGCGGTTTTTTCCGAGAGCGAACGCCGGTCGCCAATGCGGACGAGGGCGAGGCCGATGATGAAAATGAACAGGGAGCGGAGCGAGATGTGGAGCAGGGTGAGCTCGCTCGCTTTGCCGTCCGGGCCGAGGAGGGTGAGGAAAAAATTCTGGAGCGCATTCATGAAAACGTTTCGCCGGAAGGCGGCGGCGCGCGCGTATCAATGTGGCGCCCTCTAGTGATAAATCCGGGTGTCGCGTCAGATACGTTTTCTCAATGAACGAAACTTAACCAGGGAGAAGAAATGCCACAGGGAGACAAATCGAGTTACACATCGAAGCAGAAACGGAAGGCGGAGCACATCGAAGAGGGCTACGAAAAGCGCGGGGTCTCGACGAAAGAAGCCGAGAAGCGCGCGTGGGCGACCGTGAACAAATCGGACAAGGGCGGCAAGAAGAGCGGCTCGGGTCGCGGAAAGAAAAGCAGCAAGGCCTCGTCGCGCAAAGGCGGGAAGAAGGGCGGCAAGAAATCAGGCGCGAAGAAGAAACGCTGATCGATCGTCACCCCGTTTCGGTATTCCATGCCAGCGAGGAATCCAGATCTGCACGGGAGCGCTCCGGACAAATCAGAAGTCGCGTTGTTGCTCATCGACGTCATCAACGATCTCGATTTTCCGGAGGCGAACCAGCTCCTGCGTTACGCCCGGCCGATGGCGAAGAAACTTTCGCGCCTGAAACAGCGCGCGAAGGAAGCCGGCGTCCCGGTCATTTATGTGAACGATAATTTCGGGCGCTGGCGATCCGATTTTCGCAGGCAGGTGCAGCATTGCCTGCGCGATGGTTCGCGCGGCCACGAGATCGTTTCGCTCCTGCAACCGGACGAGGACGACTACTTCGTCCTGAAGCCCAAGCACTCCGGTTTCTTCTCGACGACCCTCGAAACTCTCCTCCATTACCTAGGGTCGCGGAAACTGATCCTGACCGGCATCGCAGGGAACTTCTGCGTCCTGTTCACGGCGAATGACGCTTACATGCGCGATTACGACCTGATCATCCCTTCCGACTACACGGTTTCAAACACGGCCGAGGAGAATCGCGAAGCGCTGGCCCTGATGCGGAAGTTTCTGAAGGCGGATACGCGGCCGTCCACGAAACTACGGCTGCCGAGGGTGCGAAAGAAAAAGAGGGCGCGCTAGCGTTCGACCGCAAAAAAGCGGCACGGGGGCGTGCCGTCTCCAATGTGCGCCGGCCCTTGCGCGAGAAACTATCGCGTGGCATAAGAGCAAGCCTCGCGCGCCAGTCCCGGCGGGCGATGTTTCCACTCTGTTAAACATGCCGACGACTCGTTCCACTACCGACACCGCGCCGGAGCGTGACGTTTTCTGGGAACGCTACAAAAAAGAGGTGATGGCGGTGCTGATCCTCGCCCTGCTGGCCGTCGCGGCTTACGGAGGCTACCGACTTTATTCCGACCGGCAGGCGAACGCCGCCGCCACCATGCTGTCCAGCGCGAAGAGTGCGCCCGATTTCCAGAAGGTGATCTCCGACTATCCCGGCACACCGTCTGGCGGATCAGCGTATCTGTTGCTCGCGGACGCGCAGCGAAACGAAAAGAAATTCAGCGAGGCGAACGCGACGCTGCAGACTTTCCTGGATAAATTTCCCAAGCACGAGCTTGCGGGCACGGCGCGACTAGCGGTGGCCGGAAACCTCGAGGCGATGGGCAAAAAGGACGATGCCCTGACGGCGTATGAGCGCGTGGTCTCGGGCGATCCACATGGGTTCACGGCGCCGATCGCTTTGTATTCCGAAATCCATCTCTTCAAGGAAAAGAAGCAGATCGAGGACGCACGGCGTGTATGCGAAACGATCAAATCTCAGTATCCGCAAAGCCGCCTCGTGGCTGACGCGGAATATCAGCTGCGCTTGCTCAAAGTAGATAGTCCCCCGGCTCCGGTTCCGGCACCCCCGCCGACGATCGCGGCTCCTCCGCCCGCTGCGGCTCCGTCAGCGCCGCCCCCAGCGCAATCAGCCGCGCCAGCTGCGCCTCCGCCGCCTGCGCCAAAGAATTCGCAGCCACCGAAGAAGAAGCCGTAGTCGAGTTGTCCTGGCAGGCGTGTCGCCTGCACTCGAAGAACGCAGCCGCCACCGTGCGGCTACCGAGAATTACCGCTTCGAGAATTGGAAGCGTTTGCGCGCGCCGGGCTGACCCGATTTCTTGCGCTCTTTCATCCGCGGATCGCGCCGAAGAAGGCCTTCCGCCTTGAGAGTTCCGCGGAGATTCGCATCGACCAGCAACAGGGCCCGCGAGATCGCGAGCCGCGCTGCGCCGGCCTGGCCGGTGGCGCCGCCGCCAGTCGTGTTGATGGAGAGATCGTAGGAATTCGCGAGCTTCACCACCTGCAACGGCTGGAGCACCGTGTTCTGGAGCGGGATCGTGGGGAAATAATCCTCAAAGCTTTTGCCATTGATGTCGATCTTGCCGCTGCCGGCCGTCATGCGGATACGCGCGACGGAAGTTTTGCGGCGGCCAGTAGCGATGAATTCCTGAGTTTGGGCCATGGGAAAATCCTAGAGTGAAACGGCGGCCGGCTGCTGGGCCGCATGCGGATGGAGATCACCGCGATATACTTTCAATTTCCGGTAAACGGCGCGGCCGAGTTTGTTATGCGGGATCATCCCGCGGATGGCGTGCTCGACGAGCAGCTCCGGATGCCGCGCGCGACGCGCCTTGGCGTTTTCGGTTTTGTGGCCGCCGACGAAACCCGAAAAGCTCATGAAGGATTTCTGGTCCTCCTTCTTTCCGCTCAGCCGCACTTTTTCGGCGTTGATGACGACCACAAAATCGCCGGTATCGACGTGAGTCGTGTAGATCACCTTCTCTTTGCCGCGCAAAAGATTCGCCGCCTTCACAGCGACCTGGCCGAGGATTTGGTCCTTGGCGTCAATGATCCACCACTTGCGTGGTACTTCGTTGGCTTTAGCGGAAAACGTCTTCATCAGAGCGGGAAAGGGCCCGGAAACTACCGATGAGGCAGGGGGGTGTCAACTGGTTGTTCGAGCGGTGCGCGCTCGGGCGAACTCAGACTCGCGGGCGGCGGGACTGGCACCGCAGCTGCTTATAATTGCCATAATATGCGCCTCCAACTTTCTGCCGCCTTGTTTCTCTCCGTTGTCTCCGTGTTGCCGGCGTTCGCCGCTGGGAAAGATGATGATGCCGCTTCAGGCCGCGCCGTCATTCGCGAGATGAATCTGGCCCGCCAAAACCCCGCGCTCTATGCGACGTTTGTTCAGGAATTGCGAGGCCAAATGAATGGCAATGTTTTGGTTCTTCCCGGCCACACGAGAATCCGCACCAAAGAAGGCACGGCCGCACTCGACGAGGCGATCCGGTTCCTTCGAAGCGCCCAACCGTTGTCGCCACTGGCGTTCTCTCAAGGAATGAGCCGCGCCGCAGCGGACCATTGTGCGGACCAGGCTGATGGCGGATTCGGTCATGAGGGCCGGGATCGTAGCCACGCCGGCGAACGGATCGCGCGCTACGGCAATTTCAACGGCGGCTGGGCGGAAAATATTTCGTACGGGAAATCAACGGCGCGCGCGGTGGTGCTCGCACTGATCATTGACGACGGGTTGCCGGCGCGGAAGCATCGCACGAATATTTTCAATCCGGGCTACGGTTATGCCGGCGCCGCGTTTGGCCGCCACGCGCGGTTCGGAACGATGTGCAGCATGGATTTCGCCGGCGGCTACGCCGAGCGAGGTGAATCGGCCGCCGACACGCTGGTCGCGCGGAATTTCTAACCTATTGTTTGTCCGGCCGTTCGGGCCGCAGCTTGTCCAGGATCGGCTGAATAGACGGATCCGCTTTCAACAGCGCCGGGCGCAAAACTTCGCGAAACTCATGCCGGGCCTGCTTTAGCTTCTCCCGCGCGGCTTGCACCGCCGGATCGGCCATGGCTTTCTCGTGCGCGGCGCGCAACCGGGTGCGTTCGTCTTCGGTCAGGCTCGCCAACAAACGGGCCCGGCGTTCGTTTTGGAATTGCCGAAAAGGGCGGTCCGGCCGATCGGGCGGTTGCTGCGCCAGAACGCCTGGCGCCCATTGCGCCACGCAGGCGAGGGCGGGAACGAGGAGGTAAGTCAGTTTCGCTTTCATCTGTTGATATTGTAAACCAGCCCCGCGCCAAAGTTGCGAGGCGAATCAGAAATGGTCGCTGGTCATTTCATTTCGCCAAGCGTAATTTTGCCGCTTTCTCATGGCCCAACAAACTCCCGCTGCCGCCCGGACCGCCATCACTCCGCGGCGCGAAGACGATTTTCCCGAGTGGTACCAGCAGGTCATCCGCGCCGCCGAACTGGCTGAGCCCTCGGAAGTGCGCGGCTGCATGGTCATCCGCCCGTGGGGCTACGGCATCTGGGAAAATATGCAGCGGCAGCTCGACGCGATGTTTAAGGCGACCGGGCATCGCAACGCCTACTTCCCGCTTTTTATTCCGCTGAGTTATTTCGAAAAAGAAGCGGCGCACGTCGAAGGCTTCGCCAAGGAATGCGCCGTGGTTACCCACACCCGCCTCGAGGTCAATGCCGAAGGCAAGATGGTTCCGGCCAGCCCGCTCACGGAGCCGCTGGTCGTCAGGCCAACGTCCGAGACGATCATTGGCGCGACCTACGCGAAATGGGTGCAGAGCTATCGCGATTTGCCCATCCTGCTCAACCAGTGGTGCAACGTCGTGCGCTGGGAAATGCGTCCGCGCATTTTTTTACGGACCACTGAATTCCTCTGGCAGGAAGGCCACACCGTGCACGAAACCGAGGCCGAGGCGCGCGAAGAAACAAAGCGGATGCTCGACGTTTACGAAACCTTCGCGCGCGATCATGTCGCGCTGCCGGTTTTCCACGGCGAGAAATCGGAGAGCGAACGTTTTCCCGGCGCGGTCCAGACGCTTTGCATCGAAGCGATGGTGCAGGACCGGAAAGCGATCCAGGCCGGCACCTCGCACTTCCTCGGGCAGAATTTTTCCCGCGCCAGCGGAATCCAGTTCCAGACCCGCGATGGCAAACAGGAGTTTGGTTGGACGACGAGCTGGGGGATGACGACGCGCATGATCGGGACCCTGATCATGACGCACGCCGATGACGATGGACTAGTGCTACCTCCCCGGATCGCGCCGACGCATGTCGTGATCATCCCAATCACCCCGAAGGAAGAAACGCGCGCCGCGGTCCTTGAAGCGGCCGATAAACTGGCCGCGCAGCTCCGGAGCGTGCGTTACTTCAATGCGCCGATCGAAGTCGAAGTCGACCGTCGCGATCTGGGCGGCGGCGTGAAGAACTGGGAATGGATCAAGAAAGGCGTGCCGTTACGAGTCGAGCTCGGCCCGCGCGATCTCGAATCGGGAAACGTCGCCGTGAGCCGCCGCGATCAGCCGGTGAAATCCAAGGAGTTCCTCACGACCGAAGAATTCGTCAAGCAAGCTGCCTTGCTGCTGGATTCGATTCAGAACAATCTGCTCGACCGCGCGACGGCGTTTCGGGACGCGAATACCAAGCCGATCGATTCGAAAGAGGAATTCTACTCGTTTTTCACCGCAAAAAATTCCACCAAACCCGAGATCCATGGCGGCTTCGCGCTTACGCATTGGGATGGCTCCCGGGCGGTGGAAGAGCAGATCAAGAAAGACCTGAAAGTCACGATCCGCTGCATTCCTTTCGACGACCCGGCGAATCCGCCGGAAGCGGGAACCTGTCCTTTTACGGGGAACCCGAGCGCGCGCCGCGTGGTTTGGGCAAAAGCCTACTAATCCCTGACTACGGTTGACGCGGAGAAACGGGTCGGGTTTATTCCGATGGTGGCAAGCGATATCACACTTTACAGCCGGCAATGGTGTTCCTGGTGCATAGATGCCAAGGAGTATCTGACCGAACGCGGCTATGAGTTTAACGAAATCGATGTCGGCAAAGACCGCGAAGCGTACGACGATATGCTCGAGTTATCCGACCAGACCTACGTGCCCACGCTCGTCGCGGGCGACGAGGTGCTCGCCAATTTCGATACTGGGCAGCTGGAGAAATTTCTGAAGCAGCACGGAATCGAGCCTTAATGTTGTTTGGCCTTTTTCTTACGCTGGGTGTTGCGGTCCTCAGCGTCGCCTTGCGCAGCTTCCAGACTTCCTTCGCGCAAAAGGCCGGTGCGGTCGGGATTCTCGCGTCCACTTTTCTGGCCGTTTATTTCGTCTCCGGGAGTTGGCTGGCTGGATTGAGTGCCGCCCTGGCGTGGTTCTTCCTGCCGTGGCTAGAAATTCTCACGCGCATCCGCGCGCTGCGATTGCCGAAGGAAAAAGCGCTCCGACCGAAGAGCCCGCCGTCGTCGGAGGTCTTCCCGTCCCTGGAAGAAATCACGACTGAAATCCAAAACGAGGGTTTCGCGCACGTGAATGACGCGGGCTGGGATTGGGAAGACTACAAGCAATTCTTCCGGCTCTTCTACAAGGAAGAAGATCGGGCCCAGGCCACGATCTGCCTGAACGAGCAGCACGACCTGTCGTTTTATTACCTCCGCATTTCCTCCCGCGCGAATGACGGCATCATCTGGACGACGTGGAACTATCCGCTCTCCTATGGGTTAAAACTCACGCCGCAGTTTCGGATCAACCGGCAACGTCCGGACCAGTCGTTCTGGCAGCTTTATCAAAGCCACAAGGAATTCTTGCGCCAGCACCAGGTCGAAACCAGCGTGATCGATCCGCTGGATGAAGATCGCATCCAACTCGAGGTCGAGAACGATTTGCGCGATCAGATCGCGCACAATATCAGGAAGGGCGTTCTAAAATCGACGCCGGATGGCGAGGTGAAGTATTCCTGGCGCGGGATGGTTTATCTCTGGTGCCAGTTCCTGCTCGATCTCGTGCGGCTGTAGCGAACCGCTGTCATCCCGAGGCTGGCGAAGCGCGCCGAGGGACCTCTCAAGCGGTCAAGCGCTACCGCGATACGCAACGCGATTCGTCGGGCGAAGCCTGATTTTTGCCGGAAGGCGTCGTCTACGACTGCGAGGTCCCGCGCCGTCTGCGCGGCTCGGGATGACATCGTTTGAGAGCGCTAGCTAAATCTTCATGACCTCGGCTTCTTTGCGCTCGAGGTGATCGTCGATCTGCTTGACGGATTTATCCGTTAGTTTCTGGACGCCGGCTTCCAAGTCGTGGAGGCCATCTTCGGTCAGGTCGCCTGCCTTCTGCATCTTTCGGGCGTCGTCCACGGCCGTCCGGCGGTTGGCCCGCACCCGCACCCGCGCTTCCTCCGCCATCTGCCGCAACGATTTCACGAGATCTTTCCGGCGTTCCTCGGAAAGTTCGGGAATCGGGAGCCGGATGATTTTTCCATCCACGAGCGGCATGATGCCGATCTTCGACTCCTTGAGCGCTTTCTCGATGTCTTTCACCGTCGCGGCGTCGAACGGCTGAACGACGAGCAACCGCGGCTCGGGCGTCGTGATGAGCGCTAGCTGCTTCAATTTCATGGCCGAGCCGTACGCTTCCACGTCCACGTTCTCCACCAGGGCCGGCGACGCCTTGCCGGTGCGAACCGAGGAAAATTCGTGCACCATGTAATCCACGCTTTTCTCCATCGTCATTTCGGCTTCGAACAAAATTTCTTCGGCGGTCATAATTTTTGCGGGATGAACAGCGGCCAGCAATACAAGCGTGCGCTTGGAAGAACCGCAATCCCGAAATCGTTTACTCTGAAACGACGGTGCCGATCTTCTTCCCGAGGACGATGTCGGTGAAGTTGCTGGGGATGTTCATGTCGAACACCACGATCGGGATCCGGTTGTCCATGCAGAGACTGAACGCCGTCGAGTCCATCACCTGGAGCCGCTTGGTGAGGGCTTCGGAAAACGTGAGGCTGTCGAAGCGCTTCGCGGTGGGATCGAGATTCGGGTCGCGATCGTAGACGCCGTCCACTTTCGTCGCCTTCAAAATCACATCGGCGCGAATCTCGCTGGCGCGGAGGGCCGCGGTCGTGTCGGTGGAGAAATACGGATTACCCGTGCCGGCGACGAAGATGACCACGCGCCCCAATTCCAAATGCCGGATCGCGCGCCCCAAAATGAAGGGCTCGGCCACGTTCTTCATTTCGATGGCCGTCTGCACCCGGGTCTCGACGCCGAGCTGGACCAGCGCGCTTTGCAACGCGAGGCCGTTGATGACCGTGGCGAGCATCCCCATGTAATCCGCCGTCGTCCGGTCCATCCCGCGATGGTGCGCGGCGAGCCCGCGCCAGATATTCCCGCCGCCGATCACGACCGACGTCTGGACGCCGAGCGCCTTCACTTCCTTGATGCGCTCCGCGATCTCGCGAACGATTTGCGGCGAGATGTTTTCCTTTGCGCCGCGTTCACGCAAGGATTCGCCGCTCAATTTGAGCACGATGCGTTTGTAGACGGGCGCTGGAGCTTCGCTGGGCATGGCCGGCAATCATCAACAGAAGGGCCGAGGGTTGGGAAGCAAAGAATGAGGGCAAGGAGGCGGTGCAGGTTAAATGCGTTGTCATCCCGAGCCGCGCAGACGGCGAGGGATCTCACAGTCGCAGGGAAATTCACACGACAAGCGCTTTCGCGATGCTCGCAATGGAGACGTTGAATGAGCCGACTGTGATTTGTGTGACGTGTTAGCTGTGGGAGGTCCCTCGCCGTCTGCGCGGCTCGGGATGACGGCGCACACTATCCAATGCGGATCGGCGTGTTGTAACCGCGCAGGAATTCCGCGGCGCTCATTCGCCGTTTTCCTTCGAGCTGCACTTCCTCCAGTTTCACCGCGCCGTCTCTTACGGGGATCACGAGGTTCGCTGGATCGGCGCTACAAGAGTCAACCACGCTTGCGCGATGGACCTTCAGCTTTCGTTCTGTCTCCGCCTCACCGCGTAAAATCGCGAACGCCCCAGGCCATGGATTGAACGCCCGGATTTTGCGCTCGATCAGCGCAGCCGTTTCGCTCCAATCGATCCGCCCGTCTTCGCGTTCGAGCTTGGGCGCGTAGGTCGCGCCCGACGAATCCTGTGGAATACGCGGAGCGGTGCCAGCCTCAAGCTTTTCGAGCGCGTCCTTCAACGCTCCCGGCGCAATCTCCGCCAGCCGATCGTGCAGCGAGCCACCGGTTTCGTCCGGCGCAATCTCGATCCGCGTTTCCAACATGACGTCACCGGTATCAAGCCCCTCATCCATGTACATGACGCTGATGCCGGTCTCGCGATCACCGGTCACGATCGACGCCTGGATCGGCGCCGCGCCGCGGTGCCGTGGCAGAAGCGAAGCGTGCAAATTCAGGCAGGCGATTCGTGGGATTTCCAGGACCGCGCGGGGGAGGATTTGCCCATAAGCCATGACGACGATCACATCCGGCGTGAGCGCCCGGATTTCCGCGACCGCTTCCTCATTCTTGATCCGCTTCGGTTGAAAGATCGGCATGTCGTTACCCGCTAACGCCGCTTTGATCGGCGGCGCTTCGATCCGTTGCTCGCGCCCGACCGGCTTGTCCGGCTGGGTAACGACACCAATCAGTTCGTGTTCCGGCGATTCGATCAACCAGCGCAGAACCGGTGCGCCGATTTCACCCGTCCCGATGAAGAGCACGCGCATCGCGCGTTAGAGCTGGATGCGTTGAGCAGGCGCGCGCCGCCGTCGCCGGGGCGCCGCGGCTTGTGCCATCAATTTATCGCCGGCGGTCCCTTCACGCTGGCCGACGGACGATGCGCAGCCGGTGCAAAGGTAATCGAAAATTTCCTTGTCCGGCAGGATCAGCAGGAGCCGCTCGCGCACCGGCATCGCTGCCTTGCACTTCTCGCAGTAGAGGCTCGAGGCCGTGAAATTCTCAAACTGCTGCTGGCTCATGCGACCCGTTCACCCCGTCGTTGACGCTTTCGAGGATGTGCAGCAAGACCTTCGCGGGCGGCTCGGTCGCGTCGATGCAGGTGATTCGATCCGTGCCGTAATAACTGAGGACCGGCTTGGATTCCGTTTCGTAAAGGGCCAGACGGCGCTTGATCACTTCCTCGTTCGCATCGTCGAGCCGGTTGTCTTTTAGTGCCCGCTTCTTCAGCCGCGCAAAGAGCGCGTCGCGGTTCGGGCAGGAAAGATGGAAGACCTTCTGCACGTCGATCAGCTCGTCCATGATCCTGGCCTGGCCCACATTTCGTGGAATGCCATCGAGCACGAGAGTGTCGATGTCCGGTTTGAACGTGTGCGAATTGACGGCGGCATCGATCTGCGCTTTCCAGAGCTGGACGGTAATTTCATCCGGCACCAGCTGGCCTTTGCTCGAGTAGTCGAGAAAAGCGGCGCCCACCTTCGTCCGTGTGTCGATCGACCGAAACACATCTCCGCAGGCGCAATGGAAGTAACGCGGAATGCTGCCAAGGGTGCGGCCCTGGGTGCCCTTGCCGCTGCCCGGCGCGCCGAAGAGGAGATAGGTGTGGTATTTCATGAGCAGATTTCTTGTGTAGGGCAAAAATGCGACGCCGCACAGCGTATTCGCTGCCGGCTGGGAACGAGGACGGAAAGAAAGCTACTTTGCCGCGACCGGCTCGACGTTGACCCGGCGCCCCGCGCGATCAAATCGCACCTGGCCGTCGACGAGCGCGAAGATCGTGTAATCGCGGCCCAGCCCAACGTTCTTGCCGGGGAGAAACTTCGTTCCTCGCTGCCGGATGATGATATTGCCGGCCACGACCACTTCGCTGCCAAATTTTTTCACGCCCAGCCGTTTGCTGACGCTGTCCCGGCCGTTCTTGACGCTGCCCTGTCCTTTTTTATGTGCCATGAGATTAAGCGGATGGTTCGGTGTCGTCGGCTTTCGCCTTCTTCGCCTTCGAGGTCTTTCCACCGAGGCTGATGCCGGTGATCTTGATGCGCGTCAGCTTGCGGCGGTGACCCACCGTCCGGTGGTAGCCCTTTCGGCGACGATACTTGAACGCGATGACTTTCTTGTCCTTGCGCTGCTCGATCACTTCGCCGGTAACGGTCGCCCCTTCGATGAGCGGACTGCCGTGGGTGAGCTTGTCGCCATCGCCGTGGAAGAGGACGTCGCCGAAGATTGTTTCCTTGCCGGCATCGCCCTCGAGCAGGTCGACATCGATGATATCGCCCTCTGCGACGCGATGCTGTCTGCCGCCTGTTTTAATAATTGCGTAAGCCATACGAAAAGCTGAGTGAATGCCTAGGGGAAAAGCCGCGCAAAGTTCCACAGATGGTGGGCTTTGACAAGCGGAATGTAGGCGCGCTTACCTCAACATCAAGCGGTACCGCTGATCACCAGCGTGATCTCGCCTTTCGCCGGATGCGCCTCGTAGTGCGCGAGAAGTTCGGCGGGCGTTCCGCGGCGGAACTCTTCGAATTTCTTCGTGAGCTCGCGAGCGACGCAAAGCTGCCGCTCCGGCATGAGTTCAACGCACGCGGCCAGAGTCTTGAGAATGCGATAGGGCGATTCGAAGAACACCGACGTTTCCTCTCTTTCCGCCGCGGCCCGCAGCTTACGTTCGCGCTGGCCGCTCTTGACCGGCAGAAAACCGCGGAAGCCGAAAGACTCCATCGACATACCCGAGCCGACGAGCGCCATCAGGATCGCCGACACGCCCGGCACCACCGTGTAAGGCAGGCCGCGCTCGATGCATTTGCGAATGAGGCGCGCGCCCGGATCGGAGAGCCCGGGCATTCCGGCATCCGTGATCAGCGCCACGTTCTCGCCGGCAGAAAGCCGCTCTGCCAATTCTTGCGACCGCATCGCCTCGTTATGCTCGTGATAACTCACGAGCGGCTTTCGGATTTCAAAGTGCCGCAGCAAATTCCCCGAATGCCTAGTGTCTTCCGCCGCGATCAGGTCTACCGACTTCAGAACTTCCAGCGCCCGTAAGGTGATGTCGTTCAGGTTCCCGATCGGCGTTGCGACCACGTAAAGCATGCCGGGATCATCGGATCAGAATCGGCTTTGCGCCATCGATTGCACGGGGCCGGGATGCCGCCGCGATCCGAATCAAATAACGGAGGCCCATTTATGAAATTACATCTTTATCTTTTGGCGCTTGCGCCGTTCGCCCTGGCCGGATGCGTTGTCACCGAACCGGCGCCGCCGGTCACCACCACGACAACCGTCACCCGCGAAGTCACGACGACTGGCCCGAACACGAATGAGGTCCTGGTGAGTCAGGAACCGCCGGCCGTTCGGGTAGAAACGCGAACCGTTTCGCCCGGCGCGAACTACCTCTGGACGCGAGGCTACTGGCGCTGGAACGGCGTGACCTATGTCTGGGTCCCCGGCAGTTGGATGGTTCGTCCAAGACCCGCCGCTGTTTATGTGGAAGGCCACTGGCTCCGCCGCGGCAGCCGCTGGGTCTGGGTCGCCGGTTATTGGCGGTAAAAAACATTCCTGCTCTTGATCCTGATCGTGCTCCTGATCTTGGGAGCGGGCGACGCCTTCCCTGAAGGATCATGAGCAGGAGTATTAGGAATTAATCGAGCGCCCAAACGGCGCGCGAAACTCTGGCGTCGTATCGGGCGCGAAGCCGTGGCGCATGATGTTTTCGGTGACGACGCGGGGGACGAGGAACTGGAGAAGATAGTCGCCGCCGCCGGCTTTGGTGCCGCCGCCGGACATCTTGAAGCCGCCGAACGGATGGCGGCCGACGACCGCGCCTGTGCAGGAGCGGTTGATGTAAACGTTGCCCGCGACCAGCTCCGCTTTCACGCGCTCGATGTTCGCCGGGCTCCGTGAGAAAAAGCCGGCGGTCAACGCGTAGTCGGTGTCGTTGGCAATGCGGATCGCGTCATCGAGGTCGCGCGCTTTCATCACGCTCAGGACCGGGCCAAAAATTTCTTCGCGGGCCAGGCGCATGTTCGCTGTCACTCCAGTGAAAATGGTCGGCGGAACGAAGAAGCCTTCGGCCGGAACGGTGCCCTGGAAGGCCAGCGTCGCTTCCTTTTTTCCGATCTCGATGATTTCTAATTGCCGCCGGTACGCGGTCTCGTCGATGACGGGACCCACCATCATGCCCGCCGTCTCGGGATTTCCGACCCGCAGGCTGGCGGCCGCTTCGACCAGCCGTTTCACAACACGATCGTAGTTGCCCTCGAGCACGATCAGGCGGGACAGCGCGGAACATTTCTGGCCCTGGTAACCGAACGCGGAGTAAATCGAATCGACGATCGCTTCGTCGAGATCGGCATCGGAATCGACGATGACAGCGTTCTTGCCTCCCATCTCGCAGACGACGCGTTTCAATTCCAACTGGCCTTCGCGCGTTTCGCCTGCGCTCTTCCAAATCCGCAGGCCCACTTCGCGCGAGCCGGTGAACGCGATCATATGGACGTCCTTGTGATCGACGAGGTGCTGGCCGATGACGCGGCCTTTTCCTGGCAGAAAATTCAGGACGCCGGGCGGGATGCCGGCTTCCTCGAACATTTCCATCAACATCGCGCCGCAGACGGCGGATTGTTCCGCCGGTTTCATGATGACGGTGTTGCCGGTAACGATCGCGGCGGAAACCATGCCGGTCAAAATCGCCATCGGGAAATTCCAGGGCGCGATGACAAGGGCGACGCCGCGCGGCCAGTAATGCTGGTAGCTTTCTTCGCCCGGCACATCCTGCGTGAGTCGCGGCAATCCGCGCAGCCGCATCTGCTGCGCGTAAAAGAGAAGGAAATCGATCGCTTCGCGAATATCGCCATCCGCTTCGGCCCACGGCTTGCCCACTTCGAAAACTTCGAGCGCGGACAACTCGAACCGGCGGCGATCCATGATCGTCGCCACCCGCTCCAGCAATTCGGCGCGGTGCTCGACACTGGTGCGGCACCAGTGCTCGAACGCTTTTTTCGCCGCGGTCACGGCCGCTTCCGCATGATCGACATGGGCTTCCGCCACGGCGCCGATCACCTGGGTCGGCGAGCTGGGGTTGATCGAGTCGATCAGGTTGTCGGTCCAGATGTTCTCGCCGTCGATGACGATCGGATATTTCTGCCCGAGCTTCGCTTTCATCTCGCGCAGCGCGGTGCGCATTTTTTCCTGGCTGCTTCGATGGACAAAATTCACCAGCGGTGAGTTTTCGTAGGTGTCGCCCGGCGGTGTGTCGAGCGATTGGCCGTTGCGCGAATGACCTCCTGTAGTGGCGGGCGTGTCGCCCGCACGATGCGCCGTTGCAGGCGACACGCCTGCCGCTACAGGGGAGCGTTTCAGAAGCGAGCGCGGATCGCGCAGCAATTGTTCGGGGCCGGCTTTGTCGGAGAACTTCGCCTTGAGGAATCCTTCGTTGGACGTGTTCTCGAGCAAACGGCGAACGAGATACGACATGCCGGGGAGCAGCTCGCCGACCGGACAATACTCGCGGACGCGATAACCCATCTCGACCAGCGCGCGCTTGATCGGGCCGGCCATTCCGTAAAGGAGTTGAAACTCGAAGCGGCTTTTATCGATCCCCAGCTGCTCCGCGAAGGCCTGCGCGTGCGCGATGCTGCGGACGTTGTGCGAACCGAATGCCGCAGTCACGATCGATTCGTTCTCGAGCAGGATGCGGGTGCAGACTTCGAAGTTCGCGTCGCTCTCCGGTTTTTGGAGCCAGACCGGGACGCGCCAGCCGTTCTGCGCCGCCTTGATCTTCTCATAATCCCAGTAAGCGCCTTTCACGAGCCGCACGGTGAAACGCGTGCCGCGCTCCTTCCCCCATTCGATCAGATTGGTCAGGTCGCGCTCGGCATCGCGTAGATACGCCTGGATCACGATCCCGGCGTGCGGCCAGTCCCGGAACTCCGGCTCGTTGAAGAGCGTCCGGAAAAGTTCCAGCGTCGTGTTTTTATGCGCGTAGCTCTCCATGTCGAAATTGATGAAGGCGCCGACTTCACGCGCGCGGCGCAGGATCGGGCGCAGCTTCGGCGCGAGGTGCGCGATCGCGTCCTCCGGGTCGGCCGGGTTCATCTGCGAATAAAGCGCGGAGATTTTTACCGACACGTTGACGACCGGGAACAACTCAGTGTTTTGGCCAAGCGGATCGGTCCAGCCGCGGGTCCGTTCCGCCAACCCGTCGAGCAAATTAAAACAGCGCTCGGCGTATTCGTTCGCTTCCTGTTCGCTTACGACCGCTTCGCCGAGGAGATCGACCGTGAACCCGATCTTTTCCTTGCGCCGTTTGCGCAACATTTTCATCACGTCGTCCGGATCGCGCCCGGCAATGAACTGCCGCGCCATGCCGGAGACGTTCCAGCGGAGAACCGGCGCGGTCACCCACGGAAAAATGCGGGCGGCTTTGATGCCGGTTTGGAGAAACGGCACTGAGCCGTTGCCCGTGTCTGCGAAATATTCGCCGAGGTGCCGGACGATATCGCGCGAGCTGCGCAGCGAGGCGAGCACATCCACGAAACGGAACATTTGCACCTTGAATGCCTCGTCGCGCATCGAAAACGCCATCATGCGCTGGTAAAAGCCGGCTTTGCTGAAGATCGACTCGGGGTTCTGATCGACGAGATCGAAGATCTGCAACCCCCGCTGCTCGGTCTGCTCCTGCAAAGGACTCATACGCGATTCTAGCGCCGCCTAACAGGTTCGGCAAAGGCCGTCTTATCAAGGAGCGGCGGCCTCCAGACCGCCGAACGAAAAAGTCGGCGGTTTGGAAAGCGCCTTGGTTTCTACTTCACTGCCTTTAGCGTGATGTCGCGCTCGCCCCGCCAGACGCCGTCGCCGCCGCGCTTCAGCTCGACGATTACCGGATGTCCTCCGTTATCCGCCGCGTTCTTCAGCTCCTTTTCATTGATCCGCGGATCGTCCTTGAACCAATAGTCCTCGATCGATCGCTCCGAATATCCCGGCCCGTAAACATGCGCATGAATGTGCGCCGGCGTAGTCCGATGCGCATACGCGCCTGGCCGGATCGTGCGGAATTCGTATTTGCCGTCCGCGCCGCTCTTCATCCAGCCGTTGAGCCGGGGATGGCTGGCGTCATCCTTCTCGTTGTAAAAACCGGTCACGTCGGTGTGATAGACCCATAGCACCATGCCCTCCGCGGGCGTCTTCCCATCCGGCTGAAAAACTTTTCCAGTGATGACCAACGGTTCGCCCTTTTCGTTCTCCGGCGGAATCACGGTTTTCCACGAGAGCTTGTCCGGCGCGGTGCAAGAACCACAGGGTGCGCCGCCGCTGAGAGTGGGGGGATAACTTGGTTTCTTCGCCGGCTGCGCGCCGCACACCGCGACAAAAATCAGCGCGGCGAAAAAGATGATTCGGTGGAGCTGACGTCGAGCGAATAGAGTTTGCATGGTTAGGTCTGAGTTTTGGTTTTCCAGAAATTCGGCAAGGTGAACTTGCCCGGACCAGTAAGAAAAAGAGCGACCAGCACGATCCCGAGCTCGAGCGCGTGAGTCGCGCCATCGAATCCTTCGCCGCCGCGGATCGTCGCTCCGACCGCAACGGCCATCGTGAACACCATGAGCGCGCACGCCGGTCGAAAAAAGATTCCGGCGATCAGGCAAAGACCGCCGCCAAATTCGGCGATGGCAGCCGCGAATCCCCAAAACCCCGGCAGGAAAGAAATGCCGATGAGCCGATTGAAAGCGCCGCCGAGTCCTTTCCAGAGAGGAACGCCTCCGGTCAGCTTCGGGAGTCCGTGCATAAACACAAACATCAAGCCGAGGCCGACGCGCAGAACGAGCAACCCGCCATCAAGTCGATCTTTGAAGCGCCGCGTCATCGTGTATTCAACACAATCCTCTTTGCGTTGTCACATTCAGCAAGCCGGAAAGCCTGAGTTGCCCGCCGAAGTGTTGTTGCTTATCATGGCGGCTCTCGCTAAAACGGGCCGGACAAAAAATGCAAAAGATAGGATTCGCCGAAGCGCTTGATTCGATTGTAGCCAGCGACCCGCGCTACCAGCGCGATGCCTACGTTTTTCTCCGCGACGCGCTCGATTACACGACGAAGCAGCAGAAGAAAACGAAGGGCGCATCGGTCCGGCACGTGGCGGGCCCGGAGCTGCTCAAGGGCGTGCGAGAGTACGCGCTGAAGGAATTTGGGCCGATGGTGGTGACGGTCCTGTCCTACTGGGGAATCCGGTCGACCGAAGATATTGGCCACATGGTTTTCAACCTGATCGGCGCCGGCATTTTCGGGAAGACCGAGGAAGATTCGATCGAGGATTTCAAGAACGTCTTCGATTTTCACGAAGCGTTTGTGAAGCCGTTCGAGCCGGAAAAGCGTTCCCACCCCGACGTTCCGCTTGGACTTCCGGCATCTGCGCCGAAGTTGTCCTAATTGAAACGCGCCGCCGGGCGCACTTTGGTTAGACGATATGCGAAGCGCCCATCTTAAAGCCGCCCCACCCGAAAGCGGGCCCGGCATTACGTTTCCGCCGAGCACGGCGCAGAAACGCGTGTTGCCGAATGGCCTCACGATCATCGTGCAGGAAGATCGGAGCGCGCCCGTCGCCAGCGTGCAGGCCTGGTGCGCCACGGGGAGCGTGGACGAGAACGAACACCTCGGCGCGGGTTTGTCGCACATCCTCGAGCACATGCTGTTCAAGGGAACGAAAACGAATCCGGCGAACGCGATCGCGCAGAAAGTCCAGGACGTGGGCGGCTACATCAACGCCTACACGTCATTCGATCGCACGGTTTTCTGGATCGATGTGCCGAAGGACGGCGCCGGCATCGCGATCGACGTGCTTTCGGATGCGATGATGAACTCGACGCTGCCGGCGGAAGAGTACGCGAAGGAACAGGAAGTCATCCGGCGCGAATTCGCCATGGGGATGGACGATCCCGACCGGATGGCGGGACAATTACTTTTCTCGACCGCCTATCAACGCCATCCCTACCGGCTGCCGGTCATCGGGCAGCTCGACATTTACAATCAGCTCACGCGTGAGGATGTGATGAAATATTACCAGGCGCGTTACGTGCCGAATAATCTGACGTTTGTCGTCGTGGGCGACGTTCAGGCGGACGCGGTCTATCAGCAGCTCACTGATCTTTTCAAGGATCACCCGGCGAAATCGCTGCAACCCGTTTTCATTCCGAGTGAACCGCCCCAGCTCGGCCGGCGTGAGGTCCACCAGGAATTTGTCACGGAGCTGAGCCGGCTGTCGCTCTCCTGGCACATTCCCGAGATCACGCACCCCGACGTGCCGGCGCTGGATCTTCTCTCGACGATCCTCGGCGACGGCCGCAGCTCGCGCCTTTATCGCAGGCTGCGCGAAGAAACGGGACTCGCCTATGGCGTCTCCGCTTTTTCCTACACGCCGGGTGATCCGGGATTGCTTGGGATCGACGCGACGGTCGAATTGGAAAACCGGGACGCCGCGCGGGACCTGGTCCTGAAGATAATCGACGAGATCAAAACGGCTGGGATCACTCCGGAAGAACTCGCCAAGGCAAAAAAGATTTCGTTAAGCCATCATCTCGGCGCGCTCACCACCATGCGCGGCCAGGCGTCCGACCTCGGCTCGAATTGGTTCCTGACCCGGAACCTGAATTTTACCCGCGACTATCTCGACGCCGTCCAAAGAATTACCTCGGACGATATTCGCCGCGTCGCCGAAAAGTATCTGGTCGATAATAATCTCACGGTCGTGTCGCTTGACCCGAAGATAGCGGCTGCGGCTAAGAGCGAAGCCGTTCCGCCGATCGCCGCCGGTGAAATCCAGAAGATCGAGCTGTCGAACGGCCTTCGCTTGCTCGTGCGCGAAGACCCGCGGCTTCCGCTGGTTTCGATGGCGGCGGTTTTTCGCGGCGGCCTGTTGGCGGAAACACGCGCAACCAATGGCATCACGCGCCTGATGGCGAAGGCGCTGCTGAAAGGAACGAAGACCCGCACGGCGGAACAGATCGCCGATACGATCGAGGCCGTCGGAGGCAGCATCGGCAGCGATGCGGGGAACAACAGTTTCAGCGTGGCCCTTGATGTGACTCAGCCCGATCTCCAGCTCGGCATCGAGATTCTGTCCGACGTTTTGCTGGACGCGACGATGCCGGACGCCGCGGTCGAGCGCGAACGGGAGGTGCAGCTCGCAGGGATCAAGGAAGACGAGGAGCAACTCACGACCGTCGCTCGCAATATTTTGCGCGAGGCGCTCTTCGGCGAGCATCCCTATGCGTTGCGCGGGAAAGGGTCGGCGGAGTCGGTGGCGAAGTTGACCCGGAAAGATTTGCTGGCGTTTCGCGACCGCTACCTCGCCGGCCGGAACGGCGTCATTTCCGTTTTCGGAAATGTGAAGGTCGCGGAAGTGCGAGAGCTTTTCGAGCAGGCGCTCGGGAAAATGAAACCGGGCGAGCTGGCTTTGACCAGCGCACCGCAACCGCCGCCGCTCGCCAGCACCGTTACGGTCGAGCGTTTGAAAGACAAAGCGCAGGGCGTGTTGATGGTCGGTTATCGCGGCGCCGACATGTTCAGCCCGGATCGTTACGCGCTCGAATTGATCGATGAAGCGAGCAGCGATCTCGGGTCGCGATTCTTCGTGCGGATCCGCGAAGAGATGGGCCTCGCCTATTACGTGGGCGCCAGCCAGATGCAGGGGCTAGTTCCAGGGTTGTTCCTTTTTTATCTCGGGACTGATCCGCAGAAGATCGAGCCAGTGCGGGCGGCATTGCTGGAGGAGATCGGAAAGCTGGCGTCGGAAGGATTGACGCTGGAAGAACTGGCCCGGGCGAAAAAGAAAATGATCGGGCAGCAACAAATCGCGAATCAGAGCAACGATTCGTTCGGATACATGGCGGCGCTCGATGAGCTTTATGGGCTCGGGTTCGACCACTATCAGAAGCTCGAGCACGACGTCGAAGGGATCACGGTGGAAGAAGTGCGGCGCGTGGCGGCGAAGTATTTTCAGAACCAGCCGTACGTTCTGGCGCTCGTGCGACCGCCGGGGGAAGGGAACGCTGCAGGGATGAAGCGTTAAAGCGTTGAAGAGTATCCGATCCCGCGCGCTTCAACGCTTTAACTCTTCAACGCTTCAACTATCTTAGGTCACCATGGCTGAAGTCCAAACCAACACGCAATCCGGCGAGATGTCGCAGCGCTTCATCGAGTTCGTCATGATGCAGGCTCAAAACGCGGCGCTTTTCCTCGGGCAAATTCCGAATCCGCAAACCGGCAAGGGCGAAGTGAACCTCGAGCTGGCGAAAATGTTCATCGACCAGCTCGCCATGATCCAGGAAAAGACGCGCGGCAATCTCACGAACGAAGAGACTGCGGTGTTGCGCAACACGTTGTCGAATTTGCAGATGGCGTTCGTGGAAGTCTCGCGCCAGGTGCGTGAAGGCATCGCCGAGCCTGAGGCCGCCCCGGAATCGCCGGAAGCCGAGGCGGACGAGCCCGCCGCGTCTTCATCCCCGGAGAAGACTGAGGCTTCTCCGGCGACGCCTGCATCCGAATCCGAGTCCCGCAAGAAATTCACGAAGAGTTACGGCGCGTAGGAGGTCATTGGAGGGACAGGCGCTGTCCGTCCCCGCTTGGACGACCGAGGGTCGTCCCTCCAAACCAATTGCGACCTCGCGTCCTCCCGCGCACGAATTGGTTGCGTGCCTACAACCAAGCAGCGGCGGGAGAAACAGAAAGTCGCTGAGATCGAAGTTGCTCAAGACCCGGCCGAGGTCGCCGAAGAGGCCGGTTTGCGTTACGTCAGCGACGAACAGCCAGGCTACACTCGCAAAGCAAAAGGCGACGATTTCGAATATTTCGACACGGACGGCAAAGCGATCCGCGATGAGCCCCGCCTCTTGCGAATCCGGCGCATCGCGATTCCGCCCGCCTACAAAGACGTCTGGATTTGTCCGTCGCCGAACGGACACATCCAGGCCACCGCCCGGGATGCGCGCGGCCGAAAGCAGTATCGTTATCACGAGCGCTGGCGAGAGGCGCGCGATGAAAACAAGTACGATCGCATCCTGGTTTTCGGGCAGGCGTTGCCGAAAATTCGCAGACGGGTCAACAAAGACATGGGCCTGCGCGAGCTGCCGCGAAACAAGGTCCTCGCCACCGTGGTGCATCTGCTTGGACGCACGTTCATCCGCATCGGGAACGAGGAGTACGCGCGGGAGAACCAATCGTTCGGCCTGACGACCATGCGGAACCGGCATGTCGACGTGAATGGCGCAAAGCTCACCTTTAGTTTTAAGGGCAAGAGCGGAGTGAAACACGAAATCGACGTGAGCGATCGCCGTCTCGCGAACATCATTCGCAAACTCCAGGACCTGCCGGGCCAGGACGTTTTTCAGTACGAAGACGAGGCGGGCGAAGTGCGAAACGTGGATTCGCAGGATGTGAACGATTACCTGCAGGAGATCACGGGGGAAGAGTTCACCGCCAAGGATTTTCGCACTTGGGCGGGGACGGTGCTCACGGCGATGGCGTTGAGTTCGCAGGGCCCAGCCGAAACCAAGGCGCAGGCAAAGAAGAACATCAAAGACGCAATCACGGCGGTCGCCAAGATTCTTGGCAACACGCCGACGGTTTGCCGGAAGTGCTACGTCCACCCGGTGGTGTTGGATTCTTATCTCGACGGCGACATGATCGAGGGCCTCCGGCAAAAGACTGAGGAAGCCCTCGCGGAAAAACTGGAAGACCTTCGGGCGGAGGAAGCGGCTGTTATGTCGTTCCTCCAGGCGAAACTGGTGGAACTGAAGAAGTGACGTTGTAGCCGGGATCGGTGATCCCGGCTCGCAGATCACGCGTTCTCCAAGCCGGGATCACCGATCCCGGCTACAGCTACCGCGTCCGTGGCGGCGGCGTGGCGCTCGCACGCGGTCTCGGCTTCGCCGTCTTCTTCACCGGCGTCGATTCGGCGGCGGCCGGTTCGTCCTGCGGATATTTTTTCGTGCTTGGCCAGATCAAGCGCCACGGCTGGGTCTTCACCGTTTCCGTCAACTCCTTGACGTTGGTTCCGGCAGCCTTCAAGTCGGGCCCCAGCCGATTCAGATCGGCCATGATCCCCTTCAGCGTATCGGATGACTCGCGAAAATTCTGGAGCGTGATCTGGATGTTGTCGTTGCTCGACAAATCGGTGCTGATCTTCTCGATGTTCTTGAGCGCGACCGAGAGCGAACTGTCGGTCGCGGTCAAACTCGTCAGGTTCTCGACGAAAGTGCGGAACTGCGCGAGCCCCATGTTCAGCTGCGAATTTTCATCGGTGATCCGGCTGAGATTCGCCGAAGTGGTTTGCAGTTCCTTCAACGTGTTGGTGGCCTCGATCGCGACTGGCTTGACGATGTCGAGCATCTTGGAAATGGATTCGCCGAAGTCCGGGACGCGTTCGCCCGCAAACGTTTCGCCGTCGCCCGCCCGCCCGGAACTGTCGTTACCCTGGGTGATGTCGATGGCCGTTTCGCCGAGGAGCCCGAGGGTGATGAGGCGCGCCTTCGCGTCTTTGTAGACAAGCGCGTTCTTGTCGACCCTCACGTCGATGCGCGCTTCGTATTTCGGCTTCTCCGCCGGGGTCGGGTTCGGATCGCCGGCGTGCAAAGCGGCGGCGGCGGCTTCGGCGCGGGCGGCATCTTCCTTCGAAACGGGCGAAAAGAGTTTGTCGACCTGGCCAATCTTGCGCCCCGCCAGCAGGACCGGCGCGCCCAACTTGATGCCAGCGGCGTTGTCCATGTAGATCCGGTAAGTCACCAGCGGCCGGAAGAGTCCGGGCGCGCCGAGCAGGATCAGGATCGCGGTCAGGACCGCAATCGTGGCGAGCACAAGCAGGCCGGTCAGGATTTCATTTCGTTGCAATCGCATCTTTGCTTCCTTCCAGGATCGGTCCTTCGGTGCTGCCGCTCAAGAACTGCGCCACCACGGGGTTGGTCGAGTTTTTGAACCCCTCGGCCTCGCCCTGTTCAATAATTTTTCCCTGATACAGCATCGCCATCTTCGTGCCAACCCGGAAGGCGCTATCCATCTCATGAGTGACAATGATCGAGGTCACGTTTGAGCTTTCCGTCAGGCTAATGATTAATTCGTCGATCACGCTTGCGATGACCGGGTCGAGGCCGGCGGTCGGCTCGTCAAACAGAATCAGCTCCGGGTCCATGACAAGGGCGCGCGCGAGGCTGACGCGTTTCTTCATCCCGCCGCTCAATTCCGAAGGCGCCTGGTGTTTCGCCTCCAACATCCCAACGAGCGCCAGCTTTTCGTCCACGATCTTGTCGATCTCGCCGGGGGTTTTCGTGGTCAATTCTTCAAGGGGCAAGGCCACGTTATCGCGCACATTGCGCGAGCTGAGCAGCGCTGAATACTGGTAGACCATTCCGATCTGGGTACGGATCTGCTGCAGCTTCCGGCGGTTCAAACGCGAGATTTCGAATTGTTTGAAGAAGACGGAGCCGCGGCTGGGCCCGAGGATTCCGAGGATCATGCGCAGGATCGTGCTCTTGCCGCTGCCGCTCTGGCCCATGACGACGAAACGATCCAGCGGTTCGACTTCGAGCGACACGCCATCGAGCACCTTTTTTTCATCGAAGCTGAGATGAACATCGCGCAGCTCGACCACATGCGGAGTCGGCGCGCTCATGTTGGGAAGAAAACCGTGTAAACGATGTTAAAGACCGTGTCGAAACCGATCACTGTCGTGATCGCCGTGACGACGCTCGAGGTGGTGGCGTTGCCGACGCCCGCGGCGCCACCGGTGACGTTGAGCCCGCGGTAGCAGGCGATCGCCGCAATCAGCAGGCCGAAGAGAAAACTTTTCATGATCCCAGTGATGATGTCGCGGATCAGAAGGGAGTTCAGCACCAGGTCATTGAAGTAAACCAAAGCGATATTGAAATAGGCGTAGGAGATGAAACACGTGGCGACGATGGCCGCTACGCTCGAGATCACGGAGAGACACGGCATGAGCGCAAACAAAGCCAGCATTCGTGGCGCGACCAGAAAGCGCAGGGGACTGATGCCCATCGCCTCGATGGCTTCCACTTCTTCGTTCACTTCCATCGTGCCCAGTTCCGCAGTGAAGGCGGCGCCGATTCGCGCGGCGAGCATGATGCCGGTGAGCAGCGGTCCCAGCTCGCGGGTGAACGCGATCGAGACCAGGCCCGGCACCAGGCGCTCCGTTCCGAAACGCTCCAGTTGGTAACCGGTCAGCAACGCCATCGTCAGGCCCAGGAAAAACGAAACCATCGCGACGAGCGGCACGGAGCCCACGCCCGCGCGCTCTGTGTGCCGGAAAAAGCTGGCGGCTTTGAACGGCGCCCGCCCGCGCCGCATGTTCTCGAACGTTTCCGTAAACGTGTGGACGATGAACCAAAACAACCCCCCGATTTCCCGAAGAAAGCTGCGCCCTTTCTGGCCGATGCCGGCCACCACGACGACCGGATTGGTCTCGATCTTGCCGCTGGATTCCAGTCCCCCGTTTTGGTCGGCCATGTCGGGGGGAAGTTGCCCCAGTACCCAGAGGTGCCAAAGGAGAAATTGCCCTTCGCCGCTACCACCGCGCGCTCAGCTCTTATTCCTTCCTGCTCCTGATCGTGGTCGTGCTCCTGATCCTCCGGAACAGCGTGCGCCCTCACAATGGATTAGGATCATGATCAGGATCATGAGCAGGAGTTTGTTGCGCGCGGGGACACGCGCCTCTACAACTGCCGGACGATGCTCCCGCCGTTTTCACTCGTAATCCCCGCTTTTAACGAAGCGGAGCGGATCGGCCAGAGCCTGCGCACGGCCTTCGCCTATCTGCAGACTGCAAGCCCGGCCAGCGAGGTGATCGTCGTAAACGATGGTTCTACGGACGCCACTTCCAAAATCGTCCGCGAAGTTTTCGCGGGGCAAACCGCGATCTCCGCGCATCTCCTCGAGCACTCGCCTAATCGCGGCAAAGGCGCGGCTGTTCGGGAAGGATTGCACGCCGCCACGACGCCGATCGGTTTGTTTTCCGATGCCGATTTCTCGACGCCGATTGACGAAGCTCCGAAGCTCGTCGAGCCCATCGCGGCCGGCGAACTCGACGTGGCCTTCGGTTCGCGCGCGTTGGACCGCACTCTGATCGGTCAGCACCAGCCGTGGCGCCGCGAACAAGGCGGCCGCGTCTTTAACCTGATCGTCCGCGTCGCGACCGGGCTGCCGTTCTGGGACACGCAATGCGGCTTCAAAGCGTTTCGCCTCGATGTTTTCCGGCCGATTTTACAGCGAACAGAAACGGACGGGTTCGGTTTCGACGTCGAGCTGCTTTATCTGGCGCGAAAGGCGAACCTGCGAATGAAAGAAATTCCCGTGCGCTGGAACCACTTCGAAGGAAGCAAGGTGAGCTTCGCGCGCGACAGTGTGCGGATGCTTCGCGAAGTCGCGGCGCTGCGGCGTAGGTAGGGACGGCGCGCTGCGCCGCCCGCAGTCATCCTCACTTCTTCACGATCTCGGCATTCTCGAGCATCGGGATTCCGCCATTGCTCGCGAGCTTGCCTTTCAACGTGATTGTTTTGCCGGCGTACTCCGCGAGCTGTTCGTTCATCGGCTTGTGGTCGCCGACCACCAGATACGCTTTGCCGTCACTCAGGATCGCCACCGGCCCGCCGCCCTTAATGCAGCTCGCGGCGCAGCTAGCGTGCTTTTCGCCGGTCGCGTTGTGGTCCGCGTAGCACATCAGGTCGACGATTTCGCCGGTCAGCGTTTTCTCAGAAGCGGCCGCGAGTTTTTCCTTGTCGTGATCCTCATGCGCGATTGCCAGAGGCGAGAGAACGAGACTCGCCGAAAAGCTCGCCACGACGGTGAATTGCAACCACTTCGAAGTTCGATCAGGTGAATACAACATCGGGGAACGTGGGCCCGATTCGGGCGGCGTCAATTCTATAGCCATTCTTCGGTAGCTGCCGCTTCGCTGTACTGCGGAGAAGAGTAGGCCTAACGACTGTTCTCGATCAACTCCGCGAACTGCGAGAAGAAATAACTCGCGTCATGCGGGCCGGGCGCGGCCTCGGGATGATATTGCACGCTGAAGACCGGCAGTTCCCGATGGCGCATCCCTTCCACCGTCCCGTCATTCAGGTTGATGTGCGTGAGTTCCATCTCTTTCGGCAACGAATCCGCGTCCACGGCGAACCCGTGGTTCTGCGATGTGATTGCAACTTTCCCGGTCCGCAAATCTTTCACCGGCTGGTTGCCGCCCCGGTGACCGAATTTCAATTTGAAAGTTTTCCCGCCCGTCGCGAACCCGAGAATCTGGTGCCCGAGACAAATTCCGAAGATCGGTTTCTTGCCGAGCAAACCCCGGAGCGATTCGTGCGCATACGGCACTGCCGAGGGATCGCCGGGACCGTTCGAGAGAAAGACGCCGTCTGGATTCAGCGCGAGCACTTCAGCGGCACTGGTCGTTGCCGGCACGACGGTCACGGCGAAACCGTTCTGGCGCAGGCGCCGCAAAATGTTTTCCTTGATCCCGTAATCGTAGGCGACCACCCGATACCGCACCGGCGGCAGCGCCCCGCGGATCACTTCCTCCGCGGTCCCGCTCGCGACCGACCAGTTCGCGCTCAGCTGATCGTCGGGATCCCACTCATACGGCGCATTGGTCGTGACTTCGCGCACGTAATCCATTCCGGTCACGCCTTCGCCTTGATTCGCCTGCGCGATCGCTTCCTTTTCCGAAAGCGCTTCCGTCGTCAGGCACGCTTTCATGGCGCCGAGCTCGCGGAGATGGCGCGTCAGCGCGCGGGTGTCGATGCCCTGGACGCCGGGAATGTTCCAGTGCGCCAGGTAATCTTCGAGCGACGATTCCGAACGCCAGTTGCTCGGGATTTCGCTCAGCTCTTCGATGACAAAGCCGCGCACGTGCGGTTCGCGGCTTTCCTGGTCGAGCGCGTTCGTCCCGTAATTGCCGATGAGCGGATACGTCATCGCAACGATCTGACCGCGATACGACGGATCGGTCAGCACTTCCTGGTAACCGGTCATCGAAGTGTTGAAACAAACTTCGCCGACGCGGGTGCCGGTGGCGCCAAATGATTCGCCTTCGAAAATCCGGCCGTCTTCGAGAGCGAGAATTGCGCGCATGCTCGCGCAGTGTCCCGCTTACCGCCGAATTTTCAAATCATCTTCACTGTAAGCGGAACACAGGCTGCGAGCCTGTGTTCCAGTAGCGGCCGCTAATTGAACTTCGGATTCGTCGAGCTGACGGTGCGATTATTCGCGTAGCTGGCTTCCGCGATCGATTTGTCGGGATTCACGGTGAATTCACAGCGCATATCAGCCTTCGCCTTGAACGGCATCCGACAGGGCACATCGGCGGTGCCGCCCGCTTTGATCGCGGCGACCGGGCAGGAATAAGAGCCGCCGGGGTTCGCCACCATTTTCAAAGTTGTGGGAGCAGAATCGCCGTTGCCGGTGTTCCTGACTTTGACGATCCAAAACGTGGACGAGGTCTGGGTCGTTTTCTCGATCACCAGGTCGGGGGCTGATGGTTTCGGAGTTTTGGCGTGGGCGATGATCGGGCAGATGAGCGCGACGGCAATGACGAGAGTGAGAAGTGACCGGCTGCAAATTTTCATGGATTTCTCCTCGAAGAGTGTTGGCTCAGAGAAAATGAAAGGATGGAGTGGGTCAATCTTCAATTCCTGCTCATGATCCTGATCGTGCTCCTGATCCTGAGGTGGCAACAAAGCATCCAGAAAAAGATCAGGATCATGATCAAGAGCACGAGCACGAGAAAAAGCCCGAACTGCTTTCGCAGCCCGGGCTTTTAAATTATTACCCCGCAAATGCCGTTAAGGTGGATATCCCGTTCCCTTTCGGTAACGGGCGGATAACCGCCGCATGGTCGTCTGACTTCCAATTAAGGCATGTCATGTTCCCAATGCAGCCAAGCCTCCTGGTCAATGAAATATCGGTTCGGGAATCACACCTGTAATCTCGAACACCGCAGGGTAAATTGGTCGAAAGTTCTCGGTTGAGAGTTGAGCGAAAAACTCTGGTTTCCATCCCAACCCTCAATGGAAAACTCCCGGCCGCTATCAAAGAACTACTCCCGGAGTTCCACACCCAATTCCCGCTGCAACCGCTCGCGAATCTTCGCGTGGACCACGGTGATTTCGTCGTTCGTCAGTGTGCGAGTTTTGTCGCGGTATGTCAACGCATATGCCAATGACTTTTTTTCCGCGCCGAAATTTTTTCCTTCACCACCGCTGAAAACATCGAACAACTCAATGCTCGCCAGCAGCGGTTCGTTCGCGCCGACGATCGTCGCCAAAACTTTTTCGTGACTCAAATTTTCCGGCACGATCATTGCGATGTCGCGGGTGACGGCGGGAAACTTGTCGATCTCGCGAAATGTTTGGCCGCTTCCCAGGTGCGCGACCGAATCAATATTCAGCTCGGCGAACAGGACCGGGGGAGTCGCGCCAAGCGACTTCGTTCGTTCGGAAACGACCTGGCCGGCAAAACCAATCCGCTCTTCGTTTCGCCAGATTTCGACTGCCAGGGTTAGATCGGGTCGCTCAACCCGTTTGAAAGACGCAAATGGGATGACCGACTCGATCTCGCCTTTCAGGTCGAAGTAATCGAGGATGCGGTTGTCCGAGCGCCAGTGTGCGGATGGCGCGGAATTTCCCCACAAGAGAATTCCAAGATGACGTTCTTCTCTTCCCTCGGGAGGGATGAACACCCGGCCCACCTCAAAGATGGCGACGCGCTGCGCGCCGCCCAAAACATTGCGCGCCAAAACATCCAGGAAGGAGGGATAGAAACTTCGCCGGAGCGCGACATGGTCTTCATTGAGCGGATTGCGCAACTCGATCGCGCTCTCAAACTCAGTCGCCTTGCGCGAAATCAATTTCGACGTTCGCACCTCCGTAAGTCCACGCCCCGCCAGACGTGTGCGCAGTCGGGATTCAAAATCATAGCCGCGATCTGCCTCGGATTCCGGTGTGGACCGGCTGCGATCCAGTCCGGGAACATTCTGGATTCCAAACACGCGCACGACTTCCTCGATTAAATCGACGTCGCGTTGCAGATCGAAACGATGACTCGGAATGCGCCATGAACTTTCCGAGTCATTGCCCTGCGCTTTCTCCAGGCCAAAGCTTTGCAGGATTTTTTCCACGCGTTCCGGTGGCACCGGGACGCCAATGAGTTCGTTGCAATGCTCGTAGCGCAGAGAAACATCCGGTGGCGATGCCGGCAGCGCGCCGCCCGTCCATATTTCCGCCGCGGGATTTGCGCCGGCGATTTCGCGCATCAGTTCAGCAGCGCGGTTGGACGCGGCCAGGACCATCCCGGGATCGACGCGCCGTTCAAACCGGTAGCTGGCGTCGCTCGGCAGGCTGAGGCGCCGCGCCGTTCGGCGAATGCTGGCCGGGTCGAAGAACGCGCTTTCCAGCAGCAACGCCGTGGTGGATTCCGTAACGCCGGTGTCTTCGCCGCCCATGACGCCGGCAATTCCGACTGCGCGCGCGTCATCCGCGATGACGAGATCCTGTTCGCCTAACGAGTAAGTCTTCCCATCGAGCGCGAGGAATTGTTCGTCGGCCTTCGCGAGCCGCACATTGATCGCGCCGTTCAACTTGTCCGCGTCGAACGCATGGAGCGGCTGGCCAAGCTCGAGCATCACGAAATTTGTGATGTCCACGATGTTATTGATGGAACGGAGACCGACCGATTCCAATCTTGCGCGCAGCCAATCCGGACTCGGGCCCACCTTGATGTTCTCGATTCGCCGCGCGGAATAAAACGGGCACTCGTTCGGCGCGGAGATGGTGATGCCTCCCGTCTTCAATGGTAGGGACGGCGCGCTGCGCCGTCCGCGGTCATCGCAGCGCGATGACCCTACCAGAGCCGCAATCTCGCGGGCCAAACCGAAATGGCTCAGCAGATCGCCGCGGTTCGGAGTGATCTCGACATCGAGAACCGTGTCTTCTGGAAACAGCGACGCGATCGGTTCGCCGATCTTCGCCTCGGGCGAAAGGATCAGGAGGCCATCGCTGTCGGCCGAAAGGCCAAGCTCGCTCGGGCTGCAAAGCATTCCCTGCGATTCGATGCCGCGCAGTTTGCTCGGCTTAATCTTCAGGTCGCCCACCAGCACCGCGCCGGGCAGAGCGAGCGGAACCTTGTCGCCCACCTTGTAGTTCTTCGCGCCGCAAACGATTTGGCGTGGTTGTCCGCTTCCGTCGTCGACCTGGCAGACGCTCAGACGGTCCGCGTTCGGATGCTGGGCCGAAGCTTTGATCTGCGCGACGACGACGTTGTCGAAATTCGCGCCACGCTTTTCGATGCTTTCAATCTCGGTCCCGGCGAGCGTGAGCAACTCTGCCAGCTCGTCGATGCTCTTCGGCAGCTCGACGAATTCGCGCAACCAGTTAACGGAGAATTTCATTGCGGTAACGCGTCCTTCGATTGGGGAGCGCACGCGACTCGCGTGCCGTGCTCGGCGACCCGCTGAGCGCAAACTGGCATCGAAAAAGGAGGTATCCGGCGAGTCGCCGCATCCGGCACGCGAGTCGCGCGCGCTCCCCAGATAAGACACGCCGCACTCATGCGAATTGCTTCAGGAACCGCAGATCGTTCGCGGCGAAATAGCGTAGGTCGGGAATGCCGAACAAAATCATCGCGAGTCGATCCATTCCCAAACCGAAGGCGAACCCGCTCCATTTCTTCGGATCGTAGGCGTCATCCCCGCGCGCGGAATTCACCTGCTCGAACACGGCCGGATGCACCATCCCACAGCCGCACATCTCCAGCCATTTTTCGCCGCCCTTGAGCGCCTTCGATTTCACGTCGATCTCGAAGCTGGGTTCCGTGAACGGAAAATAATGCGGGCGAAAACGGACCTGCGTGTCCGCGCCGAAAAGCTCGTGCAGGAAAAACTCCAGGGTGCCCTTGAGGTCTCCGATGCTCACCTTCTCGTCGACGTAGAGGCCTTCAATCTGGTGGAACTGCGCGCTGTGGGTGGCGTCCACTTCATCGCGCCGATAGGCCGCGCCCGGCGCGATCACGCGGATCGGCGGCGGCGCTTTTTCCATCGCGCGAATCTGGACGGTCGAGGTGTGGGTGCGAAGAAGGCGGCCGTCCGGTAAATAGAAAGTGTCCTGCTCATTCCGCGCCGGGTGATCGGGCGCGGTGTTGAGGGCATCGAAGCAATGCCATTCGGTCTCGACGTCGGGGCCCTCGGCGAGGGCGAATCCCATTCGACGGAAAATGCTGATCCCGCGATCGAGCATCTGGGTGAGGGGATGGAGCGTGCCGATCTCGGCGGCGGTCCCCGGAAGAGAGATGTCGATGTTCGCCAGCTCCCGCGCTTCCTTCGCGGCGCGAAGATGTTCGGCGCTTTCCGCAATCGCGGCCGTAACACTGTTCCGCGCTTCGTTCAGCAGTTTGCCCACGACCGGCTTCTCGTCTTTGCTGAGCGACTTCATCCGCTCGGCCCACGCGGAAATGCTGCCGGCGCGGCCGAGATAACGGACGCGCGCGGCTTCGAGCGTTTGCTCGTCGGTTGCCGCCGCGACCTCGGTCAGCGCGGAGTCACGCAGTTGTTCCAGCTCGTGTGGCATGTGGAGACGTTAAAGCGTTAAAGAGTTTAAGCGTTGCAGCGGGATCGCTTCAACGCTTCAACCCTGCATCGCTTCAACGCAAACTACGCCTTCTTCGCCGCTTTCGCTTTTTCCCCGAGCGCGGTCTTGACCTGCTCGACGATTCCCTTGAACGCGACTTCGTCGGTGATCGCGAGATCGGAGAGGATTTTGCGATCGAGCCCGATGTTCGCGGCCTTCAGGCCTTCGGCGAAGCGACTGTAAGTGAGGCCCTGCGCGCGGACGGCGGCGTTGAGCCGCTGGATCCAAAGATAGCGGAACGTGCGTTTGCGCGTCTTGCGATCGCGATACGCCCAATACTTGGCCTTCATGGTCGCGTCCTTCGCGTACCGGAAAAGTTTGGAACGGCGGCCGCGGTAACCCTTGGCCTGGTCGAGGACGCGTTTACGTCGCTCCCGGCTGGCGGGAGCATTAGTTGCTCTTGGCATGTTGTTTTAGCCCGCCGAAGCGGACTCCTTCTTTCAGCGAATTGTTTTTTCGGTTAATGATCTGCGCGACCTCATTCGCTGATTAGGTCCGCATTAGCAGGCCAGGTGAGCAGATCGGCAAACGCATCGGCGTTCGCGGGCGGGAAAAGTAGCGAGCGAGTGGGTTGATGCAACCTGAAAGCAGAATTGCATTGGCCCCCGGGAACGCCGCCCGTAAAATCGCCCCGTGCACTGGATGGCCCGACATCGCCGTATCGTCGTGGCGGGAATCTGCGCGTTTTGCGCGTCGGTGATTCTCGTCGGGCATTTCTTTCCAGGCCTCCCGTTTCTGTCGGGCATCTGGCAGCAGGAACAGAATTTCGAGGACTTTCTCCAGCGCGAAGGCCGCAAGGCCCAGACCCATCCTGAGTTCGTTTTTCTCGGCATCGATCAGTCGACCCTCGAGCTGCCGCCCTTTTCTCCTGAGGAGCTGGCGAGCAGCCGCGCCTTACAACTCATGACGGAGCGGCCCTATCCGTGGTCGCGAGAAGTCTGGGCTCTCCTGCTTGATCGTCTCTTTGGCGCCGGAGCGCGAGCCGTGATGTTCGACTTTGTCTCTAATCCGCCTAACGAGGGTGATCCCATTCTCCACGAGGCCCTTGATCGGTATCGCGACCGGGTGGTCATCGGAGCGAACTTCGATTTTTCCAAAGGCATGCAGGCGGTCCTGCCTAACGCGAACCTGATTCCGCCACCGGCCTTACTGGACGACCGCGTCGGATTCGTAATCTTCTTTTCCGACCCGCTCGATCGAAAGGTTCGCTCGATCCGTTACATGGTTTCGGACCGGCTGCTGGCTGGCCAGGAGTCGTACCCTTCCGAGGAAGTTTATTATGCGATGTCGGCCCGGATACTGAAGAAAATCGGGCACGAAAAGGATGTGTCCTGGGACTTCGTCCCTCATCAATTTCGTTTCGGGGCGAACGACGCCTACCCGGCCCAGCCGCTTTATGAGGTGTTTGATCCAAAGATCTGGCACGCTCCGATTCCCGCTTCCCGTGATACAGGCAGCGGCTTTGGCGACGGCGCGTTCTTCAAGGACAAGATCATAGTCGTCGGCGCTTCGTCGCAAATTCAGCACGATTTTGTGCCGACTCCGATGAGCCCGGATACGCCGGGGCCGACTTTGCACATTCATGCGATGGCGGCCGCGATCGACCACGATTTCCTTTATCCCACGTCGGAGCGAACCGATTTGATCCTGGTCGCTGCGGCCGCGGCTCTCGCAGGACTTTTGATCGCATTCGTTCGGCGGCCGCTTGTTTGCATTATCAGCCTGCTCGCGATCGCCGGCGCTTACCTGGCGTTTTCGCGGGTGATGTACGACCGCACGGGATTGCTCGTCGTGGTTGTCCCGGTGCTCTCCACCTTTCTCACCGCCGGCTTCCTCTCGTTAGGCTTCGAGTTTGTCCTGGAACGGATGGAGAAGAACCGGACGCGCCGCACCCTCGAACGCTACGTCTCGAAGAATCTCGTAAAGGAAATTCTCGACAATCCCGACAGCTTTTACAGCAGCCTGCGCGGGGTGCGGTTGCCGGCCACGATCCTGTTCTCGGACATCGTTGGCTTTACCACCCTCACCGAAAGCGCGGATCCGGAGAAACTCGTGGCCCAGCTCAACGAATATCTGAGCCGGATGACGGGCGCCGTCTTCGAGAACAACGGGACGCTGGACAAATTCATCGGCGACGCTGTCATGGCGGTATGGGGGAACGTAAGCAGCCGGGGCCTGGGCGAGGATGCGAAGGCCTGCGCGCGCGCGGCGCTGGACATGCGGCGGGAACTGGCGGTCTTGAACACGCAATGGGCAGCGCAGGGCGTCCCGCCCTTTCATATTGGGATCGGCATCAACCACGGCGACGTCCTCGTGGGCAACATCGGCTCGCAGGAAAAGGCGGACCCGACGGTGATCGGCGACGCCGTCAATCTCGCTTCCCGTCTCGAGGCGCTCACCCGCACTTACGCGGTCGATATTCTGGTCGGCGCGCGGGCGGCTACTTTGATCCGGGAGGAATTCGATCTGCGCAGTGTGGCGTTCGTCCAGGTGAAAGGCAAAACCGAGCCGGTGGAGATCTTCACTTTGATCGGCGAGAAGAAGGCTCGTGGAGACGAGGAGTTTCTTCACCGCGTCGAGACCTACGAAGCCGGCTTTCGCAAGTTCCGGGAACGCGAATTTACCCAGGCCAAGATCCTTTTCTCACAGTTCCTCGAATTCTATCCGGACGATGCTCTCGCCAAGATGTATCTCGAGCGCGCGCTCGAATACGAAAAGGAGCCTCCCGATGTGGCGTGGAATGCCGTGGAAGTCTTCAAAAAAAAGTAGGCCTGGCGGTATCCGCGCGACTATTAGTGTAAACAGGCATGGCACGCGACACGGATCGTTCTGTTGAGCTTCGTCGAAGTGACATTTTCGATCCTGCCTTTCCCGTTCCGCCGCCGGAAGCGGCGTTTCCGCCTACGCTCCTGGAGCGGCACCTGGACAAACTGCGAGCTTTTTATGATGCACAGCCGACGGAACCGACGTCGTCTGGTCGCTTTTACCGAAAATTGCTAGCCACCTATTACCGGAATCTGATTCCCGCAAAAGCGAGCGTGGTCGAAATCGGATGTGGCGCAGGGAACCTGCTCGAATTGTTGCCGAATCGAGATGTCACGGGAATCGATCTCGCGGAAAAGCAAATTGCCGCGGCGCGCGCAAGATTGCCCCACGGAAAATTTCACATCATGGCCGGCGAGAAACTGGCGCTGAATCGCACGTTCGATTTCGTGATCCTGTCTGAGACGCTCAACTTCGCCGCCGACGTCCAGAAGATTCTCGAGAACTTGCACTCGGTTTCGCACAACCGGACGCGCCTGATTTTGAATTTTCACAGCTTGCTTTGGTGGCCTTTCATCAGCGTCGGAACGGCGCTGGGCCTTCGGGCCGCCCATCCTCCCTGCAATTGGCTGAGCTCAACCGACATGCGAAACATGCTCTCGCTCGCCGGCTGGGAAGTGATCAAACAACAGGGCCGGTTGCTCATGACCTTTCCCTGTCTCGGTCTGGAGAAAGTCGTCAATCGCTTCATCGCGCCGATCCTTTCGCCGCTTGCTCTAACGGTCTTTCAAGTGGCGCGACCCCTGCAGCGCGCTCAGGGGGAAAAAACAGTTTCGGTTGTGATCCCGGCACGCAACGAAGCGGGAAACATCGAAGATGCCGTGCGTCGTCTGCCTCGCCTGGGCAGACAGACGGAGATCATTTTCGTCGAAGGAAATTCAACGGATCACACCTGGTCGGAGATTGAGCGGGTTAAGGCGCAATACCCAGATCTCGCCATCAAGACGATGCGCCAGACCGGCAAAGGCAAAGGTAACGCTGTCCGTGAAGCATTCGACGCAGCCAGCGGCGAAGTCTTGATGATCCTCGATGCCGATCTCACGGTTCCGCCAGAGGAGCTGCAAAAATTCTACGATGTCCTCATTTCCGGACGAGCGGACTTCGCCAACGGCGTCAGACTGGTTTACCCGATGGAAGACAAGGCCATGCAGTTCTTCAATCTCTGCGCGAACAAATTCTTTGGGATCGCCTTCAGTTGGGCGCTAGGCCAACCGCTGAAGGACACGCTTTGCGGGACCAAGGTTCTTTTTAAGGACGACTATGCGCGCATCGCGGCGAACCGGGCGCACTTCGGCGACTTCGATCCCTTCGGCGATTTCGATCTGATTTTCGGGGCGAATCATCTGCATCTTAAAATCGGCGACGTGCCGATTCGTTATCGCGAGCGCACCTACGGCGAAACGAACATTCAGCGATGGCGCCACGGGATGTTGCTCCTGCGGATGCTTTTGCTTGCGATTACGAAAATCAAATTGATTTAGCTGAATGCCGATTGAGGTCGAGCAGCACAACCGGGAAATCCAGGCCAACGCGTCAAAGAAATGATTGCGTCGCTCCTTTACGATCTGAATCACGCGCGGATTTGGCATCGTGAATTTAAGGTTTGGGATCAGCGTTTCCGCGCGACTTCGCTTGATCGGCTCGTGTTTCTTGCTCTCCATCGAGCAGGGATTATGGGGGCCGGGGAAGCGCATCTCTTGCGAAAACTGACCGAGAAGGGAATGCAGGTCGTGGACATCGGCGCCAATATCGGTCTCTACACATTGCTGTTCGCGAAGCTTGTCGGAAATGCCGGCCATGTCTTCGCCTTTGAGCCCGAGCCGAATCTCTTCTCGGCACTTTGTGACAACTGCGCCACCAATGCCGTCCTCAATGTTTCCCCGTTTCAAATCGCGGCGGGCGATTCAAAGGGGCGAGCAAAGTTTCAACGATCCATTCTTAATTCCGGGGATAACCGCCTTGGTGAAACCAAAACCGACGTGAAGCCGATAGAAGTCGAGGTCGCGCGGTTGGACGATCTGCTCCCGGTCCGCAACGTGCAGTTCATCAAGCTTGACGTGCAGGGCCACGAGCTCGCGGCCCTGGCCGGCATGCAGGAAGTAATTGCCTCCAGTCCGGATGTTCGGGTGTTTTTTGAATTTTCGCCGGGCGGCTTGCGGGCAGCAAACACACCACCGGAAAGTTTGCTTAGTTTTTTCCGGGAGCGTGGCTTTATACTTTACGAGACGAAAGGCGGTGTCCTGCGAAGCCTGCGAGACTCGCAGCAGCTCATCTCGGAACTTGGGGCCAAACAATATACAAATCTCCTGGCGACGCGGAACGCTGTTGAGATCGAGGGGACCCCGGGGCAAAATAGATGATGCGCCCTGTGCGTGACACTTATCTTAATCCTATCCTGATGAAATACTCCCGTTATCTCAGGCGTATTTTGCCCTGGGTGGCTGGTTTGGGATTACTCTTTGCTCTGTTTACGTCGGGGATCTCACGAAATCCGCCGGGCTTCTCTATTGATGAATCATGTTACGCTTATAACGCCTACGTGGTTGCTAAGACTGGCGCTGGAGAAGTGGGACCGCGCTTTCCCCTCTTCTTTGAGGTGTTCCGCGATGGTTTCGCCCAGATTTACCACCCCGTCCATGAGTACCTTCTGGCAATCGTTTTTCTCTTTTTCCCGCCCAGTATTCTCGTGGCCCGGATGTTCAGCGCCTTCGGGATCTTTAGCACATGCCTGCTCACCGGTCTTTTAGCCAGGCGAATCTCTGGCCGGCGTACGATCGGTGTCATCGTTGCCGCCATGGCCCTTGTCACACCCTGGTTCTTCGAATACGCCCGCTTAGCATGGGAAACCCATTTGGTTCCGCTCCTGACTATCCTCTACCTGCTTTGGGTTTACCGCGCCCAGAGCAAAGTGAGATGGGGCTTGGTTGATATCACGCTGATCGTTTCGGCCCTGGCGCTCTTGACCTATTGCTACGCCAGCGGGCGCGCCCTGGCGCCGTTAATGGCTGCGGGCCTGGTTTTCCTTGTCACAACCAGGCAGCGCGTGATCGATGTCGCCAAGACGTGGCTGTTTTACGGACTTACGTGGGTTCCTGTATTTTTCTACAGCCGGCAGCATCCGGGGGCCTTATCAAAAAGAATCCAGGAGGTCTCCTACATCCGACTCGACGGATCGTGGAGCGATATGGCATCTCATTTCGTCAAGCGTTACCTGGAAGATCAGAACTTGACTGGATTGCTCCTCGCTGGGGACTACCATCCGCGCCATCATGTGCAAGGCGCTGGGGGGGCCATATTTTTTGCGACCTTCATCCTCGCGTTGATAGGTCTCGTTATTGTCATTGCTTGCCGCCGGAGTGATCCCTGGTGGCGCTTCGTGCTCTATGGCCTTGCCGCCGCGGTTGTGCCTGGCGCCATCTCCGTGGAGCCGTTCCATCAGTCGCGCCTCCTGGCGTATCCGTTGTTTCTCCTACTCCTGACGATTCCGACTCTCGAATGGCTGCTGGCGCGCACTGAACAAAAATCGGATCTGGGCCTTTCGTCATCGGGTAGGACCAGCGACGTGTCCTTGGAGGATGCGCAGCCCGCTGGGCACACGGTTACGCGAGAGAGTTGGCCGCGCTGGGTCCGTCTGGGACTTCTAGGCCTTTTGTTAGCGCTTACTTGCGTGGAGACGTACCGGTTTCAAACTGTCTTTCGACGCGAGGGACCGAAGCGTTTGTATGAGTTTGACGTTCCTTACAAGGAGGCTTACGACCTGGCGGTCAAACAACCGGTCCGGCCAATCTATCTTGAAGATGGAAAGTGGGGCCCCGCGTACATCCATGCTTTATGGTATGCGACCCTCGAGAAGAGGCCTATCTCCCAGTTTGTCCGTCTTAAGGCTGGAACCAAGCCGCCAGCCGGTGCGATCGTCATCAGCTCCGCGGATACCTGCGAGCACTGTCAAACCATCAAGCATCCTGGCGTGTATCTGGTCTACAAGGCTCTCTGACAGAAAACCAGACGACCTCAGGGCCCTGTTATCGGTCTCGTGGCATCCGTAGCTGCGAGTGGCTGTGGGTTCGCGCTTTCGATTGATTCGGACACGACATAACGAGGACGGCCTTTTACTTCCTCGTAAATACGGGCCAGGTACTCCCCTACAATACCGAGACTTATCATCAGCGCGCTGCCAATGATAAGCTCCAGAAGAATCACCGTCGCAAACCCGCTGACGGCTCGGCCGGCCAGTTTCAGATACAGCGTCTGGGCTCCCAGAAGGACGGCAAAGACAAAGAAGACCGCGCCCGCCACGGTTACCAGTTGCAAGGGGAAGGAGGAAAAGGCAGTCAGGCCGGTCACGGCGAGTCTCAAACGTTTCAGATAGGACCAACTCGATTTGCCCGCGGAACGAGGAGCTACTTCAAAAGGGAGTCGCGCAGTAGTAAAACCCATCCAAACGGTCATGCCGCGAAAGAAGACATTCCGCTCATGCATCTCGAGCCAGGCATTTACAGCTTTGCGATTCATCAGCTTGAAATCCGAAGCGCCTTTTAAATCAAATCCCGAGAGCTTGTTCAGGATAATATAAAAAAGGAGGGCGCTGAGTTTGCCTGACAACGATTCCGGGCCACGCTTGGTCTTCACCGCCTCGACGATGTCAACGCCAGTGGTTTGCCAAAGATGGAGAACGTCTGGCAATAGCGACGGTGGATGCTGGCCATCGCCGTCCATGACGATAACCGCGTCGCCGCGCGCTCTTTCCAAGCCGGCGCACAGGGCCAATTCCTTCCCGAAATTTCGGCTTAACCGAAGTGCCCGTATCGCCGGGTGTCGCGCCCTTTCGGCCATTATCGTCGTCCATGTATTGTCCGGCGATCCGTCATCGATTAGAATTAATTCGTAAGACCAGCCGGACTTATCCAGGGCCGTCGTGACACTCGAAAGAAACTCGACCAGGGTCGCGCCTTCCGCATACAGCGGAATGACTACTGAAATTAGAGGAGCGGTCATATCCATGGTTTTCACCGCGGGCTTGTCGTCCCGAGATCGCTAAGCTTGTTTAGCTCGGGATTAAAGTTAATTCTACGGTTGCCCCTGCAGGTCGATGACGCTCACCCGGTTTGCAAGGGTGTCCAGCACATAAAGCTTCCCGTTGAACAGCGCGATCGCCGACACTCCGTCGAGCTTCTCTGGAGCCTTGGGTTGGAGCCTTCGCAACTTCTTTCCGGTCAGGTCAAAGACAAGGACTTCGCTCGTGGTAAAGCTCGAAGCATAGACGTACCCAGTTTGTTGGTCGATCGCCAGGTGCTGAACGGCCCAGGAGCTGGGTTGCCATTCTTCCACCAGCCATTTCATCATGAACTTCCCGTCGAGATCGAAAACCTGGATCCGCTGGTTACCCGGATCGGCCACATAGATTCGATTGTTATGTTCATCGACCGCCACCGAGCTTGGGTCGCTGAATTGTCCGTCTCCTTTTCCCGGTGAACCCCAAACCTGGAGGATACTGCCATCGGACCGAAACCGGACGATACGCGTCCGCCCCTGGTCGACAATGTAGATGGAATTTTCCGGGCCAATAGCAACGTCACGCGGTCCATAAAATCCCGGCTGCGGTCCTTTCCACTGGGCGATGGGGGTCCCGTTCTGCGCGAACTTTTGCAGATTTTGATTGGCCGCGTCAGCCACATAGATGAAGCCGCTTTTGTCCACGGCTATGCCATCGGGGGCCCCCAGGCTGTTGGGCCCGGCCCCAGGCTGGCCGAGGATGCCAAGAAAAACACCCGCCGGCGAAAATTTCTGGATTCGGGAGTTATTCGAATCGGAAACGAGAATGTTTCCCGAAGGGTCTATGGTGAGTCCTCGCGGAGAATCGAACTGGCCTCGGGCAGGGCCCTTGCCACCCTGGAACATTGTTACTGGAGGGATTGCCAGCAGCATCGCCTGAAGGTGTGCCGGGTCAGGTCGCTTGAGGTCAGCGGGCGGCGGGTGCGGTACTTTGTAGATGGTTAGTTTACCGTACTGGTTAGCAGTGTCTTCCCACACCTTTGGGAGATTCAACCGATACAGTTCCTCGTTAGGTCGTTTTATGGACTCGTGGTTGTGGCGGATGCTGTCGTCGATCGCTACATAAGCGATGTGATGTTTGTAAAGCAGGCGAAACACTGCGTAAGGGTCGGTGCTTTCGAAGAGCTGGAGGTAATCCCGATCGCGCTGGGTCGTATCGTAGCCTGAGGACCAGGGGAAGGAAGGCCAGCCATAGAAGAGCCGGCGGCCGGCCATCAGGATCGGGTGGTTGACGAAACGGTCGCTCAGGAAAATGTCGTGCGGCTTGGTATTATCGCGGAGCCATGTCACCAACCCATCGCGTTCGTACTTCATCTGGATCCAGTAGCAATTATGAATGGGAAAGAGGTCTATGGCGCCGCCGAGAACAACGGCGCCGGTCACAACCAGCGCGATTAGCCGGGTCGCCAGGGATAGCCACGGCACACGGATGCGGCAGAGCCGCCAGATGCCATAAGCCGCAAACAGGTTGCTAATGATAAGCCAGATATTGAGGTATTTATGATTAGCCAAAGTCTCGATACTCATCTGGAGGCCGAGCGTCATGACGTACATGCTGCAAAGAGCCAGGAAGAAGCGGCGCTGGAACCCGTTCGCAAAAACGAGCGCCACCAGGACGAGTCCCCATTTCAGGCCGAATGAAAAGGCGATGTAGCGGAGAATATTGCCGATGGTAGGCGGCCCGATGACATAGCCCCAATGGAGCAGGGAATGAGTAGCCGTCTGGGCACCGCCGGCTTTCAATAAAGCCAGTTGAGGCAAAGCGACCAAAGCCGCGGCAAGGCCCAATCCCACCATTTGGCGCCGGCAGGGAAAGAGCAGGAAAAGGATGGAGAAGATGGCAAAGGCCGCGGTGAAAACGAGCGCATTCCAGAACGGCAGCAGACCCAGGATGCAACCGGCGAAAACAAAGCTCTTATCGAAGACTATCAGCCTTCCAGGCAGCTGGCGGATTCGCTCGGAGAAACGAATCTCCGGCTGAACTTCAACGGCTGGAGGAAGCGAGAAGTCTGGCTCTGGAAACTCCGGCTCCCCAGACATGAATGGTTGGGCGGTCGGGGCTGGCTCAGCGGGACGCAACGACGCGGCTCTTTCCTGGTAGTGCTGGCGATAGCGATCGATCAGAAAAAGAAGGACGATAACAAGCAGACCTACCGCGCTGGCGAAGTGCCGCTGGTTCAGGTAAACGACCTGCGTCCATATCCCCCACGTCTCGCCGCGGTAAGGGTAACCAGAGGCCAGGAAATCCTTCAGGCTGAAAATGGCGGACCAGGCGGAGGAGACGGAAGGTTGGGTGCGGAAAAAAGAGACAAAGCTAAGGGTGCCATGGAAGAAGAACAAAGCCGCGCCAATGCGACCGACCGTGCGCGATTGAAAGAGCGACTGCCCCAGCGCCATCAGGAGCGTCAGAAGCGAGACAAGGGTGATGATGCTTAAGACATTAAGACTCCAGGCCAGGTTGAAGCCCAGATAAGTAAGATTACCGGCTTGGAAGTAGAACAGGAAATGATAGCGGATCGGCTCGCCGGAGAAGTGCGGGTAGTGGGTGGGGAAGTTATGACCAACGGCGAAGCTTTGAATGATAGCTGTGTTAGGTCCGAAGTCGCTCCATTCGTTATTCCCGATGAGCAGGGTGCCGTCTTTATAGTTGAGCGTGGCGAACATCATCCAGGAGGCGAAAACGAGGAACCCCAGGATCGTTAGCGTGTCCCAGACGGCTCGGCCAGGCACGCGAGGCTCGATCAAACGCAATTCGCTCACTTTGCCGCGCTGTCTGCGCCAGGCGGTGATAAGAGCGAAGGCAAAGAAGCAAAGGTCACCCCAGAGCAGCGGCTGCGTCGTGGAGCGAAAAACCCAGGACGCTATATAGGTGAACCATGAGCTGAGGAGTAATCCGACAATAATCGCGGTGGCGTACCTTTGGGCGGTCGAGAGATAGCGAAAGAAGCGCCCGCAAACCTGGTCGCCGAGATAAATGGCAAGGATGAGATAGAGCGGCGCGAGCATGACCGGTTTTAGGATGTAGGTCCGGGCGCCAACGGATTCGCAGCGACTTCCGAATAAGCGTGATGCAAAGGACGAAACATGCGGGACGTTATCAGGTCTTTGCGATTCAGAACAAATTTCGCCAGGAGCGCCAGAACGCCCAGGCCGTAACGAAGCGAACGGCCAAATCCAATCGTGCTGGCTTCGGCAAAATACCGGTGAGGCACGGAGATTTCGTCGATCCGCGCGCCGAACCAAACGGCCTGGGCAACGATTTCCTGGTCGAAGATGAAGTCGTTCGAGTTAAGAAGAAAGGGCGTGGTTTCCAAAAGGCTGCGGCGGAACGCGCGAAAGCCGGTGTGATATTCCGAGAGCTGGAGGCCAAAGACCCTGTTCTCGCACCAGGTAAGGAACCGGTTGGAAAGACGCTTGTAAAAAGGCATGCCGCCGGCAATCGCATAAGCCATCCGCGAGCCCAGGACAAGGTCGGCGCGATCCTCCAGGATCGGGCGGACGAGGTCCGGAATTTTTTTGGGATCATATTGGTAATCCGGGTGCAGCATGACGACGATGTCCGCGCCGGTCTTGAGCGCTTCCACGTAGCACGTTTTTTGATTGCCGCCGTACCCCTGGTTTTCGCTATGAAGAAAAACGCGGAGGCCGAGCTTGCGCGCCACCTCCACCGTGGAGTCGGCCGAGAAATCATCGACCACGATGCACTCGGAGACGCTGTCGGGCGGGATCTCGCGAAAGGTTTGCTCGAGGGTCCTGCTGGCGTTGTAGGCCGGCATGATCGCTACGATTTTCGGTTTTTCGGTTTTCTCCACGGTCTTGCGCTAATCTTTTCCAGCTGGCGATCATTTCCAATCGTAATCGTGCTCGTGCTCGTGATCGAATTGCCAGTCAACAGAATCGATCACGAGCAGGAGCACGAGCACGATTACGAGGAAGAAGAGAAGCTGGCTAGCCAAACCGGCGGGGGCGGCGTAAAGGATTTTGCATGATGGGGGGCGCGCGGAAATTTCATTTCATCGGGATCTGCGGGACCGCCATGGGCTCGGTGGCGGCGGCTTTGCGCGAGCGCGGCTTCATCGTCACCGGCTCGGACGAGAGCGTCTATCCGCCGATGTCGACCTTTCTCGAGAGCAAGGGGATCGCGCTGCATTCCGGTTACCGGCCGGAGAACATTCCCGAGGACGCCGACGTCATCGTGATCGGCAACGTGATGAAGCGCGGCAATCCGGAAGTGGAAGCGGTCCTGAATCGCAAACTTTACTACGTGTCGCTGCCGGAAATGCTGAAGGAATTGTTCCTGCGCGAGCGGCACAATCTCGTCGTCTCCGGCACCCATGGAAAGACGACCACCACCTCGTTGCTCGCGTGGATTTTCACGGTGGCCGAACTCGATCCGAGCTACGTCATCGGCGGGCTCCCCGCGAATCTCGGGCAGGGCGCGCTCTTCAACGACTCGAAGTATTTCGTAATCGAAGGGGACGAATACGACTCCGCGTTCTTCGACAAGCGCTCGAAGTTCGTTCATTACCTGCCCGAGCTTTTGATCGTGAACAACATCGAGTTCGATCACGCCGACATTTTCAACAACCTCGACGAGATCAAGCTGAGCTTCCGCCGCCTCTTCAACATCGTGCCGCAAAACGGAATGATCCTGCTCAACGGCGACGACGCGAACTGCCTGGACGTCGCGCGGCAACTGCAGCCGCTAATGGCGCAGATCGAAGAGGTCGGGATGTCGCCGAATTGCGCGCGCAAAATTTCTGATGTGACCTACACGACCGAGGGGTCCCAATTTGTTTTGGGCGGCGACCAGTTTGAGATCCCGCTGGTGGGCGAATTCAATGTGCGCAACGCGGCCATGGCGATCTCGGCCGCGCGGTTCTACGGGGTTTCGCTCGAGAAGATTCGCAAGGCCCTGAAGAGTTTCAAAGGAATCGCGCGCCGGCAGGAGGTGCGGGGAGAAGCGCGCGGGATCAAGGTGATCGACGATTTCGCCCATCATCCCACGGCGATCCGGGAAACGTTGCGCGGCCTGCGCCATCGTTATCCCGGGGCGCGGATTTGGGCGGTGTTCGAGCCGCGTTCCAACACCACCCGGCGCGCCGTCTTCCAGCAGGAGCTGCCCGATGCGCTGAAGCTGGCCGACGGCGTTTTCATTTCGCAGATCGCGCGGCTCGACCAGATCCCCGAGAAGGAGCGGCTCGATCCGCAGGCCGTGATGGAATCGATCGCCGCCTCAGGCCGGCCGGCGTTTTACGAACCGGACGCCGCTCATATTATAGAGAAGCTCGTGCCGCTGCTGAAAGAGAAGGACGTGGTGGTGGTCTTTAGTAACGGCGGGTTTGAGGGGATTCATGAGAAGCTGTTGGAGAGGCTGAAAGGGTCTTCGCTGTAGCGGCGGTCTATGACCGCCGATCCCCTAGACGACAAACCGCGCACGGAACGGCTCCGCCGACTCGAGCGCATCTTTGCCTCATTGCCGATTTACTTCGTAACAGCGTGCGCCTTCAATCGACGTTCGATCTTGGCAGCACCTGCGGTTCATCACGCCTTCCTGCGATTCGCTGCCCAAGGTGAAAAATGCGGCGCCTATATCGGCGCGTACGTAATCATGCCCGATCACATTCATCTTTTTGTCGCTCTTGAGCCGGAGGAAAGGCTGAGCCTCTGGATGAAATCGTTGAAGAATTCTGTGTCGAAGGCGTTACGATGCTTAAGTTTTCGCTCGCCACACTGGCAAAAGGGTTTCTTCGATCGCGTGCTTCGGAGTGAAGAATCCTACAGTCAGAAGTGGGAATACGTTCGCGATAATCCTGTCCGCGCGGGACTGGTGAAGAACTGGGAGGATTGGCCATTCAGCGGCGAAGTCCATCACTTGGAATATCGCGAGTAGCGTTTCGCGTCGGCGGTCATAGACCGCCGCTACAGGAAGAAGCGCATTACGACGTATGATCGTGGACGATGCGCCAGCCGACCTGAGTTCGGCGGAAAAGGAGCGTGAAGATTCCGTGCGGCTTGTCCTTCTTGCGCACGAGCCGCCAGCGGCCGAGGACGATGGCGGCATCGGCGCTGAGGGGAGTGACCTTGATGTGCGAAAACGTCAGGCGTCCCATCTTTTCGCGGCTGTTGTATTTTTTCCGGTAACGATCGCGAACGGTTTGCCAGCCGCGCGTGATCTTGTCGCCGGAAACAAACTCGGTGGCTTCGGAACGCGCGTAGCCGGCCATGAATCCGTCGATATCCCCGCCGTTCCACGCGGCCACTTGCGATGCCATCACCGCGCGGATTTCCGCGGCGGTGCTATTCGCTGCTGCCAAAGCACTCGCATTGCAAAAGGCGATTAACGCGAAAAGCGAAGCGATATGGCGACTCTTCATTGGACGTTGAACGTTGGACGTTGGGTCTTGGACGTTCTGCCTATAAAGCCGCGCGAATGCAATCCCCAGGGGAGGGTTGAAGCGTTGAGACAGTCCCCCTGCAACGCTGTAACGCTTCAACTCTTCAACGTCCCCGTATAACCTTGACCTTCCCCGCCTGACCATTTACATAAAGCGCGTGCTTCGCCCTCTCTGTCTTGTGGCGCTGTGTCTCGCGGCGCTGACTTCGGTTTTCGGGCAACCGAAACCGAGCGCCCCAGCCGTTAGTCCACGTCCGCTGCCCACGAGCGCTCCCCAGGTCGCGCCGCCCGCTCCTTCGGCCCCGCCGAAAACAACGACGACTACGACCACCACGACGGAAGAAGCGCCCGCCGCCGTTCCGCCCGCGCAAACCCAGGCGCAGACCAGTCCGGCCCCGCCGCTCTCCATTCCTGGCACGACACCGGTTCCCTCCGATAAAACGGAGACGCTCCAGTTCCCGAACAGCGACGTCGTCGATGTTCTCCGGTTTTACGAAACCATTACCGGCAAAAAGCTGATCATGGACAATTTCGTCCAGGGCAAAGTGAGCATTTTCCTCAGCCGCCCGGTCCCGCGCGATGAAGCCATCAAGATCATCGAGATGAACCTGCTCATGAACGGCTATTCGCTCGTCCCCGCCGGCGGCGACATCGTCAAAGTCATCGGCACCGGCCGCAGCCCGCGCAACGCCGGTGTCGCGCTCATTTCCGACGAGGCCGATCTTCCCGAGGGCGAACACGTCGTGACGTTTCTCTTCAAGCTGCGCTACGCCGATCCGGTGGAGCTGCAACAGGTGCTCGGGCAATATCTTTCGCCGCCCCAGTCTTACACTTCGTTTTTGGCGCTGCCGAAATCGTCCAGCATCCTGATCACGGAAAACTCCGCTGTGATCCGGAGCCTGATCCACATCGTGGACCAGATCGATGTCCCGCCCGCGTCGGTGGTGAGCGAATTCATCAAGCTTCAGCGCGCCGACGCGAGCAAGGTGGTCGAAATGTTGAAGGACGTTTTCGATAAAGGCGGCGCGACCACCACCACGACGACAACCGTGCAGCCCGGGGTGCGTCCGGTCCGTCCGGCCAGCAATGTGCCGGTTCCGGCGCCGCAGTTAACCGTGGAAGGCGACCTGAGCGCCTTCACCGCGCTCTCGGAAGATTCGATCGTCGTCGGCAAGATCAAGATCGCCGCCGACATCCGCACCAACCGGATCCACGTGATCACCCGGCCGGTGAACATGCCGTTCATCAAGAAGTTGATCTCGGAGTTCGACGCGAACGTTGAATTCGCCAAGCCGGTCACGCGTGCGCTGCGGTATATCAGCGCCGCGGAAGTCCTGCCGGTCATCGTGCAAATATTAACCGAGCCGGGCACCGGTCAGGGACCAGGGGGGGAGACCAGTAATCCCGCCGCGCCGCAGCAGCAGGCCCAGCAAAATCAGCGGCGAAACACATCCAACAGCAGCACGGATTCCAGCTCCTCCAGCAGCGGTAGCCAGAATTTCTCCGAGGAACTTTCCACTCAGGCCGTCGATACGGCGCCAAAAGCGGTAACAATCGGCAACGCCAAGATCATTGCCGATCAGCGCTCGAACGCGATCATTATTCTCGGCAATCAGGAAGTGGTCGTAAAAGTAGGAAAGCTCCTGGACGAAATGGATATCAAAGCGCCGCAAGTAGCGCTTTCCACGGTTATCGGTGAGCTCACGCTCAAGAACGATCAAACGTTCGGGATCGATTGGTTCAAGAATGGAGGAACTGCTCACACTGACGCCAACGGTGTAGCCCTGCCACGGACTCAAGGGAATAGCACTGTTGCCGGATTCTCACGAAATTCCGGCGCCGCCTTGCTTGATCCTGCTAGCTTAATCAATCTTACTTCGCTCCTAGGCCCCGCCGCTGGTGCTAGTGGAGCAAATCTTTTTCTCAGTAGCGGCCGGGATGGACTGGCCGCGCTTGTCAAAGCGCTCGATTCCACTGGTAGATTCCGAGTGCTCAACCGGCCCGTCGTTTTCACAACCAACAACAAGAAGGCCATCATAGCTTCAGGGCAGGAAATCCCCGTTCCGGTCAGTACGCTATCGACGATCAACAATACGACCGTCCTGCCGGGTGCGACGCCATTTAACAATTTTGGCACTCAGTCGAGTATCCAGTATAAAAAGGTTGCCCTTCAGCTCGAAGTAGTCCCGCTGATTAACTCCGAAAAGGAGGTGTCACTCGATATCCTGCAGAAACTCGACAGCTTGGGCACACCTGCGACCGTCGACGGCAATCAGATCCCGACGATCGTGACCCGCTATATCAAAACGACGGTGTCGGCACCGAACTGCTCGACAATCGTCCTGGGCGGCTTGATCACGGATAACAAGCAAGTAAGCAAAGACGGTATTCCGCTCCTCAGTCGCATTCCGCTGATCGGTGGCCTTTTCAGAAATACAGTTAGAAATCTCGATCGAACGGAGCTCATCGTTCTAATGCGTCCAGAAGTGGCGCTAACAAAACTCGATCTTTATCGAATGCGGCAGAAGTTCGAAGAAAAGACACACATTGGGCCGGAAATGGACTCGGACGATTGTCCCGATTGCCCGAAGCCGGGCGAAGACAAACAGATTCAGCTTCCCGGTCCCGATTTGCCAGGGATGAAATAATTTTTGGGGAGCGCGCGCGTCTCGCGCGTTGGCGATTGCATCTGGCCATCGCGAACTTTCAGGAAGATCGTTTCGGCGAGACGCCAAAACCCGTCTCTTTTGCTCCGTCGGCTTCTTCACCTTTGAATTTCGAATTTCCTGGCGCCTACGTCTTCGACAACTGCTTCTCTAACCTGATGTCGTTTCTGGCTTGCTGTGGGGGGAGCAAACACGTATATCCGGTTCCATGTTCCCACCTCCTCGGAATGGCTTACGCCTTGTAACGAGTGCCTTCCTGATGGCCTGCGCCGTCTTCTCGGCTATGCCGGGTAAGACGTTCGCTGCGGCTTATGGGGTGAATGTCCTTGTGAATGGCAATGCCGAATCCGGTCCTGCCTCTATGACCGGAGCGCCGGTGACGGTGCCGTTTTGGACGGTAAGCAGCGCCTTTACGGTGGTGCCTTATGGAACGGCGGGAGGATTCCCCACATCCGGTCAGGGGCCGCCCGATGGGATGAACCAATTTTTCGCAGGCGGCAACGCGGCAACGAGCACGGCGAGGCAAGACATTAATGTCTCGGACAAAGCTGCCGACATCGAAGCCGGATATGTGGTTTGCGATTTCTCCGCTTGGCTCGGTGGAAAAGCCGACCAAGACGATAACGCAACGCTAACGGTGATCTTTAACGCAGCTGACATGACGCAGAAAGGCAGCAGCACCATCGGTCCAGTGACGGCGGCTGATCGATCTTTTAAGACGCAATTATTCCGCCGCTTTAGCAGCGTGGCTGTTCCGCCAAAGACCCGCTCCATCAGCGTGATCCTTTCCATGCAGCGCGTCGCGGCAGATGACTTTAACGACGGATACGCCGACAGCCTTAGCGTGATCCTGCGCGGTCCGGCGGTGGTGTCCAGCACCGCGGATTCGGGAGCGGGCAGCTTGCGCGACGTGATCCCCAAGGCAAGCGTTATCACGTTCGATCCGCAGGTCTTTGGTGAACCTCACGGTCCGCAAACCATTACTCTGCAATCTGCTTTGCCGTCCCTGGCGGGAATCCAATCCATCCGCGGCCCCGGAGCAAACCTCCTGACTGTACAACGTTCGAGTGTTGCGAGCTCCAAGTTCCAGATATTCAGCGTGGGAAGTTCCGAAGGCATTTTCTTTTCGGCAGTGGATATCAGCGGATTGACGATAGCTAACGGAGACTTGTCCAAGGTGTCGGGGGCAAGGGGTGGGGCGATTGCCGTTTCTTACAGCGACCTTAACTTGCAGGGTTGCGTATTGACAGGCAACAAGGCTGATAACTACGGCGCGCTTTGGGCATTTAACGCGTCTGTTGTCCTCGACGCTTGCACCATCTCCAATAATTCCGCGACAGCCGTCGGCGCGATCGGAAATGAGGCGGCGTATGGCAGCACTTCTGCGATGGCAACTTCCATGATGGTGATTAACAACTGCACAATCAGCGGCAATACCACGAACGACGCCACGAATCCCGAGGTTCTGCGCAACCAATCGGATGACGCTGGCTCAAACGCGATAATGAACGTGTATTCCGCGACTGTAAGCGGTAACAGCGGCGGTTTTCGCCAGGTTACATCCGGCGACAACACGAGAGCAACCATCAGCCTTCAGAACACAATTATCGCCTCGACCGGAGCAAACTTTACCCTCGGCGCCGGCGTCTACGTCTCGCAGGGTTTCAACCTAAGTAACAAAGCTGACTCTGCCGTCCTGAATCGAAACGGGGATCGAAATAATTCCGATCCAATGCTGGACACGCTGCAAGACAATGGCGGCTCTACTCCTACCCAAGCGTTGCGAACGGGCAGTCCAGCGATCGACAAAGGAAATACCAGTCTGACAACAGATCAGCGAGGGTTTCCTCGGCCGGTCGATGATCTGGACTCATCGAATGGAGGTGGTAACGACACCGACATCGGTGCGTACGAGTTCGGCAGCAGTCCGAAAGCGCTTGGCAACATCTCCACGCGGTCACAGGTGGAGTCAGGCGATAATGTTCTAATCGCTGGATTCATCGTGACTGGAACTCAGCCGAAGAAGGTGATCATTCGCGGGATTGGCCCGTCACTGCCGTTCGCGGGGCGTCTGGATGATCCGACGCTGGAACTGCGTGACTCGAGCGGAGTGCTCCTCGATTCAAATGACAATTGGGTGAACTCGCCGAACAAGCAGGCGATCATCGACAGCACGATTCCGCCGACGAATGATCGCGAATCGGCGATCGTGGCGACCCTCCCAGCTATCGGGTCGAGGTACACGGCCATCGTCCAAGGGTTAAATGGAGGGACCGGGATCGGGGTCGTGGAAGTTTATGATCTCGATGGCGCCGCCGATTCGAAGCTGGCGAATATTTCCACGCGCGGCTTGGTGCGACCCGGAGACAACAACGCCATGATCGCGGGAACGATCATCGTCGGATCCACCCCCCAGAGAATTCTAATCCGCGCGATTGGGCCCTCGTTATCGTTACCCCACCGGCTGGGCGATCCAATTCTGGAGCTGCGAGACGCAAACGGCCGATTGATTGACGCGAATGACAATTGGGGAGACAGCCCAAATAAGCAGGCCATCATGGACAGTACCATCGCGCCAAAGGATTCGCTTGAATCGGCGATCGTGGCGACGTTACCGGCAGGTAATTCGACCTACACAGCTATCGTGCGCGGCGTGGGTAACGGCGGTACCGAGGTCTCGACCTCGCCAAGCGTTAGCCGAACGCAGCCTGGCTCGGGTAATAGCCTGGAAATTCAGCGGGTTCAGTTCGGACATACTCCGAGTGCCGGCAGCTTTCAGCTCACTATTACGCGTCCGACTTCTATCATAAGCGGCCAGCCGGGCGATAAGGCCGCGCTTCAGGACACGATAACCATTCCGTGGAACGCGACGGCCGATGACATCAAGGCCGCCATCCTGGCGTCATCAAACTTCTACAAGTACGACCAGAACAATCAGCTTACTGACGGTCCGAAGGGATTTCACGCTCTGTTTGATAACGGCGGCGGGCTTGGCATCACCGGGAACGAAGGCTTTCGCCGCGAACCAGTAGTCAGCGGCAGCGTCACTGATTTCACCATTCAATTCGGCACGCTTACGACTGGAGCGGTTGGAACTAACAATCCGTGGGTAAGGGCGCTCCCGCTTGTCCAGGTTGACGATAGCTCAATCATTTACGCGGACGCCGGCATCGCGGTAGTAGAAATCTACGCGCTGCACTAGTTTGTCGTACCAGCTCCCAATCAGGCGAGGGCAATCGGTCGAACGCAATCGGAGAAACAGGCGAGGCGCCTTTTTGCCGCACAGGCGAGACGCCCGTGCTCCGATTCGCGCGCATGACAATTTACGCGATATCGATTAAGATCAGCGCGTGAATCCGGCCATCAGTAATTCGCTCATCGATCTTTTGCTCGCGAGTGGGGTGCCTTCGCGTGACGAGGCGGTGGAGCTTTCCACGAACTTGAACGGCGGTTCCTGGACGACCCAGGTGCTCGACTCGGGAAAGGTGGACGAGCAGCGGTTCCTCGAAGCGATCGGGAATTTTTTCCAGGTGCCGGTGATGTCGATCGATACGAAACGGATCGAACGCGCGACGCTGTCGCTCCTGCCGAGCCGGTTCGTGTTCCAGCATCACATCCTGCCGATCGAGACGCGGGACAAGACGGTGGTGCTGGCGACGTACGATTTGTTTAACTCGGTCGGGCGCCAGCTCGCGTCGCAGTTATTGAAGCGGCCGACCGAATGGGTGCTGGTGCCGCGCGCCCAGATTCTGCGCGCGATGAAAACCGTTTACGGCGTCGGCGCCGAGACGTTCGACGAAATTCTCAAGACCAATCGTTCGTTCGAGGGCGTGCAGGACATCGAAATGGCGACCGACCTCGACGCGAACGATCCGGAAGCGTCGGTGGTGAAGTTTGTGAACCAGGTCATTCGCGAAGCGATCGTGGAACGCGCCACGGACATTCACGTGGAGCCGCTCGAGAACGACCTGCGCATCCGTTATCGGATCGACGGCATTCTTCACGAAGTGGCGGTACCGCCGCAATTGCGGCTACTCCAATCGGCGATCCTTTCGCGGTTGAAGGTCATGGCGCACATGGACATCGCCGAGCGCCGCCTGCCGCAGGATGGCCGGATCAATTTGCAGGCGCACGACCAGAACATCGACGTCCGCGTCTCGACGATCCCGACCGTGAACGGCGAATCGATCAGCTTGCGTTTGCTCAGCCGGACGGAGACCCAGAATTTCGGGTTCGACCGACTCGACATGAGCGAGAAGCAGGGAACCATCGTGAAGGCGCTGCTCGCGCAGCCGAACGGAATTATCCTCCTGACGGGGCCGACGGGCTGCGGGAAATCGACGTCGCTTTATTGTTTCCTCAGCAGCATCAACTCCGTCCAGCGCCGGATCATCACGATCGAGGAACCGGTGGAATACCGGTTACCGGGCGTGTCGCAGATCGACGTGAAACCGGAGATCGACCTGACGTTCGCGAAAGGGCTTCGCCACATTTTGCGGCAGGACCCGAACGTGGTCATGGTGGGCGAAATTCGCGACGTGGAAACGGCGGATATCTCGATCCGCGCGGCGATGACGGGACACCTTGTGTTCAGCACGCTGCACACGAACGACGCGGTCGGCGGCATCACGCGTTTGCTCGACATGGACGTGGAGCCGTTCCTGTTGTCGTCGGTCGTGAAAGCGTTCATCGCTCAGCGGCTGGTGCGGACGATCTGCCCGCATTGCGTGAAGATGTATGATTATCCGCGGGAATACCTGGCGGAGATCAGCGTGCCGGCGGAGATGGGAACGCAATTCCCTCGCGGCGACGGCTGCGACAGTTGCCGGCAGACCGGTTACCAGGGGCGGCTGGCCATTTACGAAATCTGTGTCGTGACCGAGCCGTTGAAAAAGTTGATCATGCAGAAGCGCGACGGCGGCGAGCTGAAGCAATGCGCGATCGCGACAGGCATGGAGACATTGCGGCAAGACGGCTGGCGGCGCGTGGCGCAAGGCAAGACGACCATCGAAGAAGTCGTGCGCGTGACGCAGACCGACGAAGTGATGGCCGAGACCGAGCTGCAAAGCGCCCCCGCGCTGATGGCGGAAGCGCCGGTGGTGCTGGCGTAGCGCGAACTGTTCGTTAGGGCGCGAAAAATTGCCTGTCATCCCGAGGCTGGCAAAGCGCGCCGAGGGACCCCTCAGTCGAAGGGATAATCACACAAATCCGCTTGCGCGATCCACGCAGGTCGGCGTGACGAATAATGCCTTCGTTTGTTTGGGTAACGCTAGTACGCTTGGGAGGTCCGTCGGCGCGCTACGCCAGCCTCGGGATGACACCCCTCAGTCGAAGTGAAGACCTTCTATATTTACATGGTTTCCAATTGCAGTAGGAGCGTCCTTTACACTGGCGTGACCAACAGTTTGGAGCGCCGCCTTTGGTTTCATGCGAATGCGAAACCCGGAAGTTTCGTGAAGCGCTACCGGTGTGATCGGCTCGTTTACTACGAGACATTCAACACTGCTGGCGACGCCATTTCGCGCGAGAAAGAAATCAAGGGTTGGCGGCGCGAGAAGAAAAACGATCTGGTGCGGACGTTGAATCCGATGTGGAAGGACCTTGGACGCGAGATGTTCGAACCCGAGCGCTGAGTTTTCTCAAGCATGGTCATCCCGAGGCAGGCGAAGCGCGCCGAGGGACCTCTCAGTCGAAGGGGAAATTACCCACGTTCGCTAGCGCGATCTACGCAGATCGGCGTGGCGAATCATGCCGGCATTTGCTTGGGTAACAGCAGAGCGTGTGAGAGGTCCCTCGGCGCGCTGCACCAGCCTCGGGATGACATGCATTCTTTCCACCCACAAAATAGTTCAGTCGGTCATTCTCCCCGCAACTCCCGAATCGCCGCCGCATAATCTGGCGTGCGGAAAATCGAAGTCCCCGCAACCAGAATCTCCGCTCCGTTTTCGATCGAGACCTTCGCGGTCTCCGGCTTGATCCCGCCATCAACTTCAATGTGGAGTTTGACGCCGTTGGCATCGCGCCATTGTTTGGCGCGCCGCACTTTCTCCATCATCTCGGGACGGAACGCCTGGCCCCCGAATCCGGGATGCACGGTCATGATGAGCAGCAGATCAATGGAACCGAGATAAGGCGCGACCGCTTCAAAGGGCGTCGCGGGATTCAACGTCAACCCGACACCGCAACCAGCGGCGCGGATGGTCGCGAGCGTTTGCGCGACATCATGTTTCGCTTCCGATTCGACATGGACGGTGATGGAATTCGCGCCGGCCTCGAGGAAGCGCGGCAGATAATGATCCGGATGCTGGATCATGAGATGCACATCGAGCGGGAGCTGCGTGTGTTTGCGGACCGTCGCGACGACGGCGGGCCCGAAGGAAATGTTATCGACGAAATGGCCATCCATGATGTCGAGATGAAGCCAATCGGCGCCCGCTTCTTCGACGCGATGAATCTCCGTTTCGAGATTCGAAAAATCCGCGGCGAGGATGGAAGGAGCGACGAGAATGCGCGTCATTGGGCGCGAGTTTTAAGCTTTAGGTTTTAAGTGTTAAGCAAAGAGGCCGCTTCCGCACTTAAAACTTAAAACTTATTACTTAAGACTTGCGGATCAGGGGCGGCGTTTCATGTTACCGCGCGCAGGCCAGCACGCTCGCCTCAACGCTTGACCATCTAATTTCATGTTTAACGGACTCTTCGGCTGGTTATCCAGCGACATCGGGATCGATCTCGGGACGGCCAATACGCTCGTCTATGTAAAAGATCAGGGCATCGTGCTTCGCGAACCGTCGGTGGTGGCGGTCCAGGCCGGCACGAACAAAGTGCTCGCAGTCGGCGACGAAGCGAAGCGCATGCTCGGGCGAACGCCCGCGAACATCGTCGCGGTGCGGCCCTTAAAGGACGGTGTCATCGCAGACTTTGAAGTGACGGAAGCGATGCTTCGCCACTTCATTCAAAAAGTGCATGGACGGCGAGTTCGCGCGAAGCCCCGGGTGGTGATCGCGGTGCCCTCTGGCATCACCGAAGTGGAGAAACGCGCGGTGCGCGAATCCGCTACGCATGCTGGCGCGCGCGAAGTTTATTTAATTGAGGAACCGATGGCGGCGGCGATCGGCGTTGGTCTGCCGGTGCAGGATCCGGCGGGGAACATGATCATCGATATCGGCGGCGGCACGACGGAAGTCGCGCTAATCTCGCTGTCCGGAATTGTTTTCAGCCGAAGCGTTCGCGTCGCGGGTGACGAGCTGGACGAGGCGATCGTGCAATACATGAAGCGCGCCTACAACCTGATGATCGGCGAGCGCACCGCGGAAGAAATTAAAATCAAAATCGGGTCCGCCTATCCGAGCGAGAAAGAAACCAGCGTGGAAGTGAAGGGCCGCGACCTCGTGGCCGGACTGCCGAAAACCCTGATGATCACATCGCAGGAAGTGCGCGAAGCTTTGCTCGAACCGATCTCAACGATTGTCGATTCTGTCCGCATCACGCTCGAGCGTTGTCCGCCGGAATTGTCCGCCGACCTGGTGGATCGTGGTTTGGTCCTCGCCGGTGGCGGCGCGCTCCTCCGCGGCTTCGACAAACTTTTGAGCGAAGAGACTGGTCTCCCTGTCCACGTGGCTGAAGATCCCCTGAGCGCCGTGGCGGAAGGAACCGGCAAATGCCTCAATGAACTTAAATTTTTGCGTCAGGTGGCCTCAAGCGATCGCAACTGGCGATAGGTTATTGCAGATTGCAGATTGCCGATTTCAGATTGCGCCCGCGAACGCGCGAGTCCTGAAATCTGAAATCTTAAATCTGAATTCTGCAATTCAATGAACCGGTCGAGCATCATCGCGCTCGCCGTGCTTGGCGCGATCCTGGCCTATTTTCTTACCTTCGGCGCCGAGGGAACGCGCAAACTTCAGGCGGGATTCTACAAAGTCATCTCGCCGTTTCTCTCGAGCGGTTCCGGCATAAAGAAGCAGCTCACCGCGGTCAGCGGCGGGTTGCAAACCCTGGAGGAACTCGAGAAGGACAACTCCTCCTTAAAAGTGGAGAACCGTTCGCTCAAGGCGACGAACCAGGCGCTCCGCGATGTGGAGCACGAGGTCAACCGTCTCCGCCGCGCGCTCAATTATCGCGAGCGCGCTCTCTTCAAGCTGGTGCCCGCGGAAGTGCTGACGCGGGATTCATCCACCTGGTGGCGGACCATCACGATCAACCGCGGAAAGAGCGACGGGGTCGAACCGGACCAGCCAGTGGTGACCGACGAAGGCGTCGTCGGAAAAACCGCGACGGTAGGCGACAACATCAGCGTCGTGCTTTTGATTTCGGATGAGAACTGCAAGGTTGCCTGTTCGGTCGAGGGGAGCCGCGAGCAGGGGATTGTCTCCGGCGAACGGGTGACGGGCTCCACCACGCCGATGCTCGACCTGAATTTTTTGTCGAAGCAGGCGAATCTTCCCGCCGCCGCCAAAGTTTATACCTCGGGCGTGGGCGGAGTTTTTCCATCCGGCCTGCTCGTCGGCACGGTGCAAAGTTTTCGGGTGCGTGAGCTGGACAGCCAGGCGCGGATTCAGCCGGCGGTGGATCTTTCGCATCTCGAGGACGTGTTTGTAGTGACCGGAAGAAAATGATCTTCTTCGTCATCCTCCTCGTCCTGACGTTCGTGGCGCAGATCGTCGAGTTCTTCATTCCGCCGCTCGACTGGATGTTCATGGCGCGCATTTACATCGTGCCGATCATTGTTTTCTACGGGGCGATGTCTCTCCCATTCCCGTTGGTGATGACGCTCGCTTTCTTCGCGGGGTTTATGCTCGATGCGGTGACGGCGCAGGTTCTGGGTGGGCGGGTTGAAATCTCGGTCGGATGGTCAATACTCCTCTACGCCGTCCTGGCGGCGATTATGCATGGGCTAAGGCCTTTGTTTGTTCGGGGAAGATGGGAAGTGCATTGCGTAATGAGCGGTGTTTGCACCTCCGCGATCGTGCTTGCCCAATACCTCATGATTTCATTCCGGCGCGGGTCGCTCTTCTTTACTCGCGAAGCCTGGTGGCAGATCGCCGGGCCGGGCCTGATCGCGATGCTCATGGCGCCGCTCGCTTTCTGGTTTCTGCATTATCTCGCCGGCCTGACGAGAAATCCGTATCGTCCCGATGCGGATTCCTATGAATCTTACGAATGAACCACAGACGTTTTAACGCTCGCTGGCGGTTGCAATTCCTCGGGCTCCTTTTCCTCGCGGGCCTGGCGGCATTGCTCGGGAGACTCTGGTTCGTGCAGGTAGCGCACGGACCGGAATGGACGGCGAAAATTCGCGGGAGCTCGGAAGCAACGGTCCGCATTCCTTCGGTCCGCGGCGAGATCCGGGACCGCAACGGAACGACGCTGGTGCAAAACCGCGCGAGTTATGAGGTGGACTTTTATCTGCCGGAAATGGTGAAGGGCTATCGCGAACGCGTCGGCCCGCCGCCGTTGACGGAATATCGGAGCACGATCAACGGCATGCCGAAAGATTTAAAGGAGCCCGACATCGTCAAGATCGTGAACAGCGGGGTGGTCCCGCGGCTCGACGATCTCGACCTGGCGCGCGACTACAATTCCGTCCAGCTCCAGCGCCATTTCCGCACCAACACTGAGGTGCCGTATTCCTACCTGAAGGACATCGACTTTGAGACAATGGCGAAATTCTCCGAGCACGACGTCGGCTTGCCGGGCGTGGATATCACGATCAAGCCAGTGCGCTCGTATGTGTATGGCGCGCTCGCCTCGCACCTGCTCGGCTACGTCGGTCCGCCGGACGACACGAACAAGGAAGAAGCGAAGAAGTTCACGTTTTACCAATCGGACGTGGAAGGAAAATCCAACGTCGAGAAGGCGATGGATGAATATTTGAAGGGTAAACCCGGCATTCGCTATATGCGGCGGAACGCGAAGGGCCAGATCGATGGCGTGCTTCGTGAAGTGGCGCCGACGGCCGGCGCGAACGTGAATCTGACGATCGATGCGCGCATCCAGATGATGGCGGAAGAGGCGCTCCGCTCCGTCGGCCGCGGAGCTGTGGTCGTGGTGGATCCGAATAATGGGAACATTCTGGCGATGGCGTCGGTGCCGTCGTTCGATCCAAATACGTTTATTCCGAGCATCAAGGCGAAGGACTGGGACGCACTGCGGAAAGATGAAGCGAACCCGATGGTGAATCGCGCCGTAAGTGGGTTTCCGCCCGGCTCGACGTTTAAGCTCGTGACGACGCTCGCGGGCCTGCGAAAAGGTCTCGCCAACAAGACGTTTAACTGCGGCGGCGGCATCAGTTACGGCGACCATTTTTTCCATTGCTGGATCGGAGAAAAAGGGGGCAACCACGGAACCATCGGCATCGCGGACGCGATCAAAGTTTCGTGCAATTCATTCTTCTATCAATTCGGGAACGCGGCCGGCATCGACGCGATCGACGAGACAGGCGACGACCTGGGCTTGGGGAAAACGTCCGGGATCGAGATTACGAGCGAATCTCCGGGCATCCTGCCCGGGCCCGATTGGATGCGAATCCATTATCCGCGCGAACGCTGGTCGCAGGCCTACACGGCGAACGTTTCGATCGGTCAAGGCTTCGACCTCGTGACGCCGCTGCAACTTGCCATGGTGTATGCGACGGTGGCGAACGGCGGTGTCTCCTATTATCCGAAGCTAGTCCAGAGCGTGACGAGCATGGTGGACGGAAAGCCGATCCTGAATGAAAAAGGCGAACCGGTGGTCAATCCGGCGCCCAGAATCCATCACGATCTGCGTTACGATTTCCCCGCGCAACAAATTCAGCTCGCGCGGCGCGGACTTTGGAAAGTCGTAAATGAAGACGGCGGCACTGGCCGGGTGGCGCGCTTGAACGGCGTGCAGGTTGCCGGGAAAACCGGAACCGCCCAAGCGACTACGGAAGGAAAGAACGATACGACCGCCTGGTTCGCCTGCTTCGCGCCCTTCGACAATCCGAAATACACGATCGTGGTGATGGTGCAGGGCGGCGAGCACGGCGGGCACGGCGGTCAGGTCGCCGCACCGATCGCCACGCGAATTCTCGAGCGCGCGCTCGCGATGGACCAGGGCAATTTCCAACAGCAAGTCGCCTGGATTGCGCCGGCGCACAAATCAAATCCGTTCCAGTCGATTCCCGCGGTGACGTTTAAGGATTCAGATCCGAAACTTGACGCGACCGATGAAGAAAATCTCGACGGTTCGACCAGCAGCGACATGGCGAAAACCACCGCCGATCCTTCGGTGGAACCGGAAGCGGACGCGGCCGGCAAGGTGAAGAAGGCCCCGCGCCCCGTCGTCGTGGCCACGCCGCCGCCCCGCAAGCTTGGCTTTTTTGAAAGACTCTTTGGCGCCCGCCCGAAGCCGGCGCCAGCCCCCCCCACGCCACCGCCGAAACAACCACAGAGGCCGGTGCGCAGATGATGAAACAATCTGATCGGAAACAGGCGCAACCCAAGCTCCCCACGCTTCGCTCATGATCGCACCCAATCTCCCCGCTTATGATGGAAAAAGTCAGACGTATTTTAGGTCTTGGTGGCCCCAAGACGGGCAACAAATTAATAATTAGCGTCGAGAAGCTCGAGCGCCGGGTGGCGTTACTCGAGAACGGGCGCCTGGAAGAATATAACGTCGAGCGCAACACTTCCCGGAACATTGTTGGCAGCGTTTATAAGGGAAAAGTTAAGAACATAGAGATGGGGTTGAAGGCGATGTTCGTGGACATCGGCTTCGAGAAAAACGCCTTCCTCCATTTCTGGGACGCGATTCCCGCCGCGCTCGACAGCGGCATCGAGGAAATCGACCGGCCGAAAGACCGGCGCCCGAAAAAGCGGATCACGGCCAAGGACATCCCGAGCATTTATCCCGTCGGCTCGGATGTGATCGTGCAGGTGACCAAGGGCCCGATCGGCACGAAAGGCCCCCGCGTTTCGACGAACCTCAGTTTTGCTGGGCGCTACCTGGTCTTCATGCCTTACAGCGACCGGAGCGGCATCTCGCGGAAGATCGAGGATCCGAAAGAGCGCGATCGTCTGCGCAAGATTCTGCGGAGCCTGGAAATTCCGGAAGGCGTGGGCGTGATCATCCGCACCGTCGGCGAAGGCCAGCGCGCGCGTTATTTCGTCCGCGATTTGAGCGTGCTCGTGGAGCAGTGGGCGCGGGTCGAGGAGATGATCAAGAATGAGCCGGCACCCTGCCGCGTTTTTGAAGAGCCGGATTTGGTGGAGCGAACCGTGCGCGACTTCCTGACGGATGAAATCGATGAAGTCGTGTGCGACGATCAAGCGGCGATCGACCGGATGAATGCAATGGTGGGCCAGATCTCGCGGCGCGCGCGCAATCGCATCCGATTTTACGATGGTGCGTCGCCGATCTTCGAGACATTTGGCGTTCAAAGACAAATCGATGACGCCTTCCATCGCCAGGTCTGGCTGAAGTGCGGCGGTTACATCGTGATCGACGAGACGGAAGCGCTGGTGGCTGTGGACGTGAACACGGGACGCAACAAGGGGGGGCGCGACGTCGAAAAAACGATCCTGCAAACGAACCTGGAAGCGGCCGATGAGATTGCGCGGCAGTTGCGCCTGCGAAATATCGGGGGGCTGATCATCGGCGATTTCATCGACATGAAAAGCCGGAAGGACCAGCAGGCGGTTTACAGCCTGATGAAGGAGCGGCTCAGGCGCGACAAGGCCAAGACCCACGTCCTCCAGCTTTCCGCCCTCGGTTTGATGGAAATGACCCGACAACGCGCGCAGGAAAGCCTGAGCGATTCCATCTACGAAAATTGTCCATATTGCCAGGGCCGCGGCGTGGTGAAAACCTCGATGACTACCAGCGTGGAGCTGCATCGCACTTTGAACACCGTGATGCGAAAATATCAGGATACCGTGCACGAATTGCGCGTCATTTTGAATCCTGACGTGTTGAAGAGGTTGAAAGAGGAGGATGAAGAGTTTCTGATCGAACTGGAGCGGCGATATGCCGGGCGGCTGCTGTTCCGCGGCGACCCGGCTTTTCACCATGAAAAGTTCGTCATTACCGACGCCCAGACCGGGGCCGAACTAAAACCTTGACGGGACGGAAAAAAGCGTGATTGAGTGCTTGCAAATAGATTTACGCATGGCAAGATCGCGGACATCCGAGGGAACCCCCGGTTACGTTCTTAAGATGAGCGGTTGAAGACCGCAGGCCAATTAACCAAACAGGAGAAAACAACAAATGAAAAAACTGACACTAAGCTTGTGCGCGGCGTTCGCTATGACCGCTGCCTCTTTCGCAGGGGAAACCTATTCGAAAGAATCGAAGAGCGTCACCCCGCCGCCTTGCCCGCAATGGTATGCGGACTCGGAATTCAACCTCAGCCTGAGCGGCTCCTACGTCTGGACCGGCAGCGCGTGGCGCGAAGACACCTATCTGCTTGCGGACCACGGTTGGGGTGGATCGATCGACGCGAAATACTTTGTGCACCGCTATTTCGGATTCGGTGTCCAAGGCAACATCATCCGCGTCAATCAGGAGGAAACTCTCGACGATGGCTTCCGCAGAATTCGCGTCGGTGGTGATAACGATCAATGGGTTGGATCGGTCTTGGGAACGTTTACCTTGCGTTTCCCGATCTCCTGCACCCGTTGGGCGCCCTATTTCTGGGTCGGCGGCGGCGGCATTTTCGGTGGTGGCCAGGACCATGAGTTCCTGCTCGCTCCGGGAACACCGCTTGGCATCGTGAGGCACGAATTCCCGCAGGATAAAACCAAGCTGATGGGCCAGGTAGGCGGCGGTTTGGAAGTCCGCATCACCCCGCACGTCGGCTGGACCAATGACGTCAGCTGGAATGTGCTCTCGGGCTCGAATAACAACTTCGGAATGGCCCGCACCGGCATCAACTTCGCGTTCTAAACAACGCCGGATAATTCTAAACGCCGGGAACACTGTATGTGTTCCCGGCGTTTTTTTTGTACTCGTCTGTAACCGCTTTCTTCTGTAGCCGCTTCGCTGTGCGAAGCGTGAGATCGACGACGCAGGTGGCCCCGGCGCCGCCCACCCACCTTCGCCTGGCTTCGGCGGGGCAACCAGGGCGGCGGCGCCAGAAGATTGCCTTTAATTTTGCGGCAGCCCGCGCGTTAGACTCTTTGAACGGACAATGCAAAGCGTCGGACTCGAGGCGGAAAAGATGAATGGCCAGCAGATGGACGCGTTGCTCCGTCGCTTTGAGCGGCCGCTGCTCCAATACGCCACCCGGATTTTGGGGGACAGCGACCGCGCCCGTGACGTGGTCCAGGAAACATTCGTGAAACTCCAAGACGAAAAACGCCAGCAGCTCGATGACGCCCCGGCGAAATGGCTTTTCACGGTCTGCCGCAACGGCGCGCTTAATATTTGCCGGAAAGAAAAACGGATGACCTATCTCGACCAGGAGCTGCTCGAGACGCGCGAGAGCGAGCAGCCGGACCCTTACGAAAAACTGGAGGCGAAGGAAGCGAGCGGGTTCCTCCTCAAAATTCTCGACACCCTTCCGCCGCGGCAACAGGAGGTGCTCCAGTTAAAATTTCAAAACGACCTCAGCTACCAGGAGATCAGCGAGATCACCCAGCTCTCGGTCAGCAACGTGGGCGTGATGATTCACAATGCGCTCAAAACCCTGCGGCAACGTTACGGGTACGCGTCCCGGGATTTCCTGCCGTTCGCACCTCGGACAGTCTCATGAAAGTAAACCTCGATGATCCAAACCTGACGGCATTCGCACTCGGCGAATTGTCTGTGGACGACCACGCGAAAATGGCGGACGCGATTGCCGACTCGCCGGAAGCGCAAAGCTATGTCGCGGAAACGCAGCAATTCGCCCGGCTCCTTCGCGCGGAATATGAAGCGGACCGCCAGCAGCCTTCGCCTCGTTCGCCCTTCGTCGTCCGGATGGAAGAAGAACGGCGCGCCTCGTGGCGTTATCAATGGGGTTCGCTAGCGGCCGCGCTCGCGATCTTTGGGGTGATTGCGGCGGTGGCCTTCACCGCGATTCAACGAAGCGGAACGCTCTCGAAACTGCTCACGGATAATCCGAAGCCTGCGACGCCACAAGAATCCGCTTCCGAAACGATCCTCGAAATGGAAGCGCCCGCAACGCCGGGCCCTCTGCTCGCCTTGCAACCTCCCAAGCCGAGCGGCACCGCCGCTCCCGAATTCGTCGAAGAGCCAAAGCTAGCGGACAAAAGTTTGGGCTACGATCAGAGACAAAAGCCCGCGCTCGATGCGGCAGCGGGGAAATACGGAGGACTTGCTTTGAATCCTTCCGCTCCGCCTCCGCCGATGCCGATGAAGCGCGCGTATGTGGCCGGAGCCGGCGAGACCCCCGAGGCCGAGCCGCCATCGCGCTATCGCCAGGATTTCAACACGGCAACCTACGACAAGGTCGAGGAGAATCCGTTTCTCCCGGCCGCGACCAATCCGCTCTCGACCTTCTCGATCGACGTGGACACAGCTTCCTACGCGAACGTCCGCCGGTTTATCAACTCGGGATCGTTGCCGCCGAAAGACGCGGTGCGGGTGGAGGAGATGATCAACTACTTCACCTACGATTACCGGGAGCCGGAAGGCGACAAACCGTTCTCGATCGATGTCGATGCGACCGCCTGCCCATGGGACTCCAGTCACCGGCTTTTGCGGATCGGATTGAAAGGGCGCGAAGTAGCGAACGAAAAACGTCCGGCGAGCAACCTCGTCTTCCTCCTCGATGTTTCGGGATCGATGACGCCTGCCGAGCGGTTGCCGCTGGTGAAACAGGCGATGCGCTTGCTCGTCGATAAACTGACGGAGAAAGATCACGTGGCGATCGTGATCTATGCCGGCGGCTCCGGGTTGGCCCTGAAGTCGACCACCGGCGACCAGAAGGAAAAAATCCTGCGGGCGCTGGAAGAATTACAGGCGGGCGGCTCGACCAATGGGGCGGAAGGCATCGAGCTGGCTTACAAAGTGGCCGCGGATAATTTCATCAACGGCGGCGTGAACCGGGTGATCCTGGCGACGGACGGTGATTTCAATATCGGCGTGACCAACCAGGGCGACCTGATCCGGTTGATCGAAGCGAAAGCAAAGACGGGCGTGTTCCTGAGCGTGCTCGGCGTCGGTACGGACAACCTCAAGGATTCGACGATGCAAAAGCTGGCCGACAAGGGGAACGGCAATTACGCCTACCTCGATTCGGTCGACGAGGCGCGGAAGGTCCTGGTGCAGCAGATCAACGGGACGCTGATGACGATCGCGAAGGACGTGAAGATCCAGGTGGAATTTAATCCGGCGCGGGTGGCGTCGTATCGTTTGATCGGGTACGAGAAGCGGCTGCTGCGGAAGGAAGATTTTAACAACGACAAGGTGGACGCGGGTGAGATCGGCGCCGGGCACACGGTGACGGCCCTGTATGAAATCGTGCCCGCCGGCGCAGGCGCCACCGACCCCGCCACGAGTGTTCCGCCGGTCGATCCGCTCAAGTATGGGACGAATACGACGAATACGACGAATGGGTCGGGAGAAGTGGTGACGGTGAAACTGCGCCATAAGAAACCGGACGGCGAAACGAGTGAGCTCTCCGAGCGCTCGTTCACCGACAACGGCTCGAAGTTCGAGAACGCTGCGCCGGACCTGAAGTTCGCGGCCGCGGTAGCGGAGTTCGGGATGCTACTGCGCGATTCCCAATACAAAGGGAAGGGAACTTTCGGGGCGGTGATCGAGTGGGCCCAGGAAGGCAAAGGCCGGGACACGGCCGGATATCGCGCCGGGTTCATCGAGATGGCGCGCAAAGCGCAATCGCTCAAGCCGCGCGAAGGCTAATTCTTTTCTGGGGAGCGCGAGCGTCTCGCTCGCTGATGCCGGCGGCTCGCCGGCATGAACTTTCCTCGCACGGTGGCTTCGCCTTAGGTCAGCATTCAAGGGAAAGATTGTTTTGGCGAGACGCCGAAACCAATGCGCGAGACGCGCCTCCCCGCATTTTGAGTAGCAACGTTCAATTGCTTTGCATCGTTACCTTAGTAACATGGTAACATGAAAACGAAAACAGCCGCACCCAAGCGCGTGGAGCGGGTCCAAATCGGCGCCCGGATGGAGAAAAGCCTGGTGAAGGTTCTGCGCGGCTTGGCCGATTATCTCGATCTCTCGCTCGGTGATCTGCTCGAGGGGATCACCCTGCATGCCCTGGAGGGCAAGGCGCCTTTCTCGGCGGAAACGCTCGCGCACGTGAAACGGTTCAAGACGGTTCACGGCCTGGCGTTGACCGCGAAGGACAGCCATAAGCTTGTGGAGGTCCGCAGTGCCAGGCGTTGACGCGACAGAAGAATTACGTGCGTTTGAAACGGGCGCGCTCGATCCGGCGAAATTTCCGCACGCCGAGCATCTCCGTCTCGGATACGAGATGTTGGCGCGTCATCCGTTTGGCGAAGCCCTGATTCGATTTTCGCGCGGCTTGCAGTTGCTGGCCGCGAAGGCCGGCCGGCCGCGGCTCTACCACGAGACCATCACGGTGGCGTTCCTCGCCTTAATCAACGAGCGCCGCGCCCGCGGCTGCCCGCAAAGTTGGTCCGAGTTTAAAGGAACCAATCCCGACCTCTTCGACAAACGCTGCCTGGAAAAATGGTACAGCGCGGAGCAGCTCGCTTCGGATTTGGCGCGAAAAACGTTTTGCCTGCCTCAAACTTCTTCGAGCGCGGAAGGATCGGCCGGCGGTTTCACGCGCATGGCGAGGTAGGCGCCGAAAAGTAATAATCCCGCGCTCCAGAGCTGCGCTGCGGTCAGGCGTTCCCCAAAAAAGAAGGCGGAAAGTCCGAGCGCTCCGGCGGGACAAATGAGCTGAAGCGTCTGCGAAAGGGCGACGCCCACTTTGCGGATGGCCACGTAATACAAAACGTGAGCGAGGCTGATACAGGTCACCGCCGACACGATCAGGATCAGGTTTACGCCGCCATCGACCCGGAGCGGCGTGTCAATTTTTCCGAACGCCAGGGTGAGCGGCAACAGCAACAACGACGTAATGAAACTGATCACGCCGAAACTGCGGATCGGCCCGAGTCGCGCCGAGGGCCGTTTCACCAGCACGCTGTAGAGCGCCCAACAGAAGCTCGCGATAAATGCGATCGCGAAACCGCCCAGCGGAACGTGGCCGGCCTGCCATCCTTCCTGGAAACGAACTACGCCCACCGCGCCAACAAGCCCGAGCGCGGTTCCGATTTGGAATTGCCATTGCCGGATGATGCCTCGTTCCTCTGGAAAAAAGATGAGAGCGAGCAGAGCGGTGAAGATGACCGAGGAGCGCCCAAAGATAGCGTACACGCCTGGACCCATGTGATAGAGCGCCACAGTCTGCGTGATTTGGTGAATGACGTTCGGCAAGGAGGGGATCAGGCAGGCAAGGAAGTCCTGCGCGTGGAGGCGCGGACCGCCGCTGCGAAAACGCAGGATCACGAACGGCAGCACCGCCAGGAACGCGACGAGGTAGCGGTAAAAATTCTGGGACCACGGTTCGTAATAGCGGATCAGATAGAATTGAAAGAGCGACGGGGTCGACCAGATGACGACTGTGGCGAGGATAGCGAGGTGGCCGCCGGAAAATGTATTTCTGTCCCCTTTGGTCATTGCATCTCTTTCAGGATTAGCCCGGCCCCATTCGAAACAGAGTAGCGCTGGCTTGCAATCGTTTTGCGACTCCCTCTAATAGGCGGACACAAATCATGAATACTTACAGAATCGGGACTGTGGTCAGCCTCGCGATCGCGCTCATCGCGTATCCAGGAGAAAATTTGTTTGCAGCCAAAAAGCGCGGGCCGGCGCCCCAGGCGCAGGCGCAGGCGAATACAAAGCCGAATCCGAAGGATCCGGGCGGCCATTCCGCGAAAGGCGTCGAGTTCGCCAAGAAAAAAGAATACGACAAGGCGGTCGAAGAATTCACCAAGGCGATCGAGGCGGAGCCGCAGGACGCGAAGAATTATTTTAACCGCGCGACGGCTTATCGCGGCCTGAACAAATTGACGGAAGCCTTTAACGACTACTCGAAAGCGATCGAGATGGATGCGAAAAACATGCCCGCCTACATCGGCCGCGGCGAAGTGCTTCTCCAGCAGAAACAGTTCGACAATGCGCTGGCGGATTTTGACAAGGCGATCCAGATCTCGCCGAACGACGCGAGCGCGCGGCGGTTCCGCGGGTTCGTTTACATTTCGAAAAGCGAATGGCAGAAGGCGATCGACGATTACACCGTAGTCGTGCAAAGGGTGCCGGACGATGGCGGCGCCTGGGAACGGCGTGCGTTTGCTAATCGCAACCTGAAAAAATTCAAGGAAGCCATCGCCGATTACACGAAGGCGATCGCGACCGATCCAAAAGATCCGGACGGATATCGGCGCCGGGCGCAGGCGCATATCCTGGCTGGCGATAGCGTGAAGGCGGCCGAGGATTTCAAGGCGATCCTCAAGATTAAGCCGGACGACTTGGACGCCCAAAGCCGGTTGAAGGCGCTTGAGACGCGCGCGAACGCTTCTCCCGCGCCCGCGCCGCCGGCTCCGGCAACGCCCCCGGCGAAGGCGCCTCCCGTGGCACCGCCGCCCGCGGCATCGCCTCACTAGGGGGACCGCCGCGTTCCCGGGCGCTCCGACAGAGCGCGGCGACTGCAGCGCACGAGGAGATTAAGCTTTTCGAGAGGTGGACCGTTGTCTAAAAAGGCGACCCCGCACCTTACTTCATCCGAAGGATCATTATGAACATCGCGAAGAATTCACTCACGTTCCTGGCCGCGACCCTGCTTTTTGCGATAGCCCGTTGGACCTGCGCGGCCGACCCCGCCGCCGCGGCCGCGCATGGCAACAAGGGACACGAACTTGCCCAAGCCGCGAAATATGATGAGGCGATCGCGGAATATACCAAGGCGATAGAGCTCAATCCCGTCGACGTCCGTCTCTACGTCGATCGCGGGCTCGTCTATCGCACCGCCGGAAAAATTCCCGAGTCGATGGCCGATTTCACGAAATCTATCGAGCTCGGTCCGAAGAGCGACCTGGGATACTTCGAGCGCGGCCGGACGGAGTTGGGCCAGAACCAATTCGATACGGCTCTCGCCGATCTGACGAAGGCGATCGAGCTGAATCCAAATAACATGGTCGCCTACGAACGGCGCGGCCTTGTTTATCACAACCTGCGAAAATGGGACGAAGCGATCGCCGATTACACCGTCGCCATCACCAAGGACCCGACTAACGTGATGGCCCTGCGCAAACGGGCGGACACTTATTATTCCACGAATCAGTTTGCCAAGGCGGTGCCGGATTTGGAGGCGGCCCAGAAGCTGAAGCCCGACGATCCAGACATCGCGCAGAACCTGCAGCACGTCCGGGCAAAAATGACCACACCCAGACCGGTCGTCCAGGCAACGGCCCCTCCGCCGACGCCCGTGCCTCCTGCCGAGCCGATGGACCCGCGATTGAAGATCGGGATCGGGGCCGGGGCCCTGTTGGTTCTCATTGTCATCGTCCTGTTAATCGTGAAGCGAAAAGGCCGCAGCGATTAATGTGGATCGAGCGCTCCGTCGCTCGATGGCAACGAAAAGGGAAAAAAACATCGCGCGACGGAGCGCCGGATCCACCTGGGCTGCCACCACGCGCCGCGACAAATCTCTTTGACACCCCTGAGCCCGCTGCTAGCTTGCCGACGCTTTTTCGGAGAACGGAACGCGGGTCCCATGGTCGTTCAGAAAGTTTGACGACTCTGGGACTTTTACTTCTCACCCTGAGGGAGCAACCGGTTCGTCCCGCCAACGCGGGACGAGCGAGCAGTGAGAGGGAGCGGCCCATGTAGCTCAGTTGGTAGAGCACGTCCTTGGTAAGGACGAGGTCATCGGTTCAATCCCGATCATGGGCTCCAGCAACGGGCTCGCGACCGGCCAGGAAACCCAAATAGACGCAGTTAGTTTTAAAAGAGGAAAAATCAGATGGCTAAGGAAGCATTTAAACGCGACAAGCCGCACGTTAACGTCGGCACAATCGGGCACGTCGATCACGGCAAGACCACTCTTACCGCCGCGATCACCACCGTGCTCTCAAAAACCGGCCAGGCTGAGGCGCGCGCTTACGATTCAATCGATAACGCGCCCGAAGAAAAAGAGCGCGGCATCACGATCAACACCGCCCACGTGGAATACCAGAGCGCCAAGCGCCACTACGCCCACGTCGATTGCCCGGGGCATGCTGACTACGTCAAGAACATGATCACCGGTGCTGCCCAAATGGACGGCGCCATCCTCGTCGTTTCGGCGGCGGACGGCCCGATGCCGCAGACCCGTGAGCACATCCTGCTCGCGCGCCAGGTCGGCGTCCCGGCCATCGTCGTGTTCCTGAACAAGACCGACATGGTGGACGATCCCGAACTGCTGGACCTCGTCGAGATGGAAGTGCGCGACCTGCTCACCCAGTACGAATATCCAGGCGACAAGATTCCCATCGTCAAAGGCAGCGCCAGCAAAGCGCTCGCCGCTGGTGACCCTGCGAGTCCGGATGCCAAGTGCATCCTCGATCTCATCGCGGCGGTGGATGATTATATCCCCGTCCCGGATCGCCCGATCGATCTGCCGTTCCTGATGCCGGTCGAAGACGTGTTCAACATTGAAGGCCGCGGCACTGTCGCGACCGGACGTGCCGAGCGCGGCATTCTCAAGAAGATGGAGGAAGTCGAGATCGTCGGTCTCAAGGACACGATAAAGACGACCGCCACGGACATTGAAATGTTCCGGAAGCTTCTCGACGAAGCGCGCGCCGGCGACAACGTGGGTGTGCTGCTCCGCGGCGTGAAGAAGGAAGACGTCATGCGCGGGCAGGTCATTGCCAAGCCCGGCAGCATCAAGCCGCACAAGAAATTCAAGGCGGAAGTTTACGTGCTGAGCAAGGAGGAAGGCGGCCGTCATACGCCGTTCTTCACGAATTACCGGCCGCAATTTTATTTCCGCACGACGGATGTGACCGGCACCGTGAAACTCCCCGAGGGCGTGGAAATGGTCATGCCGGGCGACAACGTTTCGGTCGAAGTGGAATTGATCACCCCGATCGCGATGGAGAAGACCATCCGGTTCGCGATTCGCGAAGGCGGCAAAACCGTCGGCGCCGGTCGTGTTGCGGAGATTCTGGACTAACGAGGAATTGCAGATTTCAGATCGAAGATTGCAGAATGTTTCGAATGAACGCCTGCGCGTCGGTTGAATTAAATCTGAAATCTGAAATCTTAAATCTGAATTCCAATAGGTCAGTAGCTCAATTGGTAGAGTAGCGGTCTCCAAAACCGTCGGTTGGGGGTTCGAGTCCCTCCTGGCCTGGTTTTTTGAAACGTCCCATGATCACAAAAACGAGAAACTTTTTCAGCGAAGTTCGCGCCGAGCTGCAGAAAGCGTCGTGGCCCTGGGAAGCGAAGGACAAGGGCATTCGCCGCTACAAGGAGCTGACCGATTCCACGATCGTTGTCATCATCGCGATGCTTTTGCTCGGCGGTTACGTCGCGCTCTTTGATTTCGTGATCATCAATTTCATTCATTACTTCACCCGGATGCACTGATATGGCTTCCGTCCTCGCTCCCAAAGATCAGTGGTTCGTCGTTCACGTGCTCTCCGGCCAGGAGAACAAGGTGCGCGACAACATCGAGAAACGCGTCAAGACCGAGGAGATGGGCGACGTGATTTTCAAAGTTCTTGTCCCGACTGAGCGTGTCTCTGAAATCAAGCGCGGCAAGAAAAGCGAGACGACGCGGAAATTTTTCCCCGGCTATCTCATCGTGAACATGCACCTGCTCGATGAGAACAATCAGCTCGTCGGCCGGACCTGGTATTTCATTCGCGAAACCACGGGCGTCATTGGCTTCGCCGGCACCAAAGACAAACCAATCCCGATGCGGCAGGCGGAAGTCGACAACATGCTCGCCCAGATGCAGGAGCGCGAAGAGAAGGTGAAACCGAAGGTCAGCTTCGAAGTCGGCGAGACCGTGAAAGTGGCCGACGGCCCGTTCCAGAACCAGAACGGCATCGTCGAGGAAATCGATCCGGATCGCGGCAAGCTCCGCGTCTCCGTCACCATCTTCGGCCGCGCCACGCCGGTGGAACTCGAATACTGGCAGGTCGAACGCGGATAAATCAGCTTTAGGCTTTAAGTGTTAAGCTTTAAGGAGCCAGCACTTGGAGCGCACTTAACACTTAAAACTTAACACTTAAAGCTTCTCAGCCATGGCGAAAGAAATCATTGCTCACATCAAATTGCAGATCCCGGCCGGCCAGGCCAATCCCGCGCCGCCCGTGGGCACCGCGCTCGGACCACGCGGCGTCAACATCATGGCGTTCTGCAAAGAATTTAACGCCGCCACCCAGAAGCAGGCCGGCGACATTTTGCCGGTGGTCATCACGGTCTTTAAGGACAAGTCGTTCACCTTCATCACGAAGACGCCGCCGGCCGCGATCCTGTTGAAAAAAGCGGCAAACATCGCGGCTGGTTCGAAAGAGCCAAACAAGACGAAGGTCGGCAAAGTCACGCGCAAGCAGGTGATGGACATCGTGAAGTTGAAAGGCAAAGACCTCAACTCGCGCAACGATGAAGCCGGCTTCAAGATCATCGCCGGCACTGCCCGCCAGATGGGTCTCGAGATCGTCGATTAGGATCGACTTTTTAGATTCCGTCGGCATTTTCTGATGCCGTGTCCGCTCTTCTTCCTGACGATGCTGAGGCTAGGATCATTATTCGGGAACGATTGCGGTTGCTAACGATTGGGTTCTACGTCCGCGGTGGAATGCTGGCAGCGTTTAGCTGTTTCTTCCTTATCTATGTCTTCATGCTCCTTGGCTTTTCCTTCATACCTCAGTCCGCGTGGAGCCAGCCCCCCGCGCCGAGTGCATCTTCAACACCGTTTGCTTGGTCAACACAGACACCAGCGCCGCATTCTTCGAAATCGGAAGCACCGCCGATTATCTTTTTCCGAATCATGGCTGGTGTAATGGCTGGAATGGTATTGCTGGGTTTGACGTCGGCAGCCTTTACCGCATACGCCGGCAGATGCATTCAGAGACGTAGGTCCAAATTACTAATATACGTCATGGCGGCAGCAAACTGCGTGTTCATTCCATATGGAACGCTTCTGGGAGTGTTCACGTTTATTGTCCTCGGATCGCCCGTCGCGGCCGAAGAATTCAACGCAACAGACCGTTAGGCGCGATCAGTTATCGTTTACCTTTTCGCTCGTGCCTAAGTATTCCCAGCGCTGCAACGCGATCGGCACATTGCCATTTTTCCAGACGAAATCGTGGAAGGCGCGAAGGCTGAATTTTTCGCCTTGCTGCAGTCTTGCTTCGGCGAGGAACTTCGTGATCTGGAGTTTGCCGATCTG
>JBEEHR010000003.1:0-29816 GCA_041167505.1 Verrucomicrobiota bacterium
GGCCATGTTGGTCGACGATCAACGCGCGCCGCAAAGGAATCATCATGAGAATGCCCAACACACCGCCGAGGATCGCGACCAGCATGACGCGAGTGATCTCGAGATCGAATCCGAGAATCATGATGGCCGGCATGGTCACGCCGAGACCGAAAGCGATGGATTCGCCGGCCGAGCCCGCGGTCTGCACGATGTTGTTCTCGAGGATGGTCGAATCCTGCAGACCGAGCTTGGAAAGAAGGCGGAAGATCGTGATCGAGATGACCGCGACCGGAATGGACGCACTCACCGTCAGCCCGACTTTGAGCACGAGATAAAGCGAGGACGCGCCGAAGACCATCCCGAGCAGCGTACCAATGATGAGCGGCAAGATTGTCAGCTCGCGCAGCCGCGCGCCCGCCGGAATGAACGGCCGGAAGCGGGCCAGGATCGGATTTACGGGAGCCGGACCAACGATGTCCGGGAATTCGTTAGGCGGATTGACGTTTGTAGACATAGCGTGTCCTTATCCTGTCATCCTGATCCCGCAAAGCGGGAGAAGGATCTCTGACTATTTCTGCCTCAAAGCGCTGCGTCTTGGGAAATGATCAGAGGTTCTTCGCTTCGCTCAGAATGACAGGTCTGGTCGGGTTTGGCGGACATGGTACCGGGCAAAACCGGTTCACGCGGATCGCTTCGCCGCCATTCCGAGGATCCAGCGATAGAGCAGGAATCCCACACCGGCAAAAGCGAGACCGCCAACAAAGATGCCGGCCGGTTTCCAGGCCCAAGGGCCTTCAGCAGAGCCCAACGAGAACGGGAAGGCGAGACCGGAGAAGGCGGCGATGGCGGTGATCACGACGAGAATGACGCTTTCGCCGACGATCAGACCCGACGCCAATAAAACGCCCAGTTGCTTGGTCGCTTCCGGCTTGGATGTCCGGTCGGCCCGGCGATCGAAGATCCACCCGACGACTGCGCCAACGACGATCATGAGAGTGCTTGCGGTCGGCAGATAAATTCCGAGGCCGACGGCCAGCGGGGGAAGGCTCATGTTTTTGGTCGTGCGCGAAAGGGTTTCGTTTATCGCGATGAGGATGACGCCAATCAAGGCGCCGATCTTGATCAAACCCCAATCGATTTCGCCGGAGATTACGCCTTGCGCGAGCGAAGAAATGAGACCGGCCTGCGGCGCGGGCAAGGCACGTAGCGGGTCCGCGCCAGGCGCCCCGGCGAAACCGTAGGCATGGTTCACCAAGTCGAGCACGGGCGGGATCACAACCGCGCCGGCGAGCACACCGATGATGAGAGCGACCTGCTGTTTCCACGGAGTGGCACCGACGAGCTGGCCGGTCTTCAGATCCTGCAGGTTGTTGTTAGCGATGGCGGCGACGTTGAAAACGACGGCGGTAGTGAAAAGCGCGAAAGCGATCAGGGCTTTGTAAGAATCGGGCGGCACGTGTGATTTCACGCCGAAAACAAGCAGCAGGGCGGCGCCGATCACGACCAGAATGCCAACACCCGAGAGCGGGCTATTGGAGGAACCAATGAGTCCGGCCATGTAACCACAAACTACCGAGACGAAAAAACTCATCAGAAAAACATAAGCCACGCCGCCGATGACGAGCGTAGTCACGTGCGCGCCGAGTCCGCCGCTGTTTGCGAAAAAGCCGAGCACCCAGGCGATGGGCAGCATGCAAACCAAGGTGACCAGACCGACGATGCCGATCGGGATGTCGCGCTCGGTGATCGGCAACGTGGCGCTCTTGCCGGCTTTGCGCGCGCGGCTCGCAGCCATCGCGCTGGCTAGTCCTCGCACGACCGGCTTCACCAATTTCAGCAAGGTCCAGATAGCCGAGACGCCAATCGCGCCCGCGCCGATGTAGCGCACATAATTGCTCCATGTTTGCTGGGCAATCGCGGGCGCTTCTCCCGAGTTCACCGCCTTGACGAGTGCCTGAAATGCTTTTGTTGTGGGCAGCGCAACCCCGGAATGAATCAAGTCCGTCGCCATTTGTGAGTAATGCGGCACGCCCCAGCCCCAGCCGATGCATGCGCCCACCAGCATGGCAATGCCGACCGACAAACCTACCAGGTGACCGACACCGAAGAGCGCGAAGGAAAGATTGAAATCGTAACCGGTCACCGCGTCGCGCCGGAGACGAAGAGTCTGCGCGACATCCGAGGCGAACATTTGCGTGCCCACGATAAACGCGAACCCGGCGGACACGATTGATCCCCAGAGCACCGCGAGCAGACCGGCCTCGCCCTGTTCGACTTCGGACGCGCTCGCTTTGTCGCCACTGCCGACCTTGAGCATTTCGGCGCAGGCGACGCCCTCCGGGTACGGCAGATCGGAGTTCGTGACGAGGGCACGGCGGAGCGGGATCGAATACATCACGCCGAGAATGCCGCCGAGCGCGCAGATCAAAAACGAGATCCAGAATGGAAACTCCGTCCACCAGCCAATCATGATCAAGCCCGGCAGGACAAAGATGATCGAGGACAGCGTGCCTGCGGCGGAGGCCACCGTTTGGACGATGTTGTTTTCCTGGACGGTGGCGTTTTTAAAACTGCGCAGGATCGCCATCGAAATGACGGCCGCCGGAATCGACGTTGAAAAAGTCAGGCCGGCTTTGAGCCCGAAGTAAACGTTGGCGGCGGTGAAGACCAGCGTGATGATCACGCCGACGAGCAGGCCGCGAAAAGTGAGTTCTGGACGCTTTTTCTCGTCGACGTCGAGGATAACGGGCGGCGGAGTGCTTGGTTCCATGGTGGTCGTCCAGTAGTGAATTCGGTTTCCGCCGAATGGTTGCGTTTGCCGGAGCAAAGCGATTCCGCAGCGGGAATGCAACCGCAAAAGGAGGACGCTATAGCCGCGGCGCTCTGTCGCCGCACCGTGACAGAGCGGGCCGGACTCACAGGGGTTGCGAAAATTTTCGGTTCTGACAATCTCGCCGCGTGAGCGACGATTCGAAACAATGGAGCAAGCTGCTCCAATCCATTGCGAAGGGCGTGGTCATTCCGATCGTGGGGCGGGATCTGCTGCGGATCGAGATCGAGGGGAAGTCGCAGTTGCTTTACGAATACCTGGCGGAGCGTCTCGCGAAGGAACTGGAGGTCGATGATTGCGGTCCCTGCTCGAGCATCGACCAGGTCGTCGCGTCTTACCTGAACGCCAGCCGGCGCAATTCCCGCGACGACGTTAACGTCAAGACTTTCGAAATCCTGGGTGAGCTGCGCGACGCGAATGGCCAGCTCCCGGTTCCCGAGCCGCTACGCAAACTGGCCACGATCGAGCCGCTGCGGTTGTTCGTCAGCACCACCGTCGATTCGCTCCTGGCGAAGACGCTGGGGACGCCGGCCGATCACGTTTTCGCCTATGCGCCCAACTCCACGCTCTGCGATATTCCGCGTGATTACACGCGCTCGCCGCACCGCATCGTGTTCCATCTCTTTGGCAAAATTTCCGGCATCCCGGACAGCGCGTTGATCGACGAAGAGACGCTCGAATTCATCTGGAAGCTGCATGAAGAATCGATGTCCGGCCGGCTCGCGAATCTCTTCGACGAATTGCGCACGAAGCGCCTGCTGCTCATCGGCAATGCGCATCCGGATTGGCTGGCTCGCTTCTTCGTCCGGCTCAGCCGCCGCGATCGGCTCTACAGCGGGAATGAGACGCGCGAATTCGTCGCGGATGGCGCGGTGGTGGCGGACCTGCACCTGCGCGATTTCCTGGAGAACTTCAGCCCGCAAACCAAATCGTTCGGCGTCGCGAACCCGATCGAGTTCGTCGATCAACTTGTGGAAAAATGGGACGCGTTCGCGGAGAAGCCCGCCGCGTCGTCCGAAGTGCACGCGTCCTTCGTTGCGAGCAAGCCGCCCGCGGTTTTCGTCAGCTATGCGAGCCAGGATGTGGAATCGGTCGAGCGGTTACAAAACAGTCTTGGCACCGCCGGCCTCGATGTCTGGTTCGACAAAGGCCGGCTCGGCTCGGGCGATCCCTGGTGGCCGGTGATCGAGCAGAACATCGCGAGCTGCGACGTTTTCGTCCCGGTCATTTCCGCGAACACGAACAAGCGCGACGAAGGCATTTTCATCCGGGAATGGAACCGCGCCCTGGAACGATTGCGCGACATGGATCGCGCGACGGCGCGGCTGATCCATCCGGTGATCATCGACGACACGCCGGAAAACGCGGTGAGCTTCAGCGGCTTCCGCGACTTCCACTACACGCGCGCGAGCGGCGGTGAAGCGAAACCGGAATTCGTCAAGACGCTGACCGACATCGTGCGCGAACGTCGCCTGAAGGCCGCCGCCCAATGAACGGTTCCGGGGCCGATCGGGCCGACGCCCAGCATCCATGGATCGGGCTCGCTTCGTTTACGGAAGGGGACCGCAGCTTTTTCGCCGGACGCGGCGATGAGATCGAAGATCTGTTGCGGCTGGTCCGGCGCGATACGCTCACGCTGCTCTACGGCGTTTCCGGTCTCGGCAAAACTTCGCTGGTACAGGCCGGACTGTTCCCCGCGTTGCGCGAGGAAAACATTCTGCCGGTCCCGATCCGGCTCGATTACCTCGAAGGCGCGTTGCCGTTGTCGCATCAAATTCTCAACGCCATCACGACCGCGGCCATCGCAGCGAGGGTGGAAGCTCCGCAGCCGCGCCCGGACGAGACGTTGTGGGAATATTTTCATCGCGAAGGAAATCATTTCTGGAGCGCGCGAAACGATTTGGTCACGCCGTTCCTGGCGTTCGATCAGTTCGAGGAATTCTTCACGCTCGGCCGCGAAACGCCGGAAAGAGTGGCGCAGGCGAACGCGTTCATCCTGGAGTTCGCCGACCTCGTGGAAAACCGTCCGCCAGTCACGCTCCGCGACGATCCTTCGCGCGTAAAGGAATTCAATTTCAAGCCCACGCCACTCAAGGTGCTGCTCGCGATGCGCGAGGATTATCTCGCGGACCTCGATCGGATTCGCTCGCATTTCCGCGCGCTCGGACAGAATCGGTTGCGCCTTCTCCCGATGGGCGAGAAACAGGCGCGGCAGGTCATCGCGCTGGGCGCGCCATTGCTGGCGCCGGGAGTCGAAGAACGAATCGTGCAATACGTCGCGGGCGGGCCGGGGGAGTCGGACGAGATCACGGTCGCGCCGGCATTGCTGAGCCTCGTGCTGCGCGAGCTGAACGAGCGACGGCTTGCGCGAGGACCGGAAGCGAAGATCACCCCGGACCTTCTCGATGTAGAACAGCACAAGATCTTCGAGGACTTCTACCTTCGGACGCTGGCGGATTTTCCGCCGGGCGTGCGGCTCTTTATCGAGGATGAGCTTTTGACCGCGAGTGGCCATCGTAACAGCGCCGCGCTGGATGACGCGCTGACCAGGCCCGATGTCACCCTGCCTATCCTGAATGAGTTAGTGAACCGCCGGCTGCTCGCTTATGAAGACCGGCACCATACCCGGCGCGTCGAGCTTACCCACGATGTCCTTGTTCCTGTTATCAAGGCCAGCCGCGACTCGCGCCTGACTCGCGAAGCGCTAGCCCAGGCTGAACGGCTGCGCGCCGAGCAGGTAGCGCAAAGGCGCAAACAACGCGTGACCCTCGCAGTGGCCTGCGCCCTGGCGGTAGCGCTGATAGCTACGATCTGGGGCGGCTACTACTTCTTTGTCCAGGAGCATAAGGCTTACTTCGCGGACTTCTCCAAGCGGAACGGGTTCCCGGTCGGCACCATCCCGATTTCCGAGGCGGACGCGCGCCATCACGCTGTCTCGTTCTTGCTGATCCACAAAGGCATCACCCGCGATGGGTGGAAGTGGCACTGGAAGCCGGCCTTTCGAATGATCGCGGTCGATGCGCGGTTGAAGCCGACCACGAACCATACCGTCGGCACCTACTTGTGGAAGCGAGATTCCGATAGCGGCGATCCCGAAGGGAGCCAAACCCAGGCGCGCGCGGAGCGGCTAGGACTCCAGACCGTCTGCCAGTGGGAGTTCATTTCCAACGCCGACGGCGAAATCATCTACGAGCGTGCCCTCGATCGCGACGGGTTTATGGTCTTTGGGTTCATCTATTCGCCGCCGGGTTCTGGCCCGGCCGACACCCGCCTGGCGCGCTTCGTTGGCCCGGATGGCTTCCCGCAATTGCAGCGCAGCTCGCAGGCGGAATACGTTTCGATCCATTACGACCCGGATGGCTGGGAGGATCGGGTGACCTATCGAGACGGAAAGAACCTTCCCGCAGCCGGGCCGGATGGCGCTTTTGGCCAAAACATGGGCCATAACTCTGGCGGGCAGGTCACGCAGTTACTCTCGCTCGACGCTGACGGCAAGAACATGATCGATAACGCCGGTAACTGTGGCCTGGTTATTTCCTACAACGACAAAGGCTGGATGACCGAAGTGCGCTCCATCGGCCCCGACCTGAAACCGATGCCGGTCAAGGACGGCTGGTATAGCTCGAAGAACGAATTCGATGCGCTGGGTCGCTCGACGCGGACTACCTATCACGGAGCCAACGGTGAGCCCGTGCTGCACAAGGACGGATACCACGGCATGCTCGCCGAATACGATGGGTCCGGGAACGCCGTCACGACCATCTACGTAGGCCTGGATGGAAAACCCACCTTGCTCGGGGCCGGCGTAGCTATTTATCGATCGGTTTACAACGGCCAGGGAAAAGTAACCCGGATGACCTACCACGGGGTCAACAACGAGCCCGTTTTGCATCGCGATGGGAACCACGCCTGGGCGGTGCAATATGACGAGCGCGGTAATACCGTTGCCACCACCTACCTCGGCCTGGACGGCAAGCCGACACTTATCGTCTCCGGTTACGCTTCGATGTCGTCAAGCTTTGATGTGCGCGGGAGGAAGACACGCCAGAGCTATCACGGCGTGAATGGGGAGCCGTTGCTCCACAAGGATGGCAACCACGCCTGGGAGTCGGAGTACGATGAACGCGGCAATGAAGTCGCGACCACCTTTATTGGTGTCGACGGCAAACCGGTCGTCATCACCAGCGGTTATGCCATTGTCCGCCGAAAATACGACTCCGATGGCAACGAACTCGAGGAAGCGTATTTCGATGCGGCGGACAAACGCACCCTCGAGCGAGACTCCGGCATTCATCGCGTCGTGAATATTTTCGACGGCCGCGGTAAGGTCACCCGCAAACGGTATTGGGGGACCAACGGCGAGCCGTTCCTGCACAAGGACGGCAACCACGGTTGGGATGGTCAATACGATGAGCGCGGAAACCGGACCGCGACGACTTACGTGGGCCTCGATGAAAAGCCGGTCCTGTTGACCGCCGGCTTCGCCACGATGAAGTCAACGTATGACGCGGGCGGCCGCGAGACCCGGATGAGTCTGCACGGAGTGAATGACGAACCGGTCCTGCACAAGGATGGCCACCACGGCTGGGAATCGAAATACGACGACCACGGCCGCCGGAGCCAGAAGACCTACCTGGGCCTGGATGGGAAGCCGATCCGGATGCCGGATGGCTACGCGAAGGTGAAATGGGAATACGACATCCACGGCAACAGCACCCAGGTGACTTACTATGGCGTAAAAGAGGAACCGGTCCTTTACAAGAAGTCCTACCATGGCTGGCAATCCCGTTACGATGAGCGCGGCAACGAGACGGATACCATCTTCATCGGGCTGGACCAAAAACCAATCTTGATGGCCGAGGGTTATGCCATCATGAAGGCGACGTTCAACCAGCACGGGAAGGCTACCCTTACCAGCTATTACGGTGTCAACGAGGAGCCTGTCCTGCACAAGGAAGGTTACCATGCCTGGCAATCGAAATTTGACGAGCGCGGGAATGAACTCGTTCGGACCTTGCTCGGCCTGGACGACAAGCCGGTCTTGGGCAGCCTTGGCTTTGCGACGGTAAAGTTTGTATATAACGCCCGCGGCAAAACGACGAAGGTCACGTTTTTCGGGAACGACGGGGAGCCGGTGATTCACAAGAACGGATACCACGGCTGGCAATCGAAGTTCGACGAGCGCGGTAACGAGACCGCGACGACTTACCTGGGCCTGGATGAAAAACCCGCGTTGCTTTCGATTGGCTATGTCACGGTTAAGTTCACCTACGACGGCCGGGGAAACATCGTGCAGCAGACTTATCATGGCCTCAATGACGAACCAATGGTGCTCAAGGACGGCTACCACGGTTGGAAAGCGACCTACGACGAGCGCGGCCAGCAAGTGGAGAAAGTTTACATCGACCCCGATGGAAAGCCGATTCGCGGAAAGACCGAATGAAAACTTATCGTAGTACGCTGGTTACGTTCGCTGTTTTCCTCTGGCTGACGGCAGTCGACAGCGCCTGGGCCCGGGCGGGCGGCGGAGGCGGCGGAAGTGGCCGAGGCGGCTCGAGAACATCAACCTGACCCAGGCAGATATCGTAGACGTCGAGGATTTCTTGGACACAGAAAGGACCGGTTCTGGGCGCACATCGTAGGCTCGATGATCGATTACACCATCGACGACACAAACAATCGCCTCGTTTCAGGTGACAGCACCAAGGCAGAAAGCTTTACCGAACTTTGGAAGTTTGTCCGGATCGGAAACACCTGGGTACTTGATGAGATCGACCAGAACGTTTCGTCGTCCGACCTGAAAGGCTTTATGGCGAAGACCGATAGCGCGGCATCCGTGAATTCAGGCGCGACGTAGATCCGCCACCACGGGGAAATGATCGGAGGCGATGCGCGTCCTGGCATCGCGCACAACAGCTACAGAATCGACGCGGAACCTGTCGTTCACGAAAATGTGATCGACCGCCAACGAGGGGAAGCGAGTGGGAAAGGTCCTGAGACGGGGGGCCGGTGTGACGAGAGTGCGAGTGTCGCCCAACTGGCGCGCTAGAGATTCGAAAGGCGGTGAGCCCGGCAGACTATTGAAGTCTCCCAGTAAGATGAGGGGGGCGCCGGGTTCGACGCGGTCCAGCCATTCCGAGCCGGCCAGGAGTTCTGCCTGCATCAAACGCTCGCGGCGGCCCAGCCCGAGATGGGTATTGATTACCTGCACTTTTCCGCCTGGGGCTTCCACTTCCATCCAGATCGCGGCTCGGCTTTCGGGACAAACACGCGTCGTCACGGAAGGGAGCTCCTTCGCCTGGCGTAACCGCATCGGATAACGGCTCAGGATGGCGTCGCCAAACTGCTCGTCGCCTGCGTGCAAAGCAGGATGAAAGAACCGATGCCAGCCGAGTTGATCCGCAATCAGCGCCGTCTGGTCGACACCCGCCGATCGCCGACGATTGAAATCGAGTTCCTGTAATCCGATCACGTCTACGTCCAGCGCCGCGATCACTTCGGCGATGCGCTCTTCCGAGTGGCGCCGGTCCATTCCGCGGCAGCCATGGACGTTGTAAGTCGCGACGCGCAGACGTTCGCCAGAACTCTCGCTCATTGTCCGGGACAACTGCACCGCTGCGTCTGGGAGTTTTCATGGGCCATTTTGTTTTGTCTCGCGTTCCGGATTTCCATCAAACAAGTTCGCATGAGCGTCGAGGGTTGCGCGCTGGAATAATGAACCGGGAATGTTTGGCGAAGATCGGATTAGTGGCAGCTCTCCTCATTAGTCGGCCGGCGGTCGCCAGGCCTGAAGAACAAACTGAAGTCCTCTACACAAGTCCGAGCGGCGCCTTTCGGATCGAATCCAAGTTCCCCGATCAATCGGCAGACGACGCAACGGCAGACATCTGGGTGGTTTCCACGAAGGACCCGGCTCAACGCGCCAAGCTGCCGAAGCAATCCGTCGACTCACCGACCGACGACGAATTCCACTTTTCGCCTAACGAAGAATGGCTTTTCGGTACGCGGCACGTTGGCTCCGGGCTGCGCTATGGCAATATCTACCATCTCATGAAGCCGCTGCGGATCGAGGTCGTCGGCAAACAAGGTGCTTTCAACGAGCTCGTCTGGGAGCAAGGCGTCAAGCTGGGAGCGTTGAAGATGGACTATTCCGCCGCGGGTGTTTACGCGATGACTGCCTTCGGTAATTGGAGCCTCGATTCCAGTCGTCTCCTGATCCGGCTTTGTGGAGGCGAGAAGAAAGGAAGTATGCTCTGCGGCTTTTTTTACTTTAATACTCGAACCGACAAGTTCGAGGCAACCGATTACTCGCGGAAGCTGAGTAGGGCAAAGCGTGGGCCCTTAGCTTGTGCCGAGCCCATCGATTCCCTCCCACCCGAGGCGGAGTTGAAGCTGAGGTTTGATACCTTGGATCAGGAGCTGAACAAGAAGTACGCCGAGATCCTCGCGAAAGCGGACAAGGATCGGGTTCCGCTTCTCCGCGACGCGCAGCGCGACTGGTTGAAAGAGCGGGATGCCGGCGAAAAGCTTTACCTGCAGCTTTTCCCAACGTCGGACAAAGCTTCACGTCGTCTTCAGTTCCTCGGCGACGTCACCGAGGCGCGCATCGACGTCACCGCTGAGGAATGGGATCTTTAGCGTTCGCTCCTATTTCCTGAGCAGTTCAATGGCCATTTTCGCCACTTCCGCGACAAGCTGATCGCGCGCGTCCTGGGGTTCTGCCGGGTCCGCCGTGTAGATGGCGAGGAAGATCGGGCCGCCGCTTGGAGGCCGCAGGAAAGCGATGTCGTTGGTCGCGCCGTCACCGCTTCGTCCGGTCTTGTCGCCGACTTTCCAATCGGTCGCGATGCCAGCCCGAATCATCTTCAGGCCTGTCTGGCCTTGCTGCATCCAGCCTTCTAGTTTTGCCCGGGACGCGACCGACAGGACATCCGACTTGAACAACCGCTGGAGATCGGCGCACATTGCCGCCGGCGTGGTCGTATCGTCCTCCTTTCCGGGCCTCGCCATGTTGAGGTCCGGTTCGTTGTGGTCGAGCCGCGATACCTTATCGTCCAGGCTCCGCGCGAATTCAGTCCACTTCTCGGGGCCGCCGATCGCTTCCAGCAAAAGGTTGGCGGCCGTGTTATCACTTTGCTCAACCGCGGCGGCGCAGAGCGCTTCCAAAGTCATCCCGCCTTCCTTCACGTGCTCGCGCGTGACCGGCGCGTAGGACAGGAGCTGCGCCTCTCCGTAACGGACGAAGCGTTCCAGCTTCTCCTTGTTCTTATCCACCCGCTTCAAAACCGCCGCCGCCGCGAGAACCTTGAACGTGCTGCACATGATGAACCGTTCATCCGCCCGGTAATCGACCCGCCGATTGGTCGAAAGGTCGATCGCGGCCACGCCGATGCGGCTGCCAGCATGTTGTTTTTCGAGATCAGCGAACGCAGTAATATCGCTGCGGCCCTCTTCTGTTCTCGCGGCAACGAGTGGAACGAACAACGCCGTTAGCAGCAACGTGAGAAATTTCATCGAATGTTGGCGTAATGGTGTCCGCTGCGATGGCAAACGCGAAAGATGAGATCGCGGGGCGCTCCTACTTCGCCTGGATAAGCAAGGTCGGTCGTCCCGAGAGCGTTTCGTACCACGCCTTGGCGTGATGGTCGCTTCTTTCCCACGCGAGCTTGCTTGGATCTTTTATCCATTCCTTGCCGCCAGAATTTCCCTGGAGAAAGATCGACATCTCTTTTTCGGAAAGCTTACCTCCATCCACTCGCGAATAAGCTTCGGCGATGCTGTGACCTTTTAAAAATTGGACAAGAGCGTGATACTCCCCGCTTGGGTTCTTGTACATGTTTGTCGTCACGCCTTCTTTGTCCGGCGCGCCGGCGTCAAACGGTTTTCCGAAAAGCGCGCTGACTTGCTCCTCGGTCTGCCCGATGCGCGCGAAGGCGTCGCCGCTCAAACAAAGGACGATCGCGGCTACCATTAACGTGACATTTTTCATGGTTGATCGTTTCGAATTTACTCCCGCGTTCATGACGCGCGTCGCTCTTTAATTGACGATAGAATTTCCGCGATCGCTTCGCCTTTTGCCTTCGCACCGAGATTGCCTTTGCCGTGGACGCGGACGCTGACGGCGTTGGCGTCCATATCGCGGTTGCCGATGACGAGCATGGTGTGGACTTTCATTTGCTCGGCGTTCGCGATCTTGGACTTGATGTGATCGGTGCTGGCGTCGAGCTCGCAGCGGACCTGGTGGGCGCGCAGTTCGGCTTGAACGGAACGGGCGTAGTCGAGGAGCGCCGGTTCGTCGCCGATGGGGAGGACGCGGACCTGCTCGGGGGAGAGCCAGAGAGGGAAGTTGCCGGCGTAATGTTCGATGAGGAAGCCGATGAAACGTTCGTGGGTGCCGAGCGGGGCGCGGTGGATGCAGAGCGGCGTCTTCTCGGTGTTGTCGCGGTCTTTGTAAACGAGATTGAAACGGCGTGGCTGGGCGAAATCGACCTGGTTCGTGGCGATGGTGAACTCGCGGCCGATCGCGCTCCAGACCTGGACGTCGATCTTGGGGCCGTAGAAGGCGGCTTCGTTAGGCACTTCGACGTAGTTGATGCCGGCGCGCTGTAGGACGCCGCGGGTCATGTCCTCGGTTTGTTTCCAAAGCTCCGGCTCGTTGACGAACTTTTCGCCGAGCCGCGCGGGGTCGTGGGTCGAGAAGCGCATCACGTATCGGTCGATGCCGAAAAGCTTGAAGTATTTCAGATACATGTCGTTCACGGCGTTGAACTCGGCTTCAAACTGGTCGGGCGTCATGTAGAGGTGGGCGTCGTTCATCTGCAATGAGCGCACGCGCATGAGTCCGAAAAGTTCGCCGCTCTGCTCGTAGCGATGGCAGGTGCCGTACTCCGCGAACCGCAGCGGGAGATCCCGATAACTGCGCGGCAGCGCCGCATACATCTTGTGATGATGAGGGCAGTTCATCGATTTGAGGTAGTAGCGCTGAGAAACTTCGTCAGATTCGCCGTGTTCGTGCAGCTCCATCGGCGGGAACATCGATTCTTTGTAGTAAGGCAAGTGTCCGCTCTTAATGTAGAGGCTTTCGCGCGCCAGGTTCGTTGAGCGGACGCGTTGATAGCCGGCGGCGAACTCCGTTTCTCTCGCGAGCTTTTCGAGTTCGTCGATGATGGCGGCGCCGCGCGGAAGCCAGAGGGGGAGGCCGGGGCCGACGTCGTCGTCGAAGGTGAAAAGTTCCAGTTCCTTCCCGAGCTTGCGATGGTCGCGCTTCTTTGCTTCCTCGAGCATGGCGAAGTATTCGTCGAGCTGGGTCCTGTTGTTGAAGGCGGTGCCGTAGATGCGCTGAAGCTGCGGGTTCTTTTCGTCTCCCTTGTAGTAGGCGCTGGCGACGTGGGTAAGCTTGAACGCGCCGATGTTGCCGGTGCGCATGACGTGCGGGCCGGCGCAGAGATCGGTGAACTCGCCGTTGCGATAGAGGGAGATTTCTTCGCCCTCGGGAATGTTCTGGATGATATCGAGCTTGAACCTCGACGGAGAAGATCTCTCACCAAGGGCGCCAAGGACACCGCGCTGGGCCATGTCGAGCGCTTCAGCGCGCGGCAGGACGACGCGCTCGAAGGTGTGGTTGGCTTTGACTTCCTTTTTCATCTCGGCCTCGATCTTCTCGAAATCTTCGGGCGAGATGCGGTGGTCGAGCTCGAGGTCGTAATAGAAGCCGTTCTCGACCGGCGGGCCGGCGGCGAACTGGGCGTCGGGCCAGATTTTGAGAATGGCGGTCGCGAGCACGTGGGCCGCGGAATGACGGAGGCGCTCGATGTCCGTCATCTGGGCGCGTTGCTCTAAAGTTTTTCGTTCATCAGCCATGGCTCGGCGAGCAATCTAGTGCGCCAGCAAAGTGACGCGAGAAGATTTCCGCGAGGCGAACCCAATCGAGCGAGGTTGTAGTCTTGATTTTCGTTCTGCCGTTCGGTTCCATGTTCCCACCTCCCGCTCTGTGACTAATCCTTCTCTATCTGAACAAAGCCCCGCTGGTGGAATCGCTTTTGTCACAACTCAATGGAGCGTTGTCCTGGCGGCGCAAGGCCGGTCCGCTGCGGCTCAGGAGGCGCTCGAAACGCTTTGTCGGCGATATTGGCGGCCGCTCTATGGATTTGTCCGGCGCCGCGGCGCGAGCCCGGAAGAGGCGGAAGATCTGACCCAGGCGTTTTTCGCGCGGCTTTTGGAACGGCGGGATCTCGATGCGGTCCGGCGGGAAAAAGGACGGCTTCGCTCCTACCTTCTAGTGGCGTTAAAGAATTTTTTGGCGAACGAACGGGCCCGGGGCATGGCGATGAAGCGGGGCGAAGGCAAACAGTTGATCTCCTTGGACGAATTGCGAAGCAGCGAGGGCGCTGGATTTGAACCTGCGGACCCGGTCAGCCTCGACCGAATCTTCGAGCGGAACTGGGCAACAACGGTTCTGGACCAGGTGCTGGCGCGGCTCGCGGAAGAGTATCGGGCGTCAGGAAACGGGCCTTTGTTCGACCGCCTGGAGGAATTGCTGGCGGACGATGAAGGCCGGGCCTCGCAGGCGGAGATCGCGGCGGCGCTCGATTTGACGGAGAACGCGCTTAAGCAGGCGTTTCATCGTTTTCGTCAGCGCTATCGGCAATTACTCCGCGAGGAAGTGGCTCATACGGTGGCCATGCCCGGCGATATCGAAAGCGAGCTCCGGCATCTGATCGCCGCCCTGCGCGCATAACCTGCCCGAACATTTGTTGCAGTACTTTCGAGACAAGCATGCCCGCCATCGCGATGACAAACCGAACCTGCCGCAAGTGCGGCGCGAATCTTTTTCCCGAGGCCGCACGCAGATTTTGCGCGGCGTGCCTGCTGGAAACCGGCCTCGGCCCGTTGGGAGATGAAGACGAAGAGGCTCGGGAATCGGCATCGCCGATGCTGAAGTTTGGTGAGTACGAATTGCTGGAGGAAATTGGGCGCGGCGGTCAGGGCGTGGTTTATCGCGCGCGGCAAGAAAGTTTGAACCGGATCGTGGCCTTAAAAGTGATCGGCCTGGGCCATTGGGCCAGCGAGTTGCATCTGAAACGATTCCGGCTCGAAGCCGAAGCCGCCGCGCGCCTCGATCATCCTGGCATTGTCCCGATTTACGAAATCGGCGAACGGGATGGCGCGTGTTACTTCAGCATGAAGTTCGTCGAAGGCGGGTCCTTGGATGAGGTCGTGAGGCGGGAGCCGCTCTCCCTCGGAGCGGCGGCGAAACTGTTGGCGAAGGTGGCCCGCATTGTCCACTACGCGCATGAGCATGGCGTTCTGCATCGCGATATTAAGCCCGGAAATATCCTCCTCGATAAAGAAAATGAGCCGCACCTGACCGACTTCGGTCTGGCGCGGCTGGTGGAAAAGGAGAGCAACGTCACGGGAACGATGGACGTGCTGGGGACCCCGAGCTACATGGCGCCGGAGCAGGCGGGGGGCGGAGCGAAGGCGCTCACGGCAAGCGCGGACGTATATGGACTCGGCGCCGTGTTCTATCAACTGCTCACCGGGCAACCGCCTTTTGCCGGAGGCACGACCTACGAAACGATTCGATTGGTGATGGAAACGGAGCCGCGGCGCCCTTCGCTTTGGAACAAGAAGGTGGACCGTGATCTCGAAACAATCTGCCGGAAGTGTCTGGAGAAGGATCCGGCAAAACGTTACCCCACCGCGCTCTCGCTGGCAGACGACCTGGAACGCTGGCTTGGCCATGAACCGGTCCAAGCCAGGCGAAGCGGGATCATTACACGAAGCCGTAAATGGGTCCGGCGTCACCCGATCGCGGTGATATCTACGGCCGCAGCGATGATCGTTGCCGGCGCTATCTGTTTGAGCGTCTGGCAGTCTATCGCCCGCCGGCAGGAGTCGGCCTTGCTTCCTAATTCGCTCACGATCGTCTTCAGGTCGGCCAGCCTGAACGACGGATCATCGGCGCGAGAATGTTCTCGCGATCTCAACCACCTGCTCTCGCAGCTTTCAAGCGTGAAAGTAACGCCGCGCAGCCAGGTGCTGCGCTGGGAAACATCGGACGATCCACCGGGTGTGATCGCCAAGGCGATTGGAACGAGACTCATCTTGCTCGGCACTCTCGAGGTGGGGGCCCCCGACGCCTCAAACGATCTCACGGTGGAACTGTTCGACGCCGGGAGGGGAGCGTCTTTGTGGCGCCACCGTTGGAAGGGGCAACCAGCCGGCTGGAGTTCCGCCCGGACGCAAATCGTGAGAGAGATCGCTGGCAGCCTTGGGCTTGTTTTGAGTGAACAAGAGCAAAGTCTTCTGCGGCGGCCGCTGACGGCAAATCAGTCCGCCCTGGCTGAATACTTCAGTGGGCGTCGCGAGATCGACGTCCTTACGGAGGCATCGCTCGTATCCGCGCTGGCGCACTTCGAGAAAGCGGTCCAGCTCGACGCGAGATTCGCGCAGGCCTATGCGGGTCTGGCCGGCGCGCACATCGCCATGGGGTACACGTTCCAGAATCCGGTTGAGCATTTTCCTCAGGCACGCAGCGAGATTGATACGGCGCTCGCGCTCGATCCCGACCTACCCGAGGCAAAGATCGCCGACGGTCTGGTAAAATACTTCTACGAGTGGGATTGGGCTGGCGCACAGCGGGCGGTCGAGCAGGCGCTGGTTCTCGATCCTTCGATGGTGGAAGCGGACGCGTGTTATCTCCATTCGCTCGACGTGCTGGGTCGAACTGAGGATCCGTTGCAAAGAGTGCAGCGCGCGGTTGCCTTGCATCCCGCGTCGATCGCGATTCGATCGGAGCTTGGCTGTGCCGCCTACTATGCGGGCCAGTTCGACAAGGCGGTGAATTTCTACGCCGACATTTTGAAGATGGATCCGGAGAACCCAATGCTTTATTGGGGCCTGGGCCGGACCCAGGCGCAACAACAGCTTTGGCCCGAGGCGCTCGCGACGTTGCGGGCAGGCCAGGGAAAACCAGGCGGAGACTGGAGCGGGTTGGAAGCGGAAATCGCCTACACGCTGGCACAGCAAGGCCGCACCGAGGAGGCGCGGGAAATTATTGGACGACTCCGCGTGCGAGAGCAGACACAATTCGTCGATCCCTATCTTTTCGCGTTGATTTACGCCGGCCTCGGAGATAGCGACGAAGTGTTCAACCAGCTTGGCCTGGCCTGCGAGAAAAAATCGCCGTTTATCCCGACGATGCCAGTCGACCCAAAGCTACTGAGCCTGCACCACGATCCCCGTTTTCGACAAATACTCGAGCGGCTAAAATTTCCTCCGCGCCTGAACGCGATGGCTGACCGCTGAGACCACCGAGCTCGGGCTCGATGTTTCTCCGTAACCTTTGGCGGGAATCGCTGCAGTACTGCGGTGAAGGAGAGCATCATGTTTACCCCGCCCAAAGTTCGTTCCCAGGTGCTATCGCTGCTCGTCGGGATTGTTCTCTTTTGTCTCTCCGGCTGCGAAGTGCCACGACTGGCCAAGGTAGACCCCGATCAGGTTGACGCTGGAGCCCAGAACGTGAAGCTCTCGCTGACTGGTCCCTTGACTTCGCCCAGCCCCGGTGGCCTTTTTACTGCAAAGTCCCGTTTGATCATTGACGGGAATCCGGATGCCGGCCCGGGTATCAGCCAGAACGTCCCTCTCACGTTTGTTAGCTCGGACGAACTCACGGCGTATCTGAACCTGGACCAAAACACATTACCGGGCGCACACACCATCGCAGTCGGGACTGTGTCTGGAATATCCGAAGCTCAAAGTCTTTTTGTCAGGTGTCCCGGTTGCCCGCCGCCGCCGCGTATGTTGGATTTGGAACAGCTTCCGGACGATGGCTTTTACTATCAGGGCACCACCCCGACGTTAAAAATCTACGCGAGGAACCTTCTGAACAATGACCCAAAGGTTTCAATTTCCGGCAGAGGTATTTTCGTCGATCCCAATATCCCGCTAAGTGTAAGAACTGACGGGACTGGGCACGACGATATCGAACTGCCTATCACGATCGCGGCCGATGCGTCCACCGGCCCCCATGAGGTGAGAATAATAACGAGAGGCGGGACGAGTGATCCCTTGCCGCTGACGGTTCAGGCGTCGCGCACCCCTAGAACACGAATAACCGACGTCATCGTCACGGGCGGGCGCTGTCTCCAACAGGGCTTAAATTATCTCACTTTAAAAGGCGATAACTTCGATGTGGGAGCGAGAGTCTCAGTGAGTCTCGTCGTGGATGGTAAAATATTAGAGATCGAAGGGCTCAACACAAGACTCACCGACAGGCATACCCTTCAAACCGAGATAACCGCTCCATCCGCGGTGGCGGTGGATAGTTTCGATACCATTATCAGGACGGTCCACGCTACCGGTACGACCAATCTATTTGACCAAACCTTGACCGATCGATTTACGACGAGGTGTAATCTCGCCATCAAACCTGTCCTTAGGTCCATCGCACCGAACGTCGTGGCTGCGGGATCGCGGGTTTACCTTAAGTGTGAGGGAGACGATTTTGGGGATGGACACGTCGTTGTGCAGGAGGGGAGCGGCGTGGCAGTGTATGAAGTGTTCGACCCGGTCGCAGGTGATCCTGCTCATGTCCGGGTTGTGGGGTTGAGTATTGCGCCCGGCCGATATGCTCAGCCCGTGCTTGTAACGGTAGTGGATCAATTGGGGCGGTCAAGCAACACCCAAGCCCTTACCATTACGTCGCCATCGACTCCTTATCTCGAATCCGTTACTCCGTCCTCAATTCCAGGGGGTGGTGATGTAGACGTCACCGTTCGCGGGAGCGGTCTCTTTGGCTCTATTGCTAACTCTATTCGCTTCAGCAGTCCGGGATTAACTATTTCTAACGTCGTGGCGAACTCGAGCGATTCCAAGTCGATGACATTCCATGTGCATGCTGATCCGACAGCTCCGTGGACGAATGATGAGGCAACGAATCTGGTTCTGGGCAATGCTCTTGCTTTTAAGGTCAACCCTCCAGTGGCCGGTCCCGTCCTTCTCAAAGTCACGCCCAGGCATATTACGTTGGGAACCTCTGCTTACTTTAAGTGCGAGGGGCTTCGCTTCGGTGGTCCCAGTGGCCCTCTGGATGTGCGCGTTCAAGGTGACTCCGGGGTGTCCGGTTTAATCTCTCGGAGGCCGAGCTTCCGTGTAAATCCCGACGAGGTAGTGGTTCCCCTTGTCACAGCTGATACCTTGAACGCTACAACGGTGAACCTTCAGGTCAGAGATCGTCAGGGCAAGCTCAGTAACGCGGTGCCTCTGTTCATCGATGCCCCGGTCGCTGGCAGGCCTTACTTGCGTGTTTTCTTTAACACGATTGCGTTTGATGTCCGAAGAGGCTTCGAGGGCGGAGGCAGCGTCAATGGCGCAAACTTTCAGGGTATTACGGACGTAAGCTGGCGCATAACTAGTACGAACGGCTTATCCACCCCGGACGTTACCTTCTCCAATACCAAGGTATTCATCTCTAGCAGCAGTAGTGCGACTTTCGATGTCAAAATCGCGTCCGATGCTCCGCTGACGGGAGACGTAGCAACTAATCTAACGGTGACGACTGCGGCCGGCGAAAGCAATCCCGTCGCTTGTAATATCTCTCCATGATCCTAAAAATGCCCACTTTGTCCGCGAAACTTCCGTGGCTGGCGATAGCAGCCTCTTTGCTCCAGCTCTCCGGCACGACCCACGCTGCTGGTCTGGTGAGCGGCCGTTACCAATTCCAAGTGCCTTACTCCCCTGTCTGCCTCGACGGCGTCTATCCGCTGGCGGTGGGCGAGATGGCGACCGGCTGCAAGTTGTCGGTCCAGACGGACGCCAGCGGCCGGCTGACGGGAACGCTCGATCTGCGCACCTTGAAAGGGCCCGCTATCGGGAGCGTGACCCTGCAGAACAACGTCCTCTCGCTGCAAATGCAAACATCCGGTCAGGATGCTTCCCAGACCCCAAGCCAGATCCAGGCACAGCTGCAGGCAAATCTGTTTGTCGGGACGGCGACGACGAGCAAGGGAACCGTCCCGTGCAGCATGGATGTTTCCGCGGTCGCGCCGCTCACCGTCACCTTCGACCTGTCCGTCGCTATCAATAGCCAAGGCGAGATGACTGGAACTGGCACTGCCAGCAGTTGCAACGTCCAGGTGCCGGTTAACGTGAGCGGTAGCAACGGACCAGACAAGATTACGTTGCGGACGACGGGTATCGATTTGCCGGACTTTGTCTGGGAGGGGTCGGGAACCCCGACCTACGCGGGATTCACGGCAGCATATACCGCAAAGGGCTTTGGTGTTTCCAAGACTGGAGATGGGGTGGTGATAGCGCCCAAAGCGATGGCACCCGCTCTTCTCGGTAACATATCTACGCGGCTCAATTCACAGACAGGCGATAACGTCCTTATCGGCGGGTTCATTATTACCGGCACGCAACCGAAGAAGGTCATCATCCGCGCGATCGGTCCTTCACTGACGTTGCCTGGGAAAATGGCTGATCCCAGGCTCGAATTGCACGATGGGACCGGTGCGGCGATTGCCAGCAACGACAATTGGAAAGAGGCGGCGAACAAGCAGGCAATCATCGACAGCACCATCCCGCCTTCGAACGACAAGGAGTCGGCGATCGTGGCGAGTCTCTCGCCGGGGGCTTACACGGCCATCGTCAGCGGAGTAAATAACAGCACGGGGATCGCTCTGGTGGAGGTCTACGACCTTGATGGAACGGTCGATTCCAAGCTAGCTAACATCTCGACCCGCGGTCTTGTGCAGACGGGTGACAATGTTCTTATCGGAGGCTTCATTGTCCTTGGTTCCGAGCCGCAAAGGGTAATCATCCGCGCGATCGGCCCTTCTTTGCCCATCGCCAACAAACTGATCGATCCAACGCTGGAATTGCACGACCCGAACGGCGGTCTCCTGGAGGCGAACGATGATTGGATCAGCGATCATGGCGCCGAGGTGCTGGCTACGAAGGTGGTGCCGGCGAGCGAAAAAGAATCGGCAATCGTCGCCACGTTGCTACCTGGACCCTACACAGCAATCGTGCGCGGGGTGAACGGTGCCACCGGTGTGGCGGTAGTGGAAGCGTACGGTCTTAACCCATAGATTGGGTTGGGTCCGGCGGGCGGCATTCGCAGCCGTGCAGAATTTCGCATCCGGCGCCGCCACGGTTTCCGTTTCTCCTGCACATGAAAGCGCTTGTTTTTCACCGGCCGGGGCACGTCCAAGTCGATCAGGTTCCTGATCCGAAGATCGAGCGTGACGATGACATCATCGTGCGCGTGACGTCGACGGCGATCTGCGGGTCGGACCTGCACATCTTCAACGGGTTCATCCCGCAGAAGAACGACATGGTGATGGGGCACGAGTTCATGGGGATCGTGGAAGAACGCGGGCGCGGCGTGACGGCGGTGCAAAAAGGCGATCGGGTGGTGGTGCCGTTTCCCATCGCGTGCGGGCACTGCTTTTTCTGTGGCGACGGGTTGCCGGGACACTGCGAGAATTCGAACCCGGAAAAATACGGGCCGGAAGGCGGACTCGTCGATCAGAAGGGCGGCGGACTCTTCGGCTACACCGACCTCTATGGCGGATATGATGGCGGCCAGGCGGAGTTCGTGCGCGTGCCCTACGCGAACTTCGGCCCGCGCAAGGTGCCGGACCGGTTCCAGGACGAGGAGGTCCTTTTCCTCACCGATATTTTTCCGACGGGGTGGAGCGCGATCGACTGGGCGAACTTGAAAGGCGGCGAAACCGTTGCGGTGTTTGGTTGCGGACCGGTCGGTTTGATGGCGCAAAAAATTGCCTGGCTGCGAGGCGCTGGCCGCGTCATCGGCGTGGATATCCAGCCGTATCGTTTGGATATGGCGCGACGGGCCGCGAAGTCGGAGGTAGTGAATGCGGCGGAAGGCGACGCCGTGCAGGCGATCCGCGACCTGACCTCAGGGCGCGGCGCGGATGTTTGCGTGGACGCCGTCGGCCTCGAAGCGGACCGGAAGCTGATCGACAAGCTCTCGAACATTGTTCATCTCCAGGCGGGCAGCATCAACGCATTGAAGCTTTGCATCAGCGCCGTGCGGCGTGGCGGCACCGTGACCGTCGTCGGCGTTTACGGGATGCCGTATGATGCGTTCCCGCTCGGCCAGATTTTCGACAAGGGAATCACGATGCGTTTCGGCCAGGCGCCGGTGCAGAAATATATCGACGAGCTGATCGGGATCGTGGAGCGCGGCGAGATCAAGCTCGACGACATCATTACGCATCGCCTGCCGCTGGCTGAAGCGCCGCACGCGTATCAAATCTTCCGGGATAAGGAAGACAACTGCGTGAAGGTGGTGCTGAAACCGTAAACCGGCGCGAGCGCCGGAAGCTCCAAGTTCCAAAAACCAAGCCCCAAAGAAGCTCCAAACATCAAGCTCCAAGGAGAGTCTGCCTTGAGAGCGGCTATTGGGATTTGGAACTTGGGATTTCTTTGGTGCTTGGGGTTTGGGATTTGGAGCTTCCGCGAGAGCCGCAGGCTCTCAGCGGTTACTTCACTCCCGCCAGCTTCTTCACATCGATTCGCTTGAGCCATTCCTGGAGGTCTTTCGCCTCCTGGTTCTGGGTCTCGATAGTGAGGACATAACGCTTCTCTACCATCAGCCAGAGCGTGCCGTGTTTGCCTTCGTTTTCGAAGGTCTCGAAGCCGGGCATGCCTTCGATCGTCAGCGTCTTAGTGTAGCCTTCCGGCGTTGAGGTGCTCATGCTCCAGGCGGCGGTGGTGGATGAGACATAATCGGGGTTCGCGGCGGAATCGAGAATGCTGATCGACGTCGTGGGCGCGGTGTCGCCGTCGCCCTTTTTGTAATCGCGATGGACGCTCGTGATCTTGGTGCCGCCGATATCGTCGGTGGAACCCTCGGCTTTGTCGGCGGTCCAGGTTGCCGGCGCCTCGGGCAGGAAAGGGATGAGCTTGGAAAAATCGACGACGCTCGGAATGAGCGGAGCGGGTTCTTCCGCCGCGCGGACAACCCACACGAAAGCGAGAGCGAGCAGAAGAGCAGCGGCGGTTTTCATTCCGGGATCGGGCTGAGCGCGTGTACTCGATTGACTTTATCCGGGCGGTTTGTCAAGACGCGATGCGTGTCGCGCAGCAAATGGTTGATGCTTTTTATCGTAGTGGCCGCCCTCGTGGTGCGCCTGATCGGAATCGACCAGCCGTTTATCGATCCCTGGAGCTGGCGGCAAAGCGACGTGGCGGCGATCGCCCGGAATTTTCTGGAGAACGGTTTTCATTTCACGCGGCCGCAAATTGACTGGGCCGGGAACCAGCCCGGCTATGTTGGGACGGAGTTTCCGGTTCTGCCATTCATGGCGGCGCTGATTTACCGGAGCGCCGGCGTTCAGGAATGGATCGGGCGCATTCAAGGGGTGCTGTTGTTTGCCTTGGCGCTGCCGTTTTTCTTCGGGCTGGTCCGGAGGATTTTCGGCGAAGTCGTGGCGGTGTGGGCGACATTTTTCTACGCCTTCGCGCCGCTCGGCATCGTCGCGAGCCGGGCATTCATGCCGGATATGCCGTCGCTCAGCCTGGCAATCATCGGCCTGTATTTTTTCCTGCGCTGGGTGGAGGAGGACCGGTTCCGATGGCTGGTTTGGTCGGCGATTCTGGTTTCGCTTGCGTTGCTGATCAAGTTGCCGACGGCGATAATCGGGGTGCCGTTATTTTATCTGGCGCGGAGCGCGAGGAAGAAGAACGAAGACGGCGATTGGAAAATCGCCGCTCCTTGGGGGGGAATGTTCGCGCGGTGGGAGCTTTGGTTTTTCGCGGCGGTGGCGTTGGTTCCATCCGCGCTTTGGTACTGGCACGCGCAGCGGATCGCCACGCAGTTTTATCCTTACCACTTTTTTGGCGCGGGCGGGTTCCGAATCATGAGCGTCGGGTGGTATTGGGAACTCGTTCGGCAGACTGCATTCTCGAGCTTAACCCTGGCGCTTTTCGCTCTTGCCCTACTGGGGGCTCTGGCCGTGCCGCGGGGAAGACACACGCGTCTTTTTCACTGGTGGTTAGCCGCGATGGTGCTGTTCATTTTCGCGGCTGGCTACGGCAACCGCCATCAATGGTATCAACTCCCGCTGGTCCCGATCGCGGCTGTCTTTGCCGGCTGCGCTAGCGCCTGGATCGCATCGCGCCTCCCGGTCCCGCGAATGCTTCTTGGACTGGGCGCGGTGCTTCTGGTGTTCTCGTTTACCATCTCGTCCTACTTCTGCGTTCAACCGCTCTATCGTCCCGCCGCGGCCGGGCTGCGGAACCTCGGATTAGAATTGAACGAGGCGACAACCGCGAACGCGTTGATCATCGCGGCGAGCGATGGCGATCCCACGATTTTCTATTACGCGCACCGCAGGGGCTGGCATTTTCTTGGGGACGGAGTCTACGATGGGAATCCGCGCGATAGCGCGCAGATCATCGCGAATCTCGAAAAACTCCGGAGCCGCGGGGCGACTCATCTCGTTTTTTACGCGGGCACGCAGTGGTGGCTCGAGTACTATAAGGAATTCGCCGACCACCTCGCGAACACGGCCACGCTGGTCGAACAGACGCGGGACTTCACCATTTATCGATTGAACGTCGTCCAGCCGTGATGGGACGGAGAGCTTCAAAGAGCGGCGGTTTGAAACCGCCGTCCTAAGCAAAACGGCGATTACAAATCGCCGCTCCTTGATGTTGAATGGTCATCGACATGACAAACTTTGAAATTCGAACAACGACGAAAGCGGACGTGCCGGTCATCCTAAGCCTGATCCGCGAGCTGGCGGAATACGAACGCGAGCCGAATGCGGTGGTAGCGACGGAAGCGGGGCTGCGGGATGTATTATTCGGGCCGAAGCGCTCCGCGGAAGTGCTGCTGGCGTTGGAGAACGGGGAAGCGGTCGGGTTCGCCGTTTACTTTTACAATTTCTCGACCTGGCTGGGCCGGCCCGGGCTTTACCTGGAGGATCTGTTCGTTAGGCCAGCGGTGCGCGGGAAAGGATTCGGCCGCGCGTTGCTCGAGCGCTTGGCGCAAATCGCGAAAGAGCGTGGTTGCGGACGAATGGAGTGGGCCGTTCTCGACTGGAACGACCCGGCGATTCAGTTCTATCGCAAGCTTGGCGCGGAGCCGATGAATGAGTGGACGGTTTTCCGGCTGACGCGGGAGGGGATCGCGAAGCTGGCTGGCGCTGCCCAATAGCGCGCTGCTCTCATACGACGTATAGGACGCATAGGACCTATTTCGGAGTGCGGGCAAACGCGCGGACGGGGAACGTTCCCATCCCTTTCACCTTCACCGGGACGGCGAAGAAGCGGGCGCCGCGCTCAGGAACGGCGTCGAGCCCGCACATGTGCTCCACGATGGGGATACCCGCGCCGAGCAAAGCGGAATGAACCGGTCGCGTTCTGTCATCGGTCGAATCGATATTGAATGAATCGATGCCGACGAGAGTGACGCCGGCGCCGACCAGTTGTTCGGCAAGGCCGCCCGTGAGGTGCGGATGTTGTTCGAAATATCGATCGGTGCGCCAATGCGCGTCCCAGCCGGTATGAATGAGAAGCGCTTTGCCCTGGAGCGTGGCGAGGTCGACCGGCAGCCGGTCAATGGCACGGTCGCGACGATCCGTTGCGTGAACGACGACGCAATCGAGATCGGCCAGCGATTCGAGTTTCAGCTGCGAAAGATCGTCGCCGTCGGGATAACGATGGAACGGAGAGTCGAGATAGGTGCCGGTGTTCGCGACCATCTCGATCTTGCCGATCTGAAATTCAGTGCCCTCCGCGTAGCGCTCGCGGGACGCTTCGCGGCTGAGGTAATCGCAGATGATCGGCGCGGGGAGCCCTTTGTAGGTGATCATCCCGTCCTCGACGGTGTGGCTGAGATCGATGAGTTTGCCGTCCGACATCTAGCAAAACATGGCAGCGCGATTGAATGAAACAAGGAGGCCGTTCCTCGTAATTGTAGGGCGTCTGTGTCAAACGCCCTTGGACGATAGCGTTTCACAGAAACGCCCTACAACAGATTTGCCGCTACGATGAAGATCGAGGATTACGCGTTCTTGAGCGACACGCAGACGGGCGCGCTCGTCGGGCGCGACGGCTCGGTGGACTGGCTTTGTTTTCCGCGCTTCGATTCGGGCGCATGTTTTGCGGCGTTGCTCGGCGATCGGGAGAATGGCCGTTGGTCATTCATCCCAACGGAAGAGATCACCGCCACGCAGCGCCGTTACTGCGACGGCACGCTGATCCTGGAAACGGAAATTGAAACAGCGAGCGGCGCGATTCGCCTGATCGATTTCATGCCGCCGCGCGGGAAGAATCCGGACATCGTGCGCATCGTCGAGGGGCTGCAAGGCAGCGTCGAGCTCAAGATGGAATTGATCATCCGGTTCGACTACGGCCGCGTGATTCCGTGGGTGCGCAAACGGAATGGCGATCTCGAAGCGATCGCCGGTCCGGACGGGCTCATCCTGCGCACGGCGATCGAAACACGCGGCGAAGATCTCACCACGGTCGCCGAATTTACCGTGGCGAAAGGAGATCGCGTCCCGTTCGTGCTGACCTGGTTCGCGTCGCATGAAGAACAGCCGCGCGCGATCAATCCAGAACACGCCTTGGAGGAGACGACGACGTATTGGAAACAGTGGTCGGAGAAATGCGAGCCACACGGTGAATGGCACGACGCGGTAGTGCGTTCGCTGATCACGCTGAAGGGACTCACCTACGCGCCGACGGGCGGCATTGTCGCGGCCGCGACGACTTCGCTGCCGGAGGAAATCGGCGGGGTGCGGAACTGGGATTACCGGATTTGCTGGTTGCGCGACGCGACCTACACGCTCTACGCGTTGATGAACGCCGGCTATCTCGATGAAGCGCGTGCCTGGCGCGAATGGCTGCTGCGCGCGATCGCTGGCAGCGCTGCGCAGATGCAAATCATGTACGGGGTCCACGGCGAGCGGCGGCTTCTTGAATACGAGATTCCGTGGCTGGCGGGCTACGAAAACTCAAAGCCGGTGCGAGTGGGGAATGCCGCGTCCGAGCAATTCCAGCTCGATGTTTACGGCGAAATGCTGGCGGCGATGTACGTCGCGCACCAGGCCGGGATCAAGACGAGTGACGAGGACTGGCGCTTGCAGGTCGCGCTGATGAAGTTCCTCGAAACGAAATGGCGCGAGCCGGACGAAGGAATCTGGGAAGTGCGGGGCGGGCGAAAGCAGTTTACGCATTCGAAGATGATGGCGTGGCTGGCGTTCGATCGCGCGGTGAAGCTGGTGGAGGATTGCGATTGCGTAGCGACCGAACACCACGAACGCTGGCAACAAATCCGCGACGAGATTCACGCCCAGGTCTGCGAGCAGGGTTACAACGCGAAGAAGAAAGCGTTCACGCAGGTCTATGGCGGGGAGGAACTGGACGCGAGCCTGTTGACGATGCCGCTCACGGGATTTCTCCCAATCGACGACGAGCGCGTCGCGGGCACGATCGAAGCGATCCAGCGCGAGCTAATGCGGGACGGTTTCGTGCTGCGTTATCGGACCGAACGCAAAGTGGATGGATTGCCCGGCTCAGAAGGTGTGTTCCTGCCGTGCTCGTTCTGGCTCGCCGATTGTCTCCATCTCATGGGTCGAACGGAGGAAGCGCGGGAACTCTTCGAGCGCCTGCTCGATTTGCGCAACGATCTCGGCCTGCTCTCCGAGGAATACGATCCGCGTGCCAAACGCCAACTCGGGAATTTTCCCCAAGCCTTCACCCACGTCGCACTCGTAAATACCGCGAACCTTCTCAACGGCGGTCGGCGCAGCCGGGCTAGAATCGCCCCACCTGCACGAGCCGCTTGATGGCGTCTTCGCCGGTGACGATGCCGATGAGGTTTCGTTGCGAATCGATCACGGCGGCGAGGCCCAGACGAGCGGCGCGCAGGCGCTGGATGATTCGGTAGGCCGGCTCGGCGTCCCGCGCGATGACGATGCGGCGCATGTAATCGCGGAGCGATTCGCGGCGGGTCTCGTCGAACAGAATATCGAGGGTGTTCACCAGGCCGATCGCTTCGCCCTCCGCCGAGATAACTGGGAGGCGATCGACGTTGTTGGCCGCGCATAGGCGCAAAGCCTCGTCGATGGACGTGTCGGGCTGGACTGTGACCGCTTTCGCCAGCGGCACCATCACATCAGCGGCGCGGACGTTGCGGAAATCGACGACGTTATGAATCATGGCGCGCTCCGTCGAAGTCAGGGAGCCTTCGCGCTCGCTCTGGACGGCGATCTGTTTCAATTCTTCGCGCGCGATGAATATCCGGCCCGGCTCGGCGGTGCGGCGGCGGAGAAGAAGCCGCCCGGCGCGATCCCCGATTTCCAGGATGGGCCAGAGCAGGATCGAGATCCATTCCAAGACGCCGCCGAGCGCGGCGAGGGCGCGGAACGGGAAGCGGCGGAAGAGTGTCTTGGGAAGGACGCTGAGGACGAAAAGATAAAATGGAAGTGCGATCAGGATCGCGAGCCCGAAACCGGGCGTTCCAAATTGAGCGACGACCAATTTGGTGAGGAGGAGCAAACCGAGGATGTTGGCGAAATTGGTGACGAGCAGGACGGTGATGAGCAGGCGCTCCGGGCGTTTCGTGAGCCGGTCGAGGCGCAACGCGGCGGGACGGCGCTGTTTGACATGATGCCGGAGCCGCACGGGATCGACCGAGAGCAAGCCGGCTTCGATGCCCGCGAAGAAAAACGAGATCGTCCAAAGCAAAAAGATGGGGAGCCCGTAAATCATGACGCGGTTGCCCCGTTGCCTTCCTCGTCCGGATCAAGGCAGGCCGTTTTTTCCAGTAGGATTTCTTCGATTCGTTTTCGTCCGGCGCGCCGGATCGTGACCGCCAGCCGCGGCATTTCGAAACGCGTGCCGGAGGGTGGCAGGTAGCCGAGCCGGTTAAAGAGAAGCCCGCCGATCGTGTCGAGGCCGTCGGCTTCGAGCTCGAACCCGAGATGTTCGCTCAAATCGTCGAGCCGAGCATTGCCGCTCACGAGAAAGCGTCCGTCCTCGAGCGGTTCGATGTAGAGATCGGCGTCGCCCAGCGGCGCGGCGTCGCTGATAATTTCTTCCGTGATGTCGTTGAGCGTGATGATCCCTTCCGTGCCGCCGAATTCATCCACGACAATGGCGAGCCCCTGGGCGTGGGTGAGAAAACTCCGGAGCAAATCCATCGCCTTCATCGTTTCCGCGACATACGACGGCGCGCCCATCAGCTCGGTGTAATGCTCAGCCGGATCGAGCAGGAACAGTTTCACGTCGAGCACGCCGACGATTTGGTCCGGTGTATCGGCATAGATGGGGACCCGATGGTGGCGGCGTTGCCGGAGTTGCGCGATCGCCTCTTCATTCGTCAGGTCGTCGGGCAGCGCGAACGTATCCACCCGCGGCGTCATGCAATCCTTCGCGGTCTTGTCGCCGAGCTTGATGATTTCCTGGATCATCTCGCCCTCGGCCTCCTGGAGGGTGCCTTGCTCCTCGCCAATTTCGACGAGGGTCTCGAGTTCTTCGTCGCTGAACCGTTTTCGTTTTCGTAAATGCATCGGTGTGAGCCGTTCGACAATCGCCGTGCTGGCGCGTTCCAGCAGGCTGCCCACCCGATCGAGCAGCGGCATGGTGGCCTTGAGCGTGTAAACGCCGAGCGCGGACAAACGATACGGCGCGGAAAGCGCGAGGAGTTTCGGAACCAAATCGCACAGCAGGACGACGATCGCGAAGATGACGGTGGCCGCGAGCCAGGCCGGGACGCGCGCCGCCAGCGGCCCTTGCCAGATCAGGAAGAGGCAGAGCACAACGATGGGGACGTTAGCGAACACGTCGCCAAGCAGGAGAACGTTGAGCACGCGGCGCGGATTCTGGCGAAAGACCCTGATGAATTCCTTGAGTGACGGGTGTTTTTCCTCGAGCCGGCGGAGTTGGTGCGATTTCAGCGAGAAAAGCGCAGTTTCCAGCCCGGAGAAAAGAGCCGACCAGAAGATGAGGAGGGCGATGA
>JBEEHR010000004.1:0-29875 GCA_041167505.1 Verrucomicrobiota bacterium
AAATGAAAAAGACGGTGTGGAAAGCGGCGAAGCGAGTTCGGTTGAGCGCGATCCACGGGCGAATCAACAACATCGAGGCGCCGACGGTGCCGAGCACATTTCCCAGGAGCGCACCGCCGAGAAGGAACGCCGTATTGAAAGCGGGCGTGCCGCGACCCCGCACTTGAAGATGGATGCCGCCGGCGGTGACGAAGAACGCGCCGACGACAATGATGAAACTGGCGTACTCGAAGCCGGCGTGCAGGACGCGCGAGCCGGATCCGAGAGCGAAAAGATAATACGAAACCGTCAGGGCGGCGAAGCCGGCGCAAACTTTAGGGTGGTGTTTGTGCCAGGACTCGCGGAGCAGGACCGGCGCGATCGCGATCGTAAGTAGCAGTGCCGCGAACGGAATCATGCTCAGCGGACTCGGTTCGGGATAAAAGTTCGTCATTCGATGTGAAATGGGCCCTGAGCACTGCCGCGATCGAACCCAGGATGACGATCGCCTGGCGACTATTCCGTGCTGGAGGGCGGGCGGACAGATTTTTTTTCAACGCTTTGCCCTATCCGTTGTCGTCCCGGGTGGGGACGAGCAGAACTTCATTTTTTTCTTGCCTTGGGCGCCGGATTCTCTGCAAAATCCCCGGAAATCAGGCTTGACCGGCTCGCCGCCCCGACATCACTCTGGGTGGGTCCGTTCAAAATATTTTAAAAAAAGTGAAAAAAAGGCTTGTCAGCCCTCTCAAACCCCGGTAATCCTCACCGCCAAACCTAACCAAACCATAGGAGAAACTAATGATAAGAAACGTACTGCACACGTTTGGATCCTTCCGCACAGCTCTCGTAGCTGCCATCGGAATTCCTCTCGTCATCGCGGGTAGCGCTTATGCGCAGAACCCGGCACCTGCACCAGCACCGGCCAATACCGAAGCTACGACCGAGCGCGTTATCGTGACCGGTTCATACATCCCGACCGCGGAAACCGAATCGGCCCTGCCGGTGACCGTTTACACGGCGGAAGTCCTGAAGAAACAGGGCGCCAACACCCCGGTGGAAGGTCTCCGCCAGCTGCCGTCGTTTGTCGGTAACGCTGCCACGGAAAACGATTCCAACGGCGGCAACGGCTCGGCGACCATCAACCTGCGCGGTATTGGCTCGGTCAATACCCTGATCCTGGTCAACGGACGCCGCACATTCAATTTCAACGACATTAACGCTCTTGCGATCGGTTCCATTTCCCGAACGGAAGTGCTGAAAGATGGCGCCTCGGCCGTTTACGGTTCTGACGGCGTCGCGGGTGTCGTAAACTTCATCCTGCTCAACGGGCCGGGCGAAAAGCCGTATGAAGGCGCGGAACTCTACGCCCTTTATGGCAACACCACGGAGAGCGACGCGCACGTGCGCCAGGTTTATCTCCGCGGCGGTGTCACTGGTTTGGACGGCAAAGTCTCGATCGCGGCCGTGGGTGAATATTACTCCCGCGCGAACCTCTTCTCCAGAGATCGGTTTAAGGTTGCCGGCACAGGCAACACGAGCAACGTCGGTGCCTTGGCAACTGGTTGGGGCGGTCCGAACGGAAACAGCCCGACCTTTGCCGGTCGCGTCTCGGTTTCCGCATCGGTTACGACCCAAACAATTCGGCCGACCGCTGGCGGGGTACCTATCTTCGGCCAGTTGGTTCTGCTCAATCTGAGCGACAACTCGATCACGCCCGACGACTATCGCCGGTTTGAGCCGTTGGGGACCGCAGTCCCGCCGGGCGGCACCCTGCCGGGCGACTTCGCGACGGGCCAGGATCCGTCCCGGTTTAACTTCCGCGCCTTTACTCCGGCCATCCCGGGCATGGAAAAAGCCATGTACATGGTGACGGGCCGCTATAAGATCTTCGGCGATGGTCTCCAGCTCTATGGCGACGTCATGTATTCGCACATCACGCAAAACAACGGCCTGGCTGGCGCGCCGTTCTTGGTTGACACCGCTTCTGCCCGCGTGAGTGAGTTCAATCCGTTCGGCAACAACCTTGCGTCGGTCCGCTATCGTTCCCAGCAGGAACTGGCAAACCGCCGGTCATTCTTCGATAAAGACTTCAACCGCTATGTAGCGGGAATTAACGGCGATTTCAACTTCGCGGATAACAACTTCATCAGCCGCCTCGGCTATGATGCCGGTTTTGTCTATGAACGTTTCAAACAGGAGGAAGTCGATAGCGGCGATCTTCGCAATTCGTACATCGACATCCTGACGGAGGGCAACCTGTTTAACCCGTTCATCGGGCAATTCGCGCCGGTCTCGGGCACAGCGCCGACCTATAACAACACGAATCCGGGTGGAGCTGAATTCCAGACGGGCGTTCCGATCGGCACGGCTGCTTTCAATAACAACGTTATCGCGGCGGACTGGACCAACGGTGGCGCCTCCTATGTCGGCCACTCGTTCTTCTACGAACGCGATCAGTTGTATGACGCCAAATTCAACGCCCACCTATTCCCGAAATTGTGGAATGGTGGTATCGACCTGGCCGCTGGTTATGAACATCGCGAAGTCAACCAGAAGCAGATTCCGGATCCGGTTCAGGCCTCCAACGACCAGTTAGGTTTCAACCAGGCGCCTCTGCTAAAGTTCCGCCAGGAAGTCGACTCCTACTTCTTCGAACTCGGTATCCCGATCATCACTTCAACGATGAATGTGCCTTGGGTGAAATCACTGGATTTGGACATCGCCTGGCGTCGTGAAGAGTTCACGAACACCAACCTGCTGATCGTGCCCGGCTCGCCGGCCGCACTGCAGTCGACCTTCGTGAACGAAAACCCGGATGAGAACTTCAAGGGTTCACCACGCGTCTCCTTGCGCTATCAGCCAGTTGCTGACGTGACCTTCCGCGCCAGCTGGGGACAATCGTACCGCGCGCCGAGCCCGGCCGAAAACTTCCAGCCGGTGTTCCAGAACTTCCCGGTTCTGTTCGATCCAATTACCCGGTCCACGCTCCAGCCGCCGAACGGCGTCTACGGAGCGGGCAGCACCGATCTCGTGCCAGAAACGACAGATGCTTATTCGGTTGGTATCGTGTGGACGCCGAAGTTTCTACCTGGCTTCACGATGACAGTCGATGCGTATCAACTCTTCACCACCGCGCTAATCCTGAGCTCTGCCTCGCAGGCGCAGGTGCTGTTGAGCCAGAACCGCATCGATCCGGATATCGCTCTCGGGAACGTTGATCCGGACGGCCGTGGTTGCGGTCTCGGCCTCCCTGGACAGGGCGGACCGAATCAAGGCGTCACACGCGATCCTGCGAGAAATCCTGATGGGTCCATAGATACGACGGGCGTGCTCGATTGCGTTGACGCTCTATCGGCTAACGGTGGTAAGCGCCACGTTACCGGTCTCGACGTCACGGCAGTGTATGAGCTTCCGACCGAACGCTGGGGTAAGTTCACCTTCTCGGGTGGCTGGAATCACTTCTTCACCTGGAAGGCGCAACCCGGCCAGGGTCAGCCGTTCAACAGCTTCTTGGGCAACTACAACAACGGCACCCTGCCGTTGGCTCCGGGCGCGATTCCTTGGAACAAGGGCTTCCTGCGCGGCGAGTGGGAGTGGCATCATTTCGACTTCGTCGCCACGGGTAACTACATCGGCGACTTCCGTGACGATGCGGCCTTCTATCGGGCCTTTGCCACCCTGTATCCGGGCCAGCAGCGCACCGTGCCCAGCTACATCACGCTCGACATGCAGTTGAGCTACGAGTGGGTCAAGCCGCCGACGGAGCCCGCTCCGTACGTGAAGGAGTCCAAGGACAGCAAGAACGCGCCTGTGACTGAAGCCGCGACGGCCTCAATCTGGCAGCGGATTCTGTGGGGCACCAAGCTAACGGTCGGCGTCAACGACGTCTTCGATCGTTACCCGCCATCGGTTCTCGGAGCGTTTAACGACAACTACGATACGTCGCTCTACACGATCCGTAACCGTTACTGGTACGTGAGCCTGACCAAAAAGTTCTAAACTGAACTAGAGTAAGAATTCATTAGGCGGGTGGCAGCAATGCCACCCGCCTTTTGCTTTCCCGCTTCGGAGAACCGGATCGGAGCCGTGCAGGGTAAGCTTGTTTTCGGCCCTCTTTTGATTTATCAAACGTCATATGGCGACGCGTACATTGTCCCCGGCACAATCTTCCGCGCCCCGTATTTCGGCCGGGGGCGCCTCAGGAACACGGCCGAACGCAAAAGCATCGCTTTGGATTCTGGATCGGTGGCGGGACCTCATGCTGTTCGTCGGAACGCCCGTATTGCTTATTCCGATCTTCACCGCCGCTCAGGCCCGCTGGAGCGCGCAGGACATTTTTCTTTTCGTAGGCGCTTTCGGCGCAATGGGCCATCACCTGCCGGGCATGATCCGCGCCTACGGCGACCGCGCGTTGTTTCGCCGCTTCCGGACTCGGTTTATTGTCGCCCCCCTCGCTCTGCTGGCGGTCTGCATCTGGTCCTCGGTCTATAATATCCAGGCGATCCAGCTGGTAGCGCTCTCGTGGGGAATCTGGCATGGCATGATGCAGACCTACGGGTTCTGCCGGATTTATGACGCAAAGGCGTCGGGCAAGGCTACCGCTCGTGCCCGGACGGATTTGGCGCTGTGTTTCGCGTGGTTTCTTGGCGCCGTGCTTCTCTCCCCGATGCGTTTTCGCACCTGCCTCGACCTTTATTACGAAAGCGGGGGACCGGTAGTGCCGCCGGCCTTGATAGTTGACCTGCAGTACGGGGTGGGGTTTGCGCTCGCTGCCGTAACCGCGCTCTTCCTGTGGAGACAATGGAGGGATTGGAAGACCGCCGGTGTCGTGAGTCCGATCAAAGTCACTTTGCTGCTTAGCAGCATAGGCTTCTGGTGGTACTGCAACAACGGCGTGCAAAACATTCTCGTTGGCATAGCACTCTTCGAAGTCTTTCACGATGTGCAATACCTCGCGATCGTCTGGATTTACAACCGGGCCCGAGTCGAGCGCGACGAAAGTATTCGCGGCTTTATGAGATTCGTGTTTCGGCGGAGTGGTTCGCTTATCGGTGTCTATGTGGGACTCGTTCTGGCTTACGGATCCATCGCGCTCACCACCTCGGGAGTTACAGTCGAAGCGATCAAGCATGCCCTGATCGGCGTGGTGACGGCTTCCGCTCTGCTCCATTTCTATTACGATGGTTTTATTTGGAAGGTTCGCGAAAGTCAGACGCGGACGATGCTTGGGATTGACTCGAGTATCGCGGCAACACTGCCGACGCCGCGCACGTGGCCTATGTGGGTGCGACACGGCTTGCGCTGGGCAATCTTGATAGTCCCAGTAGCGGCGCTTTGCGCCGCTCAGCTTGGTGGCCGAGTCGTGCCTGCGGTCGAACGCACAGCAAAGGTCGCAGAGGTCCTGCCGGCGGATCCGCAGGCCCAGCTCAATTACGGCAAGGCGCTCCATGAGGCTGGGCGCCTGGAGGAGGCTATTGAGCGGTACCAAAACGCACTCTCGCGAAATCCAAAGCTGGCCGAAGCAGAATATTACTTGGGCTTCGCTTGGACCCAGCTTGCTGATCTGGACCGGGCAATTGAGCACGAGCAGCGCGCAGTGGCACTCGAACCTGGGAACGCGAGATACGAGTTTCGCCTTGCCCATGCGCTCGCTGCCAAAGGTCTTTCTAAAGAAGCGCGCGACCGATTCGAACGCAGTCTCTCAGCTGATCCAAACCTTGCGATGGTTCACAAAGAGCTGGCAGATCTGCTTTGCGGTATGGGCGATTTTCAGGACGCGGTGACGCACTACGAAGCGGCCCTCCGGCTCCAACCAGATTTCGTTGAAGCGAAGCAAGGCCTCAGTTTTGCGCGCTCCTTCATGGGCAAATAAAGTAGCGATAAACCGTGCGGTCCGCAGCCGGGGCGCCGGCTCGGGAGGCGACGAAGCCTGTGGTCTAGCAGCCGAAGTATGGCATGGCCGCTGCTCATAAAAACCATAACGAGTATGGTTTTAATTAGCATTCACCCTTTTTGTCTGCGAAAAATATTCCTCATCGTTGTCGCTCTTCTCTGTTTTTCTGCCCTGTGCTTCGCCGATCCAGTCCTCATTGTTCGGCGGTACACCACACACTCGGAGCGGCAGGACGCCATAAAGAGTGTATCGTCGATCTGGCAAAGTTTGCCCAAGCCAGGGGAGCCCGAGGTTGCAAATTCGCTTTCCTTCCACTTTGATTCTATTGATTCCGCGCTCAACGCACGCGCGACCGGATCTGCAGAGTGTATGGGCCCGTTCATGCCACTGCGGTCCTTTTTATTTCCGAGCGCCGCATGCGTATTCCGATCGAAGGACTCCACGGCGAATTTGTGACGGCCTGGGCTGACGAGCGGCCGGAGCATCTTAACTTCGTTTTATCGTGCTATTCCTCAGCGGGTGTGGGACGATGCAAGTCCTGCCCGACACAGCTGCTTTTGGCCTAAAAAAAATATTAGGGCCGGCAAAGATTTTTGTTGCTGGACGGGAAGAAAAGTCCTACTATCGTTGTTGTGGATATGGAAATTATGAGAACACTCGCCTCTGCCTTTACGAAGTTTTCCGGTTGCCTTCTGGTCTCTGCCTCGACCGTTTTCGCATCGGATATTGTCCTGCAAAAAGTCCCTGATACCGCCTTGGACAAAGTTTCTGCCACGTCGAAATCCGCTCTCAGCCCGCAAGCGAGCTTCGCGCTGATGAACTACAACGTTCGCACCCAGGCGCGCGCGCTCTACGTCAGTTCGGGCAGCGATCTCAATGTGGCGAACAACATGATCGATGATCAGGCCGCGACCTCGTTTGCTTTTTCGCCGTCGGACAATTCGCCCGTCACCATAATTGATCTCGGAAAAGTGTCGACGGTGCGCCGCCTCTCGGCGGTCTATTCGCCGCGTGCCACGTCCATCGACTTTTACGTCCTGCAAAATTTGCCGGGTGAGAATAGCGCTCCTGGTTCATTGAAGATGGATGAGAAGGCGCTCGCGAAAATGAAAGCCGTTGGCTCGGTGATTGATGACGGCACGCAAGGCCGCGCTTCAATCGACTTCCCGGCCACCTCAGGACGTTATGTGATGTTGCATTGGGCACCGGCCGCACACAGCGACACTGCCTTCACGGTCGCCGAGGTCTCAGCCTTCAGCCCGAGCCGCGGCAATCTCCTCGCTTCAAACCGGAATTTCTCCAGCGCTCAGACCACCGTGGATTCGAAGGACGTCGCTGATTCGAAAGACGTTTCCGACAGCAAAGACGTCCCGGAGGTAGTTCCTCCCGCGCCGCCGGCTGAAGGTCCGCCGCCCCCATTGGCGCCACCTCCGCCGTTCACCTTCATTCCGCAGTTGGTGCCGGCGAGCGAATAACGAGCTCTTCACTTTCAAAAACCCGTCAATCGGTCGAACTGATTGACGGGTTTTTTGTTTCCAAACGACTGATCGAATCACGAAATCGATTTGCTACAGCAAATCGCGGATGATTTTGAAGATACCGGTGTTATCGAGCGTGCCTTGAAACGCGTCGGTGCCTGGGCCCGCCCCGAACACGACAACATCTTCCACCGTCTCGAGCGCGGCTGGAGCATAAAACGCCGCCGGTTCCTGAGGTGGTTCCGGAACGGGCGCCGGTGCGGCCGGGAATGGTGATTGTTGAGCAGCCAGTTTAGCCGATCCATAGGATTTCGTTCCATTGGGACCGCTCGCCCATGAGAACCACGGATCGCCGGCGGAATTCAGTCCGAGCACAGAGATGCCGCGGTCCGTCCGAAAGGGCGAACCGTTCAAATGCAGTCCACCCAGTCCAACGCTCCCGCACACAACGATCGTCGACTTCTCTCCGGCATACCGCAGTGCCACCGCGACTGCCCGGTCCAATTCGGCCGTCTCTGCGAGCGTATGTTCGCCGTCATTTTTCTCCGCTGCGGTTCGCATCAAATGGGCATTCACGACCAGGAAATAACCTCCGCGATTGTACTGCAGAAGTTCGATCGCCCGCCGTACCATGTCGGGCAGACTCGGCTGTTCGCGCCGCGCTTCAATCTGGTCCGCGTAAGCCAGATCACCGCTCGCGAAAACGCCGAAAAGTTTCGGGCGCCGCCAGCCCGGGATCGCCTCGAGCTCTGCTTTGGTGCGCGTCACATCAAAACCTTTCCGCCGAATTTCCGAGAGCAGATCGCGGCCGTCCTTGCGGTTCCCATCCTTTGTGTCGGGAGAAAAATCCTGGTCGCCGCCGCCGAGCACGAGATCGATTCCGCAGGAGTCAGTTAATTGTCGGGCGATCTCGAGGTGTGACGTTGGGTCGGAAGCGTGTGCGTAGAAGGCGGCCGCAGTCGCGTTCGTTATTCGCCCGTCGCTCACCAATCCGGTCGCGCGTCCTGACCGCCGCGCGAGTTCGATCAGCGTCGGCACCGGGACGCCATGAGCCTCCGCGCCGACCGATCGGTTGTTTACCTTCGTGCCAGTCGAAAGCGCGGATGCGGCGGCAGCGGCGTCGGGCGCCGCGAAGTCGTTGGAATAATTTGTGACCAGAGCCATGTGCGGCATTGAGTCCAGCGCCAGCGGCACGTCGGCTCCCGCGGCAAAGACGCGCGTGGCCGCTATTCGTCCGGGCGCCAATCCGTCACCCACGAACAGAATAATGCCGAACGGTTTTTGGACGACCCAATGTTGAAAATAGAAAACGCCGAAGGCCGCGAACAGGACCAGGCAGAAAAGCGCGAGCAACTGGTTGCGCCATTTCATAGGCCGATGTACGAGCGCGCGCTTCGCCTTGTCAATCTCGCATCACGGGAAACCGCTTGTCTGCGCGGAAGAACGTCGCGAAAATGCGTCACTGTGCCGAAGCCTGTTATCCTCATTATCCGTGACGGCTGGGGTATTAATCCGGGCGGTCGCGAGAAGCGCGAGGAAAATGGCGACGCGACGTTACTGGCCCGCACGCCGTTTCATGATCAGCTCTACCGCGATTATCCCGGCGGCAAACTGAGTGCGAGCGGTCTCGATGTCGGGCTGCCGGAAGGACAGATGGGCAACTCCGAAGTGGGCCATCTCAATCTCGGGGCGGGCAGGATCGTTTATCAGGACCTGACCCGCATCAACAAAGCGATGGTGGAAGGGGAGCTCGGGCGAAACCCCGTGGCGCAGGAAACTTTCGCCATAGCGCGCGGACATCGTCTCCATTTTCTCGGCCTTGTCTCCGACGGCGGCGTTCATAGCCATTACCAGCATCTCGTCGCCCTCGCCGACGCGGCGCACGCCGCGGGCGTGACGGACATTCTCGTGCACGCCTTCACTGATGGACGCGACACGTCGCCGACCGGCGGCGCAGATTTTCTCGACGCCTGTGTCGCTGGCCTGGCGAGAAGCGGCGCGAAGATCGCGACGGTCGTGGGCCGCTATTTCGCCATGGATCGCGATCGTCGCTGGGACCGGACGAAGAAGGCCTGGGACGCGATTGTTCTTGGGCGAGGGGAGCGTTGTGAAACTTCGCCGGGCGACGCGGTCCGGGCGCAATATGCGCGCAAAAAGACCGACGAATTCTTGCCCCCCCTGATTTTTTCCCACCCCGACGAGCAACGCATTCGCGACGACGACACCGTTTTCTTTTTCAACTTCCGCGCCGACCGCGCGCGCCAGCTTTCACAGGCGTTTCTTTTGAAGGATTTCGACGGGTTCGAGCGCGAGGTGTGGCCGCGAGTGCACTATGTCACGCTCACGCAATACGACGTCACATATGGGGCGCCCTTCATTTTCGCGCCGGAGAAATTGCCGAAGATCCTTGGCGAAGTGGTGAGCGCCGCCGGCAAGACGCAACTGCGCATCGCCGAAACCGAGAAATATCCGCACGTCACCTACTTCTTTAACGGCGGGATCGAGCGCGCGTTTGCCGGCGAAGATCGCAAGATCGTCCCCTCGCCAAAGGTGGCGACCTACGATTTGCAGCCGGAGATGAGCGCGCGCGAAGTCACCGAGGAAGTGCTCGCGCGCGTTGGCAAATACGACCTCATCATCCTGAACTTCGCAAACTCTGACATGGTCGGACACACCGGCGTGGTCGCCGCGGGAATCAAAGCCGTCGAAACCGTCGATGAATGTGTCGCGCGGATCGTCCCCGCCATTCTCGCGCTCGGCGGCGCCTGCCTGATCACGGCGGACCACGGGAATTGCGAGCTGATGCGGAACCCGGATGGATCGCCGAACACGGCGCACACTACCAACCTCGTCCACTTCCTTTACGTCGCGGAGAACGCCGGCCAGTTTCGCGTCGACGAAGGCATACTCGCGGATGTCGCGCCAACGCTGCTTTTCCTGCTCGGGTTGCCGCAGCCAAAAGAAATGACCGGGCGCAATCTGCTGGTCGCGAAAGCGGGCTAGTCCTCCGAGTTGCTCGTCGGAAAAATCTCTTCGCGCGTGATAGCGAATGCGCGGTTGAACTGGCGCGTGCCCGCCACTGCGATTCGCTGCAACAGCCGAACTCGCGCTTCTTCCACGTTGTCGTGCCAGGCCGGTTTGCGCACGAGTTCAAGCGAGCCATTCGATTCAACGAGCACGCCCCAGCCGGCGGGCGCTTCGGCCACCCGAAACAATTCGTTAGGCAGGACCAGGAAAAACAGATTGGCGCAGCGATAACGGACCAGGCACTCGAATTTCGTGCCGCCGTAGAGACGGTTTTGGAGGGCCGCGGTTTCCCGGAGAACGCGCCGGTAGCCGCGATGCCCAATCGCATCGAAGTCGTGCGAATCGTATTCAGCGAAGAGCGAATCGCCCGTGCGAAGAGTAGGGTAATGAATGCGAAGATGCTTTTCGAGCGTCTCACGCCGGCGCGAGAGAGAGCGGAGGCGTTCCCGCGCGGCCAAGCTTTCGCAGTTATCACGGCGCAGATCCGGCAACGCCTGTTTGCATTCGAAAATCGCGGTCACCGTTTGCTCCCGCAATCGCGATCGATACGCGGCGACGTCGGCGCGATAACGGCACTGCGGCAAACTCACTTCGGCGGCGCACGCCGTGTAATGATTGGCTTGCGCCCAGACAAGCGCGAGGCGCTTGAGCCGAACGTGCGCTTCCGTTTCCGCGCGGCGCGAGACTACTGGCGAGTCCATTCGGCAAGTTCCTTTGCCCAATAGGTCACGATCAAATCGGCGCCCGCGCGTTTCAGCGAAGTCATGATCTCGAGGACGGCCGCGCGCTCCTCGAAGTATCCCTTTTCTACTCCCGCTTTCACCATCGCGAATTCGCCGCTCACGTGATAAACCGCGGTCGGCTTTCCAAAGCGTTCGCGCACTCGCCAAAGAATATCGAGATACGGCAGCGCCGGTTTCACGAGGACGATATCGGCGCCTTCTTCGACATCGAGCGCGACCTCGCGCAACGCTTCCTGCGCATTCGCGCTGTCCATCTGGTAGGAGCGCCGGTCGCCAAATTGCGGCGGGCTCTCCGCGGCTTCACGGAATGGTCCGTAAAACGCCGATGCAAACTTTGCTGCGTAACTCATGATGCCGGTTTCCTGAAAACCATTCGCATCGAGGGCCTCGCGAATTGCTCCGATGCGGCCATCCATCATGTCGCTCGGCGCCACGAAATCCGCTCCCGCCGCGGCGTGGGACACCGCAGTCTTCGCGAGCAATTCGACCGATTCGTCGTTCAAGACGTGAAAATGGTCCCCGTCGATCCGAGTGATGCCGCAATGTCCGTGGCTCATGTATTCGCAGAGGCAAACGTCCGTCATGACAACAAGGCCGGGACATTTCTTCTTGATTGCTCGCACTGCCTCCTGCACGACGCCGGTTTCGGCGTGCGCTCCGCTGGCTGCCTCGTCTTTCTCGCGCGGAATCCCGAAAAGCAGAACAGCCTGGAGTCCCAGTCCGTGGGCGCGATGTGCTTCATCGGCTACCTCGCCCGGCGCCCATTGGAAAACTCCCGGCATGCTCGCGATCGCCTGCCGCGCCCTGAGCTTTTCGCTGATGAAAAGTGGGAGAACGAAATCGTGCGCACTCAGTTTCGTTTCCCGTACGAGGTTGCGAACGCCTTCACTGCGGCGCAAACGTCGGGGGCGCTGAACCAGTTTTCTCACGGGCACGAGGCTAAGCGTTTGGCCAGAGGGTCGCAAGTTCGCCGAACTTGACGCCGTGCCTCCTTCCCGCGTGAATGCGGGCTGCCATGCGCACGGCTGGAAAATTCGATTACCTGCTCATCGACATCAGCAACTCCTTCGTGAAGCTGGCGTTCGCCTCGACAGAAAAAATTGGAAAGTCCGCGCGGCTGCCAACCAGCAAACTCTCGGCGGCAGCGATGCGGCGAATTCTCCGCGGACGCCAAGTCGCGACCATCGTTGTCTCCTCCGTTGTTCCGAAAAAGAACAAGGCGATCTCGTCCGCCGCCGGATCGGCGCGCGTGTTGTTCCTCAATCCCAAACTCGATCTCGGTGTCGGCATTGATTATCCACGGCCGCGGTCCATCGGCGCTGACCGGCTCGCGAACGCGGCGGCAGTTGCGCAGTTGTACGGCTCGCCGGCGATCGTGGTTGATTTCGGAACCGCAGTAACTTTCGACGTGGTTTCAGCCGCCGGGAATTACGTCGGCGGAGTAATTGCGCCCGGCCTCGAGGTGATGACGAATTACCTTTACCAACGCACGGCGTTGCTGCCGAAGCTGACGTTGCAGGAACCGCCGCGCGCGATTGGAAAGACGACGCGCGACGCGATGATGTCCGGCGCGGTTTTCGGTTATCGCGGTTTGGTCCGCGAGATCCTGAAGCGGCTCATGGCAGAGACTTTTCCGCGCAAGAAACCGCGGATCATCGCGACCGGCGGCTATGCGCATTTGATTGCGAGCAAGCTTCCGGAAATCGAGGCCGTCCATCCGAACCTAACACTGGAAGGTTTGCGGATCGTGGCGAACAGGAATAGGGGCGCGTTTCGGCGTCGATAAAGCACTCGTAACTCGCTGCCAGGAAGAGTTTTCCGTGAAAAGCGAATTTTCGCGGGGATAACGGCAAAATTGGCTTGTCATCAGGCGCGGCGATAGCTTGTATGCCTCTTTGCATGAACATTAGGAAACTCGCGACGATAACGGTCCTGGTTGTTAGCTCTTTCGCGGCAACAAATGTTGCCCCCACGAAGGCGGAGCTAGAGTCGATGTACGACAAAGCCTTCCGCGAATTCAACGCCGCCAATTATCCGCAGGCGCTGAAGGAACTCGACGCGATCGATGCGCGCCAGCCGGACCTCGCCGAGTCGCAGAACCTGCGCGGCGTCATCCTGATGCGCCAGGCCGACTACGATCAGGCCGAGGCGGCGCTGCAAAAGGCGCTCGCGACCGATCCGAAATTTTGGAACGCCCGTTTCAACCTGGCCGAGATTCCGTTTCTGCGGAAGGCCTGGGGAGAAGCGCGGAAGCGGTTTGAAGGACTGCTTCAGGGAAATACTTCGGAACTCCAGGGCGACGCAGCGCAACTCATCCAATACAAAATTCTCCTGACCTACCTGCTCGAAGGGAAGGAGAACATGGTCGATTCCATTCTCGCGAAATTCGAGCTGACGCCGGAGACGCCGGCGGTCACGTATTCGAATGCCGCGGTCGCGTTCCAGCACAAGAACGAAAAAGAAGCGAAGGATCTCATCGCGGGAGCTGAGAAAAAGTTTTCGCCGCAGCTCAATAAACTCTTCGCGGAGTCATTCTATGAAATCGGCTGGATGCAGAAGCCGGCCGGGCAGACTCGCGTAGCGCTGGAAATAACAACGGCCACAGAGCGTGCGGCGAAAGCAAAGGCCATCGCGACGGAGAAGTTCGAGGCGGCGGAACAGGCGTTCCAACAGCGCGACTACACCGCCGCAAAAAAACTGATCGACGAAGCGGACGCAGCCGATCCGAACCAGCCCGCGACGATCAATTTGCGCGGAGAGATTTTGCTGGCGCAAAAAGATTTCGACGGGGCGGAGAACGCGTTCAAGCAGGCGGCAAAGATCGATCCGAAATTCCGCGAGGCGCAATACAACCTGGCGCAGATCCCATTCAAGAAAAAGGAATACACCAAGGCGCGCGATCGTTTCGAAGCGCTCTTCAACAATACGCCCGCGCCCGGTGGCGATAAGAACCAGGCGGCGCAGATCATCAAGTTCAAGATTTTCCTCACACTCCTGCTCGAAGGAAAAGATAGTCGCGCCCAGAAGATGATGGAGCAGTTCCAGTTCACCGGCGACACGCCGGCGCTTTACTACGCGCAGGCCGCGTGGGAGTTCAAACACAACAACGCCGCGAAAGCGAATGACTGGATCGTTTCGGCGAAGAAGATTTATTCGCCCGCGCTGAACCTGGTGTTCGCCGATTCGTTCTACGATGTGGGCTGGCTTCAGGCGCCGCAAAACGTCGCCGCTGCTCCTGTGACGTCGTCGAAGGAAGTGGCCAAAACCGAAACGGTCCCGCCGTCGATCGAACCCAGCCCGATTCCCGCCCCGGCCTTGGCTTTGAACAAGAACCAGAAAGTTCCGGAAACGACAACGCAGCCGCTCGCGAAGAACGAAAAGCCGCCCGGGCCGGTTACGACGAATTCACCGAGCGTCGAAATGCAATCCGCTGCGAATGCGTTGCCTTCAGAGACGCGCGCGCCATTGCCGAAAGAACCTGAGACGACAACGCAACCTGCCTCGAGTCCAGCTACCGGTCCTGCGACCTCGAATGCTGTGACGCAGCAAAGCCCGGCCACTTCGCCCGCGAACAAAGTGCCGGCACCGGCGACGACCACTGTCGTTTCCACGCCGGCCACCGTCCTCGCGCCCGCGACCATCCAGCAATCGAGCGTGAACGACAGCCTGAACGGGTTTAATTCCAATACGCTGCTCGTCGGCGGCCTGCTCGTGGCGGGAATTCTGCTTTTGGTCTGGGTTGTGTTTTCGGAATTTCGCCGTCGCATGAGTGTTTCCGTTTACCGCTCTCCCGCCCCTGCCAGCGGGCCGAGTTTCGACGCGCTCGACGACCAGGAACCGGTCGTGGAAAAAATCGCCGCTGCCAAGCGTCTGGCCGGCGGACCGCCGCAAGTCTCCCTGCATTTGAAAGCTTCCGAGCCATCCGTGCGCCGGGGCCCCGTTCCATTCAGCAAGACGAGCCGACCTTTCGGCACCAATGGCGGCACGACGACCGTGGGGACCGCGATCGAGAATCTCGTTCCGCGCGCGCACCTTCCGGCGCCAAAGGTTGAGCCGATAGAAACACCGGTCGTCCTACCGATCGCCGAGATCGCGCCGGAGCCGGAGAAGTCGGTGATTTCCGATTTCGATCGCGAAGTGGTCTCGGCGCCGATCACGGAAGTTGCTGAATTCAGTTCCGTCGGCGAACCGCAGGTCATCGAAAAAACCGCCGAGATCATTGAAAGCGTTGAAGAAATCCCAGCGGCCGCGAAGGAAGAGGAACCAGTCTTCGCCGAACCCGCGTGGATCGAGCCCGCCCCGCCCGAACCAGTCTGGACGCCCGTCACGCCGGAGCCGGCCTGGACGCCGATGGCGTTCGAACCTTCCACGCCGGTCGAAGAATTGGCCCAGCCGGTGGCCGAGACTTCTGCCGCGTTCGAGTCCGTCAGCGAACCAATCGTGATCGAACCGGAGATCGCGCCGGTCCCAGTCGCCGAAATTTCCGACTCGGAACCAGTTGCACAAGGGCCGCCCATCCCGTATCAAGTTCCCGCGTTTGAAACCGTTTCACCGATGGCTGAAATCACCAAACCGGAACCGGAAGAACTTCCCGCACGCGTCGCGCCGGGAACCTCGATGGCCGGAGTGGGCGCGCTTCGCCATTCTGTAGAATCACCCTCGTTCGCGCCACAAGTCATATCCACCGAGCCTCTGGCTCAGCAGCCAACAACACCAGTCACCATGCCTCAACCGAACCAACCAACACCCGCTCCTTCAATTCGTCCCAGCCCAATGACCGGAGGCGCTCCTCAAACTCAAACTCAAGCTCAACCAGCCAGCGGCATGCAGACCGCGGTGCAACTCACCTTCTCGTTTGAGATCGCGTCGATGCAATTGACGCCGAGTTTCAAGATGGGCGCGCTTCAGCTCAAGCCCACCTCGAAGATTGTCACCATGCGGCTCGCGCCTTCGCAGCAACCGCAGCCGGCGATGAATCTCCAGGTCACATTCGAGATCGCGACCGTGCAGGGAGCAGGCGGCGGCATCGGCCAGATCCGGCTCACGCCATCCCAACAGCAGCGCCCGAGCGTCATCAGCTCGCCGGCCTTCAACATCGCGGGATTGCAGCTTTTGTCCGGCTCGGATAGCGGCGCTGTCCAGATCACGCCGTCGCAGCAGGGCCAGGCTTCGGTGCACGTCACCGGCCGGTTCCAAATCGCGACTGTGGAATTCTCGCCTTCGTTCGAGATCTCCTCGCTCGTCTTGAATGCGACTTCGAAGAGCGTGTCCGTGCAATTGCCGGGCGCCGGTCCGAGCGCCGTCGAAGGCGCGCCCGTGTTTGAGATCGCGAATGTCCAGATCACCGGCAACGGCGAGATCGGCATGATGCAGCTCAACGCTCAGGGCGCCGCGCCGAAAGCCGCGTAAAGCTAACGCCAGTTTATTTTAGCGAACGAGGAGGCATTTGCCTCCTCGTTTTGCGTACCCCATCCCAAGGAGCGGCGGCCTCCAGACCGCCGTTTTCTTTATCGGCGGTTTGTAAACCGCCGCTCCTTGACGCGAAACGGCGACTCAGCGCTTCGCGAACCGCCCGCGATTTAGCGAGCGCAAGTTCGCCGGCACGAATTCGCCATCGCGCCGGATCAGCTTCCCATCGAACCAGACTTCGCCGCCGCCGTAATCCGGCCGCTGAATGTTCACCATGTCCCAGTGGACCTGGCTCCGGTTTCCGTTATCGGCATCGTCATAGGCCTGGCCCGGGGTGAAGTGAAAGGACCCCGCGATTTTCTCGTCGAAAAGAATGTCACGCATCGGATGGAGCACGAACGGATTGAAGCCGAGCGAGAACTCGCCGATGTAACGCGCCCCGGGATCGGAATCGAGGATCTTGTTTAGTTTCTCCGTTTGATTGCTGGTCGCCTTTACAATCTTTCCGTCCTTGAACTCGAGGCGGATGCTATCGAACCCGGTCCCCTGGTAAATCGTAGGCGCGTTGAAGAGCACGTGGCCTTGCACCGAATCCTTCACCGGGCAGCTGAAAACTTCTCCGTCCGGAATGTTGCGGTCGCCGCCGCAAATCACCGAGCCGATGTCTTTGATACTAAAGCGCAGGTCGGTCCCGGGCCCTTTGATTTCCACGCGATCGGTTTTGTCCATCAGCGCCTTCAGCGTTTTCATGCCCGGCTGCAGTTTCCGGTAGTCGAGCGTGCAGACCTCGAAATAGAAATCCTCGAACGCCTCCGTGCTCATGCCGGCGAGCTGCGCCATGGAAGGTGACGGCCAGCGCAAGACAACCCACTTCGTTTTCTGCACTCGCCAGTCCGTCACCGACCGCATCTTCTTCGCGACGAGTTTCATTTGCTCCGGCGGCACATCGGACAGCTCCGTGATGTTCTGGCTGCCGCGGACGGCGATGTAAGCGTCCATTTTTTTCATCCGCGCCAGCTCATGGATCGCGCTGAGGTTGAGCTGGCGTTCCGTCGCCTTGACAGCGAGTTCCCGGTTCAGTCGGGCCCGGTAAATCTGCGCAAATGGAATCGCGCCCGCGTTTCGCGCCGCTCGGACCAGCGCGATCGTCATTTCATCCGGCACATCGAACGTCTCGATGAGGACCGTTTCATTGCGCTTCAATCGAGTCGAATATTCGACGAGAACCTTGGCCAGTTTGTCGTAGCGCGGATCATGCATAGCCGCTAACGATTCCATCGCCGATGCCGGATGCAACCTGTGGCGGCGTGGATTACGACATCCTCTGACGGCACCTCAAGCTTCAAGGAGCGGCGATTTTTCAATCGCCGACGGATGAAGACGAAGACGGCGGTTTCAAACCGCCGCTCCTTGAAGCTTACCTTCCAATCATCACTCTCGAATGAACTTCGCTGCGAACGCGCCATCGAAGCCGTCACGAAAGGGGTGCAAGGAAATCTGGTCGCCAAGTCTTAGAAATGGAAACTGGCTAAGGATTGCGCGGACGACTTCCTCGTTTTCTTCCGGCTCAATACTGCAAGTGCTATAGACAAGGACGCCGCCCGGTTTGAGCGACGGGACTGCTGCGCGAACAAGGCCAAGCTGTTCCAGGGGCATCCGTGAAAAATCTTTCGGCGTCAGACGCCAGCGGAGATCGACACGGCGTCGCATCACGCCGGTGTTGGTGCATGGGGCATCGATCAGGATGCGGTCGAAATCCGCGGGCTCCGGGAGCGGATCGCCGCGTGTCCAGTCGTGATGAACGCACCGGCTGATTCCGACGCCGAGCTTTTCCAGATTTTCTTGCAGCGTTCTGACGCGGCTCGGGTCGCGATCGCAGGCCAGAATCAATCCCTCATTCCTCATCAACTCGGCGGTGTAGCCAGTCTTTCCGCCAGGTGCGGCGCAGGCGTCGAGGACTCGGTCGCCGGGCTTTGGATCGAGCAGGAGGCAGGCGGCCGCCGTGCTCGGGTCCTGGATATAACAGTGCCCGTCGGCCAACGCTTCGTGCGGAATGTTCGTGACGCGCACAAAGTTTTCGTGCGCCGGCAACGGTTCAGCATCGCGGTGCCGCGCGAGGAACTCGTCTTTGGAAACGTCGATTCGATTGAGCCGGGCATAGATCGGCGCCGGACGATTATTCCATTCGCACAACGATTCCGTATCTTTCTCCCCAAAGTTCTTCACCCAGCGGTCAACCAGGAATTGCGGGTGCGATGTCCGGACGCTGAGCTTTTGTTCGCTCGACTTCCGCACGAGGTCCGCTTTGCCGCGCGTGGCGCTTCGCAACACGCCGTTGACGAGAGATCGGCCCTTGGGCCTGGCCAGCGCCACGGTTTCAAAAACAGCCGCATGCTCCGGAGTCTCGAGCACGAACAGCTGATAGAGGCCGAGCCGCAAGAGATCGCGCGTATCGTGATCGAGATGTCTGGAGCGCAACGAATCGATCCAGAAATCGAGCAGCCTCAGGTTGCGCAAGACGCCGTAGAAAAGCTCCGTGGCAAAAGCGCGATCAGGCGCCGCCAGATCGCTCGATCTCAGGAGCTGCCCTAGGATCGCGTCCGCGAATTGTTCGCCTGCGCGCCATTTCTGCAGGGCGATGAGAGCGAGGGCGCGTGAACTCGGCTTAGACACTAACTCGGCTTTACGCTCGCGCGGCCGATCGAGTGATAGTGGAAGCCAAGCTTCGCCATCGTCTCCGGGTCGAAGAGATTGCGCCCGTCGAAAACAATCGGCGTTGTCATCTTTTTCTTCACTTCCTCGAGATCGACGTTGGCGAACTCCGACCATTCCGTTGCGATGATCAACGCCTCCGCTCCCTCTGCCGCTTCGAGGGCCGAGTTCGCGAATTTCGCGCCGGCGATCGCTTCTACTTCGCGCGCCTTCTCCATTGCCTTCGGATCGTAAACCGTGACGTGTGCCTTTTCCTTCAACATGTCGGCGACGAGATCGATTGCCACGGAGGAGCGGAGATCGTCCGTATTCGGTTTGAAGGCGAGCCCCCAAACGGCGATTTTCTTGTCTCGCAAAACCCAGAGCGTTTCCCGGATCGCTTTCAGGAAACGGTTCTTTTGGTCGGCGTTGATCCGCTGGACTTCCTTGAGCAACGTAAACGGCACGCCGAGCTGGTCGCAGATCGTGATGAACGCGGCGATGTCCTTCGGGAAACAGGAGCCGCCATAGCCGATCCCGGCGTTCAGAAAACTCCGGCCGATCCGCTTGTCCATCCCGATGCCGTCAGCAACTTTCTCGATGTCGGCGCCGCTGGCTTCGCAGATCGCGGAGACAGCGTTGATATAGGAAATCTTGAGCGCGAGAAAAGAATTCGCGGCGTGCTTGATCAGCTCGGCGCTATTGATATCGGTCACGAGGATCGGGGCCATGAACGGTTCGTAAACCTTTTTCATGAGATCGACCGCGTGCTCGCTTTGCGCGCCAATCACGATCCGGTCGGGTTGCATCAGGTCGGCGACGGCGCAGCCTTCGCGCAGGAATTCCGGATTACTGACGACGTCGAACTCGGCCCCGTGCCGGTTGTAACGCTTGATCGTCTCGCGCACCTTTTCGCCGGTTTTCACCGGTACCGTGCTTTTGTCCACGATCACGCGATAGCCGGTCAGGACATCGGCAATATCGCGCGCGACCTTCTCGATGAAGCTGAGGTCCACGCTCCCGTCCGGCTGTTGCGGCGTCGGGACGGCGATGAAAACGATCTGCGAATTATCGACGCCTTCCTGGGTGCTGTTGGTGAAACGGAGCCGTTGCGCGGAAACATTCCGGTGGATCACTTCCTCGAGGCCAGGCTCGTAGATCGGGATTTTGCCCGCCTGGAGCGCTTCCACTTTGCGCAGGTCGTTATCTACGCAGATGACGTTGTGGCCGACGTCGGCAAAACAAGCGCCGGTCACGAGACCGACATAACCGGAACCGATAATGGAAATATCCATGGGAAATTGGAGAGCGGCCGATCAGCCGTCGCGCGAAAAGAAACGGGCAAAGCGCCCAAATTGCAATCGCGAACGCCGGGTTATTGGGTTTGCTCGGCGCCGGCCGGATCGAAGTTCAAATCGAAGCTGAATTTCGGCAGCGCTTTCAGGGTGAAGGTGAGGAGCACGCCGTATTCTTTCACGCCGCCGTTGTCGCGGATGATGGCGCCGACGGAGGCGACCCAGCTCGTCAGGTCGCGGTAGATCGAGTAGCGCTGCTGCTCGAGCACGCCGGTGGTTCCTTCATATTGCTCCGAGACACCGACGCCCCAGTTATCGTTGATCCGATAGTAGCCGCCGAACACGTAAAGGCTGCTGTTGTCGAAGAAAGGCGCGCTGTTCAGATATCGATGAGCGAACGAGACCTGCAGGTTTGCGATCGGCTGGACGCTGATGTTCGTGTTGATTTCAGTAAAGCCTTTCTCGAATACCGGCACTTGCGCCGCGATCCCGAAGCTGGCCCACGGAACGGGCGTGAAGCTGAGCTTATTGACCAGGTTCGAGTATTGGGTCCGGTCGAATGGGTTGTCGAAGTTCACGTCCATATAGGTCTCGATATCCAGCCAGCTCACGGTGGCGTCGTCGCGGCGGGTGAGGAGACGGTTGCGGACGCCGATGCGCCAGATCGTCCAGCTATCGATGGAATCGACAGAAGTGAACTGCGGGAAATCGATCGGCAGCAACTGGGTGGAACCCTGGTAACGATCGAACTGCAAAATCTTGGCGGGGTCGGAAATGTTGCTCGAGGCCCAGGAGAAGTTTGTGAACGGCTGAATCACGTGCTTGAGGCCATCGAGACCGAGAGCGTTGCTTTGCGCGCCGTCCCAGGTGCGCGTGACCTTGAAGGAAGCTTCCACGCCGCCGTTGAAAACGGTGCGGAGTTTGTTGCCGGCCGTAAATAACTTTGTCTTATCCGGCACGATGAAATCAGGAATGAAAGGGCTGGGATCCGGCGTGAACATCGTCTTACCCAGGTCGCGAGTTTGGTCGTAATAGGTGGCGCGAAAACCCACCCGCGGCACTACCGACAGCCAGCCGAAATAGATATTTGGATAGGTGAACTGGTGAAACGTATCGAGCCGGAGCGCGCTGTAGTCGTCGTTGGTAGAACCGCTCGGGAAATTTCGGCGCAGCTCGGCGAGTCCCGTTTCGCCCTCATAAAAAATGGGGCCGCCGAAAATCGGCAGGCGCTTCACGTCCAGCACCACTTCGGGCAGCCGTTCGGTGGTCTCGAAAAAATTATTCGCCTGGAACCGACCGATCGCGGTCAGGGTGTAGTTCGGGTTCGTTTTCGTGACCGCGACGACGTTGTCCGGTTCTTTAATCAATTGGAATTCGCCCTGGAAAAAGTCCTCGAGGACATAGGCGTCACTTAGCTTGGTGATGTTCGCGATGCCGATGATGTCCTCGGTGAATTTCGTGCGACTTTGAAGCGAAACGCGATACCGGCCTTCGGAAATTGGGGGCCGCAGAATGGATGTCTGGTTAATTTCGGGATTGTCGTCCTTCAGGAAATAAGTACGGATGCGGGCCCAGCTTTGTTTGTCAGCGCCGAAGCGGATGTCGGGTTCGAATCCAAATGCGAGGCCGCGGCGGTAGCGGTAATCGAGGCGGAATACAGCCTTGATATCGTCGGTCAGCGGCATGGTGACACGTCCGAGGATCGATGGGCCCCAGGAGCTGAGGTAAGCCGGCGAAATCATGTAGCTGAACGAGTCGTCCAGCGATTGATACATGTAGGGCCACCAGAAGATCGGCACGTTGCGGACGTAGAAGGTGACGTTTGAGAAGATCACGCGGTCGTTTTCGTAGATCCGCATCGTCTTCGCCTGGAGCCGGAAATCGGGTTTGTCCGAATCGTGCGTCGTGAACGCGCCTCTTGAAATCAGGAACGCGCCTTCGGAAATCGTGGTCACCTTTTCGCCCGCGACGAGATACGGCTGCTTGTCGGTTTTGATATCGACCGCATGGATTTCCTTCGACTCGGTGTTATAAATCGCGCGCTCGCCGACGAACGTGCCGGCAGTGCGGTAGATGCGAACGTGCCCCTCCGCGACGATGTCGTGGGTCTTCGGATTGTAGGTCGCCTTGTCGGAATAAATATCGGCGTCGCCCGCATGAATGACGACATTGCCGTGAGCGGTGGCGAGGCCATTTTCGTAATTGGTGTCGCCGGCGGCCGTGATCTCGACCGGCTGCTTTTCGGTGCCCACCTGTCCGAACGCCCACGAGCAGGCGCACAAAAGACCAAAAACTGGTAAAAGCAGCCTACGCATCGCGGGACGCGAAGCTACCGAAGCGGCAGCCCGTTGCAAAGGCAAAACACCCTCTTAGTCGCCTCGAACCTTGATACTGAGTCGGAGCCCCGCGACTTGCTGATTTAGCCCGCAAGTCGAAACGACGGCGCTGTGCAGGGAGACTGGCTCCGTGAACCCTGGGACATGTTGAGTGACCAAAGCCTGTGCTCCGCAGATGGTTTGCCATAGACTGCTCGCTCCCACGCTCTCCCCGAGCTGTCCTTTCACGGCATAAACCCTCGCGTTCGGGGAATGTTTCCCAATTGCGGTTTGTTCGGCTGCATCGATGAAGGTTTCGTTTGCGCTAGCGGCTATGAGGTCGGGTGGAGTTGCGCACAGCTCAGAGAACACCGCGTCGATGCCGGCTGCTGCTTCGCGCTGTTTCCGGAAGTTGGTTCCGCCAGCGATCTTTTCTATAGAAATGGGACATGCAGGCGCACGTCCCTCCAAGGAGAGCAGGATCGCGCCGGCGCCTTCGCTGAGGATCGTGCCGCGCGGTGGTTCCCGGAATGGTTCGATCGGCGGCGCGGAACGGAGCAGGCGCCACTTACGATACGCATCGCACAACAACCAATCGGCTTCCTCGGCGCCGACGACGAGGCAGTAATCGAGCGTGTCGCTGGTCATGAGGTCTTCGGCCATTTTCAGGGCGAGCATGCCGACCGCGCCGTCGCCTACTAGCGTGTAAGTGGCGCCGGTGATGCCGAGGATCGCGGCGAGGTGACTGGCCGGCGCGTTGAAAACCGTCTCAGGAAAAAGAAGCGGACTCGCGGCCTGCGCGCCGGACTCCACGATCTCGTGATAGAACCGTTTGGTGTAAATCACGCCGCCGTTTGAGACGGCGAAGATTAGAGCGGTTCGCTGCGCGATTTCGGAATCGAGTTTTACTCCGGCACTCTTCAGGGCGTCGAGGCCGGCGACTGCCGCAAAACGCGAGATCGCGCTGGAACGGCGGAGCCGCGGATGGGCCGGCGCCCTGGCCGTGGCCGACTCTGGAACGCGGAAGACCGGATAGTCGCGGCCCAGCGGACTGGAAAGCGTTTCCGCGCTGGCGCTTTCTCCATTCAGCAACCGACTCCACACTTCCTCGACACCGCTCCCGAGCGGCGTGACCCAGCCCATGCCCGCGATGTGCAGGCTCATGCGGCGATGGACCGCATGATGATTGACGCGTTTGTGCCGCCGAACCCGAACGAGTTTGAAAGAACGGTGCTTACACTGCCGGTTCGAGCGGAGTTGGCGATGATGTTCAGGTCCATGCCGGCATCACCGTGGCGGAAGTTGATGTTCGGCGGGAGAAGCTGGTTCTGGAGCGCGAGGATGCCGATGACGGCCTCGATCGCGCCGGCCGCGCCTAACGAGTGGCCCATCATTCCTTTCGTAGAGCTGACTGGGACGCCGTTGAACAACTCTGCGATCGCCTTGCCTTCGGCCGCGTCATTGAACGGCGTCGCAGTTCCGTGCGCGTTGATGTAATCGATTTCGCCCGGCGAAATTCCAGCACTTTGCAACGCAGCTTCCATGGCGCGGCGCGCGCCGCTTCCCGTTGGATCGGGTTGGGTGAGGTGAAAGTTGTCGGTTGAAATGCCGTAACCAATTACTTCCGCCAAGATGGTCGCGCCGCGGTTCCGCGCCGCTTCGAGATTTTCGAGCGCGAGAACCGCCGCACCTTCGCCGAGAACCATTCCGCTCCGCTCGCTGTCGAAAGGCCGGCAGCGGTCCGGCGTCGACGCCTGGAGCGAATCGAACCCGACGAAGACCAGCTCCGAGATCGCGTCGTAGCCTCCGGTGAGGATCCGCTGGTAGCGGCCGGAACGCACGCAGTTAAAGGCATGTCCGATCGCGTTCGTACCCGACGCACAGGCATTCGCGATGACCTGGCATGGCGCGCCGATCCCGAACGCTTCCTGCGCATCCATCACCGGTTTCTGCGGCATGTAGTTCGCGATCAGCGATGGCGCCTGGCGTGATGGGCGCCGTCCGGTCTTCAGGTCGCGATAATACTGCTCGCCAAAAGTCATGCCGCCGCTGGTTGTGCCGACCACCGTCAGCTCCGGTTGGAAATCGCCGGCCTGCTCGAGGGCTTCTTTCATCGCTAGGATCATCATCCGCGCGACGCGATGGAGCCGTTCCGGATGCCGCTGGTATCGGTTCGCTTCCGTTAAAGGCGCGGCGGGCACCTGGCCGGCGGTCTGGCAACGACAGCGATCGACCGGGAACGCGCTCACATTCGACACGCAATCTTTCGCTTCCCGGAGCGACCCCAACGTTTCCTCCAACCCGAAACCGAGCGGGCTGACGATCCCGGCCGCCACGACGGCGACGCGAGCGCCGTTTGCAGGCGGAGATGAAGAGAAAAAATCGGGCATTTTCAGGAGGGGCAAACCGCCCCGGATTCTAGTTGCTTTCGCTGGCAAAAGCCTCTACTAATCACGCCGAAAAGAAAACGGAAGCTCGGTGCGTTGGTAGATTGTCAGTTGAGTTTTTTCAGTGGCGATTTGAAATCCGATGAGCGGGAACAGTGGCCAAGCGGCGTTTTCCTCAGTTAACTCAGATGGGCACTAAATTATACGTAGGAAATCTTTCCTTCAACACCACCGAGACCGATCTCCAGGATATGTTCGCCGGCGTCGGCCCTGTTCAGGAAGTCACGTTGATGCAGGATAAGTTCACCGGTAAATCGCGCGGCTTTGCGTTCGTCACGATGACGAGCGAAGCGGATGCGCAGAAGGCAATCACCGATTTCAATGGCAAGACCGTCGAGGGTCGCCCGTTGACCGTCAACGAAGCGCGTCCACGCGAAGCGCGTCCGCCGGGTGGCGGTCGTAGTGGCGGCGGCTACGGCGGTGGTGGTGGCGGCTACGGCGGTGGCGGCGGAGGCGGCGGCTATGGCGGTGGCGGTGGCGGAGGTGGTGGTGGCTACGGTGGCGGACGTCGCGACAGCGGCGGAGGCAACCGGCGCGGCCGCTAAACCCAACGCGCCTCAGCGCACTTGATTCTGGCAGGCCGCGATCGCTAATTGGGGCGGTCCGCCCTTCGGGATGAAGTTTACCCATAAGCTCGCGAAGCTCGCGCAGCCGCTGATGTATCGGCGGGCCTGGCGCCGGGCCGAGCGCGTCATTCATCCGGTCCCGCTCGACCCGATCTACGCCCGGATCGACCAGAAGAAACTGGCCGCGATCCAGGCGCAGTACGCCGGGTCGAGCGAGCATTACGCGAAATATGCCGATGTCCGGCGTTGGTTGCGGCTGAACATCGTTCGCGCGCAGGACCTGAAGCTGCATCGTTGCGGCCCGAAGTCAGTCCTCGACCTGGGCTGCGGCGGCGGCTTTTTTCTCTTCGTTCTCCAGCAGCTCGGGCACACCTGCCTGGGTTTGGATATCGATGAATTTCCGCTGTTCACCCAGTTGCTGGATGTGTTTCATGTCGAGCGCCGCGTCTGGACGATCCAGCCCTTCGAGCCGCTGCCCGATCTCGGTCGCAAGTTCAATTGGGTCACCGCTTTCTCGATCGATTTCAACCGCGACAGCAAACGCGATTGGTGGTGGGGCCCGCCTGAGTGGGCATTTTTCCTCGACGACCTGAAACGCTACCTCAATCCCGGTGGCCGAATTTTCCTGGGCTTGAATCCCGGGAAAAATAAGGAGTTCTACACTCCCGAGCTGCGGGATTTTTTCCTGAACCGTGGCGCTTCCGTGGAACGGGAGAACGTCCTGTTCCCACCATTCATTGGAGAGGCGGCTCCGCTGCCTAATCTCGAATAATTGCAGGCGCGTGCAGCTAAACGTGACGCCTGATGCGAACTACAATCAAACAACCACTTCCAAAAGGAGCGAACGTTTATGGCTGAAGAAAACAAACAATCCACTGACAAATCCGATTCATCGTCCGGGGACATCCAGATTCCACCGATTTCCAAACAAACGGCCGGAATTGCGACAGGCGCTGTCCTGGGCAGCGTCGCAGGTCCAGTCGGCACGGTGGTGGGCGGCGTAATTGGGGGCCTCGTCGGCCGGGCGGCAGGCTCCAAGAGCTCTGGCGCGGGCAAGGTCAAGAAGGCTGTGAAAGCGGTCGCTGCCAAAGCGAAAAAGCCGGCCAAAGCCGCAGCGAAAAGCAGCAAAAAGGCTGCTCCGAAAAAGGCCGCGAAGAAATCGAAGCCGTCCGCTGCAAAGGCGCGCGGCAAAGCCAAGGCCAGCAGTAGCAAGGCTCGCGGGAAGAAATCGACTGGCGGAAAATCCAGCAAGAGCCGAGGGAAGAAGTCAGGCGGTTCGAAGAAGCGGAGCAGCGGCAAGAAAGCAGCCGGCAAAAAGCGCGGCGGTTCGAAGAAGAAAAAGTAAAACGTTCGCCCGGCAGGAAATGGGCAGGACTGGATTCGAACCAGTGAAGGCGTAAGCCAGCGGATTTACAGTCCGCCCCGTTTGGCCACTTCGGTACCTACCCGCTTCGCCGGCAACGGCGAGCGTTGATATAGGCTCGCGCGCCCTGCGTCGCAAGTGATTTGGGTGCGCGGACGGAGGGGACTACACGAGGAATTCCGCGATCGCTTCGACCACGTAGCGCTGGGCTTCGCGGGACAACTCGGGATAAATCGGCAAGGCAAGAGTCTCGCGCGCGGCACGTTCGGATTCGGGGAAATCGCCCGCTCGATATGCGAGGTAGCGAAAGCACTCCTGTTCGTGCAGGGCGAGCGGATAATAGATCGCGGTCCCGATTTCTTTTCGCGTGAGATGTTCGCGAAGGGCGTCGCGCCTGGCAGTCCGGATGACGTATTGATGGTAGATGTGATGATTCGTCAGGCCGCTGTCACGGTAAGGCTCGGCCGGAAGCGTGATTCGATCGGTCAATCGGAGACGATTGAATTCCTCACGGTAATAGTCGGCCGCATCGCGTCGCGCCTCGGACCATTCATCCAAATGCGGTAGCTTCACGCCGAGAATCGCGGCTTGGATTTCGTCGAGCCGGAAATTGCCGCCAATGAAGTGATGATAGTAGCGCGGTTCCATTCCGTGCTGACGACAGTCCCGCACGTGTTTCGCAAACGCTTCGTCCTGGCAGACGATCATCCCTGCATCGCCCGCGGCGCCGAGGTTCTTCGACGGATAAAAACTAAACGTGCCCGAGTTCCCCATCGTGCCGGCCTTCGAGATTCTTCCTCGCAGCAGATACTCCGATCCCAGCGCCTGGGCGGCATCCTCGATTACCTCGAGCCCAAAGCGCGCGGCGATTTCCAGGACCGGCTCCATATCGCAGCACAGACCGTAAAGATGAACGGGCACAATCGCGCGCACCTTGTCACCATTCGGCGTGCGCACCGAACCGTCGTTCTCGCGCCGGCACGATTCAGCCAGGTATCGGTGCAGCGCCGCCGTAGAGAGATTGTAAGTCACCGGATCGATATCGATGAAAACCGGCGTGGCGCCGACACGCGCGATGCACCCGCCGGTGGCGAAAAAGGAATAATCGCTGGTCACGACGGCGTCGCCCGGTCCGAGGCCCATCGCCATGAAAACCGCGAGCAGGGCATCGGTTCCCGAGGAAACTCCGATCGCATGGAGCGCGCCGCAATAATCCCCGACCGCTTTCTCAAATCCTTCGACTTTCGGCCCGAGAATGAAGTTTTGGGTCGAGAGGACTTCCTCGACCTGAGCCAGAATCGGTTCCGCCAGGGCGGCGTATTGTTGGCTGAGATCGAGCAAAGGCACCCGCATGGCTCGGAAAGGATGGCAGCTTCACCCGGCGGTTCAAACCGGAACTTTTGGCGGGACGCGGCCGCCCGTTGACCTGCGAGAGCGAGTAAGTTACCATCGGTTCATGTCGTTGCTTCGGGGGCTTTTCTGGCTCGTCCTCTTTGCCTTTTTCACCTTTTGTTTCGTCGTTCTCTTCGAGTACGGCACCCACGATTTCGTCAGCGGATTCCAGGCGGAATTTGAGAAGGTGAAGACCTTCGCCAAAGAAGCCGCCAAGCCGTCACCGAAGCCGAAGAAGTAATGTGGGAGGGGCCTTAGCGCCCCGAGAACGTCCGGTAAAGAGTCGGGGCACTGAGGCCCCCACATTTTTACTCGGCAAATTCCACGTTCGGCTTCTTCTCGATGTAGCCGCGCTCGTGCGCGGTCTGGAGAAATTCCCGGACGGCTTTGCGCCCAGCCTCGCCGTAATCGCGGGTGAAATCATTCACGTACATGCCGATGAATTTGCCGGCGAGCTTCGCGTCCATATCGCGCGCGTAAGGCATGGAGTGGCGCACGGCCTCATCGCGATGGGCCAGGCCATAGTCGATGCTTTCGTGCATGATCGCGAGCAGGTCGCGCTGCACCGGCGTGGGAATATCTTTGCGCAAAACATTTCCGCCGAGCGGGAGCGGCAAGCCGGTCTCGCGTTTCCACCATTCGCCGAGGTCGACGATTTTCGTGAACCCGGCACGCTCATAGGTGAGCTGGCCCTCATGAATGATGAGTCCGGCATCGGCCTTCCCGTTTTTTACCGCGTCGAAAATCTGATCGAACGGCACCACGACATGTTTGAATTCGCCGAGGTATAATTGGAGAGCGAGGTACGCACTCGTCATCAGTCCCGGCACAGCAATTGTTAGTTCGCGCAACGACGCGCGCGACTCCTCGTCTGAGTTCGACGTTGGACGTTGGACGTTGGACGTTGGACGTTTTCTGATGACCATCGGCCCATAGCCGTCGCCCATGCTCGCGCCGCACGGCAGAAGCGCGTAGCGATCGCTCACGTAGGCGAACGCGTGAATGGAGATCGCCGAGATGTGCAGCTCACCACGCAGCGCGCGCTCGTTCAACGTTTGAATGTCTTCGAGGCGATGCTCGAAGCGGTAACCGCGCAGATCGATTTTGTTTTCCGCCATCGCGTAAAACATGAACGCGTCATCGGGATCGGGAGAATGTCCCAGTGTGAATATGGTGGGTTCTGACGGCATGCGTGACATTAACCGATTCAATCGCGCCTACAAAATGCCCTTTCCTGCTCATGCTCGTGATCCTGGTATGATGCTTCGGAACAGGAT
>JBEEHR010000005.1:0-3400 GCA_041167505.1 Verrucomicrobiota bacterium
CGATGGCGAGAGCCATCATCGTGGCGAGCAGCCAAACCGATAGGTCCAACCGAGCGATGAACGGACCCGCCGCCTCGAGGGTGAAACGCCCTATCTCAAATTGTGGTTAAGACCACCGTCGACGACACCAGTTGCTGGGAAGTAGATCTTGCAGCGGAGACCAGCCGGCATCTCGTTCCCGGAGTTTGGAAGCAATAAGCGAATCCCGAAAGTACCACTTCGGGAATCGACGATTGGATCTGTAACTTCCAGCGTTGCCGCATATTTTCCGCCGACGGGCGATTCATCATGCTCGTCGCCGGCGACGATTCCGGGAAAAAGCCACAGGTGATGGAGCTCGTTGGAAAGCTCGGTTTCGAGCCAGTTGATGCCGGCCCCTTGAAAAGCGCGCGATTGCTTGAACCATTTGCCATGATCTGGATCGACCAAGCGATGAAGCGCGGCCGAGGTCGTGACTTCGCGTTCGCGCTGGTTGAACATCTGAGGTCATTCGATCCGCGGCCGTCCCGTCCGCTAGGATTTTTTGTATCCTTGGCGCGGCGGCTGTGGGTTATGTGCCGGGTCGGTATCATATTTGAACATCGCCTCAACGATGGGGCCTCCGACCAGAGGCTTCATCTCGGCCTCTAACGTTTCCGCTTTATCTTTCTCGTAGACTTCCCTGCCGCCGACATAAAGCGAAAATGACTTAATGTATTTTGCCTTCTTGGTCGGATCCTCGATCGTCTTTTTCGTCCATTCATAGAGATGAAATTTATCGATGCCGTTCGCCTCCGCCTCGGTAACATAGCCCGCGAAAGCGTCGAACTGGCATTTCATTTTAGCATCATGCCTGTTCAATATATCCGTCAACTCAGAAATCGACGAATTGTCCAGATCGTGCCGGGCCACTTGCGCGAACTCGTCGCTCAACGTCAAGCGCAACTGAAATTTCAAATCATCGCTCATAGTGTTGTGCCTATCGGACCGACAGCCACCCATCCCCCGTGAACCTTATGTGGGGAATATAGTCATTCTGGCCCCTTTTCGCAGTGATCTCGCTCAAGCTCCCGGTGCTGTGGACGCGGACCCAGCATGCTCAAGTCCATTGCCGTCGCCTTGAGTGCCCACAATAGCGCATTTTCGTCGTGTTTGGCGCGCCGGAGGCGCAACTGTCATGCGCACGCGGGTACTAACGGTAAATCCACCCTCGTCTTGATGGTGGGATAATTGATCATGCCAACGCCGATTGATACAACACTGACGTCAAGCGCAGGACAATTGTATGATTAGAAACACTTGGTTCGCTGCCGGATTTTCTGCTGAGTTCCCCGGCGGCGCGTTGCAGCAGCGCGTCATCGCTGGCCGACCGATTGTTATGTGGCGAACGCAACACGGAGAGGTCGTCGGGCTTGATGCACGCTGTGTGCATAAATGTTTTCCGTTATGGCATGGAAGGTTGTTGGACAACGATCGACTCGAATGCGGTTATCACGGCTTTACTTTTGACAGTTCCGGCCGGTGCGTGGCGATACCCGCGTTGCACGATGAGCGCGACCGAATTCCGCAGGCCGCACGGCAGGTCAAATTCCCAGTGACCGAGAAAAACGGCGTGGTGTGGATCTGGCCGGGCGACTCAAAGAGATCCGAAGAGATCGGCGTCCCGGACACACCCGAGATCGATGGGCCCGACTGGGAAACGCGGAACGCCGAACCGGTCTCGGTCAGGGCAAATTATCGCCTGCTAATCGAGAACCTTTTTGATTTGACACACTTCTACCCGCTCCATGCTGGAAACATAGGCAGCTTGGCTGACGCTCGTGTTCCGGTCGAGATCGTTCGTAGCACCTGGGCTGGGAATCCGATCGTCAAGACTATCAGACGGCGCGCACCACAATCGTTGCCGCCGACCACTAGAGATCGTTTTGGCTTGGAGCATGGCGAGCAACTCCAGGTGCATCAGATGATCGGTCCAGGTCTGTTCCAGGTCCACGTTAGTGTGGCGCCCGAAGGCTGTCTCGGGACTACGAGTGAACAGGGCTTTGTGCTCTATCAGACGATTACGCCGGAATCCGAAGACACGTTGATTTGGCGGCGCTCGACGTCGTGTCGCGTCGGCACAAAGTGGGCAGCGGACCGTTCCAAAGCTCTCGTAGACGCAATTCTTGCGGGGGCACCGGTCGTCGTAGCACAAGACAAATGGGCCATCGAACGGCAACAAGAAATGCTGGCTTTTGCCGATGAGGGGTATCGTGAGGTCCACGTCAAAACCGATGGCGCGATGATGATGGCTCGCCAGGTGCTAAATCGGATGGAAGCCGCAGAACGAGAAGCAAGTACCAGCCAGGTCCTTAAGAAGTCTGCACGGGCAGAAGGCCCCTGGCAGGTCCAAGAACAAAAGGAAGGGCTATGATCCAGAGCATCTGGGGGTTTTGTGATCGGTGCGAACTCTGGCGCTTTTCGGCCGAGTGGTACTTAACATCCACGATCGCTAAGTGTCCGGAATGCAAAGCGACGACAGCGTTGATTGAGAAGATTGAAGGTTCAGAGACCGGATCGCCCTTAAGCTCGAATTGCCGCCTAGGGCCGAGCTGCCTCTTCTCGCTTAGCCCGTTGATCTAATTCGATCGACTTCTGCGGTTTGCCCGGGCGTCTGGATTGACAAGATGCAGCCCCGTACACGGCGCTGTCGAAGAACGTGCCTCACATCGGAGGCTTCTACCTGACGACACGGCGTGGGACGCTCAAGGACCATCGAAATTGGGCAAGTCGGCGTCGGGCGTGCGGTAGCGAAAGCCCAGGTCTTCATCCGCGCAAGCCCCGACGGCGCGGCCTACGCCTACCTCCAGTTTGTTCCCCGAATCCGCACCGAAGGTCTCCTCGCTCGACCAGCAAATTGCCGCGATCAAAATCCCGATCGTGAAGCGGCAGGAGTTCTTCAGCTCCTACGATCCCGCGACGCAGTGCTGATTGCGGAAAGAAGCCTCCACGTGCAGCAATCCGGAACAAGTATCGAAGGGCCTTGGCAACTGAACAGGCCCCGCAAAAGACTATGCGGGGCTTGTTTCTCAATGCAGCGCATCGTGAAGCGGGCGCCGAGGGACATCAGTACCCGCCATACACATAGCAGTTCGGTGTGTAATAGGGGTAGTCGTAGCACCAGTCGTCATAGCCGCCACCGAACCCGAAGCGTCGGCCGCCATGAAAGTGATCGCGGCCGAAGTGGCCGCGCACCTCGGCATGCTGACCCGCAAGGCCGCGACCGAGAGCCGGGCCACGACCGGCGAAATGGCCTCCGCCAAAGCCACTGCCCACGCGAGCGCCGCCGCCGAACCCGCCGCCCATGCGGGCGCCGCCGCCGAACCCGCCGCCCATGTGGCCGCTACCGAACCCGCCGCCCATATGAGCGCCACCACCAAAC
>JBEEHR010000006.1:0-12510 GCA_041167505.1 Verrucomicrobiota bacterium
CTTCCTCCCACGTCACTGGCGTCGAGACCGTCGGCTGGTCTTTGGCGCGCAACGAATAGACGTTCACCGTCGTCTTGTGCTCGTCGTTCTGGCTCCAGTCGACGAACACTTTTCCTTTGCGCAACGCTCGCGCCATTTTGGAGATGACCAGCTTCGGATGGTCGCGTTCCAAATGTTCAGCCAAAGCACGCGAGAGCGCTTTCGTGTCATCGAATGTTGCGGCCGTATTGAGTGGCACATAGACCTGAAGCCCTTTCGATCCGGAAGTTTTCGCCCAGCTTTTCAACTTTAGTCCCGCGAGCAGATCGCGCAGCCAAAGTCCGACCTGGCAGCACTGGACGATGTCGGCGGGCGCACCGGGATCGAGGTCGAACACCATCATGGTGGGCCGGGCCACGTCTTTCTTTCGGGCCAGCGAGGTGTGCAGCTCGATGTCGGCGAGGTTCGCGGCCCAGACGAGCGTGGGCAAATCCTGGGCGAGACAGTAATGCATGTCGCGCTGGTTGCCTTCGCTCCAGACTTTCGCGGTCTTCACCCAGCTCGGCCGATGGGCGGGGCAATTCTTTTCGTAGAAGAACGGTTGATCCACGCCGTTCGGATAGCGTTTCATGGTGAGCGGCCGGTCTCTCAAATGCGGCAGCAATACCGGCGCGATCCGGATGTAGTAATCGATGATCTGGCCCTTGGTGAATCCAGCCTTGGGATAAAGCACCTTGTTGAGATTCGACACGGCGAGCTTTTTCCCATCGACGATCAGTTGCGCTTTATCGCTCATCGGTTTTCAAGATATCGGTTCGCAATAACTGCGCGCGTTCGTTTTTCAACGGCGCGAAAAACGAATTGTAGCGGCGTTCTATGACCGCCGAAAGAGCGAGGCAGAGTCGACGGTCATAGAGCGCCGCTACAGATGCGACAAGAAAATCCAGACGGCAAGCGCGACGCTGAGTACGCCAGCGACGACGAATTACCAGGAGCGACTTAGCCAACGACAAGACTTTCCTCTCCTGCTCTTGATCCTGATCGTGCTCCTGATCCTTCGAGAACAGTCCCGCTACAGGCACGGATCAGGAGCAGGAATTCGATTACGCGAAGAAGCGTCCAGGCGAGAGCAGCGGCTGCGGCTTGCAAATCCGCGCGACGCAATGCTCCCAGCTTTCGTGGCCGCTCAGGATCTCGATCTCGACGCGCAGAAAATAAATGGGCACGTCGGTCTTGGCCAGGCGAGGCAAGCGCACGGCGTCCTTTTCCGTGGTCACTATCATTTCGAGATCGCGGCGGACACAGCGAGTAATGAAGCTGTTCAGCTCCGCCTCGGTGTAGCGGTGATGATCGGTGTAGCGCTTGGAAAGCTCGAGGCGCGCGCCGAGTTTGCGCAGCCCTTCCTCGAAACTTTCCGGTGCGGCGATGCCGCAAATCGAACCGATGTAGGTGTCGCGCAACCGTTCGAGCGGAATCTGCTCGCCGGTGACGACGTCCTGCAAATGGAGCGGCTGGTGCGCGCATTCGATAATTTCGGCGGTGCGATTGTAACGGCGGATGCGTTTGATCAACTCATCGTTAGGCTCGCCCGTGCTCTTGGTGATGAAGATGTAACTGGCGCGCCGGAGATTGCGCGGCGGTTCGCGTAAAGTGCCGCGCGGCAACAGATGCTCGTTCCCGAACGGTGCCTGGCGATCGATCAGGACGATGTCGAGACGATGTTTGAGGTGGAGATACTGGAGACCGTCATCGAGCAAAAGCGTGTCGGCCTTCAATTCCTTGATGGCGAAGAGGCCGCTCTTCACGCGGTCCTTGTCAACAACGACGATGACGTCTTTGAGATTGTTCGCGAGCATGTAGGGCTCGTCCCCCGCGGTCAGCGAATCGAGCAGCAACGTTTTTCCATCGGAGACGATCCGGGGCGGCAGCGGCACTTTCTTGGTGAAGAAGTGCCACCATTTTCGCGGATTCGGTCGCGGGACGCTCTTGTAACCGCGGCTCAGAATAGCGACGCGCCGTCCGCCAGCGCGCAGGGCGCGCGCAAACTTTTCCACGATCGGGGTCTTGCCGGTCCCACCGACGGTAAGATTGCCAATGCTGATGACGAGGCAGCCGAGGGTGTGTTCCCGAAGAACGCGGTGCCGGTAAAGAAAAAGGCGAAGCTGCACGAGGCGTTCGTAGACGAACGAGAGCGCGTAAAGCAGCGCGCGGAGAAGCGCGGCGCGCATGCCGTGGCGACGTTCGAGGATAACGTCGATGGCGAACTGCTCAAGACTCTCAGTGCGCTGGCTCATGGCTAAGAATACGAGCGCCGCGGTTGTCGGCGGTCGTGATAACGGTGCAGGCGCCAGGTGAATCAGCGGCGACGAGCATGTCGCGGCCAACTTTTTCGGGAGAACGCAACGTGATGGCGCAGATGGTGGAACCGGAGCCGCTGAGGAAAGCGCCAAGCGCGCCGGCAGATCCAGCGGCGGCGATCACGTCATCCAGGAACGGGATCAGTTTTTTCCGGAACGGTTGATGGAGATGGTCCGCGAAAGCGCCGCGCAGCGATTCGTACTCGCGGCCGGCAAAGGCTGCGGTGATGGCGCAGGCGTTTCGGGCATTTTCCGCGGCGTGTAGACGATCGACGCGCGCAGGCAATAACCGGCGTGCTTCCGACGTCGCGACTTCGAAATCGGGAATGAGAAGGACAAAGTGGAGTTGGGCGGAGACGGTAAACATTTGCCGGTCCAGGCCGCGAACAACGTTGAAGCCACCGTAACACGCGGGCGCGGCGTTATCGGGATGTCCCTCGAGGGTGGCGGCGATCTCGAAAATTTCCCGGCGTTGCAGCGGACGATTCCCCAGCTCGTTCAAACCATGAAGCACGCCAACTCGAACCGATGCGCTGCTGCCGAGTCCGCGCGATGCCGGGATCTCCCCGCTGATCTTACACGAAAAAGAAAAGGGCCTGGCGCCGGTGCGTTTGAAGAACGCGTTCCCGGCTGCGCTCGCCATTGCTGGGAGCCGTTCCCCTCGCCCGCGCGAAACCGTGACGTGATTGTGAAGGGCCAGGGCAACGCCGAGGCAGTCGAAGCCGGGTCCAAGGTTGGAAGTGCTCGCCGGAACGCGGACGGTGGCCTGTTGCATGATTCAGAGCGATCCAAAGCGAAGCGCGACGCCATTGTAACCGGCGCGGCCTAACGGGCAAGAGACGCACACGCGAGCTGCGACAACCGATTGAGGTAGTGACTGCTAACGCCGCCTCCTTTTGCCATGAGAATGTCCGAATGGATCGACCCGGAATTGCACCGGAATTTCATCGCGCAGCAAACCACCGCGCTTCGTCTTTGCACCTGCCCGGACGGCTGGGTGGAACGCTTCGGGGTCGATGTCCTCATCTCCCACAAGACCGCCGCCGCGCTGGAGCGCCTCAAGACCGAACTTTGCCTCTGGGCGCTCAATACCGATTTTCAGTTCCGCCGCGTCTTCGCCCGCTTTCTGCCGAAACAAAACGCCGACCGGGAAGCGCCCACGTTGATCCTGGGCGACCCGGGCACGAACCTGCAAAGCACGGCGCTGGAGCGCACCCTGGGTTACGGGATCGATTTCAGCGCCGGCTACTCGGTCGGCCTGTTCATCGATCAGCGCGAGAATCGGCGCTTCGTCCGCGACCTGGCGCCGGCGACGTTGCTGAACTGTTTCGCCTACACCTGCTCGTTCTCCGTGGCGGCGGCCACGGTCGGAGCGAAAACGGTGAGCGTCGATCTCTCCAAAAAATCCCTCGCCCGGGGCCGGGAAAATTTTGCGCTCAATTCGCTGTCGACAACGGATCATCGATTTCTCGCAGACGACGTGCTGGCGGTCTTGCCGCGGCTGGCGCGGAAAGGCGAGAAGTTCGACGTGATCATTCTCGATCCGCCGACCTTCTCGCGGTCGCATCGGGGGAAAACCTTCCAGGTGGAGCAGGATTTCGAGAGCCTGCTGCTCGCGGCGTTTGAAGTCGCGTCCCGCAACGCGCACATCCTGCTTTCGACAAATTGCTCCACCCTCGGCGACCGCGCGCTCGAAGTGATGGGGCGTTTTTGCCTGAAGGCTACCCGGCGGGCCGGGAATTTTCATCGCGAACAGCCCCTCCCCGATTTCCCGCCCGGCGTGGGTGCCGCGACGATGTGGTTGACGCTCAGGTAGCTGCCATTTTCCTGCTCATGATCCTGATCGTGCTCATGATCCTCCGTGACGACGGCGGTTGCACGAAGGATCAGGAGTAAGATCAGGATCATGACCAGGAGTATTATTGATTCAAAACACGCGACAACGCGTCAGAATCCGATAGTTAATTATCATGGACGAAGAGATTTCAGGAACCTCCGGCGATGTCGCGGAACGCGGGCTTCGCTACACCAAAGATCAACTCGAGCAGCTGCTGGAGCAGACGGAAGAATACGTGCGGGAAAATCCGACCCGGTCGATCGCCTACGCGCTAGTCGCGGGTTTCATCCTGAACCGGTTGCCGATCGGCCGAATCGTGGGCGGGCTCACGCGCCTGGTATTCATCGCTTTCAAACCGGCGATCCTGGCCTACGGCGCGACGAAGCTGTATCACGCCGCGCAAGGCGACGACGAGTAATCGGCAAATCGCCGCCTACTTGTCGAGGGTGAAGCCAACTTTCACGGTCACCTGCCACTCGTTGACTTTGCCGTCCTCGATCTGGCCGCGGGTCTCGACGACTTCGAACCACCGCATGTTGCGAATGGTTTTCTGGGCGCGGGTTAGTGCATTCGTGACGGCGTCTTCGATGCTCGTGGCGGAAGAGCCCACCAGCTCGATCTTTTTGTAAATGTGATCGCTCATGCTTCCACTGTTCGGCGCGCAGCCGGCGAAGACAAATCAAAACTGTAGCCGTCGCCCTGTGGGCGACGCGGGGAATGGGCAACGCAACTCACACGCTTCGCATAGCGAAGCGGCTACAGAAGAGGGGCGACAGAAGTAGCAGCTGCCGCTTTTCCATTGAGCGCGGCGGCGAGATCGCTAGCCTCTCCTTTGCCATGGCGGAAAACATCGAGTCGCATCTGGTCGAGAAGCGGGTCTTCAAGCCGGCAAAGACTTTCGCGAAGGGGTCGCGGATCAAAAGCCTTGAGCAATACCGGCGGATGTATCGCGAGTCGATCAACCGGCCGGAGAAATTTTGGGCGCGCGAGGCGAGCGAGCTGGTCTGGCAACGGCGCTGGAAGAGCGTGCTGAAATGGAAGCCGCCCTTCGCGCAATGGTTCGCTGGCGGGAAACTGAATGTTTCGGAGAACTGCCTCGACCGGCATCTCACCGGACCGAAACGGAATAAGGTCGCGATCCTTTGGGAAGGCGAACCGGGCGATAAACGGGCGCTGACTTTCCAGCAATTGCACCGCGATGTCTGCCGCTTCGCGAACGTGCTCAGGCGAAACAAAATTCGCAAAGGCGACCGCGTTATCATCTACCTCCCGACCATCCCGGAAGCGGCGATCGCGATGCTCGCCTGCACCCGAATCGGTGCGGTGCATTCTGTCGTCTTCGGCGGGTTCAGCGCCGACAGCATTCGCGATCGGATCGCGGACTGCGGGGCGACCGCGGTGATCACGGCGGATGGAAGTTACCGGCGCGGCGCCATTGTTCCGTTGAAGAAGAACGTAGACGACGCGTTGAGCGGCGCGACGACGGTGAAGCGCGTGATCGTTTTTCGGCGCGCGGGCAACGACATCCACATCGAGGAAGGCCGCGATGTCTGGTGGCACCGCGAACTGGAATATGTCGACGCGCATTGCCCCGCGGTCGCGCTCGATAGCGAGCATCCGCTTTACATTCTCTACACGAGCGGCTCGACCGGGAAGCCGAAGGGGATTTTGCACACCACCGGCGGCTATCTCGTCGGGATTTATTCCACGATGAAATACGTCTTCGACCTGCGCGACGACGACGTTTACTGGTGCACGGCGGACGTTGGCTGGGTGACCGGCCACAGCTATGTGGTCTATGGCCCGCTGGCGAACGGCGCGACGACCCTGATGTATGAAGGCGCGCCGAACTGGCCGGAGCCGGACCGTTTCTGGCGGCTCATCGAGGAATACGGCGTGAGCATTCTCTACACGGCACCGACGGCGATCCGGGCGTTCATCCGCTGGGGCGATCAATGGCTGAAGAAACATGATCTGTCGTCGCTGCGGTTGCTGGGGTCGGTGGGCGAACCGATCAACCCGGAGGCTTGGATGTGGTATCGCGACAAGGTGGGCGGCGGACGTTGCCCGATCGTCGATACCTGGTGGCAGACGGAGACGGGCGCGATCATGATCACGCCGTTGCCCGGTGCGATCCCGACGAAACCGGGAAGCGCGACCCTGCCGTTCTTGGGTGTCGATGCCGCGGTGGTGGACGAGAAGGGCGAAGAGGTGGGCGCGAACGTTGGCGGGAAGCTGATCATCCGCAAACCGTGGCCATCGATGCTGCGAAACATTTACGGCGACAAGGAGCGCTACCGGAAAACATACTGGAGCGAATTCAAAGGGCGCTACCTGACCGGTGACGGCGCGCGGCGGGACAAGGATGGATACTTCTGGATCGTCGGACGGATCGACGATGTGCTGAATGTCGCCGGCCATCGGCTGGGGACGTCGGAAATCGAGAGCGCGCTCGTGAGCCACGCGAACGTTGCGGAAGCGGCGGTCGTGGGCCGGCCCGACGAGTTGAAAGGCCAAAGCGTGGTGGCGTTTGTTACCGTAAAAGGTGGCGTGGTGGTGAGCAACTCGCTCAAGGAAGAATTGCGCGCCCACGTCGGTGTTCACATCGGCGCGATCGCGAAGCCCGACGAGATCCGGTTCGCTGAAGCGTTGCCGAAAACGCGCAGCGGAAAAATCATGCGGCGATTGCTGAAGGAAGTCGCCAGCGGCAAGACCGTCACCGGCGATACGACCACGCTCGAGGACCTGAGCGTGCTGGCGAAACTGAGCGCGGAGGAATAGGCGGCTTGCCCTTTTTCTGTAGCAGCGGCCCTGTGGGCCGCTCGGGCCTGCGGCTTGACTACAGAAACGGCGGCGTTCTCTCTCACGCGTCCCACAGGGACGCGGCTACAGAAGAGCGAGCGTCGCCTTGAAAATCCTTTGTCAAAACCTGACTTCGACTAGCCTTATGCCGTGAGTTTCATTCGAACAGGGCTGCGCGAGATCGGGTTGAAGATTCGCCGGCAGAAAACGCGCATCGCGTTGCGGCACGAGAAACGCGTCCTGCAAAAAAGCGAGATCAACCTGGGACGGGAAGGTTGTTCGCAAGCGGTGAACTTTCCGGAGGTGCGCAACGAGATCGTCGCGCTCAAGAAGCTCGAGCAGGAACAAAAGGAAGTCGCGCTGCGAATCGCCACAATCGAGGAAGGAATTCGCAAGATCGAGTTGCAGCGGGAGAGCAACGCGAAGGAACAAAACGCGGCCCTGGCCAAACTCGAGGAAGAAAAGAAGCCCCTCCTGCAGCGACAGAACGAGGCGAAATCGGCAGCCGATCTTTGCGACCGCGAACTGGCCAGTGTCGAGCGCCGGTTACAGGAGAACGATGCCGCCGATCGCGACCTGTTGAAGAAGCTGACGGAACTGCAGGCGCAAGTCCCGCCGCCTGACGATCTCGAGACCCAAATGGCCGGCATCAGCGGGCGGCGCGTTCGTTTGCCCGAGGAAAGGGCTGAGGTCACTCGTGCCCGGCTCGGCGCGTCCGAAGCGTGTCGCGCGGCACGTGAGAAACTGACGACACAGGAAGCAGCCGTCGCGGTGATTGACAAGAACATCGCGAAAGTGCGGGAAGAGTACGAAGCGCGCGACCGGGTGTTGAACGAACAGAGCCGCGCGCAGCAGGAAGCGTTGAAAGACGCGCGCGGCCATCATGAGACCGTGGAGGAGAAAAAAAATCCGGCTTATCTGAACATCGGCCGCCACCTCGCGTCGCAAGGAATCGCGCCGCCGAACGCACCGCACTTGCTAGCCGAAGTGCAGAAGCATCGCGCAGCGGTGGAACGTCATTCGCAGCACACGGCCGAACTGGCGGTGCTCTCGAGCGAGATCGACAAACAGGAGCTGCGGAAATTTTACTTCGCAGTTCTCTCCGTGGTCGTTTTGATGGCGATCATCCTGGTCGTCGTGTTTCAGACGCCGCAGAAACGCGAGTGGCTCCCGCAGGAGACTGACACAATTCTCTCCGTGAACCTCGACCAACTGGAGCGCGATGATTTGCCGAAACGCTGGAAGAAGGACCAGGGACCCGAATGGCAAAACGTCTGGGCCGGATTGATCGGGAGCGCGCAGCGAACGCCGGTTTTGAATCTCCCAAAAGACGCTGTTCGCGTGACGCGCGCCATGGCAACGACGGATTCCGGCGCGACGCACGAGTATGTCCTGGTGGAAGCGCACGCCGACGTTTCCCGCGTCGTCAATTTGATCGAACGCGACAAAGCGTTCGAACGGCAGATCATCAGCGGCCTGCCGCTGTGGCTGCGGCCCGAGTTCGCGCTGGCCCGGATGGGGCCGCGAACGCTGGCGATCGGCGGCGAAAAAGAGGTGGCCTCGCTGGCGCGGGTGCGATTGGGAATCGATCCTGACCTCAAGATCAGCGGCCCGCTCTTCGATCGCCTGCAGTCTTTGAAGGAAAGCAGCACGCTGCGGCTGGTCTCGCGCGATCCGGCGAAGCTCGGCCGAATGTTGTCCCCCATTTTCAATTCCGAGTTGCTCGACAATTGCGACCTGCTTGGTCTCTCGCTCGCCCTGCAGAATCCGGTGAAGGCGCGCCTCGTTCTCACCGCGAAAAGCTCGGAGGCGGCCGCGGAGCTGGCGGCCAGGATTCGGAATGAGCCGCAGCGTCTCCTCAAAGTCGCCGATTCGGACCTCGTGCTCTACGCGCAACCGCCAGAGGTGGATGTTCAGGGCGCAAACGTCCAGGTGCGCTTCGACGTTCCTGAAAATAGCGCCCGCCTCGTGCTGCAACGTCTCGCGAAAGTCACGCCGGCTCCCACCGTGGCGGCGGATTGAGGATACTCCACCCGTGAGCTTCCGAAGAATTTCCCGGCACGTTCTGCTGCCGGCCTTTCTTCTCTCGCGCCTGGCAGTCGGCAAGGAGACCGATCCGGCCGAGTTCGTCGATATCAAAAGCGTCGACAAAACGATCGTGATCGATCTGCGCTACGCGAGTGCGAACAATGTTGCGCATCGGCCGTTGTATCCACCCGGCACTCCCGCTCTCGTGCGAGCCAGCGTCGCGAAGCGGCTCGTGGTCGCGCAGGAATATCTTCGCAAAAAAGGATACGGCTTGAAGATCTGGGATGCCTACCGGCCGCAATCCGCCCAGGAACAACTCTGGCGGCTGACGCAAAACCGCTCCTTCGTCGCGGACCCGAAGGCAGGGCGCGGCATGCATGTTCGCGGCGCGGCGGTTGACGCGACGCTGGTCGACGCGGAGGGACGCGACGTGCCAATGCCGACAGACTTCGACAGCTTCACGGACGCGGCGCTCCTGGAATACAAAGGGCGCGACCCGATTGTGCGCGCGAACTTGAAGCTGCTCCAAAAAGCGATGGCGCATGGCGGCTTCTACGGCTTGCGCACCGAGTGGTGGCATTTTTGCGCGCCCGATTGGAAAGAATACCCACCGGAGCCCAACCTCAAGGTAGCGACCCAATAATGGAAACGATCCTGCGCGATCTCCGGCAGCCGGAATATCTGCACGTGCTGCTGAATCCCATTCCGGTTTATGGGCTGGCGATCGCGCTGTTTGGATTGATCGCGGCGACTTATCTGCGAAGCCGCGGCGGACAACTCACCGCGCTCGTCCTGATTTTTGCCTGCGCGATTTCCGTGTGGGCGGTGGTGCGCCAGGGGGACCTGGCTTACAACCCGGTCCTCTCGATGGCCGACGAAGATGGACAAGCGTGGCTCAAAGCGCACGAGCATCGCGCCGATGAATTGATCTTCCTCTACTACGTCCTCGCGGCGCTTTCGGCGGCGGCCATCTTTGTTCCGAAGAAATGGCCGCGCACCGCGCGCCCGCTCGTTTTCGCGACGATGCTGCTGGCCTTTGTTTCCTTAGGCGCGGGGACTTACATCGCCTACGCCGGCGGGAAAATTCGGCATCGCGAATTTCGGAACACTCCTCCGCCGAAGACCGAGTCGGAGCCGCGGTAATTGTTTCATGAGCGAGCCGTCGACGGGCCATGAGGGCGCGCTGAGAAAGGAACTCGGACTCGGCGACCTCATCCTCACCCAAATTGTTTTCGTCGTGGGCGGCAGCTGGGTGGGCACAGCGGCGAAACTTGGACCCTCGCACCTCGCTTATTGGCTCCTGGCGCTTCTGTTGTTCTACGTGCCGCAGGCCGCGGTCGTCATTTACCTCAACAAAAAAATGCCTCTCGAAGGCGGCCTCTATCAATGGGCGAAATTCGGGTTCAACAAGTTCGCTGGCTTCATGGTCGCGTGGAACCTCTGGCTCCTGGCGATCTGCGTCATGGCTGCGATCGGCCTGGTGGTAACGACGAACCTTTCCTACGCCATCGGCGAACGCGCCGCGTGGATGCCGGGAAATCGCTGGCTCGTTTCCGCCATCAGCGTTGCGCTGGTGATTGCGATGGTCGCCGTGTCGGTGCGCGGCCTGTCGTTAGGCAAATGGGTCCACAACGCCGGCGGCATTATCATGCTCGTGACTTATGGCGCGCTGATCGTCCTGCCCTTCGTCAGTCTGGCGCGCGGCGACCTGAAACAGTACCAGCCGCTCGCCATCGCGGCGCCGGCCGTGGGACTTTTCGGGATAAACATTTTCAGCAAACTGGCCGTCGGCGCGCTGGCTGGATTTGAGTATGTCGCGATTCTGGCGGGCGAGAGCCGTGCGCCGGCGCGGAACATCGGCCGTTCGGTCCTGATCGCGGCGCCGGTCATTGCGCTCATGTTCATTCTTGGCACGAGCGCGGTGCTCGCCTTTTCGGGGGACCCGAACAAGATCGATCTCATCGGGCCGGTGCCGCAAACCCTGAGCATCGGGTTCCGTTCGTTCGGCGCGGCCGGGCTCGTCGTGTCGATCGCCATCCTGTTGCTCGCCGCCCGCGCCATCGCCGTGATGAGCATCTACTTCGCCGGGACTTCGCGCCTGCCGATGGTGGCCGGATGGGACCGGCTCCTGCCCTCCTGGTTTTCGCGGCTTCATCCGCGCTGGAAAACCCCGGTCAACTCGATCGCGTTCGTCGGCGCCATTACCGTCATTTTTGCGCTCGCCAGCCTCATCGGCGTCGGGCCGCAGGAAGCGTTTCAATTGGCGGACAGCGCCGCCGGGGTTTTCTACGGCATCGCCTACCTGGTCATGTTTGCGATCCCGCTCGTTGGGCTCCGCGAGATTCGTGCGGGCGTGCCGCTCTGGGTGCGGATTGCGTCGGTCTCGGGATTCCTGGTCACGCTGCTTTATATCGTCTTCAGCACGTTCCCGATTGTGGAAGTCGTGAATTCGTATTGGTTCGCCGCCAAGATCATCGTGGTCACGCTGATCACGAACCTGATCGGCGTAGCCGTATTCGTCACCGGCAGCCGGCGCGCGGCTAGGATTTCACATTCTGCCTGACCCAGTCCAGGTAGGGCGGCCATCCGCTGGCGACCGGCGTGCAAATGATTTCCGGGACGCCGTAGGGGTGGAGCGATTTCAATCTCTCCTCGAACGCCGTAAAACGCGCGGCCGTCGTCTTGAAAAGAACCAGCGTTTCATCTCCCTGCTCGATCTTCCCCTGCCAGCGATAGATCGACTCGACTTTCGGGATGACGTTCGCGCAGGCCGCGAAATTTTCGGTGACTAATTCGCGCGCGATCCGGCGTGCGATCTCGATGTCGGGGAACGTGCTGAACGCGAGAACGACTTCGTCGCTCATCGATCAGGCGGGTTGCAACGCCGCCGCGCGGCAAATCCAGCCACCGCCGACGACGACATCGCCATCGTAAATCACGGCTGCCTGTCCTGGAGTGACGGCCTTTTGCGGCTCGTGCAGTTGCACGCGAGCGCGGCCGTTCTCGAGAGGTGTTACCGTCGCGCGGGTGCCGGGATGGCTGTAGCGGATCTTCACCGTAACCTCGAACGGTTCATCGGAATCGCGCGGCACAATCCAATTCGCGCGATCGATCTCGAAATCGTCTGAGACCAGGTCCTCCGCGGAGCCGATGATGACGCGGTTCGTCTCTGGATCCAAATCGACGACGTAACGAGGCTGCGGCGAACCGCCAGGCAAACCTTTGCGCTGCCCGATCGTGAACATCTCGATGCCTTCATGCTCCCCGATGAAATTTCCCTCGAGATCGTAGATGCCGCCCGGATGAAATTCCGCCTGGTCGAGATGGGAGCGGAGAAAGGCCTTGTAGTCATTCCCCGGGACGAAACAGATTTCCTGGCTATCCACTTTGTCGGCGACCCTCAGGCCTAACGAGCGCGCGATCTCGCGGATGGCCGGCTTCGCCATGCCGCCGAGCGGCGTCAGGGCGTGACGCAATTGCGGCTGGCGCAAGCTAAACAGGAAATAG
>JBEEHR010000007.1:0-35667 GCA_041167505.1 Verrucomicrobiota bacterium
CGAAAAGCAAAAACGTCCGGAGCGAAGTCATTGCGGTTCCTCTCCGGGATGCTGGCGCAGATATTCTTCGCGCTGTCGGCGCTGATGTTGTCGCACCGAAAGAACATCGACCAGGCAATCAGTCAGAAAGCCGAGCACGACTGCGCCGCAAATGCACAGCCATCGCATCCGCCCACTCGTTAGGCCCAACAAGGTCAGGAACCAGAACACCGAGAATGCCAGCCACCAGATGAAAGGGCGCAATCTTCTCATCGCAGCCCTCCAGCTTTCAGAAGATGCCGCTCGATATGATCAGCAACGTTCCTCTCGGACCAACCGCCGTCGGATATCGCTCCGCTGTTCGATTCCATCACGAGCCGAGCGGCGCGCGAACCGTTACTACGCGTGAACAACTCCTTCGCTATCTTCCGGGCGATCCTGCGCAGCCCCTTTTGTACTACAGCCGTCTCCGCCGCCGTGACCTTCGTGCCCTTTGTGTGAGCTGCCGTTTTCATGCAGGCACCAGTTCAACGTTTGCAGCCGGTGATTGGTAACCTCGCAGCTCCAGCTGCCTGACGACTTCCTTCGCGTGGCCCACTGAGTAGCGCCGCCCCCGCATCAGCACGACGTAATCGGGTGTCACCTTTGGCGCGTCGGCATGTGCTATCGGCCCGCGAAAAGTTCCAGATAGCAGCAGCTCGCGATCGCGCGCCAGGTCGTGCATCCCCCCGCACGCGCCGCATTCAAAATCCTCACGTCCGCCGTCCAGCTCAACCAGCGCTTTGCTTAGGCAATCCGTCAGCGCTTCGCGCGCCCGGGCGGCCGCGCACTTTAGCGCCAGCGCATCAGTCCGCGGCGCCGACCGTTCGTAGTTCTCCACGAACCGGTTCAAAACGTTCACCAGCTCCCGCGTTTCTTGCAGCTCCCGATTCATCGCTTGGCCTCCGTCGCTTTCGCCTTAGCCGCTTCGATCGACTCGCGTTCAAACGATTCCCGCTCCGCCTGCGTACATTGCGTCATCTGCCAGAGCCAGATCGTCAGGAAAGCCCCGACGATAATCACAGCCGCAAAATGCTTCGGCGTCAGGTCCTTCACTTCGTGTCCTCCGGGACCTTTGTGTGAGCTCCGGAACCGGAACGGTCACGAGCGCCGCGCGACTTATGAGCAAACCTGCGCCGCGCGGCGCTCCAACCATAAGAAATGTTCTGAGGCCTCCTCATCTGGCGGGGTGCTCTCCGGGGATCAGCCGCCAGCGGGGACCGGTGTCCGGGGTTTTCGTAACTGCTGTTTGCGCAGGCTGGCCAGCTCGGCGTTCAGCCGGATCTCATGCTTCGCCGCAGCGATCGTTTCTTCCGGGTCGGAACTCAGCTTCAATTCCCGCGCCTTCGCCAGCAACGTCTCAATGATTCGTATTTCAGCGTCCATATAGAATCGGTGTCCGGCCCTCTTTCATATTCTGCAATTATTCATTTTATGAATGCACAGCAAGAAAAATCTTTACTTTTTTTCAACTATTCATTATCTGAATAACCCGTGAGCCAGTTTTCCAGCCAGCTAACCACCTCCAGCGAAGAGGCCGGCCTTACCCAGACAGCCATCCGCGAGAAAACCGAAATCTCGCAGGGAACGCTCAGCCGCTACTTCAGCGGCGACTATCTCCCTCCCCTCGATCAGCTCGAGAAACTCCTCTCCGTTTTCCCCGCCCAGCAACAGCGCGCTCTCGTTCTCGCGTTCCTCGAAGACAACGTTCCAGGGAAATTCCGCGGCCAGGTCGTTATCTCGCACGCCGGCACTCGCTCTAAAGAAGAGCCGCCCGTCTATCGATCGCGCATGCCCAGGGAGCTGCGCGAAGCCTACGATGGCCTCGGTCGCAAAGCCCTCGAGCATACCGAAGTCGCAGACTCCCTCATCGCCACCTGGCGCATCATTGGCCCGCGCGATGAAAAAAAGTAAGCGCGGTCCAGTCGCGACGATCCGCGAAGGCAGCGTCGCAGTCCCCATCTACAAACTTGGCGACGGCCGTTACCAGGTCTGTTTTCGCGAGCTTGGCGAAACCGGCCTAACGAAACGTCCCCGCATCCGTCTCGCAGCCGCCAAACGTTTCGCGAAAGAAACCGCCATCCGTCTCGCGAACGGCCAGGTCCCGATATCCCCTGCCCTGCGCGAACAAATTATTCACATCGAAAAAGTCGTCGCCCCTTTCAGCGTCTCGCCCGTCGCCGCTATCGAACAGTGGGCCAACTGGCGGCGCGACCAGTTCGCCACCAAACACGCCACCGTTCCGGAGATCCACAAGCAGCTCCTCGTTTCCAAGCACGACCACAAACTCTCCGATCGCTACATGCGCCTGCTACGCGACGACGTCGGTACCTTCGCTCGTGCGTTCGCCGTTCACATCGATGCGGTCCGCGCCCTCGAGATCGAAACCTACTTGCGCGAGCTCGGGGTTGGCAATCGCCGGCGGAACAACATTCGCGACGGCATCGTCACCTTGTTCCTTTACGCGAAAGAGCACGGCTGGTTGCCCGCCGATAAAATCACCGAAGCCGAAAAGGTCAAACGCATCGAGCTCGATCGCGAAGCTCCGGAGATCTACACACCTGGTCAGCTCAAAGTCATCCTCGAGCACGTCGCCGACGATTGGCGCGACTGGATTTGCTGCCAGGCCTTTCTCGGCGTGCGTCCGGAAGAAGCAGGCAAGCCCCACACCAGCCGGCGCAGCGGCGATATCCGCAAACTCATGTGGACCGATTTCATGTGGGACGAAAAGCAGCTCCGGATCGTCGCGGCCATTTCAAAAACCGGCCGCGATCGCTACGTCACCTTGAACGAAACCTTTCTCGCCTGGTGCAGTCATCACCGCGGCGAGACCGGTCCCGTCTGCAAACTCGATCGACCGGATCGCGAAACAAGCAGGCTCGGACCGTTACTCGGGTTCGACTGGATCAACGACGGATTGCGCCACAGCTTCGCGAGTTATTGGAACTCTATTCACCGCGACATGGCACGGCTGAAAGAAGAGATGGGAAACAGCGAGCAAGTGAATCGTCGCTACTACTTCCATCCCCAGCCCGTCGCGATCGCGAAGAAGTGGTGGCAAGTCCTGCCCGCCGAATTCGCCACCGGCAAAATCATCCAATCCTCCCTCGGCCTGCACTTCGCATCATGAGCGACCACAACACCGGACAGCCGACCGACTGCGACCTGCGAGGTCACGACTTCGGAGTTGTCATCATGGTGCAGGGCGGCCGTCCGGTCGGAAAGTCTTGGAAGGAATTCTGCCGGCGATGCGGAGCAAGATCGCGCGAGGCCGTCGAGAGTGACCAAAAAGTGACCAAATCCGAGCCCGGAACTTTGTCGCAGTTTGTTTAGGTAAATCCTGCCCGACCGCGATCCACCATCCGTAGTCCAACAAACCCCGACAAAACCCCGCATCTAACTTTTCGAAACCTAGGGGTTCAAGTCCCCCCCCGAGCACCAAGCCGCAGCGATTCCCCCTTTGCCGTGCGAGCGACCGACTGGTAGCCTCTCTCTCGTGACGACTGCTCTGGATCCCACGAGCGATTTAGCTAGCCGCTTTGCCACCACTCGCTGGGATCTTGTGCTCGCCTCCGCTGAAACCCAGGCACCCGGCGCGGACGAAGCCCTCAGTGATTTGTGCAGGACCTATTGGCGGCCGCTCTATGCCTTTGTCCGCCGCCGCGGTTACTCGCCCTCTGATGCGGAAGATCTGGTGCAGACTTTCTTTGCTCGGTTCTTGCAGGACCGCACCGTGAAAAAAGCGGATCCGCTCCGCGGACGGTTTCGGACTTTCCTTCTCACCTCGCTCCAGAATTTTCTCGCAAACGAATGGGACCGTGCGAGCGCAGCAAAACGCGGCGGAAAATTTCAGTTCGTCGCCTTCGATCAGTTGGCGTCCGAAGAGCGAGATGCACTCGATGCGCCAGATGCGGCTTCGCCGGAGATGGCGTTCGATGTGCGGTGGGCGCGCGCCATTGTCGATACGGCGCTGCAGCGGTTGCGGGAAGAAGCAGAAGCGCATGGCAAGAAGGAAGTGTTCGATGAGCTGAAGGATTTTTTGACCGCGGCGGACGCTACCTCCTATGAAAGCGCCGCCGCCCGGCTGGGAATTCCGCTCAACGCCGTCAAGACGGCCATCCACCGCTTGCGCGGGAATTTTCGCACCGTGATCCGACGCGAAGTGGCGAGGACAGTTTCCTCGCCCACCGAAATCGACGAAGAACTGCGCTATCTCCGCGCGGTCCTGGCTTCCTCGGGGAGCGCGGCGCCGTCGGGTATCTGATGCCCGGTCAAGGCCCGAGTCTCACCGCTGGTTTGCCCTGTCCCAAGTGCGGAAGAATTCTGGACAGCGGGTCCGGTGAGATCATGTGTCCGCAATGCCTGTTGGATGTGGCGCTGGATTCCCCTCTAGGCGGAAATAACGACGAGACCTCGTGGCTGGATAGTTTCCAAGACAATCGCGTGCGGACGGAGCGCTATGAAATTCTGGCGGAAATCGCGCGGGGCGGCATGGGTGTTGTCTATCGCGCGCGCGACCGCGGGCTGAATCGCACGGTCGCGCTGAAAATGATCCTGCCGCAGCAATTGCAATCCGCCGCGGCAATCCAGCGTTTCCAAAGTGAAGCGGAAGCCGTCGCTGCGCTCGATCATCCGGGCATTCTGCCGATCTACGAAGTGGGCGAGCTCGATGGCCTGCCCTTCTTCAGCATGAAACTCGCGGAAGGGGGGAGTCTCGCGACTCAGTTAGCCGGTTACCGCGACCGGCCGCGCGACGCCGCGCGGCTCATCGCCCATGTCGCCCGCGCCATCCATCACGCTCACGAGCGCGGCATTCTACATCGCGATCTTAAACCAGGAAACATTCTCCTGGGTCGCGAAGGCGAGGCCTACGTCACTGATTTCGGCATCGCCAAATGGGTCGGGCGTGACGCGCGCCTTACGCTGGACGCTTCGACTCTGGGAACCCCGCATTACATCGCGCCCGAGCAAGCCACCGGCGGATCAACTACACTCACACCGGCAGCGGACGTTTACAGCCTCGGCGCCATCTTGTATGAGCTCATCGCCGGGCGACCGCCTTTTGTCGCCGATACCGCACTGGAAACCTTACGTTTGGTAGCGAACGAGGCGCCGCCATCCCCACGCACTTTTAACCCTGCTATCCCGCGCGATCTCGAGCTGATTTGTCTGAAGTGTCTCGAGAAACAACCCGCCGCTCGATACCGCTCGGCCGCCGAGCTTGCGCAGGACCTCGAGCGCTGGCTCGAGAGCGGACCGATAACAGCGCGCGCTGTCACACCTGCGGGAAAGAGCTGGGGATGGGCCAAACGACATCCCGCCCTGACGTCCGTTTCCGGCGCTCTCGTTATGTTCCTTGTCGGCGTCGGCTCCTTTTCCTATTTCACCCGACATCACCAGGACTCCGCGCCGCCGGAAAAAAGCATCGCCGTTCTACCTTTCGTCGATTTAAGCCAGACGCGGGATCAGGATTACTTTTGCGAGGGCATCAGTGAGGAACTTCTCGACAAGCTGGCCAAGGTGGAGGGACTGCACGTTGTTTCCAGAACCTCGTCCTTTTTCTTCAAGGGAAAGAACGCCGACATCGCGGAAATCGCGCGCAAACTAAATGTCCAGAACGTGCTGGAAGGGAGCGTTCGGCGCGACGGCAACCGCGTTCGGATTACCGCGCAATTAGTCGACGTTCGGGATGGACTGGAGCTTTGGTCTGAGACCTACGAGCGTGAGTTACAGGATATTTTTGCCGTCCAGGACAACATCACGAAGGCGATCGTCGATGCGTTGCAAGTGAAACTGGCAGCTGCCCTGACGCCGCAAAAGCAGCATGATCCGGAAGCGTACGACCTTTATCTTCGCGGTCTTTATTTTTCAAGTAAGAGCAGTGAAGAAGACCTCCGAAAGTCCCTGAATTTCTTTCAACGCGCGCTGGATAAGGATCCAAACTTTGCCCGGGCATGGACCGGAATTTCGAAAGTATGGGGGTGGCTCGCGGACGAATACGTGAAACCGCTCGAAGCCTATCCCATCTCGCTCGCTGCCGCCTCGAAAGCTATTGCGCTGGACGAGCGAGAGGCAGAAGCCCACGCCTATCTTGGCGAATCCGAGCGCGTGCTCCATTGGGATTACCGTAAGGAGGAATCGGAGTTGCGGCGCGCGGTCCAGATTGATCCGAATTGCGCTCCCGCGCACATGTTCCTGGCCTTAATGCTCGCCATGGAAGGTCATGAAGATCAGGCATTCGCCGAGCTGGCGGTCGCTAAACGGCTCGATCCGCTCGACCCCTTCGTCAGCAGCTTCACCGTCGAGCTTTCCCTGTCCGCAAGTCGTTTCGACGATGCGCTGGCGGAAGCCAAACGAATGAATGAGCTGGACCCGACGTTTAGCTATTTCGATGACAGCCTGGCCGCTGCCTACCGGGAGCGCGGGGACGTGGCCAAGGCCATCGATCTCTACGAGAAAGCCGAGGCCGTTGTCCCTGTTCATCGGCCCGGCCTAGCCATCGCCTATGCCCGCGCCGGACGGCTCGATGACGCGCTCCGTGTCCTCGCGGAATTGATCGAGCGCTCCAAAACGCATTACGTCGCCGCTGACGGGATCGCCTCGATCTACGTCGCGCTCGGCGAGAACGATGAAGCCTTTCGCTGGTTGGACCGCGCGGTCGACGAGCACTCGGCGCCGCTGGAGGGAATTGGCCAGCGAATCACCTTCCGACCCCTTCACTCCGACCCTCGCTTCCCCGAAGTCCTGCGGCGAATCAAACTCGATCCCGCGAAGATATTGGCGCCGAAAAAGTAGATCGGCCCAATCGCTGGGAATGCGGCCACGGAAGAGTCTTGCTTTCCGCGACGATTTCCTGAAACCCGGCCCAGACGAATTCTTTAGATGGAGGTATGAACACCTTCATTTTCCACCGACTCGTCCCGGTTCTCATGCTGATCGGAGGGACGATAGCGGCCAGGACGGTTAGCGCCGCGGCCGGCGATCTCTACGGGGTCGATTATTTCCAGAGCACGATCTTCAGATTCGCGCCGAACGGAACGCAGTCCAACTTTGCCACGGGGTTGCAACACCCAAGCGTCATCGCTTTTGACAAGGCCGGTAACGTTTATTTTGGCGAAGGGGATGTCAACGGCTCGAACCGCATAACGCAGATTACAACGACCGGAAGCAAGAGCACCTTCGCGACTGGAATCTATCCACTCGGAATGAGGTTTGACGCCAGCGGCAACCTCTTTGTCGCTGACAACCTCACTCAATCCATCGTGAAAGTCTCACCGTTTGGAGCAAAGAGCACTTTCGCCGCAGTCCCAAATATTTCAGATCTTGTCTTTGACGCAGCCGGTAATCTTTACGCGACGGATTTTGGAGCTAATGGATCGGCCGGCGATGGTCACGGCGCGATTTACAAATTTGCTCCTAATGGAACGAAAACCACCTTCGCCTCGGGATTTTATCGGCCGCGACATCTCGTGTTCGATTTTTACGGCAACCTCTATGTGGGGGCAGACTCTGGCGTCTGCTTTGGCTGCGTAGGACCGATTGGCACCCTTCTCAAGTTTGCGCCGTCCGGGGCAAAGAGCACGGTCGCTTCAGGAATTGACACCATCGTGGGCTTGGCTTGCGACTCTGCCGGCTACGTATTCGCAAGCAGTGGAGATATCCTCAAGTTCGCTCCTTCTGGGGCCCAGAGTAAGTTTGCAACATCAGGGTCCAATAGTCTGGCGTTCGAGCCACCCCACGGGGTGCCGGTTAACATTGCGACCCGCATGCACGTGCTAACCGGAGACAACGTGGTTATCGCGGGATTTATTATTACCGGCACGGGAGGCAAGCAGGTTATTATTCGCGGCCTCGGGCCGTCGCTAACTGCCGCCGGAGTGAAAGGTGCTTTGCAGGATCCCATCCTGGAGCTGCATTATTCCGGAGGGGTCAACGTCACTACTAACGACAATTGGAAGGATACCCAGGCCAGCGCCATCCAGGCTTCCGGCCTTGCGCCGAAGGACGATCGCGAGGCCGCCTTGTCTCTTAACCTACCTCCCGGGTCCTACACCGTTGTGATGAAGGGGAAAAACAACGGAACTGGCATCGGGTTAATTGAAATCTATGACGTCGATGGATCGCCGGCATGTCAACTAGCTAACATCAGCACGCGGGGACATGTAGGCACCGGAGACGATGTTCTGATCGGCGGCTTTATTCTCGGGGGGAACGGAGCCAGGGTTCTTGTGCGAGCGCTCGGGCCTTCCCTCACCAAAGCTGGGATCGCCGGAGCTCTCAGCGATCCACAGCTTTCTTTGCGCAACGGGAACGGCGCCGAAATCGCCTTCAACGAAGTCTGGGGAATTACCTATACCGTCGATGACACAAACCCCGATCAAATCCGCGCGACCGGTATTCCGCCATCGGATCAAAATGAAGCCGCGATCATCGCTACGCTCCCTGCTGGCAACTACACGGCCATCGTTCAGGGTTACAACGGAGCTACCGGAGTCGGCCTGGTGGAGGTTTACAACTTACAATAACGCGGACTTATGACTTACAATATGAGGAAAACTCTGGCGGGAACTGGTTTTCTCCTCCTAGTCCTTGCCCCCTGCGTGTTCGCCGCGGATCCGGCCGTTAATCTCGCAGCGACTATTCTAACCCCCGATGTGGCGACCCGGATTTTCGGAGGCCCCGCCGAAGCATCGAAGGCAAATTCTGAGGCCGATATGAAGAGCGGCGCGGCCGTCGTAAGTCGATGCTCCTATTCGATAAAAAACGAGGCCGGTACGGCGACAAACATCAGTCTGTTACTTCGGCGGGCCGCGACTCTCGACGAAGGCAAAGCGATCTTTCTTGCCTCAAAACTTACCCATCACGACGAAGAGATCAGCGACCTTGGCGATGCTGCATACCGCACAGCGGCGCCCGCCCAACTCAACGTCCTTAAAGGAAAAAACTGGCTTATCATCTCTGCCGGCGCATTCCCGAAGCCCGATCCGATCCTGCAGGAGAAAGCCGCTCGCGAAATCCTGAAGAACGTTCAGGATTAGCTTCCGCGGCTCCCCCATCCGATCTTCCCGCCTACGTCGCGGGGGTCTTTCAAGATATTCGCTTTCCCAAAAATTTCCTGAAACTCGGCCCACTTCGATTCTTTAGAAGAGGGTATGAAGGCCATTTTATCCACTCCTCGGGCCGGCAGCCTTGCGAAAAAACTGACCACACTTCTCGGGGCCACGAGCGCATGCCTCTCGTTATTTCTATTCCCAACAAGCGCGCGTGCCGCCTTTGGCTCGCTCTACGTCGCCGACTCCGGACAACTCCTCGCCCGAATACTCATCGCTCTCGGCCTCTTGATGCTAATGCCGGGCAACGTCCGCGCCGCAGCGGGAGATCTATATGTCGCGATCTATCAGCAAAACACCCTTTATGAGCTCACCCCAGCTGGAACTCAGAGCGCTGTCTCAAGCGGTTTCGACCAGCCCCTGGCCGTGGCGGTCGATGCCAACGGCACCGTTTTCGTAGGTCAGACCTTTAACGGCGAGGTCAAAAAGATAACCAACGGTGTGGTAAGCACGTTGACGACCCTCCCGAATTCTTTTCCCGATTTGGCCGTTGGGAGATCCGGGCATCTGTTCGCTACCCAGCAAGGGGCCGGCACCATTGTTGAGATATCCTCGAATGGCACCCAGAGCACTTATGCCTCAGGTTTCAAGCAACCTGCTAGTCTGGCCTTCGATAGGGATGGAAACCTATTTGTCGCCGAGAACGGTTACGGTGGGAATGCAAGCATCATCTCCAAAACCACTCCGGCCGGCGTTAAAACCACCTTCGCCTCCGGTTTATACAATGCTGCGGGACTCGCCTTCGATTCCGCCGGAAACTTGTATCTCGCAGAAAGAGGGAATCATAACATATACAAATTCACGCCAGACGGAACAAGAACTCTCTTTACCAACGCGGTCCCCCTTCTTCAGAATCTGGCCTTCGACGCTGCCGGCAATCTTTTTGTTTCCGGAGGCGGCGGCGGCTCGAACTCTATTTACAAAGTCACCCCGAGTGGCTCGGTCTCTGTCTTCAAATCGGGTATCGCTGCGAATGGAATCGCCTTCGAGCCGCCTTTGAGTCAACCGTTGAATATTTCGACCCGGCTCAATGTGCAGACCGGGGACAATGTTCTTATCGGTGGTTTCATTGCTACCGGGACGGTGGGTAAGAAAATTCTGGTGAGGGCCGTAGGTCCATCGTTATCGAACTTTGGAATTCCTGGCCCGCTTCAAGACCCAACCCTGGAGGTCCACGGGCCGAACGGCTCGCTCATTGCCGCGAATGATAACTGGAAGATTGACGACCAAACTCATCAATCCCAGCAGGCGCTCATCCAATCGACCGGGGTTGCTCCCACCGATGATCGCGAATCCGCCCTCATGCTCGAGCTGGCGCCCGCCGGTTTCACCGCCATCGTCCGCGGGAAAAACAATACAACCGGAGTCGCGCTCGTGGAAATCTACGATCTCAATCAAGCAGCGGATGCGAAGCTCGCCAACATTAGCACCCGCGGTTTCCTCGGTACCGGCACGAACGGGGCCATGATCGCGGGATTTATTGTGGGAGCAGGCAACGGGGCCGCGAGGGTGTTGGTCCGAGTCCTCGGTCCATCGCTGGCTTCAGCCGGTATCTCCAACTACCTGGCCGATCCCAACGTGGAGCTCCGCGATGGAAACGGCGGTCTAGTGGCCGCCAACGACAATTGGAAATCGAAGCCGGCTGGCACTGGAATCAGCCAACAAACCGAAATCGAAGCGACCGGCGCCGCTCCTTCCAACGACCTCGAGTCGGCTCTGGTGGCAGTCCTTCCCAGTGGCAATTACACCGCGCTTGTCGCCGGCCCGAATCCAGGCTCAGCCGATTCCACCGGCGTCGAGGTCTACAATCTGCGCTAAAGCGATATTTCAGGTTACCAAAGCACCGCCGGCGTCGGCTTCGCGGAAGTTTACGACACCGGCCGAAGCGAGAACTCGACTTGGCCGACATCAGCACCCGCGGTTTCGTCGTTCCGCCAAACGGACGTGGGCGCCGAGCACGGCCCGGGGAAATTTTCACTCCTGGGAAAATTTTCTGAAACTTAACCGGGTGGGACTCTTTAGAAGAGGGCATGAAGAACCTATCATGTCGTCTCAAAGCAGTTCTCAGCTCGCTGGTGATTGCTGCTTCAATCGGCGTTGCCTCGACCGCTAATGCCCAAAGCGACCTGTTCGCTTCCGTCAACGGAAACCGCCAGAACGGAGGCGGCTTTATCTACCAATACACTCCAACTGGAGTGCAAAGCACTTTCCTGGCAGACCTCGACAGGCCTCGAGGGATGGCCTTTGACAGCGGTGGTAATATGTTCCTGGCCTCCACCAACCTCGACGGCTCCGGCGTTTATCACGCATCAATTCTCGAGATCGCTCCCGATGGCACCGTAACCACCTTTGCCAGCGCGTTTCCGACTAATTTCTTCATCGAGGGACTTGTCCTTGATGGGACCGGCAATGTCTTCGTCAATGCGTCGGACCTTTCCGATCCCAGCTCTATCACGGGGACCGTCTTCAAGATTCTGCCGGATGGGACCGTGACCGCGTTCGGTACTATTCCGAGCCAGGCATTCGGTGTGGCCCTGGATAGCTCGGGCAATATTTACGTTGCGAGCGCCGGGACAGACCGAACCATCTACAAATTTACTCCGGCAGGCATGCGCAGCGTTTTTGTCGGTCCCGCAGCCTTTACCTCGCCTCAAGGACCCATGGGACTTATTTTCGACAAGTCTGGTAATCTCGTCGCATCCGCCAGTGATCCCCAGGGTAACGGGGAGATTCTCAAATTCGCGCCGGACGGAACAACGACGGTTTTTGCCACCGGGCTTATCAACGGTCCTCGAGGAATGGCCTATGACAGCTCGGGAAATCTTTTCGTCGCCGAGGTCCCTTCCACGACCACGGGCGATATCCTTAAGTTCACTCCGGCCGGAGTAAAGACGACCTTCGCTTCAGGAATTGGTGTTTCGACAGGGAATGGCGGCCCGGAATATCTCGTCTTTAAGGGCTGCTGCGGCTGCGCCGGCCCCGCTGGTCCACAAGGTCCCGCTGGCGTACAAGGTCCCAAAGGAGATACGGGTGCGGCTGGCCCAGCTGGCGCCACCGGTCCTCAAGGCCAGCAAGGTATCCAAGGACCGAAGGGCGACACCGGAGCGACCGGTGCAGCTGGCGCTACGGGTCCGCAAGGCCCGGAGGGAGTTGGGTTAGTTTCAGGCAGTGTGCTCCTGATGCGACAAGGTTCACCCGCGCCTCAAGGATTCGCCAAGATTGGAACTACCCAGACTCAATACCGGGACCTAAGTGGCAGGAACCAAAACGTTACCCTGGACGTTTACCAAAAGAATTAACGGCGCTCGCTGTTGAGCATGCAGAGGCGGATTGCCTCTGACACGCGTGTTCTCGTGTCAGGGGCATGATCTCCAGGAGGCCGCCGCCTAAGGCATGGACGGCTGAGGCATCGAAGAAATTTCGGTTTTCTGAAGATTTCCCGAAACCCGGCCGAGACCGATTCTTTAGAAGAGGGCATGAAGAACATTCCATGCACACTCCGAGCGGTTGGGCTCGCTCTCACCGCGACGCTTCTTGTCTCCGTCCTTGGTGAAAACACTCTTCTCGCGGCGGGCGGCGATCTCTACCTCTCCGATACCACTCCTGGGAACATAGAACAGGCCACACCGACGTCCAATGGTTCGGTCGAAGGAGACTTCGCGACTGCCCTGCAGGGGCCGTACGGCCTGGCTTTTGACAAGGGGGGTAACCTCTTCGTGGACAACAGCGGGGCGGGCACAATTGTGAAAATCACGCCCAACGGCTCGAAAAGTACGTTTGCCAACGAACCGGGCCGCCTCAACGGAATGGCTTTCGATGCAAACGGAAACCTGTTTGTGGCCGACTACGACCATGGATCAATCGATTACCTGAGCCCAAAGGGGGTGAGGAACTTTTGGGCCTTTGGTTTGAATCAACCGGCGGGGTTAGTGATCGATCATTCTGGGAACCTCTACGTCACGGAGCGTGGCGCCAACGTTGTCACAAAATACACTGGCGGCATCCGGAGTGTCTTTACTTCAGGGCTCGTCGCGCCCACTGGGTTGGCGATCGACGATGTGGGCGTTCTTTACGTCGTTGAAGAAAACGGCGCCCTCTACAAACTGGCTGCCAACGGCTCCAAGTCAGCCCCGATCGCCAGCGGTTTCGGCGGAGCCACTGCCGTTGCCATCGATGCAACGGGCAATATCTATGTCGCTGAGAATGCGAAAGCGGGCTTCAAAAGTGCGGTGACCGAACGAATCAAGCCGGATGGGTCGCGCGGAATTTTTACCGCGTCCAACCAGAACTTGCAGGCCCTCGCCGTGGCGCCAACAGGCCATCTTCTCAATATCTCGACCCGCGCCACCATCCAGGGCGGAGACAACGTCTTAATCGCGGGCTTTATCACAACTGGGAACAGCACCATGGGGTTGCTCATGTGCGGTATAGGCCCTTCACTGACCGGCTTTGGAGTAACAAACGCGCTCCAGGATCCGACTATCGAGCTCACGAGCGGTGGCGCATCCTATGGCTCTAACGACAATTGGAAAGATGACGAACCGTCCCAAATCCAAGCCACTGGCCTCGCCCCGACCGATAATCGTGAGTCGGCAATTCTGAAGTACATAAATCCCGGCGCCTATACCACGATCGAGCGGGGGAAGAACAACGTGACCGGCATCGGGCTTGTCGAAGTCTACAATCTCAACACGGTTTTCAATAGCGAGGTGGCGAATCTTAGCACGCGCGGCTTCGTGGGGACCGGCGACAACGCGCTTATCGCCGGTTTCATCATCGGGGGCGGAGAAGCTACCATCCTGGTGCGCGCGATCGGCCCTTCGCTTACCGCCTTTGGCGTGAGTGGCGCCTTGCAGGATCCCACTCTCACGGTTCGGGACGCGAACGGATTTCCGGTGGGCTTCGATAATGACTGGAAGCAACACCAGCAGGCGCAGATTCAGGCCACCGGCATCGCGCCGAAGGACGATCGCGAATCCGCATGCCTCATCAATCTGGCGGCGGGGAGTTATACCGCAGTCGTTTCCGGCGTGGGAGATACCACCGGCGTTGGGTTGGTCGAGGTTTACCGGGTCAAGTAACGAGAGACCGGTTGCTCTCGCGTCGTTTTACGGAAGAGCTTCCGTCCCCGTCGTGGGCTGGACCTGGACGACCTGGACTTTGACGGTGTCGCGATCCACCTCGAAAACGAGGTAGTGATTATACGAGGCGCAATTCGCATCAGAGCCGGGACAGCTATCCAACGGCGCGCCCGCGCCACCGCTCACGAGATACGCTGGCCCCTCTGTTGATGGATCAGTGCGGTCAGCCGGCGCCAGCGTAGTGCCCGTCGGATTGAAGTAGAGGTGCTCGTGCGCCGCGATCACATAGGAGACATTCGAATGTTTTTTGAACAGGGCCTCCAAGGCCCCGGCGTTAGCCGGGTTCAGGCCGGACGAACTTTTCGCTGGCTTGATCGGATGGTGCATGAAAACAAAAATATGCGCCTTGTGCTTGTTGGCCTCGAGATCTTGCTTTAACAGGCCTAACTGAACGTCGCTCACGAAACCGGGATCAAGCTTGAGTTTCTTACCCGACGGTCGAGTGGCCGTCGGGCTGGGACTTGGCCCGCCGACCTCTTCGGTATCCACGGCAATGAAGCGCGAGTTCCCGTAATCAAAGGCCCCGTAAGGCGGCGCCTTGGCCGGGAACTTCATGAACTGCAGGTAGTAATCCTGAAGTTTCTTGTCGGGGGTTTCGATCTTCTCGGTCGAGGTTTTCGTCATTGTGTCCATCTCATGATTCCCGGGAGAATTGAACACCGGCACTTTGGCCAGCGCGGCGATGCCGAAAAACTCCTTGTACTGTTCCTCGAGCTTTTTGTGGTGAGCCTCGTGCCCGTAAATGATGTCGCCAGACCATAGGAAGAAGGCGGGCTTGAATCTCTGCGCGTCTTTGAAGATTTGAGTCAAAACTTGAGGTTGCTTCAAAGTCTCCTCCGCAGGGCGATTGTCGCCCGCCGCAATAAAGCGAAATTTCGTGGCGCCGAGTTGGTCCTGGAGCTGTCCGGTTTTGGGAACGGCTGGCAGAGGCGGAAACCCCGGAGCGGTTTCGGCCTGCACGACGCGAGTGATTAGAAGGGCGAAAGCTCCCGCGATAGCGAAGCGAATTTTCATAGGGACTCCGGGGTGGTTATTCGAAGGGTGCGCGCAGGTTGCGGCAAAATTCCGGGAGTGTCGATCAATCTCTCACATCCGAGTTCCCGCGGGTGTCAACGAAACCTCAGAAGACGATTGAGTGACGTTCGCTCGGCTGACAGACTCGCGTCTTGCGCACACCAACGCTGCCCGGCTCGGATAATGTCTCGATCACGGTCGCGGTATCTCCAAGTGAGTTCTTCCTCCGCTATCGCCCACCGAAGCTGACTGAAACCGCCCTGAACATTTTTGTCGCACTCGGGACGCGCGAGGAAATCGGCGCGGCCGTTTTGCCATTCGGCCAGCACGCGGAAGGATCGACGGTTTTCCTGCCGTTCAATAGTGACTTGCTTCTCATAGCGGAAATCAGGAACGGGCAAATCACTTCGTTGATCCGCTGGTGGGAACGCTGGCAGTGGAGCGAGCGCGAGATAACGGACTCATTCGAGGTCACCGAGCAGAACGGCGAATTTGTTTTTCGGATTCCGCGACCGCTCCTGGGCGATACGGCGACGGTCGACATCGTCGTCTACGCGAAGGATCCAAACGCGAATGACGGTTGGGGCTGGCTCTGGGGGTGTTCGGACCAAACGGTCGAGGCCGGCTCTGGGGACAAATACATTCCCCATTACCACGAACTCAATCTGCACGGCGACGCGCCACTCCTGACTCGACGCAGCCGATATGAATCGTCCGAGACGCGTATCCGCATCTATCAACTGTTCGTTAGGCTCTTCGGGAACACGAACGAAACGCGAAAGAAAAACGGGACGCTCGTGGGAAATGGCGTGGGCCAGTTTGCAGATATTAACGACGCCGCCTTGAACTCGATTCAGCAGATGGGATTCACCCACGTCTGGCTCACCGGTGTGTTGCAGCAGGCGACGGCGACTGATTATTCAGAAATCGGGCAGCCCGCTGACGATACCGATTTGTTGAAGGGTCTCGCGGGCAGCCCCTACGCGATCAAGGATTACTTCGACGTTTGCCCAGACTACGCGGAGAGACCGGCGGAACGGCGGAAGGAATTCAAGCAGCTCATCCAACGGCTTCACCGCCACGGACTGAAAGCGATCATCGATCTGGTGCCGAATCATGTCGCGCGCAGCTATAGCTCGTGCGTGAAGCCGGAGCATAATTTCGGAACCCGCGGCGGGGGGGCCGGCGCGGGAGACGACACGACAAAATTTTTCGATCCGCACAACAACTTCTTCTATCTCACGCCCGATGGGAATGGCCCGCCGCTGCGCCTACCTACTTTTCACGATGGCCTGGCAATCAGCCCGACTTGCCAACTGCCCGGCGCGAAATGCGATGGGCTTTTCGAGGGCGAAACAACCTTCGGGCGCGTGACCGGAAACAACGCAGTCACCTGGACGCCGCACCTGAATGATTGGTACGAGACGATCAAACTGAACTACGGCTTCGATTTCACCGACCCTTCCAAATCGGTGCGCGAATATCCGAACGCGTGGTCACCCGACAAGCCGATCCCAGACACCTGGCAGAAGATCGACAAGGTCATCGCGCATTGGCAGTCGTTAGGCGTCGATGGCTTCCGCTGCGACATGTCGCACATGGTCCCGCCGGAGATGTGGTCGTGGACGATCGCGCAGGCGCGCCGGCGGCAGCCGAATGTTTTCTTCATGGGCGAAGCTTACAATGACGATCCCGCCAAAGTGCCCGGGAGCGATCCGGTCGTCTCGCAGCTCAACTTTGGACAGGGGAACGTGCTCTTCGATTTGTTGAACGCGGGGTTCAACGCGGTCTATGACGCTCCGGCTTATCGCGCGCTCAAACGAATCTACGACGGCTCGGGTTGGGCGAACGACATCGATCGCGAGATCGCCGATGAATTCATCTACCACAACTCAGTCCGTTACGCCGAAAACCACGATGAAGTTCGCCTGGCGGCGCGCGATGAGTGGGGCGGCGTGGGGATGCATGTCGGCCGGCCGGTGTCCGCAATTCTTTACGGAATGTCCCGCGGAGCGATCATGCTCTACAACGGCCAGGAAGTCGGCGAGCCGGGCGCCGGCGGGGAAGGCTTCGCTGGCGACGACGCGCGCACAAGCATCTTCGATTACTGGTCGATGCCGGAGTTCGTGAAGTGGGTGAACGAGCACAACTACGACGGCGGTCGCCTTTCGGCCGACCAGAAAGCGCTAAGAAACTTTTACAGCCGCCTCATCAATCTCGTCGGCGAACCGGCTTTTCGGGACGGCAAATTCTTCCCGCTCAATCCGGCAAACCGCGAGAACGAGCGCTTCGGCCGGCTGCCCGGTGAAGAAGCCAGCGGCCACTGGCTCTACGCTTTTCTTCGCTACGATCCGCTGACCGGCCAGCGTTTTCTCGTCGTCGCGAACCTGCATCCGGAAACGGCGTTGCGCGATGTTCGCATCCTCATTCCGGAAAGCGCGCTTCAGCCTCTCGATCTAAACACCGAATCATCCCATCGAAACCTGAAGCTGATCGAGTGGCTCACCGAGACACCGCTCGAAATCCGCGTGACCCTCGCCGAAGCAGTCAGCCCTGGGATTCCTATTGTCGAGATCCCGCCGCTCTCCGCCTTCTATTTCAAATTTCTGTAGCGACGGCCCTGTGGGTCGTCGGGATCAAGCGAGACGGCCCAACAGGGCCGTGGCTACACCGGCATTCAGACCGAAACTACCGCCAGCAGTACCGCTTTCTGCACGTGCAACCGGTTCTCGGACTGGTCGAAAATCGTTTGCGCGTTCGCCTCGAGCGTCGCGTCATCGATTTCCTGGCCGCGATGCGCGGGCAGACAATGCATGACCAGCGCATCCGGCTTCGCCAGTTTCACCAGATCCTGGTTGACCCAATACGGGCCGAGCTCCGCCTGGCGCCGGGCTTCTTCGCCTTCCTGGCCCATCGAGACCCAGATGTCGGTGTAAAGAACGTCGGCGCCGCGCGCGGCTTCCTGGAGGTTTGCATTGCAAACGACATTGCCGCCGGTGCGCTTTAACCATTCCGCGCTCGGCTGGTACTTCCTCGGCGACGCCAGCCGCAGCTCGAAGTTCAGCTTCGCCGCCGCGAACATCCAGGAGCGCGCCGTGTTCGACGCGCCGTCGCCCACGAACGTGATGACCCTGCCTTCAATGCTGCCGCGTTTTTCCTGGAACGTGAAAATGTCCGCCAGGATCTGGCAGGGATGTTCGTCGTCCGTCAGCGCATTGATCGTCGGCAGACCGGAGAACTCGGCGAACTCTTCGATGTCGGCCTGGGCAAACGTGCGAATGATCGCGCCATGAACCATGCGGGCCAGGACACGCGCCGTGTCCTTGATGAGCTCGCCGCGCCCGAGCTGAATATCGTTCGGGTTCAGGAAAATCGTTTCGCCTCCCAGCTCGCGCACACCGACTTCGAACGAGACGCGTGTCCGGGTGGAGGGCTTGGAAAAGATCAGGCCCCAGGTCTGGCCTCGCAGCGGGAATTCCGTGTGCTTGCCGCGGTTTTGTTTTTGCAACGCCGCCACGCGGAAGATGTCTTCCATCTCCGCACGGCTCAGTTGTTCGATGCTGAGGAGGTTCTTCATGGTGCCGAGGCTAACTCTGCCACCACGGACTCAATCGCGCGCAGGCCTTCCATCGCTTCCGGGCGCGTCAGGTTGAGCGCGGGCAGGAGACGGATGACGGAAGTCCCGGCCGGAACAGTCAGCACACCAGCCGCGTGCAGCCGTTCCACCACTTGGAGTGATGGCGCCTTTTCACTTCCACGGAAGCCCGGCGCATCTTCGCGAAACTCCAGGCCGATCATCAAACCGAAACCACGCACTTCTTTCAGCACGGTGGGAAATTTCCGGATCAAACGTTGCAGCTCGTCGCTGATGAAACGGCCGATCTCACGCGCGTTGTCCGCCAGTTGATCGCGCTCGATAACTTCCAGGACTTTGAGCGCTACAGCGCAACCGAGCGGATTGCCGCCGAAAGTCGTGGCATGCGTACCTGCCGACAACAGATCGGCATATTGTTCGCGCACCCAGAATGCGCCGATCGGAAATCCGCCGCCGAGGGATTTCGCCATCGAGATGGCGTCGGGCGAGAAATCCGCCGGTGCGTTCCCAAGTGCAACTTGGGAACGAGGATCGTTGGCGACATTTTCGAGAACGCGCTGCCAGCCATGAAAACTGCCGGTTCGGAAATGTCCCGCCTGCACTTCGTCGAGCATCAACAAGATTCCGCGCTCGTCGCAAAGCTTGCGAAGGCCGAGAAGATATTCCGAGGTCGCGATGGTGATGCCACTTTCCCCCTGGATCGATTCGATCAGGATCGCGGCGGTTTTCGGCGTGATCGCGGCGCGCATTGCGTCGAGATTGTTGAACGGCACCTGTCGAAAGCCGTCCACCATCGGCTCGAAACCTTTCTGCACTTTTTCCTGCCCCGTCGCCGCGATCCCCGCCAGGGTCCGGCCATGGAACGAGCCGTTGGTCGTCAGGATTTCGTAGCGGCCAGTGTCGTGCCCAAACTTCCGCGCCAGCTTGTATAGTCCTTCGTTCGCTTCGGCACCGCTATTGCAAAAAAAACAGCGACCGGGCCCAATCAGCCGGACGAGTGATTCCGCGAGCTGCGCCTGCGGTTTGGTGAAATAAAGATTCGAGACGTGCAGGAGCTTTCGCGATTGCTCAAGCAACGCGTCGGTGATTTCCGGATTCGCATGACCAAGCGCGCAGACCGCGATGCCGCCGCCGAGATCGAGATAACGTTTCCCGGCGACATCGAACACATAACTTCCCTCACCGTGATCGAGCGCCACATCGAAACGCGCATAGGTCGGAACGACATTCCGCTGGAACAGCTTCCGGATGTCGCTGAGCCGATCGACCTTGAGCGTCTTCATGTCGCCCTCCATCTCCATCTTCATGGCACAACCTCCGTGCCGACACCGGCGTCGGTGAAAATTTCGAGAAGGATCGAATGCGGCACCCGGCCATCGACGAACTGCACCTTCTCGACGCCGCTCCGGATCGCCGCGACCGCGCTGTCCACTTTCGGAATCATCCCCTCGCCTATGATTCCCTTCGCTTTCAGCTCGGGCACTTCGCTCGCACTGAGATGAGTCATTAATGATTTCTCATCGCCCGGCTTCCGCAGCAACCCCGGCACGTCGCTCATGAAAACGAGCCGCCGCGCCTTCAGCGCGATCGCGGTTTGCGCGGCCGCGATGTCGGCATTGCAATTAAAGATCTGGCCGCGCGGACCGCGAGCTGTGGGACTAATGACCGGCGTGATGCTGCGCCGGATGCATTCCCGCAGCGGCTCAAGGTTCAATTCGTAAACTTCGCCCACAAACCCGAGGTCGATCGGCTTTCCCCTCTCGTCCTTAGGCGAAAGCTTCCGGCATCGGAAAATTTCGGAACCGGCGAATCCGCGGGCTTTGCCTCCGAGTTCCTCGATAGCCGCGACAATCTCTGGATTGACCTCGCGCGAGAGAACATCGTCCACGATTTTGACGGTAGCTTCGTCGGTCACCCGCTGCCCTTGCAAAAATTTCGTCTTCAGGCCGGCGGCCTCCACTGCGCGCGTGACCGCTTTCCCGCCACCATGCACCACGACCGGGTTGATCCCGACGGATTCGAGAAACACGATCTCGCGCGCGACGCGATGCCGCTCAGCCGGATCTTCCGAATCCATGAAGCTGCCGCCATATTTCACGACGAAAATCTGGCTGCGGAATCGCTGAATGTAGGGCAGCGCTTCGAGCAAGGTTCCGGCTTTGGTGATGATGTTCTGCATGACTGAAATTACCCGCCGAGCGATTTTGGATCGCTCAGATTCCCTTTGTTAAACTCCACATATTCCTCCGTGAGATCGCTCGTATAGAGGACGCAATCGTGCCGGCCGGCATTCAGGAAAATATGGAGATCGAATTCCGGCTGGGCAACGATGGCGCCGAGCGTTTGCAAACCGACGCGTGTCGGCTGCCCGCCGCGCACTGCGAAAGTGATCTTCGTTTTTTCGGGCGAACTGTAACCGACGTCCACCGTCACCTCGTTCACTTTCGCGTTCGAGTAACCTATCGCGCAAAGAATGCGGCCCCAGTTAGGATCGCCGCCGAACCAGCTCGTTTTCACGAGCGTGCTATTCGCCACCGCGCGCGCGACGGCTTCCGCGTCTGCTTCCGTCCGCGCGCCCTGCACGCGCAAGGTGATGAAGCGCGTAACGCCCTCGCCATCGCGCACGATCATCTTCGCCAGCTCGAGGGTGACGAAGTTGATGGCGCGCTGAAAAACGTCGCGATCCAGGCCAGCATTGCCCGCCATCCCATTCGCGAGAATCAGCACCGTGTCGTTCGTGCTCATGTCTCCATCTACCGTGATGCGGTTGAAACTTTGCGCGACCGCGTTCTCCAGCATGTTTTTTAGCAGCCTCGGTTCAATCGCGGCATCCGTCGTCAGAAACGCCAGCATGGTCGCGTGCAATCCCGCGGCCGGTCCCCTGCCAGTTCGACTCATCCCCGGCTGAATCATTCCAGCGCCTTTGCATATTCCGCCGAGGCGAACACGGGCGCCGCCTAACTCGAACTCGATGGCGATCTCCTTTCGCCGCGTGTCGGATGTCATAATCGCTTCGGCGGCTCGACGCGCGTTCGACGGTGATGCCGCCAAACGGTGCGCCGCGTCCGCAATGCCACGCTTCACGTTCGCCATCGGCATCGGCACGCCGATGCGGCCGGTGGAACAGACCAGCACTTCTTCTGCAACGACATTGTAGCGGCGGTCTAAGCCCGCCGCCCGGTTGGGTCTTCGGCGGTCATAGACCGCCGCTACAGCTTTCGCCGTCATCCGCGCCATTTCCTGCGCATCTTTCATCCCCTGCGCTCCGGTGCAGGCGTTGGCGTTCCCGGAGTTCACTACAATCGCGCGGGCGAATTTTCTCGCGGCATTTCGAGCGCTGACTTTGACGGGCGCCGCGCAGACCTGGTTGGTCGTGAACATTCCCGCCACTGCCGCCGGTACCTCGGACACGATCAACGCGAGATCGTCTTTCCGCCCTTTCTCCGAACCCTTCCCGGTGCCAATGCGTTTGATGTCGCAAAAGACTGCGGCCGCCTTGAACCCGCGCGGCGCGCAGATGGAGCCCGGAATTTCCTGAAAAGATTTCTTCAAAGCAATCCCGCGGTTTCTTGGTAACCGTACATGATGTTGAAGCACTGGATGGCCTGGCCGCTCGCGCCTTTGACCAGGTTATCCTCGGCGCTCATTACGATCAGCCGGCCGGTGCGCGGATCGTGGCGCCAGGCGATCTCGATGAAGTTTGAGCCGGTGACGTTCTTCGTGTCCGGCAGGGTCCTGTCATCGAGCAGGCGAACGAAAGGCGCGTTCTCGTAACTCTCACGAAACGCCGCGTCGATTTGGTTCGAGTCCTGGCCAGCGTCGGTCGGCGCGAAATAAAGAGTCGTGAGAATGCCGCGGTTCACCGGCACGAGATGCGGGGTGAATTGAATCGTGACTGTGTCCCCGGCAGCGACCGACAATTCCTGCTCGATCTCCGCCAGATGGCGATGTTTCGGCACACCGTAAGGACGGACGCTCTCGTTGCACTCCACAAAAAGATAATCGAGCTCTGCTTTCCGGCCCGCGCCGCTCACCCCACTCAAACTGTTGGCAATGATGCTTGCGGGCTTGATCAATTTCTTCCGGAGCAGCGGAATCGTCGGCAGCAGGATGCTTGTCGGATAACAACCGGGACAGGCAACCAGCCGCGCCTCGCGGAGTTTATCCCCGTAAATTTCCGGCAAACCGTAAACCGCGTCGGCCAATAAATCCGGCGCACCGTGCTCGTGAGCGTAAAACTCCCGGTAGGTCGCCGCGTTCTTGATTCGGAAATCCGCGCTCAGATCGATCACTCTCGCACCCGCGCCCAAAAGCGGCGCAGCGAACTCGACCGCGACGCCATGAGGCAGAGCGAGGAAAACCAGTTGAGCTTCGGCCGCGATCTTTTCCGGCGACGCATCGGTGAACTTCAGAGTTTTTGCGGTGGAATGATGGGCGGTTCGCGGAAAGACTTCGGCCAGCGATTTCCCGGCGAATTGCCGTGACGTCGCGACGACCAGCTCGGCTTGCGGATGACGCAAAAGCAGCCGCACCAGCTCCTCGCCGGTGTAGCCGGACGCGCCCACAACCGCCACCCTGGTTCTCTCCCGATTTTTCACCGCGCAATGCGTATTCCGTCCCGGTGCGATTGCAACGAAAAGTCGCAGCGAAATTCGAATAAACTTTCCGCGCCGAAATCGGTTCGTTAACCTTTCCGGCATGGAGCCTCTTTATTTGGTCGGCGTCGCGGTGCTCGGGCTGTTCGCGCTCATCTTGTGCATCGTCCTTTTCAATTTCTTCGGCCTCTGGATTCGCGCCCGGATTGCAAACGCGCCGGTGGGCCTGGGAAAAATGGTCGGCATGCGGCTGCGAAAAGTGCCGGTGGGCATGATCGTCGATAACCGCATCACCGCGGTCAAAGCCGGCATCGATATCCCAAGCGATCCGCTCGAAGCGCATTACCTCGCGGGCGGCGACGTTTCTCAGGTGATCCTGGCATTGATCGCCGCGGATAAAGCCGGCATCTCGCTCGATTTCAATCGCGCCTGCGCGATCGACCTCGCCACCAAGGGCACCGGCAAGACCGTGCTCGAAGCAGTCCGCACCAGTATTAACCCGAAAGTGATTGACGTGCCGAATCCCTCCAGCGGCCGCTTGACGATCGACGGCGTCGCCAAGGATGGGATTGGAGCGAAAGTAAAAGCGCGGGTGACGGTGCGCTCGCACCTGGACCGTTTCGTCGGAGGCGCCACCGAAGAGACGATTATCGCGCGCGTCGGCGAAGGCATTGTGAGCGCGATCGGTTCGGCGGATTCCTACAAGGACGTCCTGGAAAATCCCGATCGCATTTCCAAGGCGGTGCTGGCCAAGGGTCTCGACAGCAACACCGCTTTCGAGATCCTTTCCATCGATATCGCGGACGTCGACGTGGGCGACAATATCGGAGCGAAATTGCAGAGCGAACAGGCGAACGCGGACAAGAACATCGCCCAGGCGAAAGCGGAAGTGCGCCGCGCGGCAGCGGTCGCGGTGGAACAGGAGATGCGAGCCAGGACGCAGGAGATGCGCGCCAAGGTCGTCGAGGCCGAAGCGCTCGTGCCACAGGCGATGGCCGATGCGTTCCGCTCCGGGAATCTTGGCATCATGGATTACGTCCGGATGAAAAACGTCCAGGCCGATACTTCGATGCGCGAATCCATCGCCGGCAGCGACAAGCCGCGGACGGAAAACTAGAAATGCTGGCAGCAAGCCTTTTCGATCATCCGGTCTATCTGCTGATCATCGCGGCGGTGGCGTTGATTCGCTGGCTGGTCCAGAAGGGGAAGGGAGAATCGCAAAACACGGAATCACAAGCGGCTCCGCCTCCACCTCCGAGCCGGCCGATCACTCGCGGTGGCGAAACCCAGACCGAGGAAGAACGCATCCGCAAATTCCTGGAAGCGCTCGGTCAACCGGCCGGTTCCGCGCCGCCGAAGGTGGCGCCACGCCGGACAGCAGTGCAGCCAAAGATTTTTTCCCCGCTGCCTCCACTCACGACCGCTCCGCCGCCGCTGCCGGAAGCGCCCCGAAGTCGGACCGCGACACCGCCGCCGCCGTTGCCGATTGAATTGGCGGCGAAGCGGAGCACCACCGCGCCCGACTTCGAAGTGCGCGAAGTCGCGCGGCAAACGTCGAGCGAACCGCTGCCGGAAACTCGCTACCTCACCGCCGCGCGGATCAAATTGGGAACGCCCCAGGATTTGCGCACGGCCATCGTCCTGCGGGAAATCTTCGGCCCGCCGCGCAGCTTGCAGCCGCGCGACTTGGTTAATTGACCGGCATCCAGACCGCAAAACGGACGCCATCAATTTCCACTGGGATGATCTCGCCAGTTGGCAGACCCGCTAGAATATCCGCGGCAGACGGCGCACCCAGCCACAGAATCCCGCCGACGGCGCTACCGCCCTGATCGGCCGCCACGGCGTTCCATTCCGTGCTGGTGCGGAGATTGGTGTAGATCGTTCTTTTGGCATAATACGACAGCGAGCTGTAATAAGGATCGAAGTTGCAAAGGATCGTGGCATCGGCCGGAAAAGTTTTCGCCAGATACCTGCCTAAGTCGGGAATGAGATTCGACGGCTCGTCTGCGATTCCATCAAGAATGAGAAATTGGGAGCGCTGATCCTCCGCGCGGGCAAAACCGGCCACCGCCAGCCAGACTAGGAAGCCGAGAGTCGCCACAGCGCCCGCCGGTCGGAGAATGTTCTCGCGCGGCCTGCGCTCAAGCCACGCCCAGACGAATTCGAGACCCAGGCCGCCAAGGATCGCGATGGAACCGATGCAGAAGAAGCTGGCGAAGTCGTGAATGAAAGACCAATTCCGGAGCAGCACCATGTAGAGGACACCAGGGATCGCCATTTGCAGGACCGCGCCTCCAAGCCAGCGGAAGCCGGGTTGCTTCATATTACGCGCCAGGTAGATCGCCCCCACCCCGACGAACAGCCAATCCGCCACCAAATAATCCTGGCCTAACGACTGAAATATTCTGCGGAGCCATTCGCCGAAAGTGAAATGCGGAGCCGGGCCTGGGGCGATTCCGGATGAGCCCGGTTGCATTCCGCTGCCGAGTCGCATCGTGACCGCAGTCCACAAATCACGCCATGCTTCCGGGTTCACGTAGCGAATTTGGAGAAGAAACAGGAGCCCGGAGAGGACCGCCATTCCGAGAAGCAGAATGGCGAAACGACGCGATGCTTTTTCCTTTTTCAGGAGAAGCGACACCACGACGGAGACGGTAAATAAGTACCCGGGCCAATCTGTCCAGAGCGCGCAGACACAACAAACAGTGGCCAGGATTGTCCAGCGACGCCGGGGGCGAACTTCCCGGTTTCGCAGGCAAACCAGCGCGGCCAGCATCCACATCACGAGGCAAGGCTCGTAGTCAACCAGGTCGCCATAGTGCAACTCCATCGGGAGCGTCGCGAAAACGGCGACCGCGAAAGCCGCGGCGCGCTTGTTGATCGCATCGCCGACGAGCAACCAAAGCAACCAGACGCTCAGGATCGAGCAACCGATCGGCACCAGCTTTATGGCCCACTCCTTTTCTCCGAGCATCCCCACCGAAGCGGTGATCAGCAAAGGAAAGAGCACCGGGTGATGAACGTAATAGGCGCTCGGCGGGATCGGGAGCGGCTCGAGGTAGAATGTTGCCGGTACCCCGGCGGTAACCGAGAAGCCCGCCCGGAGATTATTGCAGGCCGCCTGGGCGTAAGCCGCGCCAAAGACATTGTCTTCTTCGACCCACGGAACGTTAATCGTGTGGAAGAGAGACGCGGTCAGAAACCCGAGCGCGGCCAGGAGAATGGCGAACCAAACCTTGCCATCGCGCCCAAAAAGAACAGTGCTTCGCCCGGCCACACTTGCCGATTCTGGCGCAGGTTGAGCCGTCTGGCCTAACGAGTGGTTGTCAGGTTGCCGATGCCGGCTGCCTTTACTCGTAGGCGGAGACGCAAGCGACTATGCGAGCATCCGGGTTGCGCGCCAGGCATTCCCGCCTCGCGGCCTGCTTTGCGGCTTCGGCGGTTTCGCCCCAGGCCGAACCCCAGCCTCCCGAGGCCTGGTCGGAGATGGCCAGGGCGATCCAGGCGTTCTTGCACCAATTCGTCCGCGCATCTTTCCGTCCGCATTCACTGCGCGCGCGCGCCAGCGCTTCACCTTTCGTCGCGTAGTTGGCCCCGTAACCCCAGCGCCCCGTCTTCGGGGAGTAGGCGATGGCCGCATACCGGTCGCCGGCTGCTTGCAGCACAGGTGCGAGCCCGAGTGCGAAGGCAAGTGCGATTAACAAAATACCGCGGGTCAGATTCTTCATGGCGGGGAGTTGCGCATTTTCGTGCGCAAGGGTCAAGCAATTCGCGCTTCGTTGTAGCCGGGGTCGGTGACCCCGGTCCGTTCTAAACTCGAGACATCCCGGTCGGGATCACCGACCCGGCTACAGAAAACGAATTCGAATCCGAGTCTCCGCTTTTCGCCCGGTCGTGGGATCGGTAACCACCAGGAGATGCTCACCCTCAGTGGCGAGCGCGAAATCGCCGCCGGCCTCCGAACGACATGTCAGCGATTCGCTTTGCCATTCCACTTTCGCGCTTCCATTCGCGAGCAGCGGAATGCGGCGGCTCGACGGCACATCCGGATCGACCAGGTAAATGCTTCCAGGCAGCGGCGACGTGATCAGCAACTCGCCGGGACCGGCCCCAAGAACAGCGCGATCGCTCAGACTATTTTCGGCGCTGCGAAACCAATCGGTGTATTCCGCGCTCAGGCGAACGTGGCCGGCCAGGTCGTAATCCGCGGCGGACTCGGCGCCCGGCAGCCGATCGGCCACGAATTTTTCCAGGACCCCGCGCGCGTCGCCATCGGCGAGCAGTTTTCCGGTAAGCGGATGAATGGTGCGCTCGACAATTCCCGGCGGCGATCGATACCAGCTCGTCCCGTAGTTGCCATGCAGATAATCGAAGATGGCATGAAGGATCGGGCCGGCGCCGGTGACTCCGGAAACTTCTCGCATCGGCGCGCCGTCGAAATTTCCGGCCCACACCCCGACGGAAAATTCCGGCGTGAATCCGATGGTCCAGTTGTCGCGGAAGTCGGTGCTCGTGCCGGTTTTGCAGGCGACCGGATAATCGAAACGCAGGGCGGAATTCATACCGAACGCGAGAGTGCGCGCGGAATTGTCGCTCAGCATGTCGGCGATTTGCCAGACCAGTTCCGGTCGCGAATAGCGGCGCGCGGAAGTAGGGCTCGTGCGGAGCACCCGCCACGGACGGAATTCGCCGAGACGCGCGAGGCTTGCGTAGGCGTTGGTCATTTCGAGAAGGCGCGCCTCACAATTCCCCAGCGTCAGGCCAAGCCCGTAAACTTCCGGCGGCCGGTCCAGGGTCGTTAGGCCGCACTCGCGCAAGCGCTCGTGCAACGTGGCCGGCCCCCCCGCGGCAAGCAGCACTTTTACCGCCGGGATGTTCAGCGAGCTGGCCAGCGCCGTGCGGTAGCGGACCGGTCCGTAACAGCGTCGATTGTAGTTTTCCGGGCGATAAAAACCCCCGGCCGCCGGGAAACTCGTGCGCACGTCCGCCACCATCGTGGCCGGCGTCGCGCCGCGTTCGAGCGCAAGCAAATACGTGAATGGCTTCAAGGCCGAACCCGCGGAGCGCTGAGCCCACGCGCCGTTCACCTGTCCGGCTCCGGGTTCGAAATAGTTCTCGGAGCCGACCAGTGCGATCACGTCGCCGGTCGCGTTGTCGATTACCACCGCGGCGGCGTTGCGAACATTCTGCTCGCGCAACTGCGCGAGCCGGTCGCGCACGATTTTCTCCACCTGGTCGTTCAGGCGAAAATCCAGCGTGGTTCGCACTTCCGCGGGCGGCGCCTCCGGCAGTTGTCGCAGGACCATTTCCACAAAGTGCGGCGCGCGGAAGCGGCGTTGCGGCGGGCGAAGCGTGAGTGGTTCCGCGATCGCGGCATCGTATCGCGCCACATCGAGCTGATGATTTGCGCGCATCCGTTCGAGCACGGTGAGCTGGCGGCGGCGCGCCGCTTCGGGCGCGACGTGAGGATTCAGTCTCCGCGGATTCTTCGGCAGCCCTGCCAGAAACGCAGCTTCGGCATCGCTCAGATCGGAGACCGGCTTATCGAAGTAATAATCGGCGGCCGCCGCGAGCCCAATATTCAGGTTGCCGAAATCGAGACGGTTCAGATACGCCGCGAGAATCTGGTCTTTCGACCACGATTGTTCGAGACGCAGCGCGGTGAGGCTCTCGATTAATTTCGCCCGCAACGTTCGCGGGCGGCGCGCGGAAATCTTGACGAGCTGCTGGGTGATCGTCGATGCACCGGAAACGATGTGGCCACGCATCAAAGCCGCGAACCCAGCCCGGCCCGTCGCGAGCCAATCGATTCCATGGTGGGAATAGAAGCGTTTGTCTTCCGCGGCAAGAACGGCATCGATGACGTTCCGCGGCACATCGTCCAGCGCGAGTTCATGGCTGAATCGCTCGGCCACGCGCGCTTCGCGCAGCGGAATGCCGTTACGATCGAGGAGCGCGATACTTTGCACCGGCGACCGCAACAAAGCCGCTGGAATCGGGACCAGCCGCACCGCGAATTCACCCGCGACCAGGAGCACCGCGAGCGGCGCCAGGATCGACGCGAGTCGCGTTTTCATTTGAAAGACTCAGTGTGGACGCGAAGCGTCTCGGTCGTGCCCATTCGCTCGGGGTGATACATCTCTTCGATCTTCGAAGAGGGCGCGATCGCGTCGCCCGCGGAGATGACGCGCGCCAGATAACGCAAGGTGTATTGGCCGGGATACAACAGGTCGGAGAAAAAGAGGGCGCGATCGGTGCGCAGCTCTTTGTAGTCGCTCACCCAATCCGTCCCGAGCGTTTCGCCCGCGGCAACCTCCTGCGATTTAAACGCTGGATTGAGCGCTTCGAACACTCCCGGCAACGGATCGACCACGGCGAGATAAGTCGCCCGGCGCGGGACCGCAATATCGAGGGTGATCAGGATGCGATCGCCCACGCGCAGATTCTCCGCGGCGCTCAGCTTCCCGTCGTCACCGAGTTTCGCGTAGCGGCGCGTGATCGTGTAACCGCGATTCTGCCGCGGCTGCTCGATCAATTTCGGACGCGCTTCCGCCGTCACCTCCGAATAAACTTTGCCGCCGGTCTTGGTCAGGCGAATCGGTTCGGTGCCGCCCTTTCCTTCGATCGGAAACGACGCGGTCGCGAGCGGCGTGGCCTCGCTCACCGAAAACGGCTTGGCCGCGTTGTTCCAGCGCACTTCACCGCTGGCGTTGCGATCGCCCGTCTCGATCGTGCGCACGTAAGCCGAGAGCGCCAGGACCGACCAGGCGTTCGCCTGTGTCGTGCCCCAGTGCCCATTGCTGCGGCGCGTGAAAAGCTCGGTCGCCAATTCATCCACCCGCGGCGACTGCGGCTGGTAGAGCGTCCACGCCATCAGGTGGAGCGCATTTTCGCGCGCGACGGAACCGAAGAACTGTTCGACATAGCCGTCGGTCTCGTCGATCGGCCGGAGTAATTCGTCGACCATCTTTTGCGGTCCCTTGCTTTCGATAATGGCGAGCGCGACGAGGGCCCGGTCTTCCGCGCTGAGTTTTGCGCGTTTCTGGAAGAGCAGATCGTGATAGGCCGGCTCCGGTTTACCGGCGACGGCCAGCGCGTAAACGGCGAGACAACGATCCGAGAGCCCGTAGCCGGTCGCGTCCTTGGCCGTGCCGCGCAGTTGTTCGCTGATATAACCGAACAGCTTCTTCGATTCTGCGGCGGGCACGGCGAACTTCTGCTTTTGCGCGAGAGCCATGGCGAGGCCGCCGTAGGCGCTGCCCCACAACATCGGCTCGCGTCCACCGGGCCAATAGCTCAGGCCACCGGAGCTGGTCTGCATCGTGAGCAGCATGTTGATGCCGCGGTTTACGACCTCGGTGATTTCCGCGTCCGTCTTCGCCATCTCGGGCAGCGACGCGCGCAGATCGCGGACGGTCAGCCACGGGAGAAGACCCGACGTCGTTTGTTCGACGCAGCCGTACGGATAATGGAGCAACTGCCGGAGCGATTCGCGGATTTCCGTCACGCGCGTGTTCGCGACGTTGACCTCGACCTTCCCCGTGCCCTCGAGAATCTGCGGATCGGAAATGCGTGCCAGCTCCGCTTCGTGGGTTTCGATTCGCTTCGTTTGCACTTCGCGAACAAGCGGCGCCGGATATTTCACCTCGAGCTCCGATTGCAACGCGTCCGTGAGACCAGCATTCGCGCCGCCACTGAAACGAACGCTCCACCGCCATTGCGCGTGGCCGGTTGTCACAAGTTCCACCGGAAAATCGAGCGGGATCGATCCCTTCGCCGGAAGACTCACGTGGCGTTTCGTATCGCCAGCCTTGGCGGTCGCATCGAGCTGCAGTTCCACATCAGCCTCGCCGGCGACATCGGTGTTGTTATGAACGACCACGCGCAAGATCATTTTGTCGCCGAAATTTCCGAACCGTGGCAGCGACGCCTCGATCATGATCGGCTTGCTGATCTCGATCGCTGATTCGCCGGTCCCGAATTGGTTTTTCTTCGACGCCGCGACCGCGATCACGCGATAACGAGTGAGACTGTCCGGCGCGGTGAACTCGGCGTGCACATGGCCTTGCCCGTCGGTCCGCAGAGTTGCGTTCCAAAACGCGCAGGCCAGAAAATTTTTCCGCAGGCCTTCGAGGAGCGACGGGCCGCCTTTGGCGTCGCCGATCAGGTAGCCTTTGTTCGCGAAGTCCGATTCGTCGGCGTCTTCTTTCAGGAGCGTCGGGAGCGACAGGCTGGTTTGGACCCCGAGCCGGCGGCGCTGGTTGAAGAACGTGAGCGGGTCGGGCGTCTTGTATCCGGTCAGGGAAAGGACGCCTTCATCGACGGCGAAAAGGACGACCTCGGAATCAGCCACCGCCTGTCCAGCTCCATCGCGAATGTCCGCGTCGAGCTGCACCTTGTCCCCCGGTTTCGCCGTCGGCTGGGCGGTCTTGATGGTGACGGCCAACTTGTCGTTAGGCCGGGCCACTTTCACTTCACAATAACCGATCCGGTATTCCGGCGTCTTGATCTTGCGCGGGCTATCATTCGCCCCGCGCAACAGCATCACGGAAACGAAAACATTCGGCGCGTCGGCTTCGATCAATGGCACCAGCACGGAAGGGGCGTTCCCGCTCAGCTTCGTCACGAACGATCGCAGCACTTTGTCGCGCTCCACCGTGACGAGTGCGTCTCCCGCGATCGGCGTTTTCACCATGATCGTCGCCGTCTGCCCCGGCGCGTAGCTTTCCTTGTCGGTGACGAGATCGACCGCGTACGGATTTTTGTAATTCCAAACCGTCTCCGACGGCCCAGCGACTTCGAAGGTGACCGAGGTCAGAATATCGTGGCCCTGCGCGTCCTTCCCCGTCACTTCGAGCAAATACTGGCCGGGCTTTCCGGCGACCGCGTCGCTGACCGTAGCAATGTTCGGCTTCCGGTCGGTGCCCAGGCCCGGCGTCGTGTTCAGCTCGCGTTCCCATTCGACGTGCAGTTCGGCTTTGCTGTCGAATTCCGTTGTGTCCCCGGCCGCGGCGAGACGATTCGTCTGCCACGTGATCCGCGTAACCCGCACCCTGGCCTTCACCGCCGAGGGCAGAACTTTTCCGTCCGATCCGACCGCGATCAACTCGACCGGCAGCGGGTTCCCCTCCTTGAAGACCGCGTCGAGCCGGCGGAATCCAAAATAATAATCCGAGCTGTGCTGGACGAAGGAGCGCGACTCGGAAACGGTTTGCTGGCTAAGATCGGTCACTTCGCAGAGCAGCTTCGTCGCGCGCGGCTGGGGCGCTTTCGAGTTGATCGGCAGCTGCGCGGAGATTTTCGCGTTCCCGTTCGCATCGATGTTCGCCTCGCCCTGCCCGTTGAATTGCGAAATCCGATCGAGCGCCTTGTTTAGGCGGAAATCGTCGATCGAATTGGAAAAGGCGAAATCCGCGAGCCCTTCCGGTTTGAAAGCGTCATCGCGGGCCACGATCGACCAGGTGAGTTTCGCTTTCACGAGCGGTTTGCCCATGAAATATTTCGCGGTCACCGGTAGATCGAGCGTAAGCGGCCCGGTCGCGGTCGGCGGCGCCGGGATCGTGATCTCGAACGCGTTCGGGCGATACTCCTGCACCTGGAAATCGAAGTTGCCGGTTAGCGGATGCTCTTTCTCACTATCCGTCACGGCCACGCGATATTTTCCCAGGCTGCCTTCCGGAATCGCGATATCTTCCGCGAACGAGGCGAACTCAGAAAGCGTTACTTCCTTCTTGAAAATCTCGCGGTCCTTCGCGTCGGTCACTTTGACTGTGACTTGTCTACCGGCCGGCAAAGTCGATTGATTTTCGTTCAGGTTCCGCGCGATTCCCTTGAGATGAACGACGTCGCCGGGCTTGTAAACGCCGCGTTCTGAGAAGAGAAAAACCGAGTGGACGTCGGGCTCGTCTTCGCCGGAATCGTCGGTCACGCCGAGCCGGTAAAGCGGCACCGACGCTTCGCCGCTGTTGATCGAGATCAGGTGGGCGTCGCCTTCTCTTTGCGCGAAAACCCAGCGCGCTTCGCTCTCGTAGGGAAGATGCGCGCCGCCCTGCGCATCGGTGACCGCCTCGCCGATTTGCTTCTGGTCCTTGTCGAGCAAGCGAAGCTGGACGCCGGCGAGAGACTGGCCAGTCGTGAGCGAGAAAAGGTGAAGCGTGAGTTGCTCCGAGTCGCGTTTCCAGACTGAGCCGATGTCGGTTATCTGGACGACGGCCTGGGTTCCCACGCGTTTCCGCGCCGCCGTGACGGGATCGATCGATTCCGCCGTGAGCAACACCGTCCCGGTTTTGTGTTCGCCGAGCATTTCGTCCCAACTCAGCGGCAGGATCTCCTGCTTATCGATCGTCGCGGTGGTCTTCAGCTCGCGCTCCCAAATCACCTGGCCCGGCAGCTTCTCGACATCGATGCGCGAATACATTTCTTCCGGCGCGCGATCCTCTGAGAATCCCTCGTACTTGTCGTAGGCTTTGATCGCGACCGGCGTCGTGTCCCCAATGAAGAGGCGCGCGGTGACGCGAATCCGGGGGACGTTCACCGAGAGCAAGCGGAACCGCCGCGTCCCGGCGCGATGCTGCTGGGTCGCAAAATCTTCGAAGTAAAGACGCGGGGCGATTTGTTTGAAGACGAGGTCGTTGGTCTGCGCGCGTTCGAATTTGAACGGCTCCTTCGCCGGCAAACCGGGTTTCGTCGTGACGCGATATTTCGAGCCGAGCGCGAAATTCCCTTTCAGCGTCACGGTGTCGCCTTGGACTTCCGCGTTGAACTTCTCCGGGACCGGCGCCACCGAAATCCAACGCGTCACGTTCTCGGCGGAAACTTCCGCGGAAAGAAGTTTGGAGAACTGAATGATAATGCGGCGGCCCGCGACCCGGTTGCTTTCCGCGGCGATGCTCGCGATCGCGAACGGCTTCACCACGCCGATGACAATTTCCGCTTGCGCGGGCAGCGACGCCTTCCATTCCGCCGCGGGCAGGCCCGCATCGATGACAAGCTTCCAATCGTTTCCGGGCGGGAGCGGTTTCGCGGCCGCGACGAAGAGCACGTTTTTCCGGGCAGTCCGCGGCTTTTCCTCGTTGTTTGTAGTCGTCTCCTCGTCCGAATCGGCGGGGGCCAACGGTCTCTCGCCCCACGCCGTCAGCATGCGATCGTCACTCTGGTAACTTGGGAATGAGCGCTCTCTGATCTTTGGGTCGTCCGCCTCGACCCGGGCGTCGACTTTCGCGCCAGTGCCGTTGGTGAACCGGAAAAATCTTGCGCACGCGGCGACGTCTACATTGGCGTTGAAGAGGACGAGGAAACGCGGAGTCGCCGAGGCGTTGTCCGGATCGTTGCTGCCGAGTGCCGACGTGCCCTTGACCCGCAATGGCGGAGTCTCCACGGCTTCGCGCAGGTTCGACTTCACATCGCGGCCCGCCGCGTCCTTCAGCCCGCCACGCAAGGTTATCTGGTACTTCCTGCCCAGCGGCAGAATTCCTTTCGGCACGAAAGTTCCGCTGCGCGTGCTGAGCCAGATGAACTGACCTTCCAATGCCGGAGCAAAAACCAGCGGCGAAACCGTTGCCGGTTTCCCAAGCTGTTCGGCTGCCACCATCTCCGTGGCGAAGCGAAGCTCGAATGTGCTTGTCGGCTCGAGGCGGCGCGAGGGCAGCAAGAGTTGAACGGAGCGTTCCTCGGCCAGGGCAGAGGCGGCGAGACAGAAAACCAGCGCGAACCAAAATGATCGGAGCATTTGGAGAGCGAGACTAGATGGGAGGGCGAGACCCTGTCGAGCCGGACGGCTTACAATTCCTGCTCATGATCCTGATCCTTCCTGCAAACGCCAATCGCTCACAGGATCAGGAGCAGGATCAGGATCACGATCAGGAGCAGGAGTGAAATCGCGGCGAAAGAGCCGCGATTTCACTTGCGCACTTCACGCGCAATGCGAAACGGTAGCACTTCGCCAGCCGGCGTGGCGGAACTGGCAGACGCGCTGGACTCAAAATCCTGACTTCAGCGATTTCATCTAATCAATTTGGATCAACTCTCGTTCGCGATTTTCAGAGGTAAAATCGAGCTTCCTGCAGATTTTCGGTCGTTAACGAGGGCAGACCAGAAAGACCCGAAAGTAGAACAAAAGTAGCACACAAGGCCGTAACGCCTCGCGCGCGCGCGTTGGGACGTTCGCCCCGTTTCAGGCGACAGAGCCGATG
>JBEEHR010000008.1:0-5820 GCA_041167505.1 Verrucomicrobiota bacterium
CGCGCAATGTGTTCAACACAAACGGTCCCTTGTCGATCTTGAGCAGTGAATAATCGCGCCACTTGTCCGGATAACCGATCTTCACCTGGAATGCGGCCAGCTTTTTCAACGCCGCCTGCTTCGTCGCGTCGTCCATCCACTCCACCGTCTTGATCCGGTCGGCCAGCGCCGCTTTCAGGTTGTTGATCATCTCGAGCGAGCGCGCCTTCGCTTCGGGCGGGAAATAGTCCGCCACATATAATTTGCCGAGCGCTTCACCGATCGCCTGGTCGGTCGAAATCACGACGCGTTTCCAGCGCGGCTTGATCTGCTTCGTCCCGCGCAGGGTCGCTTCGAAGAAGCGGAAGCTCTCGTTCACGAAATCGCTCGAGAGGGAAGGCGCCATGTCCTTGATCAGGTGCCAGCGCAGATACGGCTTCCAATCATCCACCGAGGTCGTCTTAAAAACGTCGTTCGCGGCCTTGAAGAAATCCGGCTGGCCGACGTTGATGTCGCCGGGGTTCGTGAGCTTCAACTCCTTGAGGTAATCGGCCCAGTTCCAGTCCGGCGTCATCGCCTGGAGTTCCGCCAGCTTCATCTTGTTGTAATTCTTCTGCGGATCGCGCAGCTCCACGCGAGTCCGGGCTGGCTTCGCGAGCGAGGTCTCCAACGCCATGATCTTCTTCGCGTCGTTGGCGGCCTGGTCCGCGGGCGCGCCGGCAAGCGTCAGCATTTTCGTCACGTGCTCAACGTATTGGTCGCGGATCTTTTTCGAAGGCTCGTCCTCTTTGGTGTAGTAATCGCGGTCCGGCAGACCGAGCCCGCCCTGGTAAGCCTGGGCGATGACTTTCGTGCTGTCCTTATCGTCCTGGCCGGAAATGAAAAAGAAGAAGGCATGCAGCCCCATCGAATGGAATCGGCCGATCTCCTTCAGCACATCCTTCCGATCTTTCATCGCGTCGATCTTCTTGAATTCGTCCTGGAGCGGCGTCGCCTTGGCGGCGTCGACCGCAGTTTCGTTCATCCCGCTCGCGTAGAAGTCGCCCACTTTTTGGACGTCGGCGGAAGAAGCGGCTGACTTGTCGGTCTTGGGTTTCTTGGAATCATTCGGCGCGGTTCCGCCCGACGCTTTCTCAGAGATTTCATGGAGCGCGTCGTTGTTCTTTTCTGCCAGCTCGTTGAAGGAAGCCCAGCGCGAGAACTCCGGCGGAACCGGGTTGTTCTTGATCCAGCCGCCATTCGCGAAGAGATAAAAGTCGTCGCCCGGTTTCACGGAGGTATCCATGTTCTTGGGATCGAGCGGCGGCGGGTTCTTATCGACCTGCGGCTTCGCAGCCGTGTCGCTCGAAGTGTTCGGCGCGATCGTCGGGCTCTGGCCGGCGGCCGGAGGCGGACTTTGCTCGGCGGGCTTTTTCCCGGGTTCCTTAACGGTGGGTGGCTTGTCCCCGTCTTTGGTGGCGGGCGATTTGTTCGGTTCGGTTTGCGCGAGCAGAGGGCCGGCAGCCAGCAAACCAGTGATCAAGAGAGCGATCGGCTTAAACATCGGACACGAAACGTTGAAACGCCCCCGTTGTCCACTGCCTTCCTCCTCTTGCTCTCTCGTTCCCAAACTCGGTTTGGGAATGACATTGTTCCGGCAACTCTGTTGCCCCAGCGCCGAAACGGAGTTTCGAAGACAATCGCGTTCCCAAACAGAGTTTGGGAACGAGGAGATCAACGGCCTGGGATCCGGCCGTCTCCAAATTTTTGAACGCCCCCGCACCCGCCCGTCTCCAACCCCGTATCCGATACCGTTATGGCACCTATCTTGCGCCTTTGCAGCTAATGACCGCACCGCGATTCTTCTCTCTTCTCCTCGCCGGCGTTCTCTCGCTCGCGCTCGCGCCGGTCTCGTTCGCGAAGTCTAAGGCGTCCTCCAAGTCTTCCGCGAAATCCAAACCTTCCGCGACCCCAGCGTCGAAACCGTCGCCGACTCCAAGCGACAGCGATTGGCACGTCATCAAAGTCGGCCCGCGCGATTATCTCAGCGTCGATAACATCGCGAAGTTCTACGGCCTCATCGGCAACGTCGATTCCACCGGCAAGACGGTCGTCCTCAACAACGGCCGCAACATGCTCCAGGTCACGCTCGACAGCCGTGAAGCGATCGTGAACGGCATTCGCAACTGGTTCTGTTTCCCGGTCATCGCGCAGGACAACAAATTCCTCGTCTCCCGCATCGACCTCGCGAAAACCATCGAGCCCCAGCTCCGCCCGACGATGATTCAACGCAGCGGCAAAGTCACCACCATCGTCCTCGATCCCGGCCACGGCGGATTCGACAAAGGCGCGGCGAATTCGTTCGGCAACGAGAAAACCTTCGCGCTCGATGTTGCCCGCCAGCTTCGCCCGCTCTTGCAGGCGAAGGGCTTCAAAGTCGTCATGACCCGCGAGAACGACGTCTTCATCCCGCTCGAAGTCCGTGCCCGCATCGCCAACGCCACGAAAGATTCGATCTTCGTCAGCATCCACTTCAATGCCACCGGGTCGAACCCGAACGCCACCGGGTTCGAGATTTTCTCGCTCACCCCGCGCGGCGCGCCCTCCACCAACGACGACTCGCTCGCGCTTCATTTCGTCAACATGCAGGCCGGCAGCCCGATGGAAGCGCAGAGCTTCGAGCTCTCCGCCGCCGTTTATCATTCCATGCTCGGTCACTTCCAGGAGTTCGACCGCGGGATCAAACGGGCGCGGTTCGCCGTCCTCCGCCGCACCAATGTCCCGGCAATCCTCGTCGAAGGCGGTTTCGTCAGCGAAGCTGGCGACAGTAAACGCATCGCCGATCCCGCTTGGCGCAAACAGCTCGCTGAATCTCTCTGCATCGGCATCGAGAACTACCGGAACCTCGTCGAGAAAAAACAGCGCCCCATGCTCGTCGCTGAGTATCGCGCTCAGGCCGCCGGCGAAATCACCGTCGTCGATCTCATGATGCCGCCCGCGAAGCTGGACAGTTCGCCCGCTCCCGCGATTATTCCGGTCACGAATCCAGCCCCGACCCCCACGACCGATCTCACCCCTGATCCCTATCAAGAGCCCTAAATGTAGCCGCCTCGCTGTGTCGAGGCGTCTTTGCGCGGCTACATCTCCAAGAACAATCGCTTTGGCATTGACCCCATCAGCGCCGCCCATCATTCTCGGGCTGAACAGACTTAACAGAGAGAACTTATGAAAAGATTCATCACCTATTCGGTAGCGGTGTTTTTTGCGATGACCGTTATCGGTCTCGCTGGCGCGGACGAGGACGCGATCCAGGCCAAGGAAAAGGCAGCCTGGCAGGCGTTCAAAGACAAAAAGGGAGACGACTTCAAGAAGGTCGTCGATAAAGATTTCCGCGGCGTTTACGCCGAAAGCATTGCCAATATGGATACGGAATTGGCCGACATGAAGAAGTGGGACATGAAGTCGTTCGCCATCAGTGATTACAAAACGTTCTCTGATGAAAAGGACGTCATCGTGACCACTTACGTCGTGAAGCTCGAGGGCACCTACGATGGCAAGGACGCCTCCGGCACGTTCAACGCCGGATCCGTTTGGAAAAAAGAAGGCAGCGATTGGCTGGCGATTTTCCACACGAACGTGAAACAGGAAGCAGCCGCGAAGAAATAGTCCGAGCGCGACCCGCAGGTCGCGCCAGCCGCAATCATTTTCCACTTTCGCCTTCCGCCTTCCGCCTTTAGCGTCAGCGAAAGAGCGGGGGAGCCGAAACGGCTGAGACGTCCTGGACGAACCCCTTGAACCTGATGCGGGTAATTCCGCCGAAGGGAGCGAGGTAGCGGTAGGATTTTTCAGCCATGCGTTTTCCCGCGCATGGCCTTTTCATTTCTACCCTTTTCAAAATGTCATCCTGAGCGAAGTCGAAGGACCTCTGACCATTTCCACCTAACGCTATGATCGCACCCAAAGACTCCATCGAACCGCAAAATTCCGACGCGCCGCTTCCGAACTCCCGCAAGGTTTACGTCCCCGGCGAACTTCATCCCAGCCTCCGCGTCCCCTTCCGAGAAATTTCCCTCGCCCCGACGAAAACAATATCCGGCGAGATCGAAGTAAACGAACCCGTTCGCGTCTACGACACCAGCGGCCCCTGGGGGGACGCCGACCAAAAGATCGACGTGGAAGAAGGTCTCCCTGCCTTGCGCGCGAAATGGATTCGCGACCGCGCCGACGTCGAAGAGATCGAAGGCCGAGCCGTTACTCCGATCGACGACGGCTATTTGTCCGACAAACATGCCGCGAGCTCGAACGGCAAGAATGGAAAGCCATCCTCTATTCTCCATTCTCCATCCTCGCCCGCGCGCAAGCCTCTCCGCGCTAAGAATGGCAACGCCGTTACGCAATTAGCCTACGCGCGCCGTGGCATCATCACCCCGGAGATGGAATACATCGCCATCCGTGAGAATATGCGCGCTGTAGCTGTAGCGGCGGTTTATGACCGCCGAAACGGGGAAGGGGATCGGCGCTCACAGAGCGCCGCTACACGAGAATTCGCCCGCAACGACCTTCGTCAACAACATCCCGGCGAATCCTTCGGCGCGAACGTTCCGCGCGAAATCACTCCCGAATTCGTGCGGGCAGAAGTGGCCCGTGGCCGCGCCATCATCCCGGCCAACATCAACCACCCCGAATCCGAGCCGATGATCATCGGCCGCAATTTCCTCGTGAAGATCAACGCCAACATCGGCAACAGCGCCGTCGCGTCGTCGATCGAGGAGGAAGTCGAGAAAATGCGCTGGGCCACCAAATGGGGCGCCGACACCGTGATGGATCTTTCCACCGGAAAAAACATCCATGCCACCCGCGAATGGATCATTCGCAATTCGCCCGTGCCCATCGGCACCGTGCCGATTTACCAAGCGCTCGAAAAAGTCGGCGGTCGCGCCGAAGAACTGACTTGGGAAATCTATCGCGATACGTTAATCGAACAGGCAGAGCAGGGTGTGGATTATTTTACGGTCCATGCCGGCGTGCTTTTGCGTTACATCCCGATGACTGCGTACCGCGCCACCGGCATCGTCTCACGCGGCGGCTCGATCATGGCCAAGTGGTGCCTCGCCCATCACCAGGAAAGTTTCCTCTACACGAAGTGGGACGAGATCTGCGAGATCATGGCGGCCTACGACGTCAGCTTCTCCATCGGCGACGGTCTCCGGCCCGGCTCCATCGCCGACGCGAACGACGAAGCGCAGTTCGCCGAGCTGTTCACGCAAGGCGAGCTGACCCAGCGCGCCTGGAAACAGCACGTGCAGGTCATGAACGAAGGCCCCGGCCACATCCCCATGCACATGATCAAGGAGAACATGGAGAAGCAGCTCGAGTGGTGCGACGAAGCGCCCTTCTACACCCTCGGCCCGCTCACCACCGACATCGCGCCCGGCTACGATCACATCACCAGCGCCATCGGCGCCGCCATGATCGGCTGGTACGGCTGCGCCATGCTTTGCTACGTCACCCCGAAAGAACACCTCGGCCTGCCGAACAAGAAAGACGTCAAAGACGGCGTCATCGCCTACAAAATCGCCGCCCACGCCGCCGACCTGGCGAAAGGCCACCCCGGCGCCCAATACCGCGACAACGCCCTCAGCAAAGCCCGCTTCGAGTTCCGCTGGGAAGACCAGTTCAACCTCGCCCTCGACCCCGAAACTGCCCGCGAATTCCACGACGAAACCCTCCCGCAGGAAGGCGCCAAGAGCGCCCACTTCTGCTCCATGTGCGGCCCGCACTTCTGCTCGATGAAAATCACCGAAGACGTCCGCAAATACGCCGCTGAACAGGCGATCTCCGAGGAAGAGGCCTTGAAGAAAG
>JBEEHR010000009.1:0-28188 GCA_041167505.1 Verrucomicrobiota bacterium
GGTTACGTCGCGCTCTTTGATTTCGTGATCATCAATTTCATTCATTACTTCACCCGGATGCACTGATTATGGCTTCCGTCCTCGCTCCCAAAGACCAGTGGTTCGTCGTTCACGTGCTCTCCGGCCAGGAGAACAAGGTGCGCGACAACATCGAGAAACGCGTCAAGACCGAGGAGATGGGCGACGTGATTTTCAAAGTTCTCGTCCCGACCGAGCGCGTCTCGGAAATCAAGCGCGGCAAGAAAAGCGAGACGACCCGGAAATTTTTCCCCGGCTATCTCATCGTGAACATGCATCTGCTCGATGAGAACAATCAGCTCGTCGGCCGGACCTGGTATTTCATTCGCGAAACCACGGGCGTCATCGGCTTTGCCGGCACCAAAGACAAACCGATCCCGATGCGGCAGGCGGAAGTCGACAACATGCTGGCTCAGATGCTGGAACGCGAAGAGAAGGTGAAACCGAAGGTCAGCTTCGAAGTCGGCGAGACCGTGAAAGTGGCCGACGGCCCGTTCCAGAACCAGAACGGCATCGTGGAAGAAATCGATCCGGACCGCGGCAAGCTCCGCGTTTCCGTCACCATCTTCGGCCGCGCCACGCCGGTGGAACTCGAATACTGGCAGGTGGAACGGGGGTAGGTTTCAGGATTCAGGGTTCAGGTTTCAGCGGATTGATTTCTCTGAACCCTGAACTCTTAACCCTGAACCCTTTGTTAATATGGCTAAAGAAATCGTAGCTCACATCAAACTGCAGATCCCGGCCGGCCAGGCGAACCCGGCGCCGCCCGTTGGCACCGCGCTCGGACCGCGCGGCGTCAACATCATGGCGTTCTGCAAAGAATTTAACGCCGCAACTCAGAAGCAGGCCGGCGACATTCTCCCTGTCGTCATCACCGTTTTTAAGGACAAGTCGTTCACGTTCATCACCAAGAGTCCGCCCGCCGCGATCCTGTTGAAGAAAGCCGCGAACATTGCCGCCGGTTCCAAAGAGCCGAACAAGACGAAAGTCGGCAAAGTCACCCGGAAACAGGTCATGGACATCGTGAAGTTGAAGGGCAAAGACCTGAACTCGCGCAGTGACGAAGCTGGCTTCCGGGTCATCGCCGGCACCGCCCGCCAAATGGGCCTCGAGATCGTCGATTAACGTCGCTAGAATCTGTTTCGAAAGCGCTTCGGAACGCGGCGCTCAAAGCGCTGCGATTCGCTTACTTTCCCAAGACCGCATCGCACTTGGCGATCTCCCCGGCGATTTCCTTGGCCCAATCCTCGTTCCCGCCTAATGCGCCCTGACTCCGCAAATCTTCAAGGATGTCCAGGGCTTGGCGAAACATGTCGCGAGCAGCGTTCGTGCGTTGCCTGGTTTCGCCGGTCGATGTTTTCGGCGACGCGGCCAGGGCAAGGTATGCATGGGCAAGATACTCGTGCGCTTGAGCTCGCCCGAGCCGCACCCCTCCCTTGTCCCCGGTAATTTCCTGGAGGAGGGCGATCCCTTTTCGACATTCTTCGAGCGCGGGTTCCACCTCGCCCAACCGCGCCCGCATCTGGGCAGCACCCGCTTGACAAGTGACGACCAGGAACCGCGAGATAAAGCTTCCTGGCGCTTCTGTTACCGCCTTTTGGTAACCTTCCAGCGCCTTGTCGAAGTGGAAGAGCGCTTGAGCATTGTCCTTCAGATCCCGCAAGAAGTCGGCTATCCTCTTGTGCGTATAGGCGACATCCTTGCGCGTCAACGCGTTCGCTGGATCCGCCGCGAGCAACTCCTCGTCGAGCGCGACCGCCCTTCGAAAATACTCCAGCGCCCCTGCCGTATCGGTCTCCTGGCGAATATCGCCGCCACTCTGGTAGCTTATCACGAGGCTACGACGGTAATCCGCGTTTATTGGGTCTTCCGCGAGCAACGCCTCCCCCAATGCGAGCGCCTTGTTATTGGCCTCGATGGCTACAGAAATTTCCTTGTGTAACCACAGCGTATATCCGACCGCCTCATAGCTGGACCAGAGCGCGCGACGGCATTTTCGATCTAGTGGGTTAACCTGGGTAAGCTTTTCGCGGATGGCCAGGGCGGCGCGGTATTGTTCCAGCGCGCCGACGACATTGTTATGCATGTTCAGCGCGGCGCCGAGATCATGGTGCGTATCGGCAAGATCGAATTGGAGCTCGTCATTGGCGGGCTGTTCTCGCGTCAGATCGACGTAGAGCCGGAGTGCTCTCTCCAGATGCGAAAGGTCATTGTTCGCGTCGTCCGAGGCCGGCAGCCGGTAGCCAAGGATTCGGTGGCTCCTGGCGAGGTCGCGCCGGGCTTGCGCGTCACCCGGCTTCACCGCAGCCAGCGCTTCGCGAATCCGCAGCGCTTTCGTGTAACTCTCAATTGCGCCGGCTGGGTCACCTAAACTTCCGCCGCCCTGCGCCCCTCCCCGGACGTCGCCCACTCTTTCGTAGGCGGCAGCGAGTTCGCGCTGGAGCGCTGGATCGTCGTTCGCTTCGCTCGCCAAACTGTCGAGGTAATTTACGGCATCCTTGACCAGTCGCTCCCGGACTTTCGTGGAGCCTGGCAGATCCCTGATGGCGTCGTGGTAATCGAACAAGACGCTGTTCGCCAGCTTGCGCACGTCGTTGAAACGCCGCTCGGCGCGGGCCTGCTCAGCGCGGGCTCGTTTTTCCTGGACGCGCGCTCGGCGGGCCTGCCGTGCGGTTGCGACAATTCCGCCGATGAGCGTGAGGAGGAGGAGCACAGCGGCGGCAATACCGAGTTTATTCCGTCGCCAAAATTTTCCGGCCCGATACGACAACGTGTCCGCGCGCGCGATAACCGGACGGCCCGTCAGGTGGCGACGGATGTCCTCCGAAAATTGTTCGACGGAACGGTAACGACGCGCGGCATCTCGACGCATCGCCATCAGGACAATGTTATCAAGATCGCCGCGCAGCAGCCGGGCATCTTCGCTGCGACTCACCCTCGCGCTCGGCTTCTCAAGTTGCGTGGTCGTTATCGCCTTCGCGATTTCTTGCGAGGAACGATTCTGCAGGCGGTAGGGCGGGCGGCCGCTCAGCAATTCGTAGAGCACCGCGCCGAGGCTGTAGACATCGCTAAGAGTCGTCGCGTGAGTCCCCTCGATTTGTTCAGGGCTGGCGTACTCCGGTGTCATTGCCGGCATCGCGGTGATCGTGGCGAGCGTCTCCGTTCCGGCGCCGGCCTGGATGATTTTCGCAATCCCGAAGTCGAGTAGTTTTGGAACGCCCTCCGAAGTGACCAGGATGTTCGAAGGCTTCAGATCACGATGAACCACGAGGTTTTGATGCGCATAAGAAACCGCGCCGCAGACCTGCCGGAATAAGTCGAGACGCGCTGTCATCGAGAGGTGTTGCTGTTCCGCGTAATGGTCGATGCGCTCGCCTTTGATGTATTCCATCACGAAATACGGGAGGCCGTCGTCGGTCGTTCCACCATCGAGCAGGCGGGCGATGTTCGGGTGTTCGAGCGAAGCAAGGATCTGCCGTTCATGCTGGAAACGGCGGAGGACGGAGTCCGTATCCATCCCGCGCTTGATCAGCTTGATGGCGACTTGCATCTGGAATTGCTGATCCGCGCGCTCGGCGAGGTAAACCGCTCCCATGCCGCCCGTACCAATGCACTTGATCAGTTTGTACTGACCGATCATCCGCCCCGCCTCTGATGGAATGGGCGAATCGCCGCCGAAAGCGTCCGCTACTAACCGGGCCGGAGGGTCGGCGATGAAATCATCGGCGGCGCGATCGGATTCGAGGAGCGCATCGATCTCACGCCGGAGCTGGACATCGCCGCCGCAAGCACCAGTGAGGAAAGCTTCGCGCTCGCCGCGGAGCAGCTCGCGCGCGGAGTGAAAGATTTCCTTGAGTCTCTCCAATGGCGCCGAACTCATCGCATCTTAGGCCGCCGTCAATTCCTTGTGCAGCCACGCCTTCGCGAACTCCCAATCGCGGCGCACGGTGATCGCCGAGACACTGAGGACCTCGGCGATCTCATCGTAGTTCATGCCGCCGAAATACTTCAGCTCCACCACCTGACTGGCGCGGCGATCCAGCTCAGCCAGCCGCTCCAGCGCGTCGTTCAAATCGACCACCTGTTCGGCCTGCGCCTCGGTCACAACGGCTTCGTCGGTGAGCTCCACTTTTACTCCACCGGCGCCGCGTTTCGCCCGCTGCCGGCCGCGGGCGTAATCCACCAGGATGTGGCGCATCATGCGCGCGGCCACGGCGAAAAAATGGGTCCGGTCGTGCCAGTGCGGGTTCGTCTGATCCGCCAGACGCAGATACGCCTCATTGACGAGCGCAGTGGCTTGCAACGTGTGATCGGGCCGTTCACTCCGCATGTAGCGATGAGCGAGCTGGCGCAGCTCGTCATAGACCAGCGGCGCGAGTTCATCGGGCTGGGCGCTTTGCCAATAACCGGAGGTCGCTAACAGATCGCTGATTTGTTGCGGTGAAGGCGAGCCGGCGACCATGCCAACGAAGATACCGGCGTCGGATGCAGCTTAACAGGAGATAACGAAGGAAACGAAGGGGTGAAGGAAACCTTCGTTAACTTCGCTTCCTTCTCTTCAAAATCCCTCTCCGATTCTTTCTGTCGTTTCGGATGATCACTTTTTTCCGGCTTTGTCGCCTTCATCAGTAGGAGAAGAAAACTAATGGCACTCGAAACGCTCACGGCCCTGATATCCAACCCGCGATTCGCTGTCGCCGCACGCCATCAGTGGAGGATGCTGCAGCGCGGCGCAGAGCTGGTTTGGAACATCGTTTTCAGAAGCAGGTCGGCCCTGCTTGCGCTGATGATGATCAGCGGGACTGGTGTCGCGGCCGCCACTATTTCCGTCACGAGCACGAACGATGGTGGTGCGGGTTCGTTGCGGCAGGCGATCGCCGATGCCAACTCAGGCGATACGATCACGTTTTCATTGCCTGCCAACAGCGTCATCACGCTGGCCAGCGACACGTTGTCGATCGACAAGAACCTGACTATCAACGGGCCCGGCGCCAATCAGTTGACCATCAGGCGCGCGGATTCCGACTTCAATCGTTTTGTCATCTTCAGTATCGCCGGGGGCAACGTCACTCTGTCCGGGGTTACCATCACCAATGGAAATTCAGCTACCAGCGGCAGCGGGGGGGGAGGCGGCATCCTCTTTACTGGCAGCACCCTTACCCTGGCCAACAGCACAATCTCGGGCAACACCGCAGGGTCTGTCGGCGGTGGGATTTACAGCAATGGCAGCACGGTGAACATCACCAACAGCACAATCTCGGGCAACTCAGCAGGGTCTGCCGGCGGGGGAATTTACAGCAATGGCAGCACGGTGAACATCACCAACAGCACCATCTCAGGCAACTCGGCCAACAACAACGGCGGCAGTATTTCCAAGGGCGGCGGCATTCGCAACCTCAACGGGACGCTGACGATCATCAACAGCACTATCTCGAGCAACTCGGCCCGCGCCCCGACAGCCTCCGGCGGCGGCATTTCCAACGAAGGCATGCTCACAGTGACGAACTCGACCATCTCCGGCAACTTTTGTGATCTCGGCGGCGGCAGCGGCGGCGTTCCGTGCCAAGGGGGCGGCGTTTTCAATGGAGGCACCGGCTCATTGACGATGACTAACAGTACGGTCACCGATAACTCAGCGGACCAGGGTGGAGGCATTTTTAGCGACAGCTCCGGTACGCTGAACGTGAGGAACACGATCATTGCCGTGAATGGTGCCCCGAGCGGCCCGGACGTCAACGGGACGATGGTCTCGCAAGGCTATGTCCTGATCGGCAACACGAACGGCATGACGATCGACGGCACGCAAGGCACCGAAGCTGGTAATATATACAACGTCAATCCGCTGCTCGGCCCCCTGCAAAACAACGGGGGGCCAACTCAGACACACGCCTTGCTTTCCGGCAGCCCAGCCGTAGAGAGCGGCCACTCCAGCGGCTCCGGTACCGACCAGCGTGGCCTGGCGCGGCCGGTGGACAGCCCGACCGTAACGAATGCCGGCGGCGGAGACGGGAGCGACATCGGCGCCTATGAGGTGCAGGCCGACATCCTGCCCGGCTGCAGCAACGTCGATAGCGTAGTGCGCATCGCCGGCGACAGCGGCACGGGATCATTGCGCGGCGTCCTCGCTGCTGTCTGTGCGGGCAGCACCATCACCTTCGCGGACAACGTGAGGGGCGCGATCACGCTCACCACCGACCACTTGCTGATCAACAAGAGCCTGAGCATCAACGGTCCCGGCGCGAATCTGCTGAGCGTCCAGCGCAGCTCCGCCGGAGACACCGCGAATTTCCGCATTTTCTTCATCAATGGCGACACCAACGTCACCATCTCCGGCCTGACGATTGCCAACGGACGCGGACCATTACCGTCGGCGTTCTCCGGCGGCGGCATTTTGAACTTGTCCAAGTCGTCGCTCTTTCTGAGAGACGTGGCCGTCTCCGGCAACTCAGCGAACGAAGGCGCCGGCATATACAACGAGAGCGGCAGGCTCGAACTCTCCAGGTGCACCGTCTCCGGGAACACAGCCGATTACGGCGGCGGGGGCATTTCCAACTTTGAAGGTATGATTATCATGGACCACAGCACCATTTCCGGAAACAGAGCAAACGACAACGGCGGCTTTGGCGCGGGTGAGGGCGGTGGCATTTTCAGCGGCAGCATTTTCAGTGGTGGTGCTGCCTCGACGACACTGACCAACACCACCATCTCTGATAACTCGGCGGCCATTTCCGGCGGCGGCATCTACACAGACAGCGGCACGATCGACGTCACCAATAGCACCATCTCCGGGAACATGGCCCCGAGCGGCACGGGCGGCGGCATCTACGGCCGCATTATCCACCTCACCAACAGCACCGTCACCGGCAACTCGGCCGGCAACAATGGCGGCGGCGTTTATAACGTGGGCGGCGGTCGCTTTTCACCGAGAGCGAGGAACACGATCATCGCCCTGAACAGCGCCCCGAACGGCCCGGACTTTAGCGGCTTCCTGATCTCGGAGAACTTCAACCTCATCGGCAACAGTGCCGGTGCGACGATCTCCTCCGCGCAATTCTCCGATCAGATCGGCACGCCGGGCGCGACCATTAATCCGCTCCTCGACTCATTGCGGGATAACGGTGGGCCTACGCTCACTCACGCATTGCTTTCCGGCAGCCCTGCGATCGACAAAGGTGACTCAAGCGGATCAGTCACCGATCAGCGCGGCTTCACTCGCCCAGGGGATCAACCTACAATTGCGAACGTTCCTGGCGGCGATGGCGGGGACATCGGCGCGTTTGAAGTGCCAGCGCCTGCCCCTACACCGACTCCCACGCCAGCTCCGAGTTCGACCCCAACACCGACACCTATATCAACTCCGATACCGACAGCTACAGCAACTCCGACCGCAACTCCCACAGCGACCCCCGGTTTGGTCGCGAATGTCTCCACGCGTCTTCCCGTTGGCACCGGCGATAATGTCTTGATCGAGGGATTCATCGTGCAAGGACCAGCCGGCTCGACCAAGAAAATCATGGTGCGCGCGATCGGACCCTTCCTCGCCCAATTTGGAATCACCGACGCTCTGGCGAACCCGACCTTGGAGATTCGTGATGCCGTTAATACTTTGATCGCGGCGAACAACGACTGGGGAAGCACGCAGGTGGGAGGGATTATCACGGGCGATCAATCGGCCGAGATCGGCGGAAGCGGGCTGGCGCCAGGAAGCAATCTCGAGTCCGCGATCATCGCGAACCTTGCTCCGGGGAGCTACACCGCGGTGGTCCGCGGAGTGGGGGATACAACGGGCATTGGGGTCGTGGATGCGTACGACATGAGCGCCGCCTCGCCGGCGAGGTTGGCCAACATCGCAACCCGAGGTTTGATCCAGCCGGGAGATAAGCTGATGATCGCCGGCTTTATTATTCAGAATGGAAATCTGCGAGCAGTCGTGCGCGCGATTGGACCTTCGTTAGGTGCCTTTGGGATCGGCAACGCGCTGCCCGACACGACCCTCCAGTTAAGGGACCAGAATGGAGCGATCGTGAAAGAGAATGATGATTGGCAGAGCGATCAGAAACAGGAGCTGGAAGCTACTGGCTTGCAGCCGAGCGATCCTCGCGAAGCAGCGGTCGTGGCAACGATCCCGCCCGGCCAATACACTGTTCAGCTTCGGGGTAAACCTGAGACAACCGGCATCGGCGTGGTCCAGGTTTATTTCCTTGAGTAGAAGAAGGGGATTCAATCCACCGCCCACCTTAGCATTTACTTGAGTAGCTACCTGGGTCGGACGGCGCGCTGAGCCGGTCGTTTTTATCTTCGTCTCGGATGATCACTTTTTCTCCTGGTTGTCGCTTTCATCAGTAGGAAATAAAAATGATAAAACACAATTGCGTCGGCCCTCGCATGATGACGTCGCGGCTAGAATTTTGGCTTGTCTGCGTGTTGATTTTCGCTGGCTCTGTCGTCGCTCCGGCGGCGACGCGCACTTGGACGGGGGCGAGCATCAACCAAGTCGGGGTGCCGCACGACAATTTCTGGACGAATCCTTTTAACTGGCAGGGCACTGTGGTGCCGTCGCCGGGAGACGATCTGGTCCTCATTGCCGGGACGCAGGCGGCCAGTCTTAACACGTTTAGCCCGGGAACTACCTTCAACTCGATCACGATCAGCTCCCATGTGGCCCAGGGTAACGCGATCACGTTGACCGCGGGGATCACCGGGGCGGGAGGCCAGCTGGCGCTCCTTTCGATCAAGCTCGCCGCGGATCAATCGTTTATGCCGAACGACAACAACAAGGGTCTCGTCATTGCCAGTGCGATCGATACAAATGGGAAGCGGCTCCGGCTGGAAGGTCAGGGAACTCTTCTTCTGCAGGGCGTGATCAGCGGCCCGGGGGGCATATCGCAAGTGGGATTCGACTGCGTGGCGACGCTGACGGCTAACAATACTTATACCGGCGTGACCCGGGCTGAAGGGCTCGGGCTCGAGATCCAAGGTTCTCAGCCCAGCAGCCCGGTGGAGATTCTGGGAGGAAATCTGACCGGAAACGGAACGGTGGGGCCCGTGCTGGTCCAGACCAGCCGGGGGTCGCTGGATCCAGGCGTGGGAAATGGCACTGCGATTCTTAACGTGAGCGGCAACCTCGCTTTCACTTCGGGGCAAGGACTCCTCATAGTCCTTATCAACGGGACGACGCCGGGGAGTGGCCACGACCAGGTTAACGTGGTCAACGGTGGAACCGTGAACCTGGCGAGTGCGGAGCTCGTATTGGACATGGATTTCGGATTCAAGCCGGCGCCCGGCACTTCGTTTGTTATAATCAAAAATGACGGGACCGATCCGGTCCAGGGCAACTTTCTCTATCTGCCCGAAGGGGCATTCGTGACTGTGGGGAATGCGGCGTTTTCGATCACTTACAAAGGCGGCGATGGGAACGACGTTGCTCTTGTGGTGCCGGCTACCTGGGACGGTGGCGGGGCGGATGATAACTGGATGACGGCAGCGAATTGGGTCGGCGACGCATTGCCCGGGCCTGGGGCGGGTCTTTTCTTCCCTTCGGGAGCGGCTCGGCAATCGAACGTGAATAATTATCCGAACGGGACCGCGTTTTCCGGCCTGCTCTTCGACGGTCTCGCCACAAACGGAGGCTATAACATTTCCGGGAACTCAATTGCGCTGGGCGGGGGCGGACTTGCCTGCCTTTTCGATTCGGTCGCATCCATCCAGAACAACATCACGTTGACGGCGCCGTGCGTTTTCGAAGGTAACAGGAACTGCGCGCTCGATACGACCGGGACCATCGATATTGGGCCGTATTCGCTGGGCGTTAGCGTGTTCTCGGACTCGCGCGTCTCGATCAGCGGCGCGCTGATCGGGACCGGTGAAATCCAAATGGTGGGTGGAACGGGAGAGCTGGACCTGACGGGCGTGGCGAAGACCGCCTCAGGTCCGATCAAGGTTTTTGGCGGCAACGTATTGATGAAGACATCAGTTTCAGCGCCGCTCTTCCTCGATGCGGGCGGCACGGCCGAGACCGATGACATAGCCTTCGAAGGAACCGGTTCCGTAGGAGCGCTGACGGCGGGTGGCGCTTCGGTGACCCCCGGGCAGGGCAGCCTTACCGGAGTCCTGAAGGTGAATGGCGATGCTATCCTGGCTGGGAACGCGACCATTCCGACGACCCTCTTTATTACACTGAAAGGCGCCACCGGAAATAACCAGGACAAGCTGGTCGTGAACGGCGCGGTGAAACTCCAGAAGGCGGCTTTGTCGGTGCTCCTAGGCAATGGATTCGCACCAGGTGTAGGCACCTCTTTCGTGATCGTTTCCAACGACGGGACCGATCCGGTCGAAGGGACATTTCAATCGAGGCCGGAAGGCTCGACCTTCGTTCTGAGTGGGATCACTTTCGCAATCTCCTATCGCGGAGGCGATGGGAATGATGTCGTCTTGACGGTCGTGGCCGCGGATCCGAAACCCGCGCGTCCGCCGAGCTTGGCCAATATTTCCACACGGCTGCGGGTTTCCACCGGGGAGAACGTTCTTATCGGAGGATTGATCGCGACTGGAAGCCTCAATAAGAAGGTAATCATCCGCGCAATCGGACCCACCTTGACCGACTTTGGCCTGCCCGGCGCGCTCCCGGACCCGACGCTGGAGCTCTTCCTCGGCGACACGCTGTTCGCGAGCAACGACGATTGGCGCGCCTCAACCCAGGCTGCCGACATCGAGAATAGTGGCTTCGCGCCAGGCAAGGATGCGGAGGCTGCCATCATCGTATCGTTGGTACCGGGTGAGAACTACACCGCGATAGTGCGCGGGAAAGATGGACAAACCGGCGTAGCTGTAGTCGAAGCATTCGACCTCGATGAACTGGCTCCCGCGAAATTGGCCAACATCAGCACCCGCGGTTTTGTGAATGTCGATAACAACGTGATGATCGCGGGCCTGATCGTAGGACCGAGCGGTGCCCAGGACTTGAAGGTTTTGGTGAGGGCGCTGGGACCGACGCTGGGCGATTTCGGGGTGGGTGGATTCCTGCGGGATCCGACTCTTGACCTGGTGAACTCCAGCGGCACGGTCATTCGCTCCAATAACGATTGGAAAGATTCGCAACGCGCAGAAATCGAGGCAGCAAACCTGGCTCCAAGCCACGACGAGGAAGCCGGGCTGATCCAAACGCTTCCTCCCGGCGCTTACACCGCGATTGTACGAGGTAGTGGCCGCACCACCGGCGTCGGCCTGGTGGAAGTCTACAACATCCCCTAGGTGCAGAGGTCTCCGAGATCGTCGATTAATCCCACCGCGGATCACACGGATTCCCCGGATGGGGAGCGCAGGCTGCCAGCCTGCTGGTTTCGGCTGCCAGCCGAAACGAACTTTACATAGGTGGATCGCACGCTCCGTCGCGCGATGTCATGTTTTTGGCACGGCGCGGATCATTTTTCCATCTAGCGACGGAGCGGACGATCCAACTGCGCCGCCATCATTGATCCGATGCGCCTAGATATTCCCACGACTGCAACGCGATCGGGACACTGTCGTGACCTCGCGGAGTCTACCCTGGCATCGACCAGCTCAGGCTCACCGCCGCAGTCCGGTTGGGGACCTTCATTTTCGTCAGGATATTCTCGACGTGCTTGCTCGCCGTTGAGCGGCTGACGCCGAGATCGCGCGCGATGTCTTTATCGGATGCTCCGGTTCGGAGGAGACCGAGCACCTCAATTTCCCTTCGGGTCAGATCCCATTTGCGGTTCGCTCGGTTTGGTTCGCGACTGGTCCGGGTAGATGCTTTCCGCACACGAATCTCATACGACTTCCGTTGCCTAAAGTTCGCGAAAAATACGGAATTCTCCCTATAGACGCGTAGTGGGGTTCTCTGGCAGCCTATGCCCGAGTGCATCCGTTCCCCCGCCCCTCCGTTCGCAATAACGCTGGTCTATTAGCGAAACTGGACCTGTCATTACGGTCGGACCGGTCGGAGCCGGAAATAAATGCGAAGCGCGCACGAATTTAGTTGCCTAACGAATCGGAAAACGGATGTCATCGCGCATTCCCTCTTACCCGCCATGAAGCGCCTCTGCATCACGCTCCCTCTTTGTCTGGTTCTGTCCGGGGGATTTGCGTCTGCGATTCATGCAGGCAAGCCGAAGCAAACGCAGCCGAAGGACGAAGCCACCGAGCCCTCCAAACGCCGTCCGCATCGTGGGATGGCCAAAGCGGAGATCCACAAATGGTACGGGGACGCGGATGACATCCGAGTGAGTTCGCACGGCGAAATCTGGTTCTACTTCTTCAACCGCGGCCATTACTTCATCCCGTATTATTTCGGCAAGCCGCGCACCGCCACTTTCACTTTTAACAGAGCCGGGATCCTAACCGATTTTGAGTATAACCAGGAAAATTAGTAAGAACATGAAACCCGGACCACAGACGAGGCAGCACGAAGATCACCCCAATGGCCACGTGAGATACGGCAGTGCGCCTCGACGCCGAATTTTCTCTTGGCTGGTTGGCGCAATTAGTTTGATGCCGGTAATCGCGTTCGGCCTATCTCCATATCAATTTACAGTCGGGCAGAATATTCGCGTCATAAATTCTGTCAGTGTTCGAAACGCGGCGGCCGGCACGACCGTTTATGGAACGCAACCGGCGGGTGCGATCGGAGTCATCGTTTCTGGCCCGACTCGTGCGCAGCACCCCTCCAATGGGAAGACCTACGATTGGTACCAAGTTAACTATGATAACTCTACTTTGGATGGATGGAGCGCGGCCCTGGAGATTCCATTCGATGATAGTTCGAGTCGCGAAAAATATTTAGGACTCGCGCACGTTGAAGTGGCTGCGATAGCCCAGCAAGCTGGCTTTCACGGGTTTGGACTTGTCGCTGCGATCGCGATTGCGCAAGCAGAGTCTATTGGCATGAACCCTAGTGCTGTGGGGGATTTTAACTATTGTGGCGTCGTCGGGCCCGCGTCGCTGGGACTTTGGCAAATAAATACGGCCTCATGTGCGAATCCGAGCTGGAACCGGCAAAGCCTGATCTCAACGCCGGTTTATTGTGGACAAGCGGCTTGGTCGATTTCAAAAAGCCAGACGGATTTTCATCCTTGGAGCACTTGGTTTCAAGTCTCAGGGGCATCGGTCGGCGACGGAAATGGAGTGTATAAGAATTACATCAGTGCCGCGCGAGCGGCTGTTACGACTGCCATTGATCCGACCGTCATTACCAGCGCCAACAACGTTCCCGTCAGGGCGTCGGCTAGTGGTTTTGTTAGAAGCAGCCCCGGGGGTGGTTTGGTGAGTGGCACAAATCCGCGTGCCGTGGGTGACACGGGAACAATTATCGACGGTGCGACTGATACGACTTACCTTTTCCAAGTTGGGGGAGCTGGTCGTTATTATTTTTGGTGGAAAGTGGCGTGGAGCGATGGGCAAATAGGTTGGTCAGCTGAGGACTTTTTAGAGCGGACGAGCGGGTCGACGAATTACACCGTCAGCACGAGTTCATCGCCGTCAGCTGGCGGGACGACGAGTGGGAGCGGCACATTCGCTGCGGGCAGTTCACGCACTGTGACCGCGACGGCCAATAGTGGTTATAGCTTTGTGAACTGGACAGAGAGCGGCTCGGTCGTAAGCACTTCGAGCAGCTATACCTTTACACTGAATAGTACGCGGACTCTCGTGGCGAACTTTACGGCTGTGAGCTACACGATCACGACCATTTCATCTCCGAGTGGGGGGGGGACGACGACCGGTGGAGGAACGTACAGCGCCGGTAGTTCGCGTACGGTTACAGCCACCCCGAATAGCGGTTATAGCTTTGTGAACTGGACAGAGAGCGGCTCGACAGTGGGCAACTCGGCCAGCTACACGTTCACCCTCAACGGCAATCGCACCCTCGTGGCGAACTTTGCTTCCCCGAATTACACAATCGCGACTAGTTCTTCGCCTTCGGCTGGCGGGACGACGACCGGTGGGGGCACTTTCTCGGCCGGGAGTTCGCGCACGGTGACGGCGACAGCCAATAGCGGTTATAGCTTCGTGAACTGGACTGAGAGCGGCTCGGCAGTAAGCAGCTCGACCAGCTACACGTTCACCCTCAACAGCAATCGCAGTCTCGTAGCCAGCTTCAGTAGTGGCCCCAATCTCCCCACTGTCCAGACGCTCGACGCTTCTTCAGTGACCTCAAGCACAGCGGTACTCAATGGGCGCGTGGTTAGCGACGGAGGGTCACCGGTCAATGACTATTTCTTCTCCGTCTGGGACGATCCCGCCAACCCGGTGGGATTTGGCTCCCAGTACATTTCGATATCCGGGAACAATTTTTCTCTGGCGCTTCAAGGCTTCACCTCTGGGGTAACCTACTTCTATCGGGCGTACGCCCATAATGGCAGCACTGCCGACATAGGAGCTGGTCCAGGGTGGGGATTTGGTTCAGTTGTCTCGTTCGTTCCGCCTTCCGCCCTCGAAGCAGATTTCAACAGCGATGGCAAGACGGACATCATCATCCAGGACAGCACCGGTCTGGCTTACATATTTTATATGAACGGGCAGGGGGACCAGCTCAGCGGGCATTGGCTGAACTACCACCAGACCTTCGGCGATTGGAAGATAGTAGGCACAGGGGATTTCAACAGCGATGGCAAGACGGACATCATTATCCAGGACAGCACCGGTCTGGGTTACATATTCTATATGAATGGGCAGGGGGACCAGCTCGATGGGCACTGGCTCAATTACCACCAGACCTTCGGCGATTGGAAAATACGGCCCTGAATTGGGAAAGATTGTTAGCAATCCCGAGCGCCTTGCTCGGAATTACGTATTAGGGCGGAGCAAGAATGCAATCAGCAATCGGTAAGGTCAAAACGTGCACTACTCCTAATCGGTCGCGCCCAAATATTCCCACTTCTGTAACGCGATCGGGACGTTACCGTTCTTCCAGACGAAATCGTGGAAGGCACGGAGATTGAATTTGTCGCCCTGCTGCATCCGCGCTTCGGCCAAGAATTTCGTGATCTGGAGTTTGCCGATTTGGTAGGTGATAGCCTGGCCGGGGCTGGTGGAGAAGGCGATCGCTTCCTGGCGCGCGGTTCCTGGATCCATCGGGACTTTTTCTTCGAGATATTTTGCGGCTTGCTCGAGCGTGAATTCGCCGAGGGCGAGGCGCACGTCCACTTCCACGCGGAGCGCGCGCAGACGCATGAAATTATAAATGATCTCGCGCGTGTGCGGGCTGTCCTCGAACAACCCTGCCTGCAACATCATCTCCTCGGCGTAAAAACCAATGCCTTCATTCGCGCCCGAGTCGTAATAATGCCGCCGGATCGCGTCCTCGTGTTTCCAGGAAAGACAAAGCTGGAAGTAATGGCCGGGAATTCCCTCGTGAACAATGATCGGCCGCGGGTCCTGCGCGGTGGCGCGCCAGAAGTAACCGAGACTCGGTGACGGTGGATTCGTGTAGCGGATGCAGTTCTCTTTAAGCCGCGAGCCGGAGGTGAAATCATCCGTCTCACCGAAGCTTTCGAGCGCGCGGAGATAATCCGGCATCGGTCGCAGCGTGTAGTGTTGAATCCAATCGGGAACCGTCAGGATGCCGCGCTTGTCCAGAAATTCGCGGATCGACAATTCTTTCGCCGCGGTGTCTTTGATCCAACTCTCGGTGTCTTTCGCCAATGAGAGCGGCGGCACGTCGCGGTTGCGTTCTTTCTCGTGAGTTTCAAACGCGACCGCGCGATTCCATTCCTGGCGGCCCATCGCGAGTAGTTCTTCGGGCACGTAGGGAGCCAGAGCGACATATTGGAGAAAGAACACATAAGCATCGCGACCGAGCGCGGTTTCTTTCGGAAGGGAAGGCAGCCGTTCCTGGAGGCGTGCCCGAAAATGTTCGAGTGCGTCCGCGGCTCGGCTGGCCGCCTCGTTTAATTCTTTTTCAGTGAGAGTGGTCGCCGGTCGCAGGGAAACAGCCATCGTGCGCAGACGTTCACGCACGCCTTCGAGCGCCTGAATCGTCACGGTTGCGAACGGCGCCGGTGGCTTGGCTAGATTTGCTTCCCCCTGTTGCAAGATCGCGGGAATGTTTTCGATGCGTGTGAGGATTTCGCGGCTGCGCGCCGCATCGTACGGCCCCGGGACAGTCAACGCTTCCACAACAGGCGTCAGCGTCTGTTCAAGGTAGAAGGTCGGGTCGCGCTTCCAGCGCGGGTTGATGTCCAGCTCCCATTCCACCCGCGCCAATGCGGAGCCGATTAGACGATAATCGACCTTCCCCGGGATCGGCCAATCCGCAGGATCGATTTTTTTCCAGCGCGCTTCGAATTCGGTCAGCTCTTTGCCCCGCCGTTCAATCGCGGTCCGCGACCAATCGCGCAAGCCGCCCGGCCGCTCAATCCGATTTACGTCGTCGCCCGTGAACGGCGCATACTTCGCGCGCCAGTTCCAGAAATCATCCGCGAGCTTTTCCAGCGACTGCGGGTTCGTCTGGGCGAATGCGCCGGCGAGCGGCACGAGCCCAACAAGAATCAGCGCAACGCCCTTCATTTTCATGTTCGAAGTGTTGAGGAGCGGCCGAACCCGGGAAAGCAAAATCGAATCAACGTCTGCGTCTCTGCGAGTGACAACAACCGCGGATAACGCGGATTTACCGGATTGGGGAGCGCACGCGCCTCGCGTGCTGGTTTCGGCGCCATCGCCGAAACGACTTGTTGGTCCCGCGATCATTGGTGCGCCTTGCTTTTGGGCTCCGAATTTCATATTCGGAGCCATGAAAAAACTGCTTTGTCTTTTCTCGACGGTCTTAGCGCTCTCTGCGGTTACCACCTTCGCCGCTGATCCCGCTGGCACCGTCATCGCTCTGAAAGCGGCCCGTCTTTTCGACGGCAAATCGAAAGCGTTGGTGACGAACGGCGTCGTGATCGTCCAGGGCGACAAGATTGTCGATGCCGGCAGCAACCTGTCGATCCCCCAAGGCGCGCAAGTCATCGATCTCGGCGATGCAACGCTGTCGCCTGGTTTTATGGATGCGCACACGCATCTCACCTTCGATTTCACCGGTAACTTCAATGAGCGCCTCCTGAAGATGCTGCAGACCAACGTCTCGGAGCTGGCCTTCCTGACGATTCCAAATGCGCGCGCAACGGTAGAAGCCGGCTTCACCACCGTGCGCGACCTCGGCAGCCGCTTCAACGGCAGCCACGATTTCGTGGACGTCTCCATGCGCAACGCGATAGCGAAGGGAATCTTCCCCGGCCCGCGGATGCTCGTTGCGACGTATGGCATCGGCGCCACCGGTGGCCACTTCGATGACACCGCTGGGTTCCGCGATTTCCTTTTCGGCCGCGAGCCCGACTACGCCGACGGCATTGCCGATGGGCCGGACGCGATTCGAAAGGCTGTTCGTTTCCAGGTCAAGAATGGCGCCGACGTGATCAAGGCCGCCGTTTCCGGCGGCGTGCTCTCACTCACCGACGAAGTGGATACACCGCAGTTCACGCCCGCCGAAATGGCGGCGCTGGTGGACGAAACGCATCGGCTCCGCAAGAAGATCGCCGTCCATTGCCACGGCGACCAGGCGGCGAAAGAGGCGATCGAGGCCGGCGTCGATTCCATCGAGCACGGTTCGTTTTTGAAACCGGAGACGCTTCAGCTCATGAAAACCAAAGGGACTTATCTGGTGCCGACGCTGATGGCCAGCGAATGGATCATGTCCAAGATCGGCGCCTATCCTCCGGCCTTGCAGGCAAAGGCGCGGGCGGCCACGGAGGCGCGTTCCGACATGTTCCGGAACGCGGTGAAGATCGGCGTCAGGATCGGGCTCGGCACCGACGCCGCGGTTTTTCCGCATGGACAGAACGCGAAAGAGTTCAAGTTAATGGTCGATCTCGGACTGCCGCCCATCGAAGCCCTGCGTGCCGCCACCTCGTCGAACGCCGATTTGTTCGGCATTTCCGCCAAAGTCGGCACGCTGGAAAAAGGCAAACTCGCCGACGTCGTTGCGATGCCAGGCGATCCCACGACAGACATCACCGCCACCGAACGCGTCTCCTTCGTGATGAAGGAGGGCAAGATCGTGAAGAGCAGCGCGAAACCGTAGCGTCTGTCGGACGGAATCAGCGGGAGGTTGCGACGGCGAGCTTCACGGTGTCGCTGGTGTGGCCGACATAATAAAGCGCCGTGCTGCCCACGCCGTAAATCGGGAACAACGTGTAGGGAACGCCGGGGATAACGACGGGGTGTTTGCGATCGATCGACATTCCGCGTGAGGCGGAGTGGGACGAGACGGCGGTGTAGTCACCGATCATGTAGGAATCGTCCTTCAGATCACCGTTGAGGTAAGGGATAAGCCTACTGCCGCCGCGGAAGTGCGGCACTGCGGTGCGCGGGCCGGTGCCGAGGACGCCAACGTAATGCGCGACATCGGTGTAAGTGCGAACGGTGTCGACCAAGACAGGCTCGATGATGTTTTCGCCGGCGTAACGGTAAATGTTAAACGCGAATTCGTAATCTGGGCCCCCCCATTGGCTAAGATTAATCGGATGGCCGGCGGTAACTTCGAAGACGTGGAGATTGTCGGCAGCTGAATCGCGGTCGGATTCCGGTCCGGGACCGGATCTGGGAGCGGGCATTTTGGTTTCGGTCGCGGCGGCCTCGGTGGAAGAAGTAATGAGCGCGGAATTGCGAAGCGATTGGACGAGGGAATCGCTGGCGCCCTGGGATTTCAGGGTGGATTCCTGCGCTGGCGTCAGGGCCTTGGTGAGTTTGCGTTGGCCGACTTCGGTGAGGATGGATTTATCGGTTTGTTTGGCGCGGACCCAGAGGGAGACTTCGTTGAAATTCACCGGGGCGGCGGTGAGGCCAATGGCTCCGGCTAAAACAACGATAGCCGTAATGAGTATAATTTTTGTGGAGTGCATTCCGCAGGTTTAGCAGGTCGGTTTTAGCGTTGGCAACAGGCAAATTGGAGGGACCTCACACGGAGGTCACAAAGGATCACAAAGGATGGTTTTTCTTGCTTGAAGATTCGCTTTGACAGGAGGCGAACGGGCGCTAGTTTCCACGTCCCGCGCCGGGGTTGGCGCAACAAATAGGCAGGAGTCCCGCAGCCGCGGGACGCTGGCACTGCACAAGATCATGCAAACAAATCGCAGCAAACGTTATCGCGCGGCCGCCGAGCAGGTGGATCGCACCAAGGCCTACAATCTTTCCGAGGCGGTTTCGACCCTGAAGAAATTTCCGGCGACGAAATTCGACCAGACCGTGACGGTTTCATTCCGGCTCGGGGTTGATCCGAAACAGTCCGATCAAATGGTTCGCGGAACCTGCCCCCTGCCGCATGGCAGTGGAAAATTGGTACGCGTGCTGGTTTTTGCGGAAGGCGCGGCAGCGAAGGCGGCGAAGGAAGCGGGCGCGGAATACGTGGGCTTCAAGGACATGATCCAGAAATGCCAGGAAGGTTTTCAGGATTTCGATGTCGCGATCGCGACGCCGGCGGCGATGGCGGAAGTGCGAAAGCTCGGCAAGGTGCTCGGCCCGCGCGGCCTGATGCCGAATCCGAAAACAGGCACGGTGACCGAAGACACGGCGAAGGCTGTTGGCGAAGTGAAAGCGGGCCGCGTCGAGTTTAAGCTCGATAAGAACGGCAATATTGCGGTGCCAGTCGGGAAATTTTCATTCGCGGACAATCAACTCGTCGAGAACGGGACGGCCGTGATCGAAGCAGTGGTGCGGGCGCGTCCGGCGACGGCGAAGGGCCGATTCGTCGAAGGGATGACGCTGAGCGCGACGATGTCGCCCGGGGTGCACGTTGATCCATCGCCGTATTTAACTTTCTAACGGGAGCCAATCGCCATGAGACCAGAAAAAGCGTCAATCGTTTCGGATCTTTCGGAGAAGCTCAACCGCTCGCCGTTCCTGCTGGTGACTGATTACCAGCGAATGAAGGTGGACCAGTTCGGCGAGTTGCGGAACCGGCTCGCCCCGGCGGGCGCGGAAGTGCGCGTCGTGAAAAACAGTTTTCTGAAACGCGCGATGGCGGATTCCGGGATGCCGGATGTCGGCGACAAACTGACTGGCCAGACTGCGATTGTGCTGGGTGAAAATGACGTCGCTCCGATCGCCAAGATTTTGAAATTGTTCGCGGCGGAATTCAAGATCGCGACGCTGAAGATTGGGGTGGTCGACAAAGCGGTATTGTCTACTGCGGATGTCGAAGCGCTGGCGGAATTGCCGTCACGCGAAATTTTGCTGTCGCAGCTGCTTGGATTGCTGCTCGCGCCGGCGACGCGACTGGTTCGCGTCCTGAACGAGCCCGCGTCTGCGTTCGCTCGATTGCTCGCCGCGAAAGCCGAGAAAGGCGAGGCTGCAGCAGCCGCAGCTCCGGCGGCGGAGGCGAAGCAAGAACAACCCGCTGAATCAGCCGCGCCTGAAGCGAAACAGGACGAAGCTCCCGCCGCAACGCCGCCGGAAGAACCAGCGGCAGCCGCAACGGCTGAGGCGCCCGCGTCAGAACCAGCGCCGGCGACAGAATCAACCACAGGAGAATCTCCCGCTGGCGAGACGGCCGGCTAACCAAAAAATTTTCGCAAAGCCGGAATGGCGGAGCGAGCAACCAACAACAACGTCCGGTCCCGTGGCTGCGGGACGTAATTCTTCGGAAGCTTCCGAAGGCGGCGCATGAGAGGAAAATAAAATGGCAGATACAAATACAATCGTGGAGCAACTCAGCGGCCTGACCGTTCTCGAGATTGCTGGTCTGGTGAAGCAGCTCGAAGAAAAATGGGGCGTCAGCGCAGCGGCTCCGGTCGCGGCAGCAGCGGCTCCATCAGCAGGCGCCGGCGCAGCCGCAGCACCCGCTGAAGAGAAGACCGCTTTCGAAGTCATCTTGAAAGAGATGGGCTCGAACAAGATCGGCGTGATCAAGGAAGTGCGCAGCGCGGTGCCGGGCCTCGGCCTGGCGGAAGCCAAGGCGCTCGTCGAAGGCGCTCCCAAGACGATCAAGGAAGGCGTGACCAAGGCGGAAGCCGAAGAGATCAAGAAGAAGATCGAAGCGGCCGGCGCCAAAGTCGAAATCAAGTAATTGCATCCCACCGCAACCCGGCGTGCGAAATTACCTTGCGCGCCGGGTGCCGGTGTGTCAGAAATCTTTTTGCTGGAAGCAGTAGAGTTATTTTCAAAACCGCACCCGACGGACAAAATTTAATCAGGCAACAAAACAGTGGCACGGAATTTGACGGCCTCTGTTTTGGTGCTATTTTTGCGCTCCTTGCTCGCGGCTGAGACCCGTGAGCATTTTCATTCGCCATCCCGTGTGCGGCCGGGGTGTCGTCAACAACCTCGGATATTGGTCTAGTAATTATGTCGGAACGTATCTACTTCGGAACCATCAAGGAAGGCATCGAGCCTCCAAACCTCATTGAGGTTCAACTCAACTCCTACGTCGATTTCCTCCAAAAAGATGTGCCCTTTTCGAAACGGAAGAATTCTGGCCTCCAAGCCGTGTTCAAAGAGGTGTTTCCGATCGAGAGCTACGATGAAAAGGCGACTCTCGATTTCAGCCATTACGAGATTGGCGAACCGAAGCTGACGGCCCTCGAGGCGCAACGGGAAAGCCAGACGTATAGCGCGCCTCTGCACGTGACGTTCCAGCTCCGCGAGGAGAAGGGGACGAAGGAAGAGAAAGTTTACATGGGCGAAATCCCGCTCATGACGCCGCAAGGGACATTCGTGATCAACGGCGCGGAGCGCGTCGTGGTGAGCCAGCTCCATCGTTCGCCGGGCATCGCTTTCGAATCGAGCATCCATTTGAACGGAAAGGTACTCTACAGCTTCCGGATCATCCCGGACCGCGGTTCGTGGATTGAAGTCCAATTCGATACCAGCGACTTGCTTTACATCTATCTCGACCGCCGGAAACGGCGGCGGAAATTTTTGGCCACGACTTTTCTCCGGGCGCTCGGCTACGGCTCCGACGAGGAAGTCATCAAACTTTTTTACACCATCGAAACGCTCAAGCTGAGCGAGAAGCTTGGCGAGGAAGAACTCGCGACCAAGGTGTTGATCGCGGACGTGCTCGACGGCGAAGCCACGGTGGCGCGCGCCTTCGAGCCGCTCACGGCGGCGACCGTGCGCCAGATCATGGCGCTCGGCCACAAGGACGTAAAGGTGATCGACATCACCAACGACGACACTGTCGTGAAGGCGCTGAAGAAAGACCCAGCGCACGACCAGGAAGAGGCGTTGAAGGACATTTACCGCAAACTGCGCCCTGGTGATCCGCCGACGGTGGCGAACGCGAAGGCGCTCCTGAAGCGGCTCTTTTTCGATCCGAAGAAGTACGATCTCGGTCGCGTTGGCCGTTACAAGATCAACCAGAAGCTGAGCATCGACGTCGATCTCGGCGAACGAATTGTCACGGACAAGGATTTCATCGGTGCGATCAAATATCTGATTAGCCTGCGCCGCGGTGAAGGCACGCTCGATGACATCGATCACCTTGGCAGCCGCCGCGTGCGGACGGTTGGTGAATTGCTCGCGAACCAGTGCCGCGTCGGTCTCGCGCGCACGGAGCGTCTCGTAAAAGAGCGCATGACATTATTCGACATCAACATCGACGGCATGACGCCGCAGAAGTTGATCAACCCGAAAGCGCTGAGCGCCGTCATCCGTGATTTCTTCGGTCGCTCGCAGCTCTCCCAGTTTATGGACCAGACGAATCCGCTCGCGGAGCTGACGCACAAGCGCCGGCTCTCGGCCCTTGGGCCAGGCGGGTTGAGCCGCGACCGCGCGGGGTTCGAAGTGCGCGACGTTCATCCGTCGCACTACGGACGCATTTGCCCGATCGAGACGCCGGAAGGTCCGAACATCGGTCTCATCAGCTCGATGAGCACCTTCGCGCGGATCAACGAATTCGGGTTCATCGAAACGCCTTACCGCAAGGTTGAGAAGGGCCGGGTCACGGACCAGGTCGATTATCTGACCGGCGACCGCGAGGAGAATTTCCTCGTAGCGCAGGCGAACGCGACCATGGACGCGAAGGGCCATCTGACCCAGGAGAAAGTCTCTGTCCGTTATCGCGGTGACTTCTTGGAAGTGGAACCGTCGAAGGTCCACTACATGGACGTCTCGCCGAAACAGCTCGTTTCGGTCGCCGCCGGCCTGATTCCGTTCCTCGAGCATGACGACGCGAATCGCGCGCTCATGGGCTCCAACATGCAACGCCAGGGCGTTCCTTTGATCGTCTCGGAATCGCCGCTGGTGGGCACCGGACTGGAGGGCAAAGTCGCGCGCGATTCGCACGCGGTTCTGATTTCCATCGAAGCCGGCAAGGTCGCTTCGGTCACGGCGGATCAAATCGTCGTTACCAAAGACGGGCATATGCCGGAAGGCCGCAAGAAGCTGAAGACCGATCACGACGCGGGCATCCACGTTTACGAGCTTCGGAAATTCATGCGCTCGAATGCGGGCACCTGCGTGAACCAGAAGCCGATCGTGAAGAAAGGCCAGCACGTGAAACGCGGCCAGGTTATCGCGGACGGACCAAACACGGACCAGGGCGAGCTCGCCCTCGGGCGCAACGTGCTCGTCGCGTTCATGCCTTGGAACGGCTACAACTTCGAAGACGCCATCATGATCTCGGAGAAGGTTGTGAAGGAGGACATTTACACCTCGATTCACATCGATGAATTCGAGATCGGCGCGCGAGACACGAAGCTCGGGCCGGAAGAAATCACGCGGGATATTCCGAACGTCAGCGAAGAAGCGCTTCGCAACCTCGGGCCGGACGGCGTCGTCCGGGTCGGTGCGGAAGTGAAGCCGGGTGATATTCTCGTCGGGAAAATCACGCCGAAGAGCGAAACGGAACTGGCGCCGGAAGAGCGCTTGCTCCGCGCCATCTTCGGTGAAAAAGCGGCGGACGTGAAAGACACCTCGCTGACTGTTCCGTCGGGCACTTACGGCATCGTGATGGACGTGAAGGTTTCATCGCGCCACGAAGTTTCGCGCGAGAAGTTGACTCCGTCGGAAACGAAGCGGCAGCTCAAGACGATCACGGAAGATAACCGCAAGAAGAAGGAAGAGCTGACCGAGCAACTCACGGATTCGCTTTCGAACATCCTCCTCGGGGAAAAGATTCCGCTCGACGTGGTGAACGCACAGACCGGCGAAATCATCATCCCGGCGAACCGCAAAATCACGAAGACGCTGCTCCGCAAGCTGGCCACGGTTTACGATCACATCGAAATCGATCCAAGCCCGATCCGGAACAAGATCCGCGAGATCATCGCTTCCTACGAACACAAATTCGCGGAGCTGGAACTGGAGCGGGAACGCTCGATGGATCGCGTCGAAAGCGGCGACGACATCGATCCCGGGATCATCAAGCAGGTCAAAGTTTTCATCGCCAGCAAGCGTAAGCTCAGCGTCGGCGACAAGATGGCAGGACGCCACGGTAACAAGGGCGTGGTCGCGCGGATCGTGCCGGAAGAAGACATGCCGTTCCTCGCGGACGGAACTCCGGTCGAGATCGTGCTGAACCCGCTCGGCGTGCCGAGCCGTATGAACGTCGGCCAGGTTCTCGAAACCCACCTTGGGGTAGCCGCGAAGGCGCTTGGCTTCAAAGTCGCGACGCCGGTGTTCGACGGAATTTCGGAAGCGAAAATCCGCGAGTATCTGAATGACGCGAAAAAGATCGACGGCTTTACCTGGGTGCAGGAAACCGGCAAGGCGCGCCTTTATGACGGCCGCACCGGCGACACCTTCGATCAGGAAGTCGTGGTTGGTTACATCTACATGATGAAGCTGGGCCACTTGGTCGCGGACAAGATTCACGCCCGCGCGGTCGGACCGTATTCGCTCGTCACCCAACAACCGCTCGGCGGCAAAGCGCAATATGGCGGCCAGCGTTTCGGCGAGATGGAGGTCTGGGCGCTCGAAGCTTACGGCGCGGCTTACACTTTGCAGGAACTCCTGACGGTGAAGTCGGACGACGTCCAGGGACGGACGCGCATCTACGAGTCGATCGTCAAAGGCGATAACTCGCTCGAGGCCGGCACACCGGAATCTTTCAACGTGTTGATCAAGGAAATGCAGTCGTTAGGCCTCGACGTAAAAGTCGGCGGCCAGGCGCCGACAAGTTTCCTGGAAAACGTAGCGTAATTTCAGAATTCTCTAAAACTAAATGAACGAACATTCCTGGCGGGAACTAGTCGGTGAAGAACGCACGGTCGGCTTCGACCAGGTGGCGATCGGTGTCGCCTCCTCGGACACGATGCGGTCGTGGAGCAAGGGCGAGGTCAAGAATCCGGAGACGATTAATTACCGGACCTTCAAGCCCGAAAAAGGCGGTCTGTTTTGCGAGCGGATTTTCGGGCCGACCCGGGACTGGGAGTGCTCGTGCGGAAAATACAAGCGGATCAAGCACAAGGGCGTGATCTGCGACCGTTGCGGCGTCGAGGTGACGCTGGCACGCGTGCGCCGCGAGCGCATGGGCCACATCGAATTGGCCGTCCCCGTTTCGCATATCTGGTTCTACAAGTGCATGCCGTCCCGCCTCGGCCTGATGCTCGACATGAGCGCGCGGCAGCTCGAGCGCGTGATTTATTACGAGGACTACATCGTGATCGATCCGGGCAAGACCCCGCTGACCAAGACTCAGCTTTTGAACGAAGTCGAGTACCGCGAAGCGCAGGAACAGTACGGCGAAGATTTCGTCGCCGGGATGGGCGCGGAAGCGGTCAAGAAACTTTTGGCGGAGATCAACCTCAGCAAGCTTAACAAAGAGCTGGAAGAGGCGATGGGGAATACCAAGAGCAAACAGATTCGCAAGAAGCTCGCGAAGCGTTTGAAACTCGTGCAGGGCTTTGCCTCGTCGCACGCCCGTCCGGATTGGATGGTGCTCGATGTTCTGCCGGTGATCCCGCCGGACTTGCGCCCGCTGGTTCCGCTGGAAGGCGGACGGTTCGCGACCTCCGATCTGAACGATCTTTATCGCCGCGTCATCAACCGGAATAACCGGTTAAAGAATCTGCTCCAGCTCAAGACGCCGGACGTCATTATCCGGAACGAAAAACGGATGCTGCAGGAAGCGGTCGATGCGCTGTTCGATAACGGCCGTCACGGCCGCGCGGTCACTGGCGCCGGAAATCGTCCGCTGAAATCGCTCAGCGACATGCTCAAGGGAAAGGGCGGACGTTTCCGCCAGAACTTGCTCGGCAAGCGCGTTGATTACTCGGGCCGTTCCGTCATCGTGATCGGGCCGGAGCTGAAGCTGAACCAGTGCGGACTCCCGAAGAAGATGGCGCTCGTTTTGTTCGAGCCGTTCATCATTCGCCGGCTGAAGGATCTCGGCTACGTGCACACCGTGCGCAGCGCGAAGAAGATGATCGAGCGCCAGACGCCGGAGGTCTGGGACATTCTCGAAGAGGTGACGCGTGGACATCCGGTGCTGCTGAATCGCGCGCCGACCCTGCACCGTCTCTCCATCCAGGCTTTCGAGCCGCTGCTCATCGAAGGTGAAGCGATCCGGATTCATCCGCTCGTTTGCACCGCTTACAACGCGGACTTCGACGGCGATCAAATGGCGGTCCACGTGCCGCTCTCGGTCGAGGCGCAAATGGAAGCGCGCATGCTCATGCTCGCGCCGAACAACATTTTCTCGCCCTCGAGCGGGAAGCCGATCACGACGCCGTCACAGGACATCACGCTCGGTTGTTATTATCTGACGCAGAATCCGAGGCGTGCTACGGGCACGGCGGTGGAAACGCGGCTGCCGCTTTTCGCGGACGCGACGGAAGTCGAATTCGCGATGGCCGACGGCAAGGTCAAGACGCACGACCGAATTCGGTACAAGAACCCGGATGTCGGCCTGACAACGATCTATGGGAATACGACGGACCGGATTATCGAAACGACCGCCGGCCGCGTTATCTTCAACGCGATCTGGCCGGTAAAGCTGGGCTTTTTCAACAAGCCAGCGGGTAAGAAGCAGCTCAGCGACATCATCTGGCGTTGCTATCAGGTCGCCGGACAAAACGGCACGGTCGAGACGCTCGACGCCCTGAAGGAACTTGGATTCGCCGAAGCGACGAAGGCGGGAATTTCCATCGGAATTTCCGACATGATCATCCCGAAGGAAAAAGAGACCGAGTTGCAGAACGCTTACAAGTCGATCAAGACGGTCGAGCAGCAGTATCGCAAAGGCATCATCACGGACGGCGAGCGTTACAACAAGATCATCGATATCTGGACCCACGCGGGCGACGAGATTTCGAATGTCATGTTCCGCACCCTCGAACACAACGAGGGCCGTAAGGAATTGAATCCGGTGTTCCTGATGGTGGACTCGGGCGCGCGAGGCAATCGCCAGCAGGTGAAACAGCTCGCCGGCATGCGCGGATTGATGGCAAAGCCGTCAGGCGAAATTATTGAGCGGCCGATTACTTCGAATTTCCGTGAAGGATTGAGCGTGCTCGAATACTTCATCTCCACGCACGGCGCCCGCAAGGGTCTCGCCGACACCGCGCTGAAGACGGCGGATTCCGGTTACCTCACCCGCAAGCTCGTGGACGCGTCCCAGGACGTGATCATCAACGAGATGGATTGCGGAACGGTGAACGGCATCACGGTGAAGTCGATTTACGAAGGCGACGAAGAAGTCGTCGACCTCTCGACTCGAATCGTTGGTCGCGTGAGTTGCGAAACGATTGCGGACCCGGTTACGAAGAAGAAGGTCATCAAGGCGAACCAGCTCATCGATGAGCCGACGGCGGCCGCCATCGAGAAGATCGGCGTCGAGAGCCTCAAGATTCGCTCGGTTCTCACCTGCGAAACCGGCCGCGGCGTTTGCGCGCTGTGTTACGGACGCAACCTGGCTACCGGACAATTCGTGAAGCTCGGCGAAGCGGTCGGCATCATCGCCGCCCAATCAATCGGCGAGCCCGGCACGCAGCTGACGATGCGGACGTTCCACATCGGCGGCACGGCGAGCCAGACGTTTAAACAACCGATCATCAAGGCGAAGAACGACGGCGCACTCCAATTCAACGACCTCCGAACGGTGCAGGCGCTCGACGGAAGCTGGATCGTTCTGAACAAGAACGGTTCCATCGGCGTGCACAATGCCGAAGGCCGCGAGCTGGATCGCTACAACGTCGTCATCGGCTCCGTCATCTCGAAGCCGGATGGCTCCCAGGT
>JBEEHR010000010.1:0-163914 GCA_041167505.1 Verrucomicrobiota bacterium
GTTTTCCATCGTCTTCTATCCACTCTACCCGTGGCTGGTCCGCGCGGCGTTCGTCCTCTGCCGGAATTACTTTGCCGCGGCTCTTCTCGTCTCAGGCGTCGCTTCCGTTTTCGCCGGCATTCTCTTCAGACGGTTGGTTGAATTGGATCAGCCGGCGAAGGTCGCGCGGTTGGCAGTCTGGTTCCTGTTCATTTTCCCGACCGCCTACTTTTTGCACATCGGCTACACGGAGAGTTTGTTCCTCGCCCTCGTGCTCGGATCCTTGCTGGCGGCGCGGAGGCAATTTTGGGCGGTGGCCGGAGTGCTCGCAGCGCTCGCCAGTTTCACCCGTGTGAACGGGCTCCTGCTGGCGCCCACGTTGCTCGTGGAAGCGTGGCTGCAATATCGAGAAAACCGCCGGTTTGATTGGCGCTGGCTTTGGATCGGAGCGGCCGGGCTCGGCTTTCTCGGCTATCTCTGGATCAACTATCACGTCACCAGCGATCCATTCACTTTCACCAAGGTAATGGAAAAACATTGGTACAAGAAGCTCACCTTCCCGTGGTCCGGGATTCGCGATGTCTGGTGGCGCATTCCTCACTTCAATCTCACGGAAGGGCTCCACGAATTCATTTTCATCATTTTCTCTTTTCTCTGCACGGTCTGGTGCTGGATCAAACTCCGGCCTTCCTACGCCATCTGGATGACGCTGAACTGGCTTTTAATCACCAGCACCACCTACGTGGTCAGCGTGCCGCGCTATTGCCTCACGCTTTTCCCCATCTTCATCATTTTCGCGCGCCTAGCCGCGGCGCGCCCGCTGGCCGGCCGCATTCTCACGGCGATTTCTCTTCTGTTGCTGGCCCTGTTTGCGACAAAATTTGCTCACGGCACCTGGGCTTTCTAGGCGCGCGAATTTCCGATGCTCATCTCCATCATCATCCCCTGCTACAACGAAGCCGCTGTTCTTCCGGAAGCGCATCGCCGTCTCGCTGAGCTCGCGGATCGCCTCCAGAGTGCGGGCACGTTCGAGTTCATCTTCGTCGATGACGGCAGCCGGGATGAAACTTCGCGCCTCCTCTGTGAACTCGCGCGCGCCGACCCGCGCGTGCGCGGCTTGCGTCTCTCGCGCAACTTCGGGCAACAAATTGCGACCACCGCCGGACTCGAACACGCCGCCGGCGACGCTGTCGTGATCATCGATGCGGACCTGCAGGATCCGCCGGAACTGATCGAAACAATGATCGCTCGCTGGCAGGAAGGTTATCACGTCGCCTACGCGCAACGGACCGAGCGCACGGGCGAGACGGCATTCAAACTCTGGAGCGCGAAAGTTTTTTATCGCCTCGTCCGGGGCATCTCGCCCGCGGCCATTCCGAGCGACACGGGCGACTTCCGTCTCATGGACCGGCAGGTGGTCAACGCGCTTTTGCGCATGCCGGAGCGGGACCGTTTCCTGCGCGGGATGGTCAGCTGGGTCGGCTTTCGGCAAATCGCCGTGCCTTATAAACGCGAGGCGCGTTTCGCGGGCACGACCGGTTATTCCCTGGTGAAAATGATCGGGTTCGCCATTGACGCCATCGTTTCCTTTTCCTTCGCACCCCTGCGGCTGGCGGTCTGGACCGGTTTCTTCGTGCTCGGCCTCGCGCTCTGCGGAATCATCTACGCCGTGATCTTGCGTTTCTTTGGGGATCCTTCGTTGTGGGTGCGTGGCTGGGCCTCGATTCTCGTCTCCGTTCTTTTTATGGGCGGCGTGCAGTTAATTTCGCTCGGCATCATCGGCGAATACGTGGGCCGGATTTACGGCGAGGTGAAACAACGCCCGCTCTACTTCGTGCGGGAGCGATTCGGTTTCCGCGACGAAACACCTCCGCAGAGAGAGCCGGGCACCGCGAAGCCTGTTTGATAATCTGCATCACACGCGAACCTGCTCCTTGTCATCCGCGGCGATGCGCGGATCGTAGAGCGAACCAAAAGCGCGCTCTCCTGCGAAGAGTTCAAAGCAACATGACACCGACATCTCTGATCATCGTGACCGATCGCGGCACGCTCAAGGCCTACAAAGTTAACGACACCCCCACTCGCGGCCCGAGCCTCAAATTAGTCCAGGCCTTCGACACCACCGACGCGCATGGCCGTTATCAGGACAAGCTCACCGACCAGGCGGGCGCGTCCTCCAGCGGCGCCACGCCCGGCCAGGTGAATTCCATCGCGGAGCGCACTGGCATCGACAACGAAAACGACCGCCGCATCGTGAAGCAATTGGCCGATAGCATCACCGAGGTCGTGGAGCGCGAAGGCAAAGAGGGCTGGTCGTTTGCGGCGCCCGCCTCGATTCATTCCGCCGTCGTCGAACAATTGCCGCCGGAAATTCGCGACCGAATCGTCGAGCATGTGAAATCGGACCTGGTCAAGATCGAGCCCGCGAAATTAGCCAGCCATTTTCGGTCGTTACAACCGATATAAATTCGCGCAAGCTGGGAGCTGTAGCCGGCACACGAAATCATCTTCGCTTCATTTTATGCAACTACCCGTCAACATCACTTACCGGGGCGTCGATAAATCCGACGCCATCGACCAGGTCGTCCTCGAGAAAGCGGCGCGCCTGGAAAAATTCTGCGACCACATCAACCGTTGCGACGTCGCCATCGAGCAACCGAACCATGCGCATCAAAAGGGAAATCCCTACCGGGTCCGGATCGATGTCACCGTGCCGCCCGGCCACGAATTAGTCGCCGATGAAAGAGGAATGGACAACGGCTCTCACGCCCCGCTTGCCAAAGTGATCCACGACGCCTTTAAAACCATGGAGCGCGAATTGCAGCGCGTCGTGGAGAAGCAGCGTAACGAAGTCAAAACGCACGCCGATTCCCGTTCGCCGAAGTAGCAGATGTGAATGGTGATCAGTGACTGGTGAATGGACGGTGTCACTGCTCCATTCACGTATCACCAGTCACTATTCACACCCGTTCCGCGATCCGCGCCTTCACGATTTTCTTCACGAGCGCGGACGGCAGCGGCTTGTCCGCCGGAAACCGGATCGTCCCCTTCCCACTCGTGTCGTAATCCTTCATCTCCTTCTTGAACGCTTGCCGCGTCGAGCCCGGATAGAACGCGCAATGCTTTGCCGCTGCGCCATAACCCACCAGCAGCTTCCCGTTCAGCCGAAAGCCCGGAATCCCATAGCTCATGCATTCCTCCGCTTTCGGCGCCGCCGCTTTGATGTTCTTCCGCAGTTTTTCCAGCGCGCGGCGCTTATTGTTGCTTAACGCCGCCAGATATTCGTCGTGCGTTGTTGCCTCGCGCGTCTTCGCATTCATTCCATCCGGCCCGCGACCGCGGCTTCCTCTTCCGCTTTGCCCCAGGGCCACTTCAAGCTGCCGCGGATCGCATCCGCGCTTCGCCTGGCCATGCTTCCGCCAATCGTCGCGAAAATTTTCGTCACGTTCTCAGTCACGATCCGGCCCAAATGATTAACCGCCGCGGCCGTCGCCCCAAGCCGAATTTCCTGGCGAGAGGTAGGCGAGATCGCTTCGCAATAACGACGCGCCACTTCCCCGACGCGCAGGGTGAGAAAGGCGTTGGCCGAGGCGTTCGAGACGCAGCGCACAATGAAATGCGAAATCCCGGCCGCGCCCGGAATGGCCGAGAAGACCGCCGGCGCCATCGACGCCGTGACCGGCGCAAAAACATCCGAGAGATCGATCGCTTCAAGATTGCTCGCGACCAGCGCCGTGCCGGCGACGTTGCCATAAAGATAAATCAGGTCCCGCGCGGAAGGCCGCTGCACGTAGAGCCGGGCGATCTGCCAGATCATTCGCGTCTGAGTCAGCAGAACGACGATCCCATCCAGCCGCCCATTCTGCATCGCCGCCGTGCTGATAAAAACCGTCGCAGCCGTCCGGCGAATGATCGCGTCCGCCTCGATTTGCAGCGCGCCCAGCGCGCCTTGGATCTCCTCGATCGATTCGAGCCGCTGCTGTTTGAATCTCGGATTTCTCTTCAGCCGGCGACGAAGAACGGAAAGGTAGCGTTGATGTTCGCCCGGCGAGGAATCTTCTGGCGGTCCCAGCGCGATCGGTAACCGGTAATACTCAAAAAAAGCAAACAACGCCGCGCCCGCGATCGCACTAACCAGAATCCAAAACGCGATCTGTCCTGCGACGGGATGAAATCGGCCCGCCAATCCGGCGATTTGATCCACCGCCGTCACCAACAAGCCCGCCACGCAAACCACGAGCAAAATGGCCAGGGCAACCAGGATCTTTTTCACAGCGTGAGAGCAACAGTCCGCCCCGCAATTAGCCAACGCAAATTAGAAACGCTTAGGAAAACAGCCTAGCTACGTAGGGCCAAAAGACTATCGCGCCGATGATCGCCGCCGCTATCGCGGTAACAAGCACCGCTCCGGCTGCTACATCCTTCGCGTCGCGAACGAGTGGGTGAAATTCCGGAGACGCGGCATCCGCCAGAAACTCGAACGCTATTGAGAGCCTCGGCCGTCCAGACAATCGAGATGGCCAGAATGATCCAGCACCAAACACCTGCCGAAACGCGAAATAAGGACCCGGCAGTGAGGACCGCAAGCGTCGCCGCCGCGTGAATCCATGCGTTATGCTGGCAGCGAATCATTCGCAGAATGCCAGCGACTGCGTGGCGGAAACTGCGGATGCGACGCGTAAACTGGAACGGCCTTAGAGTGGAATTTGGATCCGAAACACTTTCCTTCACTCGGGTCAAACCGCACGAATCGGTCTACGCCGGGGCGCCGCCCAACGCGCCGGGCAATGGCGGACCGACGTCGGGGGCGACGACGACTTGTTTGGGAGGTTTCTCAGGAGGCATTTTCTGGGCGGGAGGCGGGGCGCTGGGAGGGGGATTGATCAGGCGGCCGTGCTCGAGGATTTCTTTGATCTGGACGCCGTCGAGAGTCTCGTATTCGAGGAGGGCTTTCGCGATCGCTTCGAGATGCTCACGGTGCTGGGTCAGGACTTTCATCGCGGTCTGGTAGGCGTTGTCGATGAGTTTGCGAACTTCGCCGTCAATCTGTTCGGCCGTGGCTTCGCTGTAATCGCGGGCGCGCGAGATATCGCGGCCGAGGAAAACGTAATCCTCGTGCTCGCCGTACTCGACCATGCCCATCTTCTCGCTCATGCCCCATTCGCAGACCATCCGGCGGGCAATGGCTGTGGCCGTTTTGATGTCGCCGCGGGCGCCATTGGTGACGTCGCCAAAAACAATCTCTTCCGCAACGCGTCCGCCCATGCCGACGGCGAGTCCGGCGATCAATTCGTTCTTTCGATTGGTGTACTTGTCTTCCTCGGGCAGCCACATCGTCGAGCCAAGTGACGGGCCGCGCGGGATGATGGTGACTTTGTGGAGCGGCTCCGTGTGCGGGAGCAATTCCAGCAGCAAGGCGTGGCCGGCTTCGTGGTAGGCGGTGTTGGTCTTTTCTTTTTCGCTAAGCGCCATGCTCCGGCGTTCCTTGCCCCAGCGGACTTTGTCGCGCGCTTCTTCCAGTTCGTGGAGCGTGATTCCCTTCAATCCGCGACGCGCCGCGAGGAGCGCAGCTTCGTTGATGACGTTCGCCAGCTCCGCGCCGGAATATCCGGGCGTGCCGCGCGCGACGACCTGGAGATCGACGCCTTCCGCGAGCTTCACCTTCTTCGAATGGACGCGCAGGATTTCTTCGCGGCCTTTCACGTCAGGCAAATTCACCGTGATCTGGCGATCGAAACGGCCGGGACGCAGCAGTGCGGGATCGAGAACATCGGGCCGGTTGGTGGCCGCGATAATGATGACGCCTTCCTGGGTATCGAATCCATCCATCTCCACGAGCAACGCGTTCAGCGTCTGCTCCCGCTCGTCATGCCCGCCGCCGACGCCGTGGCCCCGATGCCGGCCGACCGCGTCGATTTCGTCGATAAAAATAATGCAGGGCGCCGATTTTTTCCCCTGCTCGAACATGTCGCGCACGCGCGAAGCGCCGACGCCGACAAACATCTCGACGAAATCCGAGCCGCTAATGGAGAAAAACGGCACATCCGCTTCGCCGGCAATGGCGCGCGCGAGCAGCGTCTTGCCGGTTCCGGGAGGGCCTACGAGCAGGACACCTTTCGGAATGCGGCCGCCGAGTTTCTGGAACTTTTTCGGGTCGCGCAAAAATTCGACCAGCTCCTGGACTTCATCCTTGGCTTCTTCGACGCCGGCCACGTCCTTGAATGTGATCTTGTTCTTGTCGCGGGCGAGCATGCGCGCCTTCGATTTGCCGAAGTTGAGCGCGCCTTTGCCGGCCATCTTGATCTGCTGGCGGAAGAGAAAATAGAGAACGAGCAGGAAGAGCGCGATGGGCAAGAAGCCGATGAGCGTCTGCGCCACGAGAGTCGAATCCGTGCGGATGGCGGGCTGGATGCCGGCAGCGGCGAGTTTATCCTGCAGGTTCGTGGCGTAATTCAGCGCGACGGTAGTGCGAAATTGCACCTGCTGCGCGCCGTTCGGGCCTGCCGCCTGTTTGATGTAAGCGCCGCGTAAGGTCTGGGTAGGCTGTCCTTCCTGGTAAACCAGCTGGAGCGGGTAATTCTTGTCCACGACAATCTGCTTGTTCTCGAGCAGCTCAAGGAAGCGGTTGTAAGGGACGTCCTCGAAGTTGTTGTAAGCGCCGCCACGGAAGAGGACCGCGAGCCCGATCAGGGCAAATGCGATGGCGATGAGAATGACGCCGCGCCAGTTAAAGCTTGGCTCGTTCCCGCGAGGTTTGTTCTCTTTTTGCGAATTGCGATCAGGCTGGGCCATGAGATGTAGAGCCCGGTTTTGTCAGGCGCGAAAACGCTAACATGATCTCTTGGCAATGCAAAGGGACGGCGGGAATCGCCGGTCTCTCATAGGTCGCATGGGCCCTATCGGTCGTATAGGCGCGCTCCATTGCGATTACCCCCTCCGTGCGGTAATTTCGCGCGCTCCTTAAAATGACAGCCCTAACCAAAGTCGCGGACAAAATCGATCGCGCGGTGCAGAAAGTGACACCGTTTGCGTATCGCATTCAGCGACGGAGCCGGCGGTGGATGCGGCGAGCGTTGCGGAAACCACGGAGCGTCTCGGAAGGGCCGAACCTGTTGCCGCTCCTGATCCAGGTGCTGGCGAGTTTCTCGAAAGCGGACGGCGTTTTGCTTGAGGAAGAAATCGACTCCAGCCTCGGGTTCCTTCGCTACGATTACCCGGAAACGGTTTACTCGGAGCTGCGTCAGCTCTTTCGCCAGGCGCTTTACGAGCAGCAGGATCTCGGGGCGATGGCGCAAAAACTTTCGGCCTCGCTGGGCACAGATCGCAAGATCATGCTCGGCGTCCAGCTCTACGACCTGATTTCGCAGGCCGGACTGAAGCAGGAGCAGGTCGTCGCGTTCTATTCGTTCATGTCTCAGCTCGGGATGGCGGCGCAGGCCATCGACATCGTTTATCAGTTGAACGCGTCGGAGGACGCGGACGCATCGATTTATCAGCGCGGCGCGTCGCCCCTCGAATCGCTTTCATTCGGGACCAACGGCGCGGCGGACGTGGTCCTGAAAAGCTTGAACGGGCCCGACCGGCTCCTGGCGTTTCGTTACCACGATCTGATTCTGCTCAAAAACTACACCGGCCAGCCGATCTCAGTCCGCGGCCGGCCGCTGTTGCGCGGCGGATTTTGCCGCATCTACCCAGGTCAACGCATCCTCGTCGGCGACCAATTTCTCACCTACCAGGAGTTAGCCGCCTATTTCAACGCCAAGAAAAACGTCTCGCTGCCGCAAATCTTCGTGCGCGTCCACAAAGACGCCGATGAAGTGCAGCTCGAACGCTCGAAGTCGCGCGAAAGTGCACTCGAAGTCACCTTCGGTTTGAAGGTGCGCGTGAAAGCGCTCCGCGACGTGAATGCCGTCCTCAACGGCGTGAAGCTGAAAGCCGGCACGACGGTCGAAGCCGCGCTGGAAGATCGGATCGTTTTTCATAACGACAGCGAGATGGACCTAATCGACCTCCGACGGCGCGCCCGCGCTATGGGCGGCCGGTTCCCGCTGAAAGCGTCGAAGTCCGAGTATCTCGTCTCGAACAACCCGAGCATGCTCGAGGAAGACGACATCCTCCTCTCGCCCGGCACGAGCGGCGACGTACTCCTGAAAATTCTCTGCGATTACGACAAACGCGTCGGCACGCTGGAAGTGATCGACGCCGACCGACCGATCCTCGTCGGCGAAACGCCGGTGCGCACGACCGCCCCGCTCCAGGACGGCGATACGATCCGGATCGATGTCGGCCAGTTCCTGCGCTGCAATTTCTCCGAGCGGATCATCGAGGAAGAGCGCAACATTATTCGCTCGATGGAAGTGGTGGATCTCACGCACCGCTTCGGGAACAACGAGGTCGGATTGGAAGGCGTCTCGTTCTCGGTCAATCGCGGCGAGCTGGTCTGCGTGATGGGCGCGAGCGGCTCGGGCAAGAGTACGCTCATGAAAGTTTTGGGCGGCCAACTCCAGTCGACCCAGGGCCAGGTGCTCTTGAACGACCGGCCGCTCTACGAAAACCTCGACCTGCTCAAGGGCTACATCAGCTACATCCCGCAGGAAGACGCATTCGATGAGCATCTCACGATCGGCGAGAACCTGCAATTCGCGGCGGCGATTCGCGCGCCGCATCTTTCCGGGCGCGACCTCACCCGCCGGCTCGAAGGCAAACTGATCGAGCTCGGGTTAAACGAAAGGCGCGACAGCATTGTCGGCAGCCCGGTGAAGAAAACGCTCAGCGGCGGCGAGCGGAAACGCCTCAACATCGGCCTCGATATGATCGGCTCGGCGGACGTTTACCTTTTCGATGAGCCGACGTCGGGCCTGTCGTCGAAAGATTCCGAGCACGTCATCGAGATCATTCGTGCCCTCGCCCATAACAAGATCATCATCGTCACGATCCACCAGCCGAGTTCGAAACTGTTCCAGATGTTTCACAAGGCGATCCTGTTCGACAAAGGCGGGCGGCTCGTTTTCTTCGGCACGCCGACCGACATGCTCCGCTACTTCGCCGAGGCGGAACACCAGCACCAGTTCGGCGCCGATCTCGGCGCGTGCCCGTCGTGCGGAACCACGCGGCCGGAATTCATCTTCGACGTGCTCGAAACGCCGCTGCGCGACATTAGCGGCGACATCATCTACGAGGAGAACACGCGTGGACAGCTCGTCGCCGCGCGCCGTTATTCGCCGGAATTCTGGCGGGACAAATACGAGGCGTTCCGGCTGATCCAGGACGTGAAGCAGGTGTCGCTCCGTCGCGGCCCCGCGCCCGCACTCCCCGCCGCGCCCTCGAACAAGCGCCGCTTCTTTATGCGCTGGCGCGACGAATGGACGCAGTTTCGCACGCTCATGCGCCGCTCCTTCATGAGCAAGCTGCGCAACCGCGCGAACCTCGTCATCACCATCGGCGTCGCGCCCGTTCTCGCGTTGCTCATCGCCACGCTCCTCCGTTATTCCGAGCGCGGGGAATACGATTACGCCTCCGCCTATCACATCCCGACCTTCCTCTTCCTCAGCCTCATCGTGGCCATGTTTCTCGGCCTAACGAACAGTGCCGACGATATCATCCGCGATCGGGCCGTGCTTCAGCGCGAGCGCAACCTCAACGTTCGCCTGCCCTACTACGTTTTCTCGAAGTTCATGTCGCTCGGCTTCTTCGCGCTCTTCCAATGCATCCTCTTCGTCCTGATCGGCAATTACATCCTCGAGATCCGCGGCATGTTCTGGATCGACCTCGGCATCATGCTGATGACGGCGATGGGCGGCGTCGCTCTGGGTCTCGTCATCTCTTCCATCGTGGCCGACCCCAAGACGGCGGCGAACATCGTCCCTCTGGTCCTGATCCCGCAGATCATCATGGGTGGCGCGCTCATTAAATATGAGGACATGAACCGGAACCTGGCGCTGGTTTACACCTTCACCCGGTGGTTCTCGGAGCATCCGAACGACGAGCAGGGCAAGAAAATGAACAGCCGTTTGCAGGTCCCGTTTGTCTGCCAGTTCATCGCCATGCGCTGGTCCTACGAAGAGATGGTGGTCGCGCAGGCGAAGTTGAACCCGCTGAGCATGAGGCAGGAGCGAGCGCAAAAACAGATCGATGGCCTGGTGGCCAGGCGGGACGAAACTCCCGAGACGCATAAGAGATTGAACGAGCTCAAGTCCACCCTCGCCATGCTTTACGGTTTGTCGGCGAATACCCCGGCAGAGCTGGACCGCCATCTGGATTTGATCGACGAGATCCTGGGCCATAAGCGGCCGTTCGATGCCGACCTTTTCACGGGCGGTCCCGTCACCGCAGAACAACTCTATGTGAATCAAAAGATCTCCGACTTAATTAACAACGCGGAGACCGAGCAAAAGGATTACCGGCGCGACAGCAAACTGAATGTCTTCTTCGGCGAGGAAAAACGGTACCTGGGCCTGAAGGTGAATGTGTTCGTTTTCAACACGATTGTGCTGATCGCATCCACGCTGGGGTTACTCGGGATTCTTCACTGGATTTTGCGACGCCAGCTCGAAGTGCGGCGGAGCTAAGCAAAGCACCAAATTCCAAGCTCCAAGCTCCAGAGAAGCTCCAAGCACCAAACATCAATCGGAGGCTTTTCTTGGAGCTTCGATGTTTGGAATTTCTCTGGTGCTTGGATGTTGGAGCTCGGAGCTTTTCTTATCCCGCCAGCGGCGATTGATAATAGCGCTCCAGCAAATCCGCCGGATCGCGAAAAATCGCGACGGCGCCTTCATCACGCAACGTCTGCTCGGGAAAACCACCGCAAAGAACCCCGAGGACCGGCAGCTCGATTTTCTTCGCCGCGGCGATGTCGTAGGGCGTGTCACCGATCGCAATCGCTTCGTCCGGCGCGATAGCGCCCAATGTGCGCAGCGCGGCGATAAAGACGTCCGCCATCGGCTTCGAATGGACGACCTGGTCCGAGGTCGTCATCGAGTCCGTCAGTTTTTCGATGCCTAACAGCTTTTTGTAATGACGCACTTCATCCTCCTTGCCGGAGGAAGCGAGCGCGATCTTCTTCCCATCGCCGCGCAAGCGTTCGAAGAGCTCGCGCACTTTCGGAAACGGACGCACCTGCGGCAGATACTTCTTCTTAAAAATCTCGCCGTGGAGCTTGTCCGCTTCCTTTCCGAATTCACGCACCTCGCGCTCGTCCAGAAACACCGGCAAATATTGATCGCCGCCCTTGCCGATTTGTTCGCGAAGCCGCTCGATTGGGATCTCCTTGCCGAAATGTCGGAACGTCTCCTGTCACGCCAGGACATGGAACTCGTTGGAATCGACGAGCGTCCCGTCGAGATCGAAAATCGCGGCCCTCATCACTTCGTCTCCGCGCTTTCCGCTTTGTCTGTTTCCGGCAGCGGCGGTGGCTTCGCCGCGCCCGGCATCACGTCTCGCGGCAATTGCACCTGCCGCTTCTTCCACGATTCGTGACGCGCCCGCGCCTGCGCGCCGGTCGCCAGTTTCAGCAGTTTCATTCCGCGCCCGATCACTTCCACGTCGTCGCCCGACGCAAACTTTAGTGGCTCCGGCAGGAATCCATGTTCCTCCGCGGTATCGAGCATGAGCACCCACTCGAGATGTTCCTCGCCCGGCAAAACAAACGGGAGCGGCTCAAAATGCGCGTTGATCAGGAACAGGAACGTCTCATCGCGGATCGGTTCGCCCTCGAAACTCAGCACGTCGATCGTGTCGCCGCTCAGGAGCACTTCGATGGCGCGCACGAACGGCGAGCTCCATTCCTCGTCGGTCATTTCGTTGCCGCCGGGGTTAAACCACATCACGTCGCGAATGTCCGTCCCGCGAATCCGACGACCCTGGAAAAATTTCGGCCGGCGGAAGACCGGATGATCGCGGCGGAGTTGGATGAGCTTCTTCGTAAAAGTGAGCAGTTCCTTTTGTTCGTCGTTGTGCTCCCACTGGAGCCAGTTCAACTCGTTGTCCTGGCAATAGGTATTGTTGTTGCCGTTCTGCGTCCGCGCCCATTCGTCACCGGCGAGCAACATCGGCACGCCTTGGGAAAGAAAGAGCGTCGTCAAAAAATTCCGTCGCTGCCGGGCGCGGAGCGCGTTGATTTCCGGATCGTCGCTCGGGCCTTCCGCGCCGCAGTTCCACGAGTTGTTGTTGTTGTCGCCGTCCCGGTTCTCTTCGCCGTTCGCTTCGTTGTGCTTGTCGTTGTAGCTGACCAGATCGTTCAGGGTGAAGCCGTCGTGGGCGGTGATGAAATTGATGCTGGCGTACGGACGCCGGCCACTGTGCTGGTACAGATCCGGACTACCCGTGAGTCGATACGCGATCTCGCCGATCCGTCCTTCGTCGCCTTTCCAAAACCGCCGGACTTCATCGCGATACTTCCCGTTCCATTCCGCCCAGAGGATGGGGAAATTGCCGACCTGATAGCCGCCGTCGCCGACGTCCCACGGTTCCGCGATCAATTTCACCTGCGAGAGCACTGGGTCCTGGTGAATGATTTCGAAAAACGCGTGGAGCTTGTTCACGCCCTTGTCGTCACGCGCGAGCGTGGAAGCGAGATCGAACCGGAATCCATCGACGTGCATGTCGTTTACCCAGTAGCGCAGGCTATCCATGACCAGCTGGAGCGTGCGCGGATGGAGGAGGTTGAACGTGTTCCCGGTCCCGGTGAAATCCATGTAATGCCGCGGATCTTCCGGTGACAGCCGGTAGTAGGCCGGGTTGTCCACGCCGCGAAAACTCAGCGTCGGCCCGAGATGGTTTCCCTCCGCGGTGTGATTGTAAACCACGTCGAGGATCACCTCGATGCCGGCCGCGTGGAGATTGCGCACCATGCCTTTGAACTCGGAGACCTGCTCGCCCATCACGCCGCTGCTGGAGTATTTCGCTTCTGGCGCGAAGAAACCGATCGTGTTGTAGCCCCAGTAATTGACCAGGCCGCGATCGACCAAAATCTTGTCGTCGATGTGTTGATGGACCGGCAGCAATTCCACCGCGGTAATCCCGAGATCCTTCAGATACTTGATCGCGCCCGCGCTCCCGACACCGGCATAAGTGCCGCGCAATTCCGGCGGCACGTCGGGACAGAGCCGCGTAAAACCCTTCACGTGCATCTCGTAGATGATCGAGCTGTGCAATGGGATCGCGGGTCGCTTGTCGGTGCCCCAGTCAAAGGCGTGATCGATCACCGCCGCCTTCGGCATCCCCCAGGCGTCATCGCGAAAATCGCGCGCCAGATCTTCATTCGCGTCGCCGACCACGTAGCCAAACATTTCGTCCGCCCAATTCACCTGGCCGGCGATCGCTTTCGCGTACGGATCGATGAGGAGCTTCGAGCTGTTGAAACGCATCCCGCGCTCCGGATCGTAAGGCCCGTAAACGCGATAGCCGTAGAGCTGCCCCGGCCGGACATCGGGAAGAAAAACGTGCCAGACCTGGTCGGTCTGCTCCGTCATCGGGATCCGGATATTTTCCTGGGGCGAATCGATGTTATCGAAAAGACAAAGATCGACCGAAGTAGCCATCTCGGAGAAAATCGCGAAATTGACCCCGTTGCCGAGCCAGGTCGCTCCGAGCGGATATGGATATCCCAACCAAATTTTTACCGGCGTCATAAAATGAGCGTTTCCTATCCGCTACGCTTTTGGAGTTGGCAACGGATGAAGAATCTTTGCCGGTGAAGCGAATCGAACCGGAGCCAGACTGGCCACAGTCGTGGAAGGAATCGTACCTCTACGACCAGAGCGAAATTTACGGCGAGATCTCGGACCATGGTTACGCCTATGCCTACGACAACCGCCGGCGCGAAACGCTGCGCTTGCTGACTGAAGTGCTCTCGCCCGGCGCGCGGGTTCTCGATGTCGCGGCCGCGCAGGGAAATTTTTCACTCGCGCTGGCGGAGCTCGGGTTCGACGTGACTTGGAACGATCTGCGCGCGGAGCTGGCGAATTACGTCCGGTTGAAACAGGAGCGAGGGAAGATGGAATTCGCCGCCGGCAACGCTTTTGAGTTGGCGTTCCCTTCGCTCTTCGACGCCGTGCTCATAACGGAAATTATCGAGCACGTCGCGCATCCCGATGATTTCCTGGCCAAGGCAGCCGCACTCGTTAGGCCAGGAGGCTACATCGTGATGACCACGCCGAATGGCGGCTACTTCAAGAATCGCCTCCCGAAATTTTCGGAGTGCGCCGATCCGAGTGTTTTCGAATCGGTGCAGTTCAAACCGAACTCCGACGGTCACATCTTTCTTCTCCACGTGGATGAGATCGAGCCGCTAGCGAAGAGCGCGGGATTGGTTGTGGAGAAGATTGCGCTTTTCACCAATCCGTTAACGGCAGGTCACGTGAAAACGGAGGCGCTGTTGAAGATTCTGCCCCGAGGAGTCGTGCAGATCGCCGAGAGCGTCAGCCGGTCGCTGCCTTCACTGGTGAAGACAAAAGCCCTCGTCCAGATGGGCGTCCGCTTTCGAAAATCTTCCTGACATTCCCTAAGACTGTCATGTTGAGCGAAGCGAAACATCTCTGACCATTTCCGCGGGGTCGGAACCAAAAATGTTCAGAGATCCTTCGCTAGGCTCAGGATGACAACGTCGGCGGATTAAGCCTGCTACCTGAACCGCCCGAACCAACCGTAGGGAAATACATCGCCGGGACAATCGGTTGCCCAGCGCGGCGGGTTCACTTCGCGATGCGGTCGCACCGCCATTTTTCCACAGCGTTCCTGGAGATACTTGATCAGCTCTTCGCACGCTTCGAGCTGGGCGCGGGTCGGCTGGTCGCGGTTGAAATCGCCGACGAGACAAATCCCGAGCCCAATGTTGTTCATGTAATCGCTGTGAACATGGCCGCCACGAATCTGGTGAATCCAGCGATCGCCGATCTCGATCTGGCCGTTCCGCGTCGAGGTGCCGTTGCCGATGACGAAATGATAGGCGAGCCCATTCTTCATCCGGCGAACGCGTCGGTGATAATAATCGAACACCTTCGCGCTTCCCTGTCGCGTGCCGCTGTTGTGGACGATAACGAATTTCCAGCGCGCTCGTTGCACCGGCGCGCGCCGGATCGCGTCGATGTTCGCGGCCGTAAGATAACGATAATTCGACGGCTGCCGGGAAAATGGCCACCAACTGCGCTTGACCGGCGGTGGCGGCGGCGGCGGCTCGAAGCCTTGTTCCTGTTCGATCCCCGATTTTTCCACCGTGATGTCGGACGGAAGCGACGTTTGCGGTTGCGGCACCCGCGGCGATGGACGCGGCGCCGGCCGTGGAACCGCCGAGGCTTCCGCCACGGGCGGACGAGTAGATTCAACCGGCGCCTGCGAACTCGACGGCTTTAAGCCGTCGAGTTTGGATTTCGACGGAGTGGCCGAAGGGCTGGGAGATTTGGCTGGTTCGGTCTTGTCCGTTCGTTTGGGCTTCGGCGTTTCTTTTTCCGACTCCGTTTTTTTCTTCGGAGTCGGCGATTTGTCTGCTTCCGCTTTGGGACTCTTCTTGCTCGCTGGCGTCTCGCTCGCCTTGGCTTTCGGCTTCGGGGTTACATCGTCATCTTCATCGCCGGATTTCTTGCTGGGTGATTTCGACGTTTTTGGTTTTGGGGTTGGCGACGTTTCTTCGTCATCGCCATTCGCGGGCGTTTTCTTTGGCTTCGGTTTCGGTGTCGGCGTTGGCGTCGCTTTCTTTTTTGTTTTCGACTTCCGCTTCGCCGGTTTTGGTTTTGCCGTTGGCTCGGGCGTTTCGGATGGCGTCGGCGAAGTCACCGCGCGCATTTCTTCGCGCGCCTTCTTCTTTTTCTCAGGATCGGTCGATTGGGCGTGGACGAACGCTCCGAGGATCGCTGCGAGCGTAAAGACCGTGCCGAGAAAAACGCGAAGTCGGATCACGGGACGCGAGCGTAACAGAGGCGAAGGTGCGATCAAGCGGGCTGTGGGACCGCTTCGGGCACGCTGGCCGCGCGCTCGCGTTCGCGGCGCAAAATCGCATTCAGTTTTCCGCCGAGCAACAAGAGCAGGCACGTCAGGTACATCCACGTCATCAACACGATGATGGAAGCGAGTGCCAGGTAAGTCGGGTTATAGCGATCGTATTTCGCGACGTAGAATTGGAAGAGTTTCGTGACCAGGATCCAGCCGGTCGAAAAGAAAATCGCGCCGGGCAGCGCCTGCCGGATCGTGAAATAATTTTCCGGCGTGAGGAGATAGAGCGCGAGGGCGAGACCCACCAGGGCGAGCCAGGTCAGCGGCAGACTGAGGAACGCGACCCACGCCTGGAGCGGGATGGTAAGCTGAAAATTCACCTCGGCCACGCCGGCCAGGGTCTCACCAAAAACCATCGCGTTGAAACAGAGGAGCGTGGTGATTCCGAACCAAAACACGAGGAAGAATGCGATGATATATTTCGACCACCAGTTGCGGTCCTCCACCACGCCATGGGTGCGGCTGAGAGCGTACGAAGTCGTCGAGATGAAAAGGGTCCCGAGCCAGAGACCGAAGAAAATCCCGACGTTCGCCAGGGTGCCGGTCGAGCCGGTGACGACGATGTTCGCGACGAGGGAGTCGATGATTTCCTGCACCTTGGGATCGGCCGGCAGGAAATTTTTCAGGACCGCGATCATCTGGTGGAGCTTCGCCGGGTCGGTGCCGAAAAGGCTGAGCAGGTACCAGAGAAAGAGGAGGCCGGGCGCGAGGGTGAAGAGAAATTGATACGCCATCTGGGCGGCGAGGCCCATGGTCGTGTCCATCGCCGTCTCGTAAATCAGCCGGCGAAATATTCTGCCGGCGAACCTGAGGAATTTCATCTGCGGCGAAGTTTACTTTGCCGGAAGCAAATATCCATTAGAAGTCACTTGATGCAGCGCAGAGGTAAATTGTAGGGCGTCTGTGTCAGACGCCATGAACGGTTGGCGTTTCACAGAAACGCCCTACAATCGCGCAGTTGCACGGCCAGCCTAACGAGTCTTGAAAAAAATCCTGATCCTCACCGCCGGGTACGGCGAAGGACATAACAGCGCCGCGCGCGGCATCCGGGACGGCCTGCGCAAGGTCGCGCCCGAAGACGTTCACGTGGAGCTGCACGATCTCTTTGCCGACACCTACGGCATGGTGAACGATTGGGCCCGCGTCCTTTACATGGGGATGATCAATCGCACCCCGCGCGTCTGGGGAGTCATCTATCGCTGGCTCGATCGCCAGACGGATTTCGTCGGCGATTTCCGCGTCTTCCTGATGCTGAAAAATTATCTGCGACGGCTACTCGATCGCCTGCAGCCCGATGTGATCGTCTTCGTTTACCCGGCCTACTCCCACATGCTCGACGAAATGTTCGGCCGCGGGACTGCTCTCCCCTACAAGCGCGTCGTCGTCGTCACCGATTCAATCAGCGTGAATGCGATCTGGTACCAGGGCAGCGCCGACTATTTTCTCCTGCCAAACGAAGTTAGCGCCGCGGTGCTGCTCCATGCCGGGATCGCGCCGGAGAAAGTGAAAACGTTTGGGTTCCCCGTCAGCCCTATCTTCGCGCAACCGGGGGAAGTCCGGCTGCCGCCCTCAGATGAGAATGGCCGCCGCGTCCTCTATATAATAAACGCCGCGAATTCGGCGGCGCCGGATTTGGTGCGGCGCCTCGCTGGTTTGCCGGGGATCCAGCTCACGGTCACCGTCGGCCGGAACGCCGGGCTAAAGCTCTCCGTGGAAAAAATTCGGCAGACCGTGACGCAGGAATTCGAGACGGTCGATTGGAGCGACGAATTGCCGCGGCTGCTTCGGGCGAACCATCTGGTCATCAGCAAGGCCGGGGGCGCGACCGTGCAGGAAGCGATGTCCGCCGCTTGTCCGTTCATCGTCAATCACGTCATTCCCGGCCAAGAAGAAGGCAATGCGCGCTACATCATGGAAACGAAATCGGGCACTGTGGCGTTGACTCACGATGCCGTGATCGACGCCGTCCAAAACGCTTTCGCGAACGACGCCGCCCAATGGCATGAATGGGCCGCGAACATCAGCCATCTCGGAAGACCCAACGCGTCCTTGGATATCGCGAAGTTCTTGCTGTCGCTCTAGGGCGACAGGCGGAAGATTCGTTCGCCAGCGACGACCGTTCGCAAAATCTCCAACGTTGGCGACATCACGACGAAATCCGCGTCGGCGCCGGCTTTTAGTTTGCCTTTCGTCGTTAATCCCAGGGCCCGCGCAGGATTTGTGGCCGCCATCGCCACCGCTTCATGCAACGGCACGCCCACCTGATTCACCATTACCCGCACCAGATCGATCATGCGCGAAGCGCTGCCCGCCAATGCCGATCGATCGGCGAGCAGACAGACACCGTCGCCGACCACGCAGGGGCGACCGGCCAGAAAGAATTCCTTTCCTTGAGGGAATCCCGCGCCGGCGGTCGCGTCCGTTACGAGGCAAATTCCCTTCGGACCCTTCGCGCGGTAGAGCATTTTCATCAGCGTCGGCGAGACGTGATGACCGTCGGCGATCAGCTCGCACGTGATGTCCGGTTCGCTCAGGGCGAATTCGAGCAGGCCCGCCTCGCGATAAATGCCCTTCCGGCGCGCGGACGACATCGCGTTGAAGGTATGCGTCACCCGCCGCATGCCGTATTCGAAGGCCGCGCGGGCCTCGATATCCGAGGCATCGCTGTGGCCGCCGCTCACCAAAATGTGGTGCAGACACAGCCGGTCGATCGTGGCGAGCACCTCGGGCAATTCGGGCGCGATCGTCATGATTTTGATGACGTCGGCAAAGGCGAGGAGTGAATCGACCGCGTGAGAATCCGGGTCGCGAATGAACTCCGCCCGTTGCGCGCCGGCCCGCGTTTTCGAAAGGAAAGGGCCTTCGACGTGAACGCCGGCGATCTGCTTGATGGCGCCGCCTGACGCTCGCACCGCCTTCAAGACATTAACGATTTCGCTAATCGGCGCGGTGACTGTCGTCAGCAGCAAGGATGTGGTGCCACCCGTCGCGTGATAATCGCAGATCGCCTGGAACGCTTCCGGCGACGCCTCCATCGTATCGCGGCCGAGCGCGCCGTGGATGTGCAGATCGATGAAACCGGGGGCGAGATAATTGCCTTTCAGATCGACCGCGGTGGCGGACGAGCGTTCCCGGATTTCCGCGATCCTTCCGTCTTCCACGACGAGCTCGAGCCCGTCGCGGATTCCATCTGGCAAAACCAAACGCGCGTTGGCAAAGATCATAGCCGTAACAATCCCGCGGAACGGGTTGCGATCTCTTCTGAAAATCCCAGGGCGCGCTTGAACTGCCAGTCGCGCTCGAGCGGATTGCGAATCTGCTGGCAACGGCGAAAAGGCGCGCGCTTGAGCCAACCTTGAAGCCACAGCCGATGACCGAGCACCGGCACCGGAAAATCGCTCCCGTGCAGGATTCGCCCCGCAGCCGCGGGGTCACGGAGGCAATCACGAAGATGACCGCAGCGGTTCGGCGAGATCATGGCGCTAATGTCGCCGTAGAGATTCGGGAACTCACGGAGCATTGCAACCCAGTCATCGAAGTAGTCGCGATCGAACACGCCGCTGCCAGTAGCGCAATGCGCGGCAATCACGGTCACACCGCATTCGAGCGGGAACCGCAGCAGCTTCGGATCGGCGAAGGCGGCGTTCACGATCGGCACCGTGTGCTCGCCGCCGGTGTGGGCGAGCAGCGGCAAGCCGGCTGCCGCCATTCGTTTCCAGAATGGTCCATAGCGTTGGTCGGACGGATCGATGTTCTGGCAATTCGGCAGGCACTTCATCAGGACCGCACCGCCGGCGAGGCAGCGATCGAGTTCGTCGAGGGCGTCGTGCCGGGCTGGATGGATCGAGACGCCGGCAAGGAACTCCGGGAATTTCCTGGCGAGATCGAGCACGACGTCGTTCGGCACGAACATCGAACCGAGATCATCGCGCGGCGTTCCATCAGGATCATGAGCGCGTTCGTGGGCAAGGAGAACGATCGCGTCCATCGAGGAAGCGCGCACGAGCTCGACCAAATGCCCGGCGTAGATCGTTTCGAGATCGCCCTCGAGCGCGCTCGCAGGAACGCCGAGTTGGCGGAGCATGAAACCGGCAAGCCAGCGGTGCCAGCCGCTCAAACGCAGCCAGCCGCGCGAACCATTTCTGCCGTTCCCGACCATGTGGACATGCATGTCGATGCGGCGCGGCTTGCTGATATCCATCAGCAGTTTGTCGCTGTAGTCGCCTCGCTCTGTCGAGGCGGTTTTTGCTGGAAGCGAGCCCGACGCAGCGACCGAGCGCCGCGGCTACAGCGCGTGATTGCGTTGCGAGTGCCCTGAGTCCATCATCTTCGCTGCGATGGAATTTGATTACGATGTCGTGATCGTCGGGGGCGCCTTCTCGGGCTCCGCCACGGCGATGATGCTGAAACGCAAGCATCCCGCCGCGCGCGTCCTGATCATCGAGAAGGCCGCCGAGTTCGATCGCAAGGTCGGCGAATCCACCACCGAGCTGAGCAGTTGCTACATGACGCGGCTCCTCGGCCTAACGAATTATCTCGGGCACCATCATCTGGCGAAACAGGGCTTGCGAATGTGGTTCGCGAAACGGCCGGACCAGCCGTTCGACGATTGCGTGGAACTGGGCGCGCGTTATCAGGCGCGGCTCCCGACCTTCCAGGTGGATCGCAGCACGCTCGACCAGCACATGCTCGAGCAGGCGGTGCAGGCCGGCTGCGATTTGCAACGGCCCGCGAAAGTGACCGCGCTCGATCTAGGCGCCGATAAGTCCCATGTGTCCTATGAGACCTATTCGTCCCATCGGACGGTAAGCACGCGCTGGCTCGTCGATGCCAGCGGCCGCGCCGCGATGCTCGCGCGCAAGCTCGGCCATTTCCAGCAAAACACCGAGCACCCCATTAACGCCGTGTGGGCGCGTTTCACCGGCGTGAAAGACTGGGACAGTTACGAGTGGCGCGAAAAGTTTCTCGACTACGCTAACGCCTGCCGCACCAGCCGGAACTGGGCGACGAACCACTTGATGGGCCTCGGCTGGTGGTGCTGGATCATCCCTCTGCGCGGCGGCGACGTCAGCGCCGGCATTGTTTACGATTCGCGGATCTTCACGTTAGCCGACGGCGCGAATCTCGGGGAACGCCTGCGCGTCCATCTCCTTTCGCATCCGGTCGGCGCCGAAATCTTCGGTAGCGCGCAAGTCATCGACGGCGACGTCCACGCCTACTCGGCCATGCCTTACTCGAGCCGAAAAGTTTGCGGCCCGGGCTGGCTCACCGTGGGCGACGCGGCTGGGTTCATCGATCCGCTCTACAGCCCTGGTCTCGATTTCTGTTCCTACACGAGCTACTACGTCGCCGATGTGCTGGCGCGCAGTCTCGTCGGCGAGGACATCTCCGAAGCGCTCACTTATTACAACGAGCAGTACCCGATCACCTACCGGCTCTGGTTCGAGACTCTCTACAAGGACAAATACTATTACATGGGCGACGCGGAGCTGATGGCAGCGGCGCTGCTTCTTGATGTGGGTACTTATTTCATCGGTCTCGTCATCCCGGTTTACAAAGATCCCGAGCGCGAATTCCTCCATCTACCGTTCGAGGGAAAAGCGGGACGCGTGTTCGGGGAAATGATGAAATTTTACAACCGGCGTCTGGTGACGCTGGCGAAACGGCGGCTCGCCAAAGGTTGTTATGGCAGGCACAATGCCGGCTGGCGCGAACTCTACGACGGTTTCGTTCCAGACCGGCGCGTAGGGAAAATGATCCGTAAAGGCCTGTTCCATTGGTGGCGCGCGGAGCTGACGAATCTGCGGCTGATTTTCACGCCCGGAACCCGACGGCAGGCAGCATCAAGTTCCGCGACCAGCTCAGCACCTGTAGCCGCGCCTCTGTGACAACTGTAGCCACGGCCCTGTGGGCCGTTTCGATTGGTCTCGCTCTCTTCCGACGGCCCACAGGGCCGTGGCTACAACGGAATCATGAATAACTCCACCAGCCGGCTCGGCCGTTTCGCCGTTCGCGGCGTTTTCTGGCGTCACTATCTGGATTGGGCAGTCATCAACCTGCCATTCTACGTCTATCCGGTGCAGCTGGTTTTCTTCACCTTCTTCTTTTTCTTTTTTGCGGCGCCGGCGCGCCGGGCCATTATGGCGAATCTCGCCGTCATCCTCCCAGGCTCATCCCGCGCGATGAATCATCTGCGCGCTTATCGTTCGCTCTATAACTTCGCCTGGACGATCACCGAGGCGGCCATCCACAGGATCCTCAAGGAAGAGTTCTCCTACGAAATCATCGGGGCCGAATGGCTGGAGCAACTGGGCGCAGCGCCCGGTGCAATCGTTTTAACCGCGCACATGGGGAGCTACGATCTCGGCGCCGCGTTATTCGCCGAAAAATTCCGGCGCGAAATCCGGATCGTTCGAGCCCCGGAACCGGATCAGCAAAGCGCGCAACACTTAACCGCCTCGCTTGAAAAAGCCGGGGAAGGCGTAGTGAAAGTCGATTACAACACCGCGGGCGCGCTGCTCTCGTTCGATCTTCTCAAGGCGTTACGCGCGGGCGAGATCGTGTCGATCCAGGGTGATCGCGTGGAGGGCGAAATGGGCCAGGTCGCCGCGCGTCTTTTCGGACATGCAGTGCAATTGCCGAATGGGCCTTTCGTGCTGGCGCTGGTCGCGCAGGTCCCGATTTTCCCGCTGTTCATCGCGCGTTTCGGTTGCCGCCGCTACGCGATCATCGTGCACGAGCCGATTCGCCTCGAGAACACGGGCGACCGCGAACGAGATATCGCGAAAGGCGTCGGCCAATGGTGCGCGATTCTCGAGGAGACCGTCGCCCCTCGTTGGGACCAATGGTTCGCCTTCACTCCAATCTTCGCGCGATGAGCACCGGGGAATTTCCGCGCTTCTACTTCGCGCTCCCGCGCCTGCTGGCCCGGTATCGCGGCGGCAGTTCCGAGCGGGCTGAAACGAATGGCGGGGAAGCGTGGATCGCCAGCATTGTGACCTACCTGGTGAATTACTTATTCTTTGCGCAATTCATTCCCACTACCCTTGGTCTCGGCCCCAGGATGTTGAGTCTCGCTCTCCTGGTTTTTCTGGTTTGGCTTTTTTGGCTGTTTGCGCTCCATGTTAATTCACTGGTGATAAAGCTGCTCCAGGCTTGCGGCCTTTTCCGCACCATCCCGATTCGCCGCGCCCAAAGTATTTTGGTCGCCGGCACGGCAACCGCCATGTCGCTTCAGTTGCTCGGGGGCGGCGGCTGGAGCGCAGAGATCGCCGCGATCTGGCTGGTCGCCGTGGCGATGAATCTCGTGGCGGCCGCGATCCTTGCTTTGCGCAATGGAGACCGCGCCCATTCCTAATCAGTCGGCCTGGCCACGCCGCGTCATCCTGGCGTTTGCGTTCATCGCGCCTTGCCTGGCGTTTTACCTCCTGCGCATCAACCTATTCCTCGCGCTCGCGCCGATTTTTGTCTCCCACGTCCTTCTCCTTTACCCGACGCTCGTCGCCAATTGCCAGTGGTTCGGCCCGGTCATGCGTTCGTTCGAAACCGACAAACCGGAAGTCTGGCTCACCATCGACGACGGCCCCTCGCCCGCTCACACCATCGCCATGCTCGATCTGCTGGACCAGTTCGAAGCGCGCGCGACTTTTTTCGTCATCGGCCAGCGCGCGGAACAATATCCGCATCTCATCACGGAAATCCTGAGCCGTGGCCATGAGATCGCGAACCACACCTACTCGCATCCGAGTGGAACCTTCTGGTGCGCCGGCCCACGCCGAATCGGATTGGAGATCGATCTTTGCGCGGAACAGTTGCGGGCCGGTCCGGATCGCCCGGCTCGTTTCTTCCGGGCGCCGGTTGGATTGAAGAACTTGTTTGTGCATCCGGAATTGGAACGTCGCCGAATGGCTTTGGTCGGATGGGCGGTTCGAGGACTCGATACGGTCCAGCGCGATCCGGGACAGGTCGCACGCCGAATTCTGGGCGATACAAAACCGGGCGCGATCATCGTGCTGCATGAAGGACACCGCGCCGCGAAGAATCCTGGGTTCCACCTCCAGTGCCTGGAATTGACACTGAGTGGCCTGGCCGAGCAGGGCTATCGCTGCGTCATACCGCGGCCGGAACAGCTGCGGCCGATTCTGCCGCGCTGACGCAGCCGCTCTTCTGTAGCCGCTTCGCTGTGCGAAGCGTGAGAGCAGCCTGCGTTTCCTCTCACGCCGCCCGCAGGGCGGCGGCTACAGACGAGTCGCAGACTGGAAGCCAGCGTGCCCCACAGGCGAGACGCCTTCGCCTCGGCGCCGGAAAATGAAGATATGGTTATTGAACGGCGAAGCTCCCCAGAGCGGGCGGCTTTCTCGTTCGAATTCAGCGGCGCTAAAGACGTCGTCGATGCTGGCGCGCGACGGGAAATGCAGCGGCGAATCGAGGTTCCATGAAATCGCCTGCGCAAATTTCTCCGCCAGTAAAGTAATCCAATAGCGCGGACCGGCGTCGCGCGGACAATCGCGGATGATGAGCACGCCGCCGGGCGCGACGCATTTCCCCAGTTGAGTCAGCAGCGCGGTCTGCCGTTCGTGCGGCAGATAATGCAGGACGTCGAAGAGCGCGACGTTGCCGCAAAAATCCGGGAGCGTTTTGCCGACGTCGTGGAAGCGCAGCTCGATGTCGCGGTAATGGCCGGCCGCGATCTCTGCGCCGTAGCGAATCTTCCGCGCGTCGACATCGAGGCCGAGGACGGATTGCCGGCACGCGCGCTCCCGTAAATAAAATCCGAGCAATCCCACGCCGCAGCCGACGTCGAGGATTGGTTCGGCGGAAGAGCGAAGAAGGTCGTAAGCGGTCGGATAAATCTGGTCGCGGCGCAGCTTGCCGCGCACGTAGTGACGGAGCCAGCGCTGCCGGAACTGCATCGCGACTCGCGCACACGCATTTTCGTGGCCCGGCGCGTTTCCTCTCAGGGTTTCCATTTGCGTCGGATTATCGCACTGCCAGACTGAATTCATGGGTAACTTCTTCTCCGATTATCAGGTCGGGGATTTTTTTGACGAAATGTTTGCTGAGCCCGGCGTGGCGCGGCCTCATTACAGCAAATTGCTGGCGCGCTTCAAGGAAATGGACCGCGAAGAGTTCGAACGCAAACGCGCCCTGGCCGCTTCCACGTTCCTCACCCAGGGCGTGACCTTCACGGTTTACAACGACGACCAGGGAACGGAACGCATTTTCCCGTTCGATCTGCTGCCGCGCATCATTCCCGGCGAGGAATGGGACCGGATCGAGCGCGGGCTCGTCCAGCGAATCACGGCGCTGAACCGGTTTCTCCACGACATTTACCACGAGCAAAACATTCTGCGCGACGGCGTCATCCCGAAGTCGATCGTGTGGGAAGCCGAGGCTTTCCGGCCTGAGTTCATGCACTTCGATGTGCCACGGAATGTTTACATCCACATTTGCGGCACTGATCTCATCCGCGACAAGGAGGGCAATTATCTCGTGCTCGAAGATAACGCGCGATGCCCGTCCGGCGTTTCTTATGTGATCGAGAACCGGCAGACGATGAAGCGGACGTTCCCAAGTTTGCTCGGCCAATACCGGGTGCGGCCGGTAGAAGATTACAGCCAGGAGTTGTTGAACGTCCTGCGCTACATCGCGCCCCACGCGAAGCACGAACCGACCGTCGTCCTCCTCACTCCCGGCGTTCATAATTCCGCCTACTTCGAGCATTCGTTTCTCGCCCGCTCGATGGGGATCGAGATCGTCGAGGGCCGCGACCTGGTCGCGCAAGGCGGCAAGGTTTTCATGCGTACGACCAAGGGGCACAAGCAGGTGGACGTCATTTATCGCCGCATCAACGACGACTTCCTCGATCCGCAGGTCTTCCGGAAAGATTCCGGCCTCGGCGTTTCCGGACTCGTGGAAGCGTATCGCGACGGAAATGTCAGCCTCGCGAATTCCATCGGCACCGGCATCGCTGATGACAAGGCGGTCTATCATTTCGTGCCCAAGATGATTCGCTATTACCTGAGCGAAGACGCGATCCTGCCGAACGTGCCGACTTACCTCGCGTCGGTGAAAGAAGATCTCACTTACATTCTCGAACACATTCACGAATTGGTCGTGAAGGCGGTCAACGAAAGCGGCGGTTACGGCATGCTCATGGGGCCGCAATCCACCAAGGCGGAGCACGAGAAATTCAAGGAGAAGATTCGCAAGAATCCGCGGAACTACATCGCGCAGCCCGTTGTCCCGTTGTCTCGCGCACCGTCTTTCTGCGACGACAGCATGCAGGGGCGCCACGTGGATTTGCGCCCGTTCATTCTCTACGGCGAAAAGGTAACGATCGTTCCCGGTGGCCTGACCCGTGTCGCGCTCCGCGAAGGCTCGCTCATCGTGAACTCTTCCCAGGGCGGTGGCAGCAAGGACACCTGGGTGCTCGAAAACGGAGCCGCCTGATGCTGAGCCGCGTCGCCGAGTCTCTTTACTGGATGAGCCGCTACATCGAGCGGGCCGAGAACAACGCCCGCATCGCGGAAGTGAATCTCCAGATGTTGCTCGACCTGACGAACCAGCACGGTGCCGATCCGAGCCAGCAATGGGACCCGATCATCAGCTCGCTGGAAGAGAACGAGCTGTTCGCTTCGCTTTATCCCACGCCGGACGGCAAGGCCGTGATCGATTTCGTTAGTCTCCAGAAGAAGAATCCGAACTCGATCATGTCGTGCCTGACGCGCGCGCGGGAAAACGCCCGGACGACCAGCGAACAAATCTCCAGCGAGATGTGGGAACAAATCAACAGGCTCTATCTCTTCGCGAAAAGCGACGCGGCGAAGAAGCTGGTCCGCGCGAGCCCTTACGAATTCTTCAAGCGCATCATCACGGGCTCGCATCTTTTCCAGGGAATCACCGACGCGACCATGACTCATGGCGAAGGCTGGGACTTCATCCGCATCGGCAAATTGCTCGAGCGCGCGGACTGCACCTCGCGCCTGCTCGACATCAAGTATCACATCCTCCTGCCGTCCGGCGAAGAAGTGGGGGGCAACGTCGATACCATCCAGTGGATGTCGGTCCTGCGCTCGTGCAGCGCACTGGAAGCGTATCGCAAAATCTACTTCGGCCAGGTGGCGCCGTGGAAGGTGGCGGAATTCATCATCACCCATTCGGCATTCCCGCGCTCGATCCGCTTTGCGGTCGATTGCTTCGACGCCGCGCTCCACCACATCTCGGGTTCCGCCGAAACGAAATATTCGAACGAAGCGGAACGCTTATCGGGGCGACTGCGTTATGACCTGGATTACGCGACCATTGGCGAGATCTTTAAGTTCGGACTGCACGAGTACCTCGAGAAGATTCAAAATCGGTTGGCCGAGATCGATCGTGCGCTTCACGCGACCTATTGTTCGGAGAACGGGGCCAACAGCTAATCGTGCTCGTGACCTCTTTTAAGACGCCTGCCCCCATTTCTGATCTTATTGTCGCCAGGTCTTTGCAATGCGTACTGTTCGGTCTTGTGGTAGCCGTACTCAGCAGCCCAGTGTTGGCAGAATCGTCTTCGCCACGTCCGTATCGCCCGACTACGACAATAAGAGGTCTCACGTACTGCGCGAAACACCACATTCCTACGATTAGTGTCATCGCCTACCACTCCATCAACACGCGCGATCGGCTGGTTCTAGTTCACGATTGGTCCCCGCAAGCGATGAAGTGCACGGACCTCTACCCTAACCGTCTGGCAGACGATTCGCATTTGAGTCGCACGAGCATCCACTCAATGCGCGGTAGGATTACATTTTGCGCCCGTTGCTCTTGGGAGTACTACCATTGCAAGGGCGGTAACCGGCGGCTCACTGATTCTGACATTCAGCAAATTACTTCCCTGGCTCTGCACGAACCCAGGTTCCGCAAGCCCATTCTTCACATATTCGACGTCTACAGCCCGAACGCCATCGCCGTTGGCGGGGGCGAGGGGCACGTAGGAGATGTCTTTACAGATATTGGTTTAGAGAAGCGCCGCGGTAGATGGTCGATAACATATCCCGCCTCTTCGCATCGTATAGTTGCAGTCGGTCGCGCTGGTCCATTCTGAAGAAAACACTTGGATCAAACGCGGACAAGACTACGACCCAAATGATTGCGACAATTGGAACAAAACCGATGACCCTCAGGGATTGAGCAGCCCGGTATACCAGCTCACGAGCGCTTCGCCGAGGAAGAGCCAGATCAATCCGCCTAGCGCGAGATAAGGACCGAACGGCAGCTTCGCCGACCAGACGCGTTTGCCGATCACCATCGTCCCCAGGCCAACGAACGAGCCGAGGAGTGAGCCGGCAAAGACGCTGAACAGAACCGCCTTCCAGCCGAGGAACGCACCGATGGACGCGAGAAATTTCAGGTCGCCGCGGCCCATCGCTTCGCGCGGGATTTCCAGTTCGCGGACGACGCCGCTGATTTTGTCGAGCGTGTCGAGTGCGAGCTGTTCTCCGCCGACCTCCACGCGATCGTAATGGAAGCGCAGGTCCGAAGCGCCGAGATTGCGCTCGCCAACAATCGCTTCGTCGCAATGAAGGATGAGCTGATCGCTATCGCGCGCGAAGTAATCGCTCCACAATCCTTGTTCCTCTCCCACGACAAAATCGGCGTCCTCGCCTTTGCGAGTCCAGGTAAACGGCGTGGGCGCGTCTAGCCGGATCCGCTTTTTCCCAAAAACTTTCTTGCCGGCTTCGAGCACGATCCAAAGGAGAACGTAACCGAGCAGCGCGGAGAGCGCGGAGGTGAGAAGAGCGCGGCCGCGACTGGCGGTATTCATCAGCTCCGGAACGATGAAGCTGGCGACAATGCCGGCGACCGTCCCGCCGATGGTGATTTCATCGGGGATAATGAAATGCTCGAAGTCGATGAATGTCGCTGCGATGAGGAGCGAAACAAAAACCCAGTAGGCAATGGCCATCTGCCACGGGAACGCTTTCCAGACGCAAAGAAAAAGGAGCGCCGTCAAAAGCTCGACGGCGAAATAACGAAAAGCGATGCGCGCGCCGCAGTTCGCGCACTTGCCGCGGAGGAAGAGCCAGCTCAGGAGCGGGACATTTTGGTACCAGGTGAGTTGGGTCTTGCAGGAGGGGCAAAACGAACGGCGCGGCTGGTTGACCGACATGTCCAGCGGGAGACGATAAATGCAGACGTTGAGGAACGAGCCCACGACAGCGCCCAAGGCCACGGCGATGGCGCTGAAGAAGAATTCGTAACCGGCCGGCGGATTACCCATGGCGCTGATCAATCGCGGCGCGCCGTTCTTTTCGCCTCATGAACCAGGTGATCCAAATGCAACTCTCGTAGAGCAGGCACATCGGTAACGCCATGGCGATCATGGTGAGAACATCGGGCGTGGGGCTGATGATGGTGGCGAAAATAAACATTAGGACGATGGCGTAGGGCCGGGTCCGCACCATGAATTCGTAGGTGATGAGGCCGAAGCGGACGAGTGCCATCACCGCCACCGGCAATTCGAAGGCCAGCCCGAACGCGATCGTGAACCGCGTGACGAAGGAATAATATTCCTGCACTGTCCACGTCGGCGTCCAGCCGAGCGATTGGGTGTCTTTGAAAAAAAACAAAATCGTTTTCGGCAAGAGCCAGTAGTACGCCGTCAGAACGCCGGTGAGGAAAAGCCCGAAGCTGACGAGGATGGCCGGGAGAAGAAGCCGTTTCTCCATGGCGGTAAGCGCCGGCAGAACGAATTCGGCCAGGAAAAAAAGCAGGATCGGAAACGACAACACGATGCCGGCGTAAAAGGCGAGGCGGAACGAGATCGTGAACGAATCGGTGATGCCGAGTGCGCGCAAGGCACCGACGCTTGGATCGATGTCGTGCAGAGGGCGCTGCGTGATTTGAACCAGCGTGGAACGAAAGACGAAACACAACACCATAGCCGCCAGCAGCGTGATCGCCATCTTCACGACGGTCCACCGCAGGTCTTCGAGGTGCTCGAGAAACGGCTTGGAGGTTTCGCTCTCCGGCAGGTCCCGAAATTTGAAAACGTTGCGCAGGGCCATGACGCTCAAACCTGGCCGAAGGAGAGCAGCCCGCGCGACAGCAGCCGCGCGCAGATCGCGAGCGTGTTTGCGTCGCAAATTTCATTGCTCGCGATCATCCCGCGCAATTCTTCGGGGCTAAAGGCGCGGCAATCGAGGATCGATTCCGACTCGTCGTGCGAATGACCGTCAGCGGATTCGCGAACGGGCCGAGCCAGGAAGAAATATCCGCGTTCATCGGTGAACCCGGGTGAGGTAAAATAATCGCCGAGCGGAATCAGCTCGCCGCCTTCCGCCAACTCGTAGCCGGTCTCCTCGCGCAGCTCGCGCAGCGCAACCGCCGCGATTTCGTCCGCGTCCGTTTCCGCTTCGGCATCGATCTGACCGGCCGGAACTTCCCAGATCGCAGCGCGGATGGGGATCCGTTCCTCGCGAATGAGGATCAATTTCCCGTCAGCGGTCATTGCCGCGACAACGACGGCGCGCTTTCGCCGGACGACGGTCCATGATCGGGGTTCGGGGCGCGCCGGGCTCCGGATTTTCTCGGTGACGACAGTGAGATTTTTGTCTTCGAAGCAGGTCTTGCTCGAAACGATTTCCCAACCGTCACCGCCGGAGTTCGCGTTCGCGCCTTTCACGCCGCAAAGATTATGGGGCGCGCCGCGAAAAGCGAATCGTCTTTGCCTTTGCTGTAGCGGCGGTCTATGACCGCCGAACGCGTGAAGAGCGGCGATGATCGGCGGTCATAGACCGCCGCTACAGAAGACTTTTCCAGCGGGCGATCTGCGCAGCGACGTTTTCCGGCGAAGGCGCACCGATCGCGGTCCGCTTCGCCAGGGATCCGCGCACATCGAAGACTTTCAGGACGTCGTCTTCGAAAAGTTTCGAAATCTCCTGCATCTCAAGCAGGGTAACGTTGTTCAAGGCAACCTTGGCCGCCGCCGCGCGGGTCACCAGCTTTCCGACGGCCTCGTGCGCTTCGCGGAACGGCATTCCTTTTTTCACCAGATATTCCGCGAGATCGGTCGCGAGCAGGTTCGGGTCGTCGGCCGCGCTCTCCATTCGCCCGGTATTGATCGTCAGTTCCGGCAGCATCGCGGCAAAGACGTGCAACGCGTCTTTCACGGTGACGACGGAATCGAAGAGCGGCCCTTTGTCTTCCTGGAGATCGCGCTGGTAGGAGGAGGGCAACCCTTTCAACGTCGTCAGCAGCGCCATAAGATTACCGTAGAGGCGGCCGGTCTTACCGCGCGTCAGCTCGGCCATGTCCGGGTTTTTCTTTTGCGGCATCAAACTCGATCCAGTCGAGAAGGCGTCGCTGAAAGTGATGAAGCCAAATTCCGTCGTGCTCCAGAGAATCAGTTCTTCGCTCAAGCGCGACAGATGCATCCCGATCATCGCCAGGCCGAAAAGAAACTCCGCCACGAAATCGCGGTCGCCCACGGCATCGAGGCTGTTCTGGCTGACTTTCGAGAAACCGAGATCGCGCGCGATTGCTTCGCGATCGAGCACGATCGTTGACCCGGCGAGCGCCCCCGCGCCAAGCGGCAAAATATCGGCGCGCCGGGCGCAATCGATGATGCGCGCGTGATCGCGCTCAAGCGCCTCGACGTGGGCGAGGAAATAATGTCCGAGCGAGATCGGCTGGGCGCGCTGGAGATGAGTGTAACCCGGCAGGATGACGGCCTGGTGGCGCTCGGCCAGGCCAAGCAACGCGCGTTGAAGCGCACGCAGACGGGTGCAGACCTCCCCGGTTTCGGTCTTCACGTAAAGGCGCAAATCGAGCGCAACCTGGTCGTTGCGGCTCCGGGCGGTATGGAGCTTCGCGCCCGCCGCGCCGATGCGCTTCGTCAACGCCGCCTCAATATTCATGTGCACGTCTTCCAGCGCCCGCTCCCAACGGAAATCGCCGGCCTTGATCTCCGCCTCGATCACGGTCAGCGCCGCTTCGATCTGTTCGTGCTCTTCCTTTGTCAGGATGCCGGCCGCGGCGAGCGCCGCCGCGTGCGCGAGGGAACCCTTGATGTCGTGCGCGTAGAGCCGCCAATCGATCGAGACCGACTCGCTGTAGAGCTGCGCCGTTTCGTTGGCCGGTTCGTCGAATCGTCCCTGTCTCATTTAGTTATTCCTTCGCACGCTCGCGCGTCACGGTAACGGAAACAAATTCCACATCCGGCAGAATGTATTTTCGGAGCTCGACCGTGATCCGGCGAATTCCAAATACTTTCAGCAAGTGAAAGGCGAGCTTGTCTGCGAGCGTCTCGATCAGCTTGTCGCTGCGTTCTCCGACGAATTTCCTCACTTCCACGCAGACCGCGGCGTAGTTCACGGCCTCGGCGATGTCATCGTTCAACTCAGCGCCGGACTTGTTAGGCCAAAAAGTAATGTTGATCGTGAGCCGTTGCGGCTGGGCCCGTTCGTCATCCGGAACGCCGATGTGGGCGAGAAGTTCGATCTGCTCAATGCGAATGACATCACCGTCGTATTCCGGACCTGTGTTCAAGATTCTAGCTGGGTTTGGGCTTGCCTAATTTGGCAGCGAAAAATTATCATCGTGGCAGGAAACCCACCTAACCAATGAAAATTAATCATAAAGCAATTGTCAGCTCCCTCTTCGGCTTTGCCTGTTTATTAATCGGCACTGCCCGAACCGCTAACGCCCAAAGCGACCTGTTCGTTTCGGTTAACGCTCCCGGGCCCGGAAGCACGCCCGGCGCCGTTTACAGATACACCCCCAGTGCGGTCCAAAGCACCTTCCTTCCCGACATCAGCAAGCCCCGCGGCCTGGTCTTCGACAGCGCCGGAAATATGTTCCTGTGCAGCAACACCGCCAGCGCAGCTCCCACTAATGGAACAATCCTTCGGATTACCCCCGACGGCTCGACGACCACCTTCGCGACCGGGTTTACAAATGATTTTTTCCTCGAGGAACTCGCGTTCGACGGGGCCGGCAACATATTCGTCAATTCTTCCGATCTCAGCGGTGCAATGCCCATCACGGGCATGGTCTTCAAAGTCCTGCCTGATGGCACCGTAACGACATTCGGGACAGTTCCGGGCCAGGCATTTGGCGTCGCCGTCGACAGTGCAGGGAATGTTTTCGCCGCCAGTGCAGGGGATGACCGGACGATCTACAAGTTCACTCTGGGAGGCGTGCGCAGCGTTTTCGCAGGCCCCGCAAACTTTAGCGGAACGCAAGGGCCGCTCGGCCTGATGTTCGACAGTTCCGGTAATCTTTTCGCGTCCGTCGCCGACGCCTCGGGCACGGGCGAGATTCTCAAATTCGCCCCGGACGCAACGAAGACTGTTTTCGCCACTGGCCTAACGAACAATCCTCGAGGCCTGGCCTTTGACAGCAGTGGCAATCTCTTTGTCGCCGAGGTTCCTGGCACGGCCCCAGGTGATATTCTAAAATTTACTCCGGGCGGTGTGATGACCACCTTCGCGACAGGAATTGGCCGGGCCCTGGGCAATAGCGGCCCGGAATATCTCGCCTTTAAGAGCAGTTGTGGTTGCCCCGGGCCCCAAGGTCCGACCGGTGCGACTGGCGCCACCGGCCCCGCAGGTCCACAAGGGCCAGCTGGAATCGGATTCGTCTCAGGAGGTACCCTCTTGATGAAACAAGGATCAACCGCGCCGGCGGGCTTCACCAAGCTCGGAACGACCGACTTCCAATACAAGGACTTGGGCGGAAAGAACCAGAAAGTTATTCTGGACGTTTACCAGAAGAACTAAAGGTCGCTGGCTCGCTTCGCTCACCACCAAGAACGCAGCCGTCGACAGCAAATAAGTCTAAGCTCCCGTTAGAAGGCACTCCTTCTAGCGGGAGTTTTTTTTGCGTCCGCGGGACCTCACGCCCATCTTGATCGCCGCGCGCGAAGAGCCACAGGTGTGTTTGGTCCAGTCTGATCATCCACGTCATCCCGAGGTAGCAAACAGGCGCGGACCGGGAGTGCGGGATCTCGATATGGTCCGACCCAATTCCGCGGTCGAAATCATTTGGGAACTCCCGATCCACGTTGCCGTAAGACTGAGCGAACCACGGATCAAACCGACCCAACAAAGTTCGTCACGATATGAAAACAAACAGCACTTCTAACGCGAGGCCGTTCCCACGCGCTCTTACGTCTCTCCTTGTCATCGCCTTTGCTCTGATAGCGGCTAACTCACACGCGGCTATTTCGGACCTATTCGAGACAGACTATTATGCCGGCACGATCAACAAATTCGCCCCCGACGGCACGCGGAGCATCTTCGCTTCCGGATTGGATCGACCTATCGGAGTGGCTCGTGACAGCGCGGGCAATGTCTTTGCGGCAGATGCTAGCGGCACGATCTACAAATTTACGCCTGATGGCACGCGGAGCATCTTCGCTTCCGGACTAAACAATCCTTTCGCGCTAGTTTTTGACAGCGCGGGCAACCTCTTCGAGGCAGATGCAGGCAGCGGCACGATCTATAAATTCACGCCTGATGGCACGCGCAGCACTTTTGCTTCCGGACTAGATGGTCCTTTTGGGCTGGCTTTTGACAGCGCGGGCAACCTCTTTGAGACAGACAACACCACCAACTCGATCAACAAATTCACTCCTGATGGCACGCGAAGCACTTTCGCTTCCGGACTACATTACCCTTACGGCCTCGCTTGTGACAGCGCGGGCAACCTCTTTGAGTCAGACTTCCTCAGCGGCACGATCTACAAATTTACGCCCGCTGGCACGCGGAGCACATTCGCTTCCGGACTAAGTGGGCCTATTGGACTGGCTTTTGACAGCGCGGGGATCCTCTTTGAGCTGGACCAATACAGCGCCTCGATCAACGAGTTTACTCCCGATGGCACGCGGAGCACGTTCGTTTCTGGAATAGGTAACGGGGGAGGTATGCTCGCCTTCGGTATTGCAACGCCTTGTTGCGGGGGTTGCGTCGGCCCGCAAGGTCCCGCCGGCCCCACTGGAGCTACCGGTCCTATTGGTGCAACAGGTCCTCAAGGGCTACAAGGCAATACTGGTGCGACTGGACCCGCAGGCCCGCAAGGTCCTCAAGGCGTTGTTGGCCCGACCGGCGCTACTGGCCCTCAAGGCCCGCAGGGTCCGGCAGGGCCGGGCCTGGTCACCGGCGCTTATCTCTACCTGCCGGCGGGAACCGCCGCGCCCTCCGGATTTATCAAGGTCGGCACGAGCACTTCGCAATATAAAGACCTTACCGGCAAGAATCAGAACGCCGCCGTCGACGTTTACCAGAAAAATTGAGCGGGTGGCCGCCGAGGCTGGGAACTTGGCCCGCCCCTTCCCGTAGAATTGAGGGAAGAAATTGACTCCGGCCAGCCGCCTAACGAGGCGCGCACGTTTTAGCTTGTCTTACATGTCACCGAAAATCATCATCCGCGCCTGTGAACTCCAGTGTGGCCGCGGAAGGCGGCGGCGCCCCTCGCAACTTCGCGACCACGCGCTGGAGCCTGATCCTTACCTCGGCCGATCTCGCCGGGGACGACGAGAAGGCGCGCCAGGCCCTCTCGGAACTTTGCCGGCTTTATTGGCGGCCGATTTTTTCTTTCGTCTGCCGGCGCGGCCATTCCGCCGAGGACGCCCAGGATCTAACCCAGGATTTTTTTCTCATGATGCTGGAAGGTAATTGGCTCAGGCACGCCGACCCGAGCCGCGGACGTTTTCGCTCGCTCCTGCTCAAGTCGCTCCAGAATTTTTTGAACGATGCCGTGGCCAAGAAGCATGCGCGCAAACGCGGCGGCGACGTGCAGTTTGTTTCGTGGGACGACTGGATGGCCGAAGCGCCCTCGCAGCTCACCGTGTCGGCGCAAGCGCTCGAATCGTGGCCGGCTGAGCGGCTCTTCGATTTGCGCTGGGCAGCGACGGTGGTCGAACAAGCCTTGCGGCGGCTGCGCGAGGAATGCGAGAGCCAGGGAAAGCTGCGTGCTTTCGAGGCGTTGCGACCGTGCCTCGGCGCCGAACGCGAAGACGTCTCCTATCCGACTTTGTCCCAAACCCTCGGAGTGCCCGAGGCGACCGTGAAGCGTCTCGTCCATCGGCTCCGTCAGCGTTATCGCAGCCTTCTCCGCGATGAAGTCGCCGAGACGGTCGCCGACCCCGCGGAGATCGACGACGAAATCCGGCACCTGTGCGGCGTGCTCGCCGCCGATTCCGCCGCAATCTGATGAAGACGATCTCCCCAGGCCTTTCCGATTCCATCGCCAGCGTCCTTGCCGATCCGCGCCCGTGTCCGCATTGCGATTCTTCGTCGCATATTGCCGGCGGACTCTGCGTCGGTTGTTTGCTCGAAGCCGGTCTCGACCCTGCGGACGCCGGTGAATCCGAATCGCTCACCGACATTCTCGCCGAAATAAATTTGCCCGATCAAAATTGGCGCCTCGGCAATTACGAGATCCTCGAAGAGATCGGGCGCGGCGGGATGGGCGTGATCTATCGCGCGCGCCAGCGCCATTCGCGTCGCATCGTCGCCGTGAAGCGCGTCCTGAGTTACCACTCCGATTCCCGCGAAACGCTCGCGCGATTCCGCCGCGAAGCCCAGGCCGCCGCGAGCCTCGATCACCCGAACATCCTGCCCATTTACGAGGTGAGCGAGAGCGAGGACGGCCTCCCCTTCTTCAGCATGAAGTTCGCGCCCGGCGGAACCTTGCAACAAGTCGCGCCGGCGTTGCGGAACGAGCCCCGGCAATGCGTCGCCTTGGTGGCGAAGATCGCGCGCGCCGTCCAATATGCCCACGGCCACGGCATTCTCCACCGCGATCTCAAACCGGGAAACATCCTTCTCGATGGCCGCGGCGAACCGCTCGTCAGCGATTTCGGCCTCGCCAAATGGCTCGACACCACCAGCGACCTCACTCGCACGCTCACCATCTTCGGCACCCCCGGCTACATCGCCCCCGAACAAGCCAGCGCGTCCGCCGCTGACCTAAAACCCACCGCCGATATCTACAGCCTCGGCGCCATTCTCTTCGACCTCCTCGCCGGCCGTCCGCCTTTCCTCGGGGCCCACGCCCTCTCCGTCATCCGCCAGGCCGCCGAACTTCCCGCCCCCAAACTCCGCACCCTCTCCAAGCTCGCCGACCGCGACCTCGAAACCATCTGCGCCCGCTGCCTCGAACGCGACCCCAAGCTCCGCTACCCCTCCGCCCACGATCTTGCCGAAGACCTCGAACGCTGGCTCGAAGGCCGGCCCATCATCGCGCGACGCGTTTCGCCGCCGGTCCGAATCTGGCGCTGGGCGAAACGAACCCCAAAATTAGCCGGAAGTCTAGCGGCCTGCTTGATCTTCGGTGGAGCGGCTGTCGCTTGGCAAATTGAAAGTCGTCGTCTTACGACGACCGTTCGTGAAGAGCAAATGGCCGCGCACTCTGTGGCCGTTCTTCCGTTTCTGAATTTGGACGACGTCGCACCCGACTTGGCTACGACTAATCTCGTCGCAGACTTCCTGCGAGCAAGAATGTCCGCCCTGGGTCTGGCGAGAGTTATTAGCGCGAGAGAACCGCCAGCGAAATGGACCGGCACCGGAATTCACGATGAAGTCCAAGCGATAGAGCGCCAACTGGGGACTGTTACTGTCCTCTCAGGCACAGTCCGTCGCTTTGAGCACGGCAAGCGTCTCTCCCTGCATTTGCTGAAGAGCGACGGAACGGAAGCGCCAGGCCATTGGGTGATCGAATTAGACGAGCAAAGCGCAATCTCGACGGCTCTGATCAGGAAGGACGTTGCACGATCGATCTATAACGTTTTGGACGGTCACAAAGACGCACTCAATCGTACGTTTGCTGATCCCGGGATTCAAGACGACGTCGCCCGCGCCTACATAAGCGCTGGCCGCGGTTTGCTCGACCGACGAACGATTCCTGATCTTGATCGCGCGATATCCTGTTTCGAAGCCGCAATTCGAGCCGCGCCGAAGTCTGTGACTGCGCGCTCGTATCTCGCAATGGCGTGCCTCGGTCGCAATTATCTTCTATCAAGTCCCGAACTTACTCGACGTGCTCAGAAAGGTGCCCGGGAAGCGATCGAATTGGCACCCGACGATCCCGCTGCCAACCGTGCGCTCTTCTTTGTCGCTCAATCAAAGGCGCAATACTCCGAAGCCCTCGAGTACGGGATGAGGGCCATCGAGCTTGGTGATCCGAGCGAACGTGCTTGCGGGCAAATCGCCTACGCTTGGAAAATGTTAGGCAGGCCAGACACGGCAATCCTTTGGTACCAAAAAGCCAAGGTTAGCCAGGAACAACCGGCTGACTACGACGCCCTACTTGGGGACTGTTTCACCGACCTCGGGCTAGACGAGCAGGCACGCCAAGCTTACCAGGCGGCGGCCAATTTTCGACCTGATCTTCCAGAAGGATGGATGGGCTTGTGTCGGCTGGAACTCTTGGCGGGTAACGAGGAGCGAGCGCGGGAGATTTGTCGCGACAAACTTACAACCTATTCCGGTTCGTCAGTTGCCGGTCAAATGCAAGGAATGGTGGAGTTTTTCACGCGAAATTATGCGAAGGCAGGTTCGCTCTACTCTGGCTTACTGGCCGAAGAACGTGAAGGAGGAGACAAAGCCGGTTCATACGGGTCTGTAAATTACCTCTCGGCCTTGGCGCGAATAAAAATGGAACAAGGTGATGTCGCATCAAGCCGCGCACTCGCTGAAGAATGCCTAGCCGCGATCGCCAGCAAAGGATCGCAGGATTTTCAAGCGCTTTATACAGTTGCCGCAGCAGAAGCTCTGAGAGGGCAAACTGAAAACGCTTTAACGTCCCTTCAATCATCGATCGATAAAGGCTGGATCGATCATCGCTTCCTACTACTTGACCCTCGGTTCGATTGCATCCGAACCGAACCGCGGTTTACAAAAATCCTCTCCGGTCTCGCCGCGCGAGTGGTCGATCTGAGACGGCATCACCCTGCCATCCAACTGGCAACAAACAGAGAAAAACAAAATGAGTAAAGATCCATGGTACAGCAGTGACAACGCTGAAAAAGCGAAGAGACAAAAAGCAGCGAATCAATTCCTAAGAGACACCCTAAAGAATCCCGACGATCAAAATAGTCTTTATCAAAACGTTCTGAACGATGCGAACGTTGCGCGAGAGAAATTCGCCGAATATTACAAGGCGGTCACGGGGATTGACCTGCCTGACGCTGTAAAAGTTACCTGCTACGAAGAGCATACCGAGTCCGCGGCCAATCTTGTCGCGATAATGCTTCCCCCGAAATCCACGCCCATCGATACACCAGATCTTTGGGTGAAAAGCTGGCTGGCAGCGTGGCCACCGTACCCACCCCAGCCGGGAACCGACAGGTCGTGAACCCGTACAACGAAACCGACGACGACCACTATTCGCAGTTGTTCCCGCATTGGAACGACGCACCCACTTCAGGTCCTGAGTTAGCAGAAATCGTTACCGCATTTGGAAACGTTGTCGCAAAGATGATCGATGACGGATCAGGTGTTTGCGACGACGGGCCGGAGAGGATTGTTGACGCGGGCTATACATATTTCGGGCAGTTTCTTGACCACAATCTCACGAACGATCAAACGTCGATCGGAGATGTTTGGACTTACAAATTGCGGCCGTGCGACATTATGAATACGCGCAAGCCACGTCTCGACCTAGGTCAGTTGTATGGTCGAGGTCCGTGGGATGAGGTCGACAAACGGTTATACGACGACAAAGACGTGAGTCTCAAGGTTGGCCCGAAGAAGCAGTCAGCTATCGATCCTGCCCATTCCCCTAAATCGTTCGACGTCGCCGTGGACAATGATGGACCGTTGGTCGCCGATAAACGGTCATGTGAGAACGTGATCTTGCGCCAAATAACCGCCGTATTTGCGCGCCTTCATAATCAAGCCGTCCGGCAGTTCCGAAAGGATGCGGGTACCCTTCGGGAGCTTTTCGACCGCGCTCGACTTTGGACAACATGGCAATTTCAACGCGTTGTCTGCACAGACTATTTGCAAAAATTACTTCACCCCGATGTTTATGACTCACTGTTCGGCGATTCACCTTCGCCAGCGTGTGTTTGGAAATCCTTCTCGGTTCCCGCCGAGTTTTCGGCAGCTGCCATGCGTTTTGGTCATAGTATGGTACAAGACAGCTACCAGCTCTCGCTAAACTTCCACACGGGCCTATTGGAAATCCTAAATGAAGGACGTAGAAAACAGAATCTGTTAGAAACTTGGGAAATTGATTGGGGACGGTTTTTCGCGAATGCAAGCGCAAATCCCGGCTCACCACAGACGGCACGGCCGATCGACACCAGAATTGCGCCGAGCTTGCACCACATCCCGCAAGCAACCTTACTGCTGTTCAATACCGGAGTAACGGGAGTTCCGCCCGGTATCATTCCAATACCACAACTGCCGCTCCCGGCTATCACGTTGGTGCGCGGTCTCGGCTTAAAGCTGGCAACCGGACAGACGGCCGCACGTGCTTTCGGCCACAAAATTCTTACAAATGAGCTCAGTCGGGATTGCCACGGAAAAGTGACAGATCAAGGTGCTATCCTTGGAAAATGGCACGACCGAGGAGAGACTCCGCTCTGGTATTACGTTCTTAAAGAATCTGAATTACACCCGCTATACGGAGGTTGCTTGGGTGAAACCGGCAGCAGCATCGTCGGGGAAACAGTCTATGCGGCTCTCGCCAATGATCCGCTCTCATTCTGGAATCACCCTGATCCAGCCGCTAAGGAGTTTCCGATGTGGAATCTGCCACAGGGCAAGAGGCAACTGTTCTCCTTGAACTCGCTTTTCGGCGCAGCGACAGAGCTCGAATAGTTGTTAGGCGTTCCGTGCCGGTCCCTCCGCGGCAGTGGCCGACGGTTCGTTCATGCAAGAGCGCTTCAAAGCGCTACACTAGCGACGAAACATCGCCTTCATGAACACCGTCCCACGCGTCTTCGCTTATCTGCGCCGCTATCCCTGGCTGGCGCTGGGGACGCTTACGTGCGCGATCTTAAGCACGTTGATGGTCCTCGTGTTTCCGGCGGTGACGACGCGGCTGGTGGATGAGGTCCTCAACCGGCACCACGCGGAGCTGCTCGTGCCGTTGGTGCGGACGGCAGCGCTGGCGTTTCTGGTGCAGAATGGACTCAGCTCGCTCCGGATCATTCTTAACAACACGTTCGAGCAGCGGGTGATCTTCGATCTGCGGAGCGATCTCTATTCGCATATCCAGATGCTGCCGCTGCGGTGGTTCGATAATCGCGCGACAGGTGATTTGATGACGCGCATCCTGGAGGACGTGACCTCAGTGGAACGGATGCTCATCGATGGGATCGAACAGGGCGTCGTCGCGGTGCTCCAGTTGATCGTCGTTCTTGGGATGATGTTTTATTTCAGCGTCTCGCTCACGTTCGTGGCGCTGGCCCCGCTGCCGGTGCTCGCCGGTGGCGCACTTTGGTACACGCTCACGGCCCATCGGCGTTATCGGCTGCAAAGGCGCGCGGCGTCGGCCATGAACTCGCTCCTCCACGATAACCTGGCGGGCATTCGCCAGATCAAAAGCTATGTGCGCGAAAGCGCGGAGCATGGTCGCTTCAATTCCGTGAGCGACCGGCTGCGCGACGCGACGCTCATCGTGATGCGGGTCTGGGGAATGTATCACCCATCGATGATCCTGCTCGGTTCGCTGGGAATCGTTCTCACGGTGTGGGTGGGCGCGCGGATGGTGCTGGCCGGCAGCATGCCCCAGGGACATTTCTTCGCGTTCCTGATGCTCACCGGTTTCTTGTACGAGCCGATCAACAAACTCCATCAGCTCAATCAGCTCGTGCAGGCGGGCCGCGCTGCCGGCGAGCGGGTCTTCGAGATCATCGACGAGCCGACCGAGCCGGGATGGGACGTGGAGAAACCGGCGACCCGCCTGCGCGGCGACGTCCGCTTCGATGAGGTCGGCTTCGGCTACGGAAAAGAAAACGTGCCGGCCCTGCAACAGATCACGTTTCACGCGCGCCCGGGCGAGACGATCGCGCTCGTGGGCACGACTGGCGCGGGAAAATCCACGTTGGTGAATCTGCTGACGCGCTTTTACGAATACGATTCCGGCCGGATTCTCGTCGATGACACGCCGCTCCGTGAATTCGGGATGCGGCGCCTTCGCGAAATGATCGGGCTCGTCACGCAGGAGAGTTTTCTCTTCAACGGCACCATCCGCGAGAACCTGCTCATGGGCCGGCCCGACGCGAGCGACGCGGAAGTTCTCGCCGCGGCGGAGGCGGCGAATGCACGAGGATTCATCGACCGGCTGCCGAACGGATTGGACAGCGTCGTGGGCGAGCGCGGGGTGAAATTAAGCGTAGGCGAAAAGCAACGCGTTTCGATCGCCCGCGCGCTGCTAAAAGATCCGCCGATTCTGATTCTCGACGAAGCGACGGCGAGTGTGGACACGACGACGGAGCGGTTAATCCAGGAAGCGCTCGAGCACTTGATGTCGCACCGGACCTGTTTCGTGATCGCGCACCGGCTGTCGACGATCCTTCGCGCGGACCAGATCCTGGTGCTGGAGCGCGGACGGATCATCGAACGGGGGACGCATGCGTCGCTGGTCGAGTTGGGTGGGAAATACGCGCGGCTTTGGGAGCAGAGCTTTCTGGAGAAGCCGGTCGAAGAATCGGAAGGAAACGCTGAACGCCCAACGCCGAACGTCGAAAGCCCAATTCCAGAAGAGACCCTCGACGCAGTTTAACTTCCTCTGTAGCCGCTTCGCTGGGCGAAGCGCCGACAAGTCGCTATCCGTTCGGGGATGGCGAAGCGCCCGGAGAACTTGCGGCGGGAGGAATCATGATCGTCTGGCCAATTTGCAATTTCCGGTCGTTCTCGATGTGATTGAACTTCTGCAATTCTTCGACGGTGACTTTGTGCATCTTCGCGATCGAAGTCAGCGTCTCGCCTTTCGCAACGACGTGGCTGTTGCCTGATTGCTGCGTCGGCGCGGGCTTCGACGCTTCCGCAGTCGCGTTGCTGGTGGGGGACGGGGATGGCGTTTCGCCGATCATCACGCCGGGACGAACCTTGGAGACCTGCTGTTCCAATTTCAGGATCTGCTGCGAGAGCGTATCGATCTTCGCGTTCTGGTCGTCGATTTTTTTGCTCAACGCTTCGAGCATTTTCTCCGTCTTGTCGTTTCCGGCGAAGGTTTGCGCGGAGGCATTCGCGCAAAGCATGATGGCGCTAAGCAAAGTCAACAAGGCAACGGCTATGCGATGCATGGGCAGGCATTTTGGCACTTGCACGGGGGAGAGGCAAGCGTGGCGGCGCCCGGCCAGCTTGCCTTTCAAAGATTTATCCCTAACCTTTTTTCCATGCCTGAGCGCGTGCAAAAGCCGCCCATGCCCTGGGGGCCGAAGCAGGGAGACGGCGACGGTCCCAAGCCGCCCGATATCTCGCGCCCCGATACGCGGGACCTGCTCAAAAAGATGCGCAAAGTGGACCCGAACCAATCGAAGCGTTACCGCCAGCGCACAGGCCAGTGATGGATCCGGCCGGAGGCGGAGCTGAGGATTTCGTCGGCTTGCTGCGGCGAATGGGTCATACGGCTCCGATAAGTCCTGGAGGTGGAATGGCGCCACGGACTGATATCCCACAGACCCAGGCGACGACGATCCTCGCTTTCAAGTTCCAAGATGGCGTGCTCGTCGCGGGCGATCGCCGCGCCACTGCCGGCCATACGGTCGTCTACGATCGCGCGGACAAAGTCCTTGAGATCGATCGCCACTCGATCATGGCGATCGCGGGCGTGCCGGCGACCGCGTGGGAAATGGCGCGCGTGCTCGAGCATTCGTTTCAGTTTTTCCGGCGCACCCAATTGCAGGAGATGAGCGTGGACGGGAAAGTGCGCGCGCTTTCGAAACTGCTGCGCGATAATTTCGGATTCGTCCTCCAAGGCGCGGGCATCGTCGTTCCGATCTTCGCCACCTACGACGATTCCGGCTCGGACCCGTCCGCACGGCTTTATTTTTACGACGCGATGGGCGCGCAATTTGAAGTGGCGGATTACGCGGCAACCGGTTCCGGTTCGCCGGCGGTGCGCGGAATTCTTTACTACGAGAATAACTGGGGAAAAAAGCCGCTCGCGAAATTGACGGAAGATGAGGCGGTGACGGTAGCGTTGCGCGCGCTCGACACCGCGGCGGAATCGGACACCGCGACCGGCGGCGTGGATCGGAACGCCAAGATTTTCCCGATCATTAAAGTCGTGTCGCGCGACGGGATCACGACGTTGCCCGAGAAACGGATCGCCGCGGTGTTCAAACGGAGCGTCGCATGATCGAAGAGCCGTATCGTTGGGTCGAAGCGATCGCGAACCGCGGAGAATACATCGAGACACAGATCGCGACGGGCAGTCCGATCGTCGCGCTCGGATACCGGGACGGAATTTTATTCCTCACGCTCGGGAAAACGCGGCAGAAGCTTTTCGAGATTTACGATCGGATCGCGATGGGCGCAATCGGGCACCCGGGCGATATCGAGCGGCTGCGAATGGCGGCAATCGAGCTGGCGAGCACAGAAGGATTCACGCGCTCGGCGGCCGATGTGTCATTGCGGCGGCTCGCGCATTATTCGCTTAGTCCGATTTTGAAAACGGCATTCGAGCAAGTCTATGGCGCGCCGTATCTGGCGCGGCTTTTGTTCGCCGAAGTCGGCGCAAGACAGGAAAACGATTTGTTTCTCCGACTCGATTACGACGGCGCCATTGCGACGAACAACGCGACGTTCGCGCAGACTCGCCAGGATTTCGGCGCGCTGAGCGGCGCGCGGCCATCGACGGAATTGATGGAGAACTATCTGGCGGCCGAACATTCCGCCGGCGCAACCTTCGAGCGCGCGCTCAAGCTGGCTCTCGATGCCTGGACGGTCGGTCATCTGGCGCTGGGCGATGCGGGAGTGAAGGAATTGCCGGTGCGCGACAAAATCCTGGCGGAACGAAAGGAACGGTTACGCGCCGCGGGTATCGAGGCCGCTGTCCTGGATCGCGATGACAAAACGGCGATTCGTTATCGCGCCCTGAGCGAACCGGAGATTCGATCGGCGCTGGGCGAGTAGGTTCCGTATGAAATTATGTTCCGGCGAATTTCGCGCCCGCCAAAAAGCGAACGCTCCCTCCTCGCCTGGCTGGGCCTGTTGCTTATGGCCGTGTCATTCGTCTGGCTGCAAGTCACCGCCGTTCCGCGATCCGTAACGCAGCTCGAACCGCCCCCGCCACCTCCCGCGCCCTTTGCGGTTGTGGTGATCGATGCCGGTCATGGTGGCCAGGATTCTGGAACCATGAAGTCGGGGCTGGTGGAAAAAGAGCTCACCCTTGATGTGGCCCACCGCGTCGAGCGCCATCTGCAGAGCCTCGGTCTCGTTACCGTCATGACTCGCGCCGGCGACAATTACGTTTCGCTCCAGGATCGGGCGACGATCGCGAACAGCCAACCCGATTCTGTCTTCGTGAGCATTCATTTCGACGAAGGCGGCCGGAGCGCGGCGACAGGAATCGAAACCTATTATGCGGCGCATCCCGTTTCGCTTCCGGAACGCATCGCCTCCTGGCTGCCTTTCTTGCAACGGACATCCTCGGAACCGCCGGACGTTGAGAGCCAAAGTCTTGCGACGTTCATCCAGGAGTCGGCGATAGCGCGCACCCTGGCAATAAATCGCGGCACTCGCCCGCAGCAATTCTTTGTCATCGCGAATGTCCATCATCCCGCCGTCCTGGTGGAAGGCGGGTTCCTCACCAACAAAGAGGACGCAATCAAGCTCGCGAATGCCGAATACCGGGAACAAATGGCCGCCGGAATCGCGCAAGGGATTCTGCAATATCGCGACACCCTGCTGGACAAACGGACGCCCCTCGCGGTGGATCTCCCTGCGCGATGAATAGCGGCCAACGCCCGGCGTCCAAAATGGGAATCCCGATGAAACGCAAGCTCCTCGTCACGGCCCTCCTTTTTCTCGCGGCGTTGTCCACGGCCTGGGCCGACCCTGCGGTCGAATCGGCCCAGGAAAAATTGAAAGACGGGGGATTTTATTATGGCGAGGTCAACGGCAAAAAGGACGCGGACACGACCGCCGCCATCCGGCGTTATCAGATCCGCAACGGATTGCAGATCACCGGCGAGCTGAACACCGAGACCCAGCGAGCGCTCGGCCTCACCTCGAAACCGGCAACCACCCCTGCGACGCGCCCAGCCCCGACACCGGCGACGCGCCCGGCCCAAACACCCGGACCGACGCCTCCCGGGTTCCTCGAGGAAATTCCCGCGCCCACCCCGACCCCGGCGCCGCGTCCGGCGCCGCGGGAAGAAAGCGAAGTCGAGGAAGCGCCTGTGTCACCGCAGCCGCCTCGCGTCGAGAGTGCCGGCGTCCTGGCGGAGACTCCTTACGAAGGCGCGCCGCCGCAGGTGCAGCAGGACATCGTAAGCCGGGCGCAAATCATCCTGATGCGGCAGGGATTTTATCGGGATGAAATCGACGGTCTTTACGGACCGGCGATGAATTTCGCGCTCCGGAATTACCAAGGGCGATTCGGGCTGCAGCCCAGCGGCCGGCTCGATGTGGAAACATTAACGGCGCTCAGCCTGCTTCCAGAACAACAACGGACGACCGGCTACCGTCGAAATTACCCCCGCTTCTTTCCGCCGCGGATACGGTTCGGTCCCGGACACGAACGGATTTACATTCCGCGCTGAGCTCGCAGCATCATCCTTTCCACGTCGCCCGCAGGGCGACGGCTACAGAAGGGGTTATGGCTTGGGGTTTTCGAACTCGACCGACTGGAGTTCGCAGAACACGCTGCCGACAAAAACCTGCGCGTCGATTTTTAGCAAAAGCCGGTCGGGATCGTCGGAGAGCCATGCGCTGGCCCGGCGAAATTTCCGATGCGGCTGGAGCTGGCCGTCTTTAATCCGATTGAGCTGAAGGTCGAACTTGATGGCGTTGTAGGTTCCAGCCGGCACAGTGACGCGCTCCCGGCCGAGTATTGTGACGGTGGCGAGATAAGGAGCCGTCTCGGAATAGACGACGATGCGCTGGACGCTGCGTTCCTGGAGCGACTGGCTGCGTAAATAAAGCAACCCGGATTGTAAATCGAAAAGGTGCGGAAACTCGAACCGGCGAGTTTTTGTTTCGCGGCCCGGCGTCTCCGTGACCTTTGATACGACACCTCCGGACGCGAATGAAAGTTCGGTCACGATTTTCTTGCCCCGATCGTTTTCCACCTGGCGGACGGAAACCGGATGGAGCGTGGCGGCATTGACGATCGACGTGTGGGTCGCGTCGAACTTCCAGAGCGCGCGAACGAGACCGATCGTCCGCGCGGAAACATCCAGCTGCAACCGATCGTTCGCGAGCTTGTTCAAACGAATCTCCGCCGCTGCGCCAGGAAAGCCGCTCCAACCGAAACCGTACTTCGCATGCATCGGCCGCGGATTTGGAAACGACGGCGGCGATGAGGCCGTGAGAGTCGATTCCCAGGGCTCGGCCGCGCAGACCCTGGTTGCCGAAAGCAACAGAACTGCCAGCATCGCCCTTCGCGCATTCGTCATCTTCACAAAAAACTCCGGCAACGGCTCCGAGTTCTATACGCGCGCCGCCATCGGAATGGATAAGAAAAAACACGCGGGGATGCCGCGTGTTTTCTCGCAAAAAACTGGAAGACCGTTTACGGCTTTTTCGGGCTGGTAGCGGGCGCCGCGGTGGTGGTCGTCGTGGCCGCGGCCGGGCTCGTGGCGGGCTTTTCGGTTGTCGTGGTGGCCGGGCGCTTGTTCAAGGCCGTGATCACGTCGGTGGTGAAATCCATGGACTCCTTCGCATACATCACCACGGCAATGAAGTTCGTGCTCTGGCCGGATTTATCGAAAACCATGTCGTAACCGGAGCTCTTAACGCGCTCCATGATGACGTCGGTGATTTCCTTGACGAGGGTTTCACGCATCCGCATGGCCTGCTCCTGCAATTGCCGCTCGCGAGTCTGGCGGAAGTCATTGATCTCACGCTCCATGTTCTTGATGTTCGCGATTTTCTCATCGCGCTCCTTGGCCATGGAGGTCTTTTTGTCCGCGCTCAGGGCGGGCGAATCAAGCTGCTGGTTGAGCTTATTGATTTCGTCCAAGGCCTTCTTGTAGTTCTCGGCGCGATCGTCGTATTCCTTTTTCGCGGCGTCCTTGGCTTCGTTGATTTTCTTCTCCGAGTCCTTGGTCTTGTTGAACTCCTTGAAGGCGCGATTCATATCGACCGTGCCGACTTTAAGACCTTGAGCAAAGGTTGCGGCCGGCAAAGCCAGGGCCAAAACCACCGTGAGAAGAAGAAATTTTTTCATAACGAAGCGATACAGGTCGCAGGAAAGGGGTTAGACCGCAACCCCCTTTTCTCGTTCAAAATTGATAGCCGACGTTGAAGTTGAATTTCCCGCTGCTGCTTCTCGTATAGCCGGCTTTCTCGAGCGGAATGCCGTAATCGATGCGCAGCGGCCCAATGGGAAGATCGAGTCGTAACCCGATACCGACGTCCGAGACAACCTTGTTGGTGGAGAAGTCCCACGGACCGGCATTCACAAACCCTGTGTCGTAAAAGACCGCGAAGCGTGCTTTCTCGATGATCGGCATCGTGTACTCGACGGTGAATTCGGCCAGGCTTTGGCCGCCCAAAGGCTCGCCATTGATGTCTCTCGGGCTGATGTCCCGGTAATTGAATCCGCGCAAATCATTTGATCCGCCCAGGAAAAGCTTGTCGTAAATGCGCACGCGCGTCCCATCTCCCCAGTTATCAACCGACGCGAGTTGGCCGCTGAACACCAGGATCGAGTCCTTCCAAAGGTGAAAATATTGCCGCGCTTCCAGCGACACCCCGACAATCTGCTCGGTGCCCCCGAGGAATCCGCCGGCGAAATATGGCGTCAATGCGATCCGGTGCCCGGTGCGGGTCAGGAACGGATTATCAAGCGTTTCGTGCCGAATCCCGGCCGTGATCTGGCTCTTGGTGCTCTGGCCTTGCTCAAGCAAAATCTGGCTCGAGGCGCCTGCGGCGACATTGTATAGCTCGATCGCCTCGATCCGGTATTGGAGACTGACGGCGGTAAAGGGCGCGACCGCCTTTCGGGTCTCGAGCGAGAACCCGTAGTTTCGTTGCGAGTAAATCGAACTGAGATAGTCCGCCTCCCGGTAAAAGAGTTCCCCGCCCAGCGACAGCCGCCGATCGAGGAAATACGGCTCGGTCAGTGACAACGTCACGTCCTTGCGCGTGTTTCCGTATTGAATCCGGAAGCGGAATTTTTGGCCGGCGCCCGTGAAGCTCGGCCAGTTAAACAAATCGAAATTTCCCTGCGACATTTCGACGAACCCGACCAGTTGGTCGATCGTGCTGAAACCGGCGCCGAAATTGAGCGAACCGGTGCGCTTCTCCTGCACCTGGATGGTCAAATCCTTCCGCCCGTTCACCCCGGTGTCTTCCGGGTAGGTCTCGACCTTTTCGAAATAGCCGAGGTTATCCAGGCGCTTCTTTGTCGTCTCGACGCGCACACTGTTCAGAACGTCGCCCGGCGCGATCAACACTTCGCGGCGGATGACCTTGTCCTTGGTGCGCGTGTTGCCGACGATATTGATCCGCTGGACGAAGGAGGCCCCGCCTTCCTGGATCTCGTAGTGGATGTCGATCCGGCCCTGCCCCGCCGGGACTCCCGTGGGCGTAACCTGGAGGTCGACAAATCCGCCGCTCCCATAAGCGTCCGCGATTTTCTTCGAGTCCTCCCGGATTTGCTTCGGCGAATAGATTCCGCCTTCCTTCATTTTCAAAAGCTGGCGGACCTTGTTTTCGGGCGCCGCTTTCGTGCCGGTGATCTGGATCTTGCCGACGTGATAGATCGGTCCTTCCACGAGCACCACCACGATGGTCATTTTGCCTTTCGCGCGCTCGCGCCGCACTTCCTTCACTTCCACGTCGATGTAGCCGTGATCCTGGTAGTACTCTCTGACGGCGTTGACATCCTGTTCCAGTTGCGTCTCATCGAGCCGTCCGGACTTATCGAGGAAGGAATAAAACGTCTTGCCCTTCGTCTTCATCTCCTTGCGCAGAATAGAATCTTTGAATTTCGTGTTGCCTTCGAACCGGATTCCACCAACCGCGCCTTTGGTGCCTTCGGTGATGGTGAAGATCACGCGCGACGTGCCGCGTTCTTCGTTGGTCTCCACCTTGTACTTCACGTCGATGTCGGTGAACCCCTTGCCCTGATAAGTCTCGATGATTTTTTCCCGCGCTTTCTGCAACTCGTCTTCGTTTAGCGCGCCGTTGATCTTGAGCGCGATTTGTTTTCGCAGTTTCTTCGCATCGATCCTCTGCGCGCCCTCGATCTCAATCTCGTTGACGAGCGACCGCGTTTGCAGGACGACCATCACTTTGACACCATCGCCTTCAGCCTGGCCGAAGATGCGCACGTTCTGCACCTGGCCGGTCCGATAAAGCGTCTTGATGTCCTGTTCAACGACCGCTTCGGAATAAGGCTGGCCGGGTTTGGCCCGCATTTGCGACAAGATTTTGTCGCGGGAAAGCGTCTGCGGCCCGACGTACTGAATCTCCACCGACTTGATAATCGGCGGCCCCTGTGGCTCGGGCGCGGTCTGGGCCGGCAGCGACAGGTTCGCCACAAACGTGAGAACGATGGCGAGTAAAGCAGCCGGTGTTTGGCCGCGGATCGAACCGAAAAATTGCTTCATAACTTAATAAGTCCCCTGGCGTCCCTCGTCCCCCATGCGGCGCGGGTGGTATTGATGGTGAATAACCTGGGCATCGTCAAGGCGGATTTCACTCTGCACCGGGGCGCTGGTCGAAGAAGAACGCACCAGTCGCGGCTAATTCAAGAGCTCGTACCAATTATTCCGCCGCCGGGGCTCATAACCGGCGTCGCGGATCAGCGTTTCGATTTGCCCCGCGTCCAGGCGAAAAGTCGTGCCGGCGCTGCTCACGACATTTTCTTCCATCATGACGGAACCGAAGTCGTTCGCTCCGTACTTCAAGGCCACCTGTCCGATGTCCGGGCCCTGCGTGACCCACGAACTTTGCACATTCGGGAAGTTGTCCAGGAAAACGCGGGAGAGCGCCTGGGTCCGCAGATATTCCACCACGCCGGTCGGCCGGTCGATTTTCAGCACTGTGTTCTCCGGTTGAAACGTCCAGCAGATGAAGGCGGTGAATCCCCCGCTCTTGTCCTGCTGCTCGCGCAAACGCCGGAGATGTTCGATTCGGTCTTCGATCGTCTCGACGTGGCCGAACATCATGGTCGCGCTCGATTTCAATCCGAGTTCGTGCGCCGTCTGCATCACTTCCAGCCACGCGTCGGTCTTGCATTTGAGCGGCGCGATCCGGTCCCGCACTCGATCCACGAGAATCTCGCCGCCACCGCCCGGCACCGAACCGAGACCGGCCTCCTTGAATTGCGAAAGCACTTCCCGCAGCGGCATGCCGAAGAGCTGAGCGAAATGCTGGAGCTCCGGCGGGCTGAACCCGTGGATATTAATGTGCGGATATTTTTCGCGAATGTGCCGGAGCAATTCCAGATACCACTCGAACGATAATTTCGGATGGTGCCCGCCCTGCATCAGGATTTGAACCCCGCCCGCCGCGGAAAGTTCGTCGAGTTTTTGGTCGAGCTGTTCCCGGCTCAGCACGTAATGGTCGTCATCTTTTTCGGTGCGATAGAACGCGCAAAACTTGCAATAGACGTTGCAGACGTTGGTGTAATTGATGTTGCGATCGATGATGTAAGTCACGATCTCGCGGCCGCGATTGTCGTAGCTCGCGGCCTTTGCCAGGTCGCGCCGCGCCGTGGCGAGCTGGCCAAGTTCGGCCAGCGGCCGCCGATAAAGTTCGAGCGCTTCCTCCGGCGAGATCCGCTCTCCCGCGAGTACTTTGTCCGTCAGCGATTTTTCCGACAAGGCGACCACGCCCACATTCTACCTGACTCGCATCCGTTCTGCACCTAAATCAACGACTATGAACAGGAAACCATGCGTGGCGGTGGTGGGCGCAGGCGTTTCCGGTTTGACCTGCGCGATTCTGTTCGCCGAAGCAGGATTCGAGACGTCCGTCTTCGCCGAGGAAATCGGCGACCACACCAATTCCGCGGCCGCCGCTGCCATCTGGTATCCGTACGACGTTGGGCCCGGCGCGAAAGTTGTCCCTTGGGCGCTGATTAGTTATGGACGCTTTCTCGAACTCTCCCGCGATCCGCAGACCGGCGTGTCGCTCGTCGAACTGCGCGTCTTTTCCCGCCTGGGCCCGATCGTCCCGCCGGATTGGGCGCAGCCGTTCGCTACCTGTGCGGTGGCGGCGACGGAAATCCCAGACGCCTTCGTCAGCGGTTTCTCGATCCATGTCCCGTTGATTGAGACTGGCAAATATCTGACCTATCTCGCCGCGCGCCTGAGGAAAGCCGGGAGCGTAGTCACCGGCGCGATTCGGCTCCGGGTCCTGGAGGAAATTGATCGCGATTGCGATCTCGTCATTGATTGCGCGGGTATCGGCGCGCGCGAACTCGTGCCTGATGTCGAGATGGAGCCGCATCGCGGGCAAGTCGCGATCGTCGAAAAATTCGATCTTCCCTATGCAGTCGTCTGCGACGATCCGCCGCTCATGTACGCCATTCCGCGGTCGGGAGATTGTGTCTTCGGCGGAACCAACGACGTCAGCGATGACCGGCAACCCGATCCCGCCGCGACTACGCGCATCATCGAGGAATGCGAGCGGGTCCTGGGATTCTCGAACAGCGTCCTGCTGCGCAACCGTGTCGGCCTGCGTCCCTGCCGTCGCAGCGGCGTTCGCGTCGACGCGGACAAACTGCCAGATGGCCGAACCGTCATTCACAATTACGGACACGGCGGTGCTGGCTTCACTCTCTCCTGGGGCTGCGCTCAAACCGTTCTCGAGTTGGGACGCGCGCTTCTGTAGCCGCTTCGCTATGCGAAGCGGCTACAGAAGAGGCCGGTGCTTTTCTAAAAACGCGATGAGAGCGGCGTTAAACTTGGCCGGTTGTTCCATCATCAGGAAATGGCTCACGCCTTCCCACGTCTGGTAGTCGAGATCAGGCACGAGCCCGCGCACGAATTGTTCGTACTCCGCATTCCAGAACGGCTGCTTCGCCAGGATCATCAACACCGGCACCTTGATCTTATCCGGCTTCCATAATTCCGGATCGAGCGTCGCCTCCATCTCGCTGGCGGCGACGTACTGCGGCGTGCGCAACATCGCCGTCTTGATTTTCTCGCGTAACGCCGCGTCGTGAATCGAGCTCGTCATGCCGTTGATCATTTTTCCGGTGTTCTCCTCGTAGTTCGGCGCCTTTAATTCGGCGACGAATTTCTCCATCATCTCCTTGCCGCCGAATGGTCGCAGCGCCCCATCCACGATCACCAGCGCCCGCGTCTTCTGGGGAAATTTTCGGTAAAACTGCCGAATGACCGGCGTGCCGTTGCTGTGGCCGATGAGCGTCGCCGTTTTTACTTTCGCATCGCGCAGGACCGCATCGATCGCGCGAGCGTAAAGGTCCATCGTGTAAGCGACCTGCGGCTTGTCGCTTTGCCCGTGTCCCGGCAGGTCGATCGTGATGACATGGAACTTCGCGCCCAGCGCTGAGGCCGGCGCGGCCCAGAACGTTTCGTCGCAGCTCCAGCCATGGACAAACAGCAGCGCGTTCTCGCCCGTGCCGTATTCCGTGTAATGGACTTTCGCGCCGTCCAACTGGGTTGAGCGCGACGAGCCCAAATCCGGGGGGTCTTCCGCCGGCAACGCCGCCGCCGATGCGATCAGCAGCGCGATGAAGCCGATTCGGCTCAAGTCAGCTTGATCGCTTGGAACGAGCTGATGACATCGTCCGGACCTTTGTCCTTAAAGAAACATTCGTAGAAGCCCGGACCCAGGTCCCAATGGTCGCCCTTGTAATATTCGTCGCGATAAAAACGCCAGACACCGCTGACGATGATGAGGCAACTGATCCGGTCGTTCCAGAAATCGCCCAGGAAATGGAAACTGAGATTCGTGCGCGCGAAGGCGCCTTTGAAACCGACGTGATCGTAGATGATCACCTCGGGCATCTTCGCTTCGTGCACGGTGTGCGGCGTGCCGGACTCACTCGCGCAGGAGTGGTAACTCAGGGGGCCGACTTTCCATTTCGTGTCGATGATACAGCCATTGTCTGGCGACAGCTCGGTTTTCGGTATTTGTCTCATAAGCGCAGTTTGTTCCTGAATTTGACCAGACCCTCAAGGGGATGTCGAGCGGAGATGTTTAGTCCCCCTTCTCCCCTCTCCCCTCTTGCTCTTGCTCTTACTCCTGATCTTGGTCGACCCCTTGAAGCAAGAGCAAGAGCAAGAGTAAGAGCAAGAGTAAGAGCAAGAGCAAGAGCAAGAAACTGAAATCAAATCCGGTGCTCGCGATTGTCCGAGCGCAGCCGGATCGTCTTGCTCTTCAAATCGTGCGACGCGCGGATGAAACGCACGGTCCTGCTTTTCGCCCGCATCAGGAGCGAATACGTGGTCGCGCTCGCCCCCTGCGTCTTCACGCCACGCAACATTGCGCTGTCGCTGATGCCGGTCGCGCAAAAAATGATGTTCTTGCCATTAGCCAGGTCGTCGGCAAAAAAGACGCGGCCGAGATCCTCTTTGTGACCGGCGGCGATCAGGCTCTTGCGCTCCTTGTCGTCCCGCGGCCACATCACGGATTGCATGTCGCCGCCGAGACATTTGATCCCCGCCGCCGCGAGCACGGCTTCGGGCGCGCCACCGATCCCCATGTAAAGATCGATCCCGCTGTCCTGGATTGCCGGCGCCATCGCCGCCGCGATATCGCCATCGCTGATCATGCGCAACGACGCGCCCGCGCGTCGGATTTCCTCGACCATTTCCTTATGTCGCGGCCGGTCGAGCATCATCACCACCACGTCCTGGACCCGTTTGTTCAGGCACTGCGCCACGATCTTTAGCGTCTCTTCGATCGGGCTCTCGATCCTGAGCATGTCGATCCCTTTGATCTGCATGTGTTCGAGGACCTTTGGGCCGTAGGCCAGTTTCGTCATGTAGAACGACGGGATGTCGCGGAGCGCGACCTTCACCCCCTGCTCCGGGCTCGCCGCCGCGATGCAAGCGATCGAGTTCGGCGCGCCCTTCGAGATATTCGTGGTGCCGTCGATCGGGTCGATCGCGATATCGAACTGCGGCGTGCCGGGCAACCAGGTGCCGAGTTGTTCGCCCTTGAAAATGCCGGGCGCGTCGTCCTTGATCCCCTCGCCGATCACGACTTCGCCGCAGATGTTCATTAGGTCGAACATGCCGCGCATCGCGTCGCAGGCGGCCGCGTCCGCTTTCTCTTTTTCCCCGCGACCGAGCCACGGGAGTGAATTGAGCGCCGCCGCTTCCGTGGCCCGCACGAAATCGAACTCAATAATGCGTTCGACGTCGTGGTAATTTTGCGAGCGCAGTCTCACTGCGGAACATTGTGCATTCCCGCGAAGGAACGGCAAGCCGGGATCATCGCGCGTCCTCTTCTGTAGCCGCTTCGCTGTGCGAAGCGCGGTTATCGACGCCGATCTCACGCCGCCCACAGGGCGACGGCTACAGAAGAGTCTAATTTCCCGGCGGCTTCGTTTTCGGTGGGGCGTTCGGCTTCACCGGCACATCGCTCGGCGCGACATCGTATTCCGGTTTCGCCGCGCCCATCAGCCAGCGATCGAACCAGCCGACAAGATGTTGCAGCCGCTCGACGCGATGCCACGGCTGGCCGCCGCGGGACAGCTCGTGCGTCTCGTTCGGGAACTTCACCATCACCGTCGGAATTTTCCGGAACTTCAACGCGCGAAACATCTGCTCGCCGCCGGCGCTCGAAGGCGTGCGCGTATCGGTTTCGCCGAGGATAAACATCATCGGTGTCTTCACGTCGTTGATGTAAGTGATCGGTGACCGGGCTTTGAAATCTTCCGGGTCCTGGAAGGGCGGCGCCTTGAACCAGCGCGGTTGAAACAGCGTAAAGTCCGCCGTGTACCACCAATCAGTCCAGCTCGCGATGTCCCGCTGCGAAACCGCCGCCGCGAAACGATCGGTGTGCCCCACCACCCAGTTCGTCAGCAACCCGCCGCCGCTCCCGCCAGTGACTCCGAGTTTTTTCTCGTCGATGAACCCACGCTTGATCGTCTCGTCCACGCCGATCATCAGATCCTTATAATCGTCGCCGGGATAATGATACTGGATCACGTTCCCAAACTCCTGGCCGTAGCTCGTGCTCCCGCGTGGGTTCGGATAAAGAACGACGTAACCCTTCGCCGCCATCCATTGGAACTCGTGGTCGAAAACAAAACCGTAAGCTGCGTGCGGCCCACCGTGGATGTTCAGGATGAGCGGATATTTTTTCGCCTTATCGAATCCCGGCGGCTTTTGCAGCCACGCCTGGATCATTTTGCCGTCGAAACTTTTGTAACGGATTTCTTCCGGCTCGGTGAGATTGAGCTGGCCGAATAATTCGTCATTGCTGTGGGTCAACTGCCGCGCTTCGCCGCTCACGCGATCGAGCCAGAAGAGATCGCCGATCCGCGTAGGCGTCGAAACGAAATACACCAGCTTCGACGCGTCCGGCGCGGCGCGAAAACGCGGCACAGCCTGGTCGCCTTTCGTGATTTCACTCATCGCCCCCGTCGCCACGTCGAACAGCCCCAGGTTCGTCCGCCCTTCTCTCGCGAAATTTTCGACGATCCCTTTTCCGTCCGCGGTCCAGATCGGTTGATTGCCCCCGCCCGCGCGCGGCGAACCGTTGTCGCCGAACACGCTGCTGCCGACGTCCCAATCGAATTTCTCCGTGAGATTGCGCGGCTTCGCGTCCTTGACCATATCGAGCACCCACAGATCGGGCTGCGTGTAGGAATTAACTGGTTGTTCGATCGAACCGGTGAACGCGACCTGTTTTCCATCCGGGCTCAGCACCATCGCGCCGATGTCCATGTCGATCGTAGTGATCTTCGTCGGTTCTCCGCCGGCCGCCGGGATGGAATAGATTTCCGTCTTCGCCGTGTCGTAGTAGGGCTCGTCGTTGTGCTGCGTCCCGAAATAAATTTGCGACCCATCCTTCGACCACACCGCGCCGTCTTCGTCGAATCGGCCGCGGGTCAGTTGTTTCGGCTGCACCTTTTCATCCGGGTTGCGCGGCGCGGTCACCACCCAGAAATGCTGCGGCCGTTTGAAATCGAGATAGCCTTCGTCGTTCGAACGATAGACCGCGCGCGTCACCACGTGAACGTCGCTCTCGTGGTCGTTGTCGTTCTCAGGCTTCTTCGCTGACTCCGGAGAAGGCGAAGGAGAGGAAGCATTCTGCGCGCGCTTTTGTTCTTCTTCCTTCCGCTTCTTCTTTTCCTGCTTCTCGAGGTCCTCCGGATTCGACGAGCTGTTGAAAACGATCAGCTTCCCGTCCGGCGACCATTTCGGATCGCCCGCACCTTTCGGCAGGCTCGTGAACAAAAACGCGTCGCCCCCGGCCATCGACAGCATGCAGAGCTGCGGCGGCTCCGGTTTACCGTCCTTCTCGGCCGAACGGGTGAAGACAAGATACTTTCCGTCCGGCGACCAGCGCGGCGAAGAATCGCGCTCGCCGGTGGTAAGCCGATGCGGCATTTCGCTGCCCGAGGTCCCGACCATCCAGATCGAGGTGTTGTAGCCTTCCTTTTTCTCGTTCACGGTCACCCGCACAAACGCCAGCCGGCCGCCGTCCGGCGCAACCTGGACGTCGCCTACCCAGACAAAATCAAAGAGGTCCTTTTCGGTGACGTTGCGTTTCTCGGCCGCGTTTGCGGTGAACGCTGCGGCTAGAATCGACAATGGGAAAAGAAAACGGCCCGAGAAAAAGCGATGATTCATGGAGCGGCAAATCTGCCGGGAACACCGCAAGCTCACAAGCTTTGTTCAGCCTGGGTTCTGCTCGGGGAGCGCGAGCTGCCGGCCTGCGCTCTCCATCACTTGTCGCTAGGCGCCATTTCGTGGTCTGTCATCTGGTGACGGCCCATCAGCGACGGACGAACTCGCAGGAAGACCTGGAACGAGAATGGAATGTCGTTGCCGTAATAACGGTCGAGATAGTTCGGCACATCGTTAATCGTGACCTGCCCCCCTAGGCCGATATCGATCCCGCCGCCATGTGAGAGATCGCGAACGTAACCGACGCTGTAGGCATTGATCGGGAAGACCCGCTCTTCGTCGATCGGGTCGAGGACCAGTTCGTGACCGGGCTTCTCGACATGTTCGAACCGCGCGTAAAACGTGTCGCGGCCGCGTTGATAATTCGTCTCCACCAACACCGACCGCGTCTTGCCATGGCCGGTGTCGCGGTTCTGTCCCCAGACTAGCGCGTTGGACCAATTCGTATCGCGGCCCAGCGGCACATTATATATGAGCGATGCCGTGGTTCGGTGGCGATTCGCTTCCGGTTCCAATTCTTCTGGACTGTGCATATAGCCATGGGAAACCTGCAACGCCAGGTTCTTCGTCGGGTTCCAGGAAATTCGTCCGCTAATGGAATCCAGTTTCGGCGAATCGAAATCGTAACGTGTCTCGTCCGGTTCGCGACCCTTGAATGTCGAGCCTTCGATTTTGACATCGCGCCAGACGAATCCGAGCGTCACCACGCCGAAGGTGACGTGAGTTGAATCCTGCCAGTGATGGCTCAAGGGCGCGTCCGGATTGTCCATGGCCGACAAACGATGCATGAACGCCGGCGGCCCCAGAGCCGGCTCGCCGGGATAGCCGGCATAGAGATACGCCGAAAAATCATTCCCAAACTTCTGCGAATAGCTCAGCGAAATCTCATCGAACAAATCGTGTGGATGCTGCCGATCGTGCAGCGCTTGTCCGTTCCAGGTTTCGCCAGTTTGAAACAGCAGCGGATAACCGCGCCCACCTTCGGTGACCAGATCGAGGCTCATCATGCCGCGAAAACTTAGCTGCGCGTTTTCGTTGAGGGCGTGGGAATACATCGCCATGAACCAGTTCGGCGCGTCGAGCCGATCGTCGCCGCGCGTGGTGTTCGCGTTGACGTAACGAGGGAAAATCGCGCCGTGGAGCATCAGCATGTCGTCACCGAACATCAGCATGCGCCCGTACATGGGCGTCGAGTCCGGAACCCAGCTCGACCCCGAACTCTCGCGGCTCATCGGGTCCGCGAGGTTGAGAGAAGATGACATCGTCATCTCGTGCTGCGGGATATCATGACTCTCCGACCCGTGCTCCGCCTTCACCCGCCGCGCTTCATGTTCGACCATATTGTGTTCGTCCTCTGCCGGCTTCTTCTCTGCCTTCGGCGTTGGGGAATGCTCGGCTTTGGGCGTTGGGCTTTTCTGCTCCGCCTTTAAGGGCACGAGCTTCATCCCGCACTTCGGGCATGTTCCGGGCGCATCCGTCACGACCTCGGGATGCATCACGCAGGTATACTTTTGAACGGTCGGTTCCGCGACGACCAGAGTCGCTCCCCAGATCGCCAGCCCGGCGACCATCATTAATAGAAATAGCTTGTTCATTTTTGTTTCCTGAAAATTGAGTGAAGCGGCCGGAAAATGCCGGCCGATATTGCCTAACGAATGCAGGCCGACCGGCCTGCCACGACAGGTTCAGGAAACAGGCGGAGCGTGCGCGCGCATGCTCTCCTGCAAAACTAATTCAGCGAAACTGAAACAACCCGGCGGCCCGGTATCGAGACCGCAAATCTCGAGGACAACTCGCGGCGGCAACCCGAAAATTTCCGCGGCATAATCGGTTGGTCCGACAATCCGCAGGACGAATGGCCTCGCTTTGGTCACGCATTTCGCCACGACGGCGCGCACATCTTTGCAGCACGGCGTTTTCGAAACCGGCTGCTTCTTCTCCGGCGCGGAATGCATCGGACAGCCGCCCGTTTCGGCCGTCGTGGAAGCGTCCGGCGCGGGCAAGGCTAGGCCGAGCGCGCAATGATTCGAAAGACAAAACCAGGCGGCGATCGTCACGAGCGCGAACACCGACCGCGCACCTTTCACCTTCGCCGCTCGCTCACGCATGATTCTTTAATCGCATTCAATGGTCGATTGGCAAGGCTGGGCCAATCCATTATGCAACTCAGTAATGGAAACGGGATCGCCGGCCTATTTTCGGAAAGCAATCGTCGTCGCGTTCTGGGTTCTTCCGACTCTTTGCGCTTTCTATTTCGTGTGGCGGCACTGTGTTCCAGTGCCATTCTGGGATGAATGGAACACGCCGGGCGCGCAGCTCGCGTCGTGGTACCGCGGCAATTTCAGTTTCGCGGAGCTGTGGAGCCAGCATAACGAAAGCCGTAAGTTGGTTCCGCGGCTCCTTTATCTGCCGCTGTTTCTCACCGCCGGTTGGGACGTCCGGCTAGCCATCGCGCTGTTGCTGGCGCTGGTCTGCCTCGGTTCGGTGGGACTTTGCAATTTGGTGCGCCGCACGATTCGCCCCGCCGGCGCGGCCGCCATCGCTTTCGGCCTGATGAACGGATTGCTCTTTTCGCCGCGCCAGTACGAGAATTTTCTTTACGGCATCCAGTGGGAAACTTTTGCGCCGGGCTTCGCGCTGGTCCTGGCGCTTATCGTCAATTTATCCGGGCGATCGTTGCGCTGGAAAACGATTTGCAATGGCACGCTCGCACTCCTCAGCACTTTTACCTTTGCCAACGGCATGCTTCTCTGGTTCCTGGCATTTCCTCTGGCCACCCACGCTTCACGCGACGCGGCCGCATCATCCGCCTCGAAACTGTTCTGGCGTTTTGGTTACATCCTGGCGGCGACAGCTTCCATCGGCTGTTATTTCCTCTCGTATCAACATCCACCGCTCAGTCCGCCTCAGGCATCGTTGGCGACGGACGCCGCAGGGCTTCTCCAATTTTTTCTGATCTGGACGGGATCGCTTTTTCGGGTCGTGCACCCGGCTGCGGTGGGCGCCGTCGTGCTCGGACTTTTTCTCACCCTCGCGGCGTCCAGCGTCCGGCTGGCGGCAAAGGATGGGCAGTGGCAAGCGCATTACCCGTGGTGGGTTCTGGGAGCGTACACTTTGATCTCCGGAGCGGCTACGGCCGTGGCGCGATTGGGCTTCGGCCTGACGATGGCTGCCGACGCCCGTTACACCGTGTTTACCGTGATGTTGTACCTCGCGATCGTCGGTCTCGCATTCACCATTCACCAAAAGCTGGAGGACGGCAGTTACCGAAAACGGGCCGGCAAGCTCATCGGCGCTGTCGCCGGCCTCATCGTGGTCGTCCTTTGGGTCTCGACTCTGACCGCGGAACGGCGCGTCCTGAAAAAGTTCACGGAATACCGGATGCACCTGCAGCACGTGATGCGATGGGCGGATGCGATCCCGGAAAATCCAGAGCTCGCCTGGCTGTCGCCGTATCCCGAGACGCCCCGGATCATTCACACCCTTGGGGAACACGGCGCGCTGCGGCCGCGACTCGTCGGCAAGGATCTGCTGCGCGCCGTCGCCGAAATGCCAAAGGCGGGAAACGCAGCCGGTGGGATTCTCGAACGGGCTGCGCCAGATGGAATGGGGCGACTTGTCGTCAAAGGTTGGGCGCGAATTCCGGATCAGGATCGGCCGGCCGATTGCGTTGTTGTTGGATTGGTAAAGGACGATCGCTGGCAGCCGCGCTGGGTCCTGGGAATCGGCGACAAAGGTGCCGAATTTTCCCGGGCGCTCTTTGCACCCGACCTACCGGCTGCTGGAGTGACGGTGCTCGCCTGGGGAATCGACCTTCGTGACGAACGAGCGTTCCCGCTCGCCGGCGAGATCAAGATTAGCGGAGCGCCGTGACCGCCGCTTCGCGTCAGTGAAAAATGCTTCGGAAGATGTGATGAACCGTTCGCCCGACGGCTGCCGGAAAATTCGGTGGCCGCCGGCGATGACGCGATGGCCGTCGCACCCGCGCCTCTTTGATCGAGACGATTTCGAGTGAGTCTCCGCGCTTGGCGAGATTGATGGTCTCGTCGGTCCGGCCGTTCGCCTTGCGGCTGTGCTCAGGGTTCGCGACGTCGAACGCGATCCGGACCTTCGCGATGGTGTTGTTGCCGGTGCGAACTACCCGCAGCGAATCGCCCAGGGTGTATTTCCGACCCGGCCAGCGCTGGTCGTAAACCGCCAGCTCGTTACGAATGTACGGCTTGTCGACGACGCCGTGATCGAAGTACTCGACCCGCTCCGCGTAGAAAGCGAGTTCGTCGTCCGGGTTCGGGGATTGGCAGGCGTCGAAGTAACGGCGCAAGAAATTGCGAATCTCCGCCTTCGCCACATCGCTGGCATTTTGCGCTTTGGTGGGGACGGGCGGTCGGGTCGGCCGCGGCTCATGCAAGGCTGCGTCGCTCTTCAGGACCGGAACATCAGGAAGATCGCGGGCGCCTTCGGCCGGCGGCGCGGCTTCGCCGATTCCAAGCGAGTAAAGCGTCACTTCATCCGCGTAGCCGGTCTGCGCGAAGCCCTGTCGTTGTTGATAGCGCTTGATCGCCATCGCGTATTCCGGGCTTTGGCGGCCGTCGATGTCGCGAAAAAACAGGTGTCGCTTTCGGAGTTCCTCCTGCACCTGGCGCGTCTCTTCGTCAGCGAACGCGCGACTCCAGCCGGCCAGCGTGCAGAGCAAAAAAAGAATGAGCGCTTTCTTCTGCACAATTACAGGTTCGCGGCTGCGGGGAACGGCAGATTCATGCGTTATTACACAGCAACTCTTCTGCCGCAATTCCCTAAGCCTGCGCATCTTCGCGCATCTTTCGAGAATACAAGAAGCAATTGTTAGCCGGGATCAGCGATCGCGGCCACCGGCGCCAGCTTCGGGATTCGCGTCGCCATCAACATCGCCACGAAAAGAAGACCGGCCCCGAGATACCACGGCGCGCCGGGAAGATTCCAGCCTTTCGCCGGGTCGATAAAGTACGCGAATGTGAATGTGAACAGGCCGGGCCCGATGATCCACGCCAGGCTGCACAGACTGCCGATCGCGCCCTGAAGTTCGCCCTGCTCCGATTCGCTTACGCGGCGCGTCATCATTCCCTGCGCGGCCGGGCTCGATATCGTCCAGAGCATCATTACCGGGATGGAGAGAAAAAATAATGTGCTGCTGGTCGCGAGACCGGCGCAGGCCATGCCGAGTGCGCCAAAAAATTGGCCGATGTAAAGGGTGCGGCGTTCGCCGAACCGCGAGACCATCGCCGGCACCGTCCAGCTCGAGATCACGATGGAACAAACCCCGACCAGGGCGAGCGACAGGCCGATGGTTCCTTCCCTCCACGCGTAACGAAAAATCGCGTAGAGCGCCCAGACGTTGAAGACTTCGTGCGCCACGTAGCCGATGAACTGGATCGTCGCGAGCCGGAACAATTCCGGATGCGAGCGCAATAACACGAGCGAGCCGACTGGATTCGCGCGACGCAACGTGAACGCCTTCCGCTTTTCCGGCGGGAGCGATTCAGGCAAAACGAAATAGCCGTAGAGCGCATTGGCCAGGCTCAATCCGCCGGCGACCCAGAACGGCAGCCGCGGATCGGAATTGCCGAGCAGGCCGCCGAGGGCCGGGCCGAGCACGAACCCAACGCCAAACGCCGCGCCGATCATCCCGAAAGCGCCGGCCCGCTTCTCCGGCTCGACCACATCCGCGACATAAGCGGTGCCGGTCGTGATGCTCGCTGCGGTGATTCCCGAGATCACGCGACCGACAAAAAGCCATGCGAGCGTCGGCGCCAGCGCCATGACGATGTAATCGAGCCCGAGCCCGAGGTTCGAAAGCAAGATCACCGGCCGCCGCCCGAACCGGTCCGACAACACCCCAAGCACCGGTGAAAAGACAAACTGCATCAGGGCCCAGACCGTCCCGAAAATGCCGAACATCTTCGCCGCGTTCGGCGTGTCGCCGCCGAGAAAATTCAGCACCAGCTTCGGCAACACTGGCGCGATCAGTCCCAGCGCCAGCATATCGAGCGTGACGGTGATGAAGATGAAAATGACGGCAGCTTTGCGCGGCTTCATGCGGCGTCGAAGTCCTTCGCAGAAAACTTCGCCGCTGTCATCCTGATCCCGCAAAGCGGGAGAAGGATCTCTGAATATTTCAGGATCTCAGCGCGCAGAAATGGTCACAGATGTTTCTCCCGCTTTGCGGGATCAACATGACAAGTTGAAGGAGCCTGTGCACACCGGGCGCGCGCCCAAAAAACAAGATTCGCAAGACAGCGGGTTCTCCGCGTATTGCTGTTGCTCACGCAAATCCGACCTAAGCCATCTCACAATGCCCGACGCACCTCCGCCACTTCCAAAGTCGCAGCCGTTTTTCAAGGCCCGCCACAGCACGATGCTCAAGCTGTTCGGCGTTGGCGGGCTCATTCTGCTGATGCTCATCCCGCTCCTGATGATCCAGGGCGTGCTCAACGATCGCCTCGCCCGCAGGAACGAAGCGGTCAACGACATCACCTCGTCGTGGGGCAAAGATCAGCAAATCATCGGACCGGTCTTGGTGGTGCCGTATCTCCATCACGGGACGGTCGTTCGTTCGGTGACTCTGCCGGATGGCCGGGTCGAGACCCGCGAGGTCGCGGAGACGACGGTGGCGTTCGCCTACTTTCTGCCGGATACGCTCGAAATTACGGGCGATGTCCAAACCCAGACGCTCCATCGCGGAATTTATGACGCGGCGGTCTTTCGCGGCTTAATCAATGTGTCGGGAAAATTTCCCGTGCCGGACATGGCGGCGCTCAAGATCGATCCGAAAGATGTGCTCTGGAAAGACGCGGCGGTAACGCTGGCCGTCAGTGACCTTCGCGGGACGCGCGAAAGCCTGATGCTCGATTGGGGCGGAAAGAAGATTCAACTCCAGCCCGGCTCGCAACTCCCTGGCTACACGACAGGCGTGACCGCGCAGCTCGCCAGCGATCAGCCGATCGCCGCGCCGATGACGTTTGCTATCACGCTCGATCTGAACGGCAGCAGCGGGATCTATTTCGCGCCGTTCGGAATTCAAAATTCCGTGGCGCTGAAATCGAACTGGCCCGACCCGGCCTTTCACGGCGCCTTCCTTCCCGCGGAGAGAAACGTCCGGCTCGATGGGTTCGACGCGAACTGGAAGGTCTCTTATTACGGCCGCGATTATCCCCAACACTGGACGAGCCGCTCGGGCAATGAGCGTTTCACCACAGTCGCGGTGAGCAATTCCCTCTTCGGCGCGGAATTCCTCCGGGTGCTCGACGCCTACCGCTACGTCGAGCGTTCCATCAAATACGGTGTCCTCTTTTTCGTCCTCGTCTTCACGACCTTCTTCCTTTTCGAAGTCACCGCGCGCCAGAAAATCCATCCGCTCCAATATCTCATGGTCGGGGCCGCGCTCTGTCTCTTTTACCTGGCGCTGCTTTCGGCGTCCGAGTTTATCGGGTTCACGGCTTCCTATTTTGTCGCGACGGTCGCAGCGACCGGATTGATCACCTGGTATTGCAGCCATTTCCTCGGCGGCGGCGGGCGCACCCTGATCATCGGCGGCGGACTGATCGGCGTTTACACGTTCCTTTACATCACCCTGCGGCAACAGGATTACGCATTGCTCATGGGAACCGTCGGGCTCTTCATTTTGCTGGGCGTGGTAATGTGGGTGACGCGGAAGGTGGACTGGTACGCGCGCGACGCGGACTAAAGCTCCAAGCTCCAACATCCAAGCTCCATAGAAGTCCCAAACAGCGGCGTTACTGGTTTGATGTTTGGTGCTTGGTGCTTCTCTGGTGCTTGGAGCTTGGAATGTGGAGCTTCAAATTCCCTGCCGGAATTCCGTCCTTGCCTTGCCCGCAACCAGACGCGTGACTGATCCATGCCGAACAAAGGCGACGCCGATTACGTGCTCGGCACGCATGACGAAGAAGTCGCGCGGCTCGGGTTGCAGCATCGCGTGTGGCGTCCGGACGCCGCTGATTGCTGGAGGCGCGCGGGAATTACCATCGGCTCGCGTGTCGTGGACGTGGGCGCGGGTCCGGGATACGCAACGGTGGATTTGGCGGAAATCGTCGGGCCGACCGGCGAAGTTTTCGCGGTCGAGCGGTCCGCGCGTTTCCTGGAAGTGAACAAGCAAGCGTGTGCCTCACGCGGCCTTTCGCAGGTCCGCTTTCGCCAGGCCGACCTGATGGAAGAGTCGTTAGGCCGGCTCGGCTTCGACTACACCTGGTGCCGCTGGGTCGCCTCGTTCGTCTCCTCGCCGGAAAAACTCATCGCCAACATCGCGGGCACGCTTCGCCCGGGCGGCCTCGCGATTTTTCATGAATACAGCCACTACGAAACGTTCCGATTCGTCCCGCGGCGTCCGGCGATGGAAGCTTTTTCCGACGAGGTGATGAAGAGCTGGCGCGCCGCCGGCGGCGAACCGAACGTGGCGCTCCAGTTCCCGGCGCTTTTTCGTGACGCCGGGCTGGAAGTGGTGGAAGCGCATCCGCGCATCCTGACCGTTTCGCCGCGCAGCTACGTCTGGCAATGGCCAGCAAGTTTCATCGAGATCAATCTCGTCCGGCTGCGCGAACTGGGCCGGGTGACGGAAGAATGGTGCGAAACGGTCCGCCGCGAGTTCAAGGAAGCCGAAGCCGATCCGGCGACATTATTCACGACTCCGCTTTTTCTCGAAATCATCGCCCGGCGCGGTTAGAACGCGGCGAATGAATCGACGCCAGCTTATTTATAGCGCCCTGATCGCAGTCGTCCTCACGCTGCTGGGCATCTTCTTTTTCGATCAACCTATGGCCGCGTTTGTCCAAGACGCCGGTGGCGGACAATCGGTGGTCCTCAAGAAAGGAACGACCTGGCTCGAGATCGCGTTCGGACTGCACATCACGCAGTATTTTCTCACTTACCTCTTGTTAGGCCTGGGAGTGATCCTGTTCATCTCGAAAAACAGCCGGCCAGCGGCCTGGGTCCTGTTCTTCGTCGGCTGCACGCAAGTAGTGACTCGCCTCACCGTCACCGGGCTGAAAGACGTCTTCCAACGCTTGCGCCCCTTCAAGGTCATCGAGGCCGGAAACTGGGATTGGAAATTTTTCGCCGGCCATGGGGACTCCTTTCCTTCCGGACATTCGGCGTTCTTCTGGGGGCTCTTCTTCCCGCTCGCCTTTATCTTTCCGCGCTATCGCCTTCCGCTGCTCATCATCCCAGTTTTTATTTCCATCGCGCGCGTCGGGGTGAACGTTCACTGGTGCAGCGATGTCATCGCGTCGGCGGGATTAGCTGCGTTCATAACGCTGGTTTTCATCTGGCTCTTCCGAATGAAACGGACTATGAGCAATCCTGGGAGCCAATGATCGCCATCTCCTATCGCCGGCAGGATTCCAGCCCGGTCGCCGGCCGTCTCTACGATCGGCTCCAGGCCGAGTTCGGCAAAGGAAACGTCTTCATGGATTTCGATTCCATTCCGTACGGCGTCGATTTCCGCGAACACATCAAGCAGACGTTGCAACGCGCCAAAGTCATCGTGGCCATCATCGGCCCGGATTGGTGCGGCGGTAAGGAGTTATCAAATCGTCGCATCGACGATCCGGCCGATTTCGTCCGGTTGGAAGTGGCGAGCGCGCTGGAGAGTGGTATTCCGATCATTCCGGTCCTCGTCAACAACACGCCCATGCCCGAGGCCAAGAATCTGCCGCAGGAATTGGAAGGACTGGCTTTCCGCAACGGCCTCGCGCTCGACACTGGCATCGATTTTCATCACCACGCCGACCGGCTTATCGCCGGAATTCATCGCGTCGTGGATCCACCGAAGGAAGCCGCGCCTCCCCCGCCTGCTCCTGATGTTGTCAGTTCGGCAAAGCCGGAAACGTCCGCACGAAAACCTTCTCTCCTGTGGCCGATCACGATTGGGATCGTCGCCCTGGCCGGAATAGCAGCATGGTATTTTTTTCCCGGCCGCGGACCGAGCTCGGTTTCCGTCCACCAGGAAGCGCCCCAGGTTACTCCGCGATCGGAAGCCCGGGCCTTACCCACATCCAGCGTCGCGCCTGAAATTCCCAAGACTCAGGCCGTGGTGGAACAGACCATAGCCCCCTCGAGCCCGGCGACAACGCCCGCGACTACGGACGTGGCTTCGCCGCCTTCCAGCATTGAAACCGGACGCGAACATACCTTCACCGGAAAAGTAGGAGCCAAGGAAGCGACCTTCCATCTGCGTTTCGAACCGGGCGGCCGCATTACCGGAACTTATACCCAGGGAGGCGCCACCTATCGACTCGAAGGCCGCCATCCAAAGGGCAAACTGCTCCTCGATGAGTACACCGGCGAGAGAGTGAGCGCCCATCTCGAACTGAACCTGATCGAAACCGGGGCCTTGGTCCGCTGGGAGGGAACCATGCGCAATACTCCTCCGGACAACCGCGTCCTGCCGGTTTTCTTTGAACGTTCCACTGCGGCCCAGACTTCACCGGTCGAATCGCCGGCTGCGACCGCCGCGGAAAACAGCGGCACCGGCGAATACAGTTATCGCGGCACGGTCGGTCCCTACGAAGCTAGTTTCCAACTTCGCTTCGAACCGATTGGCCGCGTGACCGGCACCTACAGCCTGGCGAACAACAAGAATCTCGTGCTCCGCCTCGAAGGGCGCAATCCCAGGGGCAAACTCTCCCTGGACGAATACACGCGCGACCGTCTCACCGCGCGCCTCGAGCTTACCTTGAACGACTCCGGCGGCGAGATCCGCTGGGAAGGTACCATGTATAACACCCCTCCGGATAACCGCGTGTTTCCCGTTTCCTTCACCCGGCCGCGGAAGTAACTCGGCTGATCCTGACTTTATCCTTGCGATTTAAGACAGTTGCTGACCCCTTTTCTTTCCTCGCCCTATTCGTCGTGTGGAAGATCTCGTCTCCTTAAGTGACGGGTTGAGGCCATACCAATCCTTGGAGCGCATGCTTTAAAAAAACGTCGCAATTGACGAGAATCCGGCGGATCGAGTATGAGATTTCGCGCAGCGCTACTCATGAATAAGATTTCAATCCTGGCGGCCATTGTCCTTGCCACTCTGGCGCCCGGGCCCGGCGCCGCAGCCACGAAACCTAAGCCAGCAAGGGCGACAGCCGATTACTTTCCGTTGCGCGTGGGGGACTCCTGGACCTATCGCAATAACGAAGAAGGCGGCTACACTTTTAAGGTCCTCAGTGAGGAACCGCAGGAAGGCGGGCCAGTTCGGTACGTCGTCGAATTGCGCTCCGGCGTGATAATCCAGAACATATTTTCGAAGGCTGGCGGTTGGGTGCTCTTTCACGGCGAGAATTATCCCGAGCATGAGGGACTCAAGGCTACCTACGAGCCGCCCAGGCAATACCTGCCGAATCCTCTGGTCGCAGGACAAAAGTGGGAATGGACCGGGAAAGATCCCACCCAGATGGATCACCAGGAAAAAAGCCGCGTCATTGGCTTCGAGAACGTAACCGTGGCCGCCGGCAAATTTCGCGCGATGAAAGTGGTAACCGAAGTAAACGGCGGCGACATTCCCATGACAAAGACGAATTGGTACGCCGACGGCGTCGGCCTGGTAAAGTCCATCACCGACGGCGGCAAAATCAAGTATGGCTCGGAGCTAACTGATTACAGCTTTAAGAAGCAGCCGGCGAAATAATGCCGGGCGCGCCATCATCCAAGCCCCGCCCCATCCGTCCTCGTTCCCAAGTTGCACTTGGGAATGTCCGTTGTCTTCGAAGCTATGCTTCGCCGCTAAGGGACTCGTCCTTCCGAGCCCGCGAAGCGGAGCTTCGAAGCAAAGCTTCCGTTCCCAAGTACAACTTGGGAACGAGGAATTGGGGACGGCCCGCCCTCGGGCAGCGCCGCTCCTCGCGTTCGCAGTTTAGTAGCGGTAGTGCTCCGACTTATACGGGCCTTCGATCGGCACGCCGAGATACTCGGCTTGCTTGTCGCTCAGCTTCGTCAGTTTCACGCCGATCTTTTGCAGATGCAGGCGCGCCACTTCTTCGTCAAGCGCCTTGGATAGGACGTAGACGCCGACCTTATAGGTGTCGCGGTTCTTCCAGAGATCGAGTTGCGCAAGCACCTGGTTCGAGAATGAGTTCGACATGACGAAGCTGGGGTGCCCGGTAGCGCAGCCGAGGTTCACCAGCCGGCCTTCCGCCAGCATGAAGATCTCGTGGCCATTAGGGAAAGTATACTTATCGACCTGCGGCTTGATGTTGGTCCGCTTGACGTCCTTGCGCTCATTGAGCGGCTCGACCTGAATCTCGTTGTCGAAGTGCCCGATGTTGCAAACGATGGCCTGGTCTTTCATTCGCTCCATGTGCGCGAGCGTGATGATGTCGACGTTGCCGGTCGTGCTGACGTAAATGTCGCCGCGGCCGAGCGTGTCTTCGACGGTCGTCACTTCGTAGCCTTCCATGGCGGCCTGAAGCGCGTTGATCGGATCGATCTCGGTTATCACGACGCGAGCGCCCTGGCCGCGTAACGATTGCGCGCAGCCTTTGCCCACATCGCCGTAACCGCAGATAACCGCGACCTTGCCCGCGATCATCACATCGAGGGCGCGGTTGAGTCCGTCCACGAGCGAATGGCGGCAGCCATAGAGATTGTCGAACTTCGACTTGGTAACGGAGTCGTTGACGTTGATCGCCGGGACGAGCAGCTGATTCTGCTGCTGCATTTTGTAGAGGCGATGCACGCCGGTCGTCGTCTCTTCCGAAACGCCGCGCCAATCCTTCACCATCTCATGCCAGCGATAAGGGTTTTCGCGCTGCACTTCGAGCAGCAGGTCCTTGATCACCTGTTCCTCTTTGCTCGAGGCGGGGGACTTCGCCCAATCGCCGCCTTCTTCGAGTTCGTAGCCCTTGTGAATGAAGAGCGTCACGTCGCCGCCATCGTCCACCACGAGCTGCGGACCTTTGCCGCCCGGGAAAGAGATCGCCTGGTTGGTGCACCACCAATATTCCTCGAGAGTCTCACCCTTCCACGCGAACACTGGCACGCCCGTCTTAGCGATCGCGGCCGCGGCGTGATCCTGGGTCGAGAAGATATTGCAGCTCGCCCAGCGCACTTCAGCGCCGAGCGCGACCAAAGTCTCTATGAGCACTGCCGTTTGAATGGTCATGTGCAATGAGCCAGTCACGCGCACACCCTGAAGGGGCTTGGTTGGTGCGTACTTCTCACGGATCGCCATCAATCCCGGCATTTCCTTTTCCGCAATGTCGATCTCTTTGCGTCCCCAGTCGGCGAGTGTGATGTCGCGGACTTTGTAATCGTTGGTTTTCGTTTGGGTGGTGGTTTGGGTGTTCATAAGGTTATTTCCTGAAGGTTGTCCGCAGATTTCGCAGACTGACGCAGATTTTCGGGGAGGGTGCGGACGAGCCGTTTCACTTCGAGACTTCGCGCGCCGAAATTGAGTAAAAGGCCGCGTTGATAACCGGTCGCTTTCAGCTCGTTCAAAAGTTGCGCGTCGTCCGCGGTCGTCAGTTTGGAGATCGCCTTAATCTCCACAAGGAAGTCTTCGAAGCAGACGAAATCAGCACGATAGCCGCACGTTAAAAGCCTTCCCTTATACCGGACCGGCAAAGCAACTTCGGCCTTAAATGGAATGCGCCGATCCTGAAATTCCAACGCCAGCGCGGTTTGATACACCAGTTCCAGAAACCCACGGCCAAGCTCGCGATGAACTTCCATCGCTGCCCCGATGACTGCGTGACTCTGAGGATCTTTCTCCATCTTAAAATCTGCGTGAATCTGCGAAATCTGCGGACGATTATCTGGCTGCTTTCTTGAGCGCGGCCGCCTTGTCGGTTTTTTCCCAGGTGATATCGGGATCGTCTTTGCCGAAGTGGCCGTAGTTCGTGGTCTTCGTGTAAATGGGGCGCAACAAGTCGAGCTGCTGAATGATGTCGGCGGGCTTGAAGGAGAACGTGCGGTTCACAGCGTGCTCGATCGATTCTTCCGCCACGGTGTTCGTGCCAAACGTGTTAATGTTCATGCTCACCGGATCGGGATAGCCGATGGCGTAGGCAAACTGAATTTCGCAACGGGTGGCGAGTCCAGCAGCGACGACGTTCTTCGCGACCCAGCGGCCCATGTAAGCGGCGCTGCGATCGACTTTGCTCGGGTCCTTGCCAGAAAACGCGCCACCGCCGTGCCGGCCCCAGCCGCCGTAGCTGTCGACGATGATCTTGCGCCCGGTCAGGCCGGTGTCCCCCTGCGGACCGCCAATAACAAAGCGCCCCGTTGGGTTGATGAGAAATTGGGTGGTGCCGTTGACCATCGATTTCGGAAGGACCTTCCGAATGATTTTCTCGATACAGAACTTTTCGATTTCCTTGTGGCCGACTTCCTCGGTGTGCTGGGTGGAAATAACGACGTTGGAAATACCGACCGGTTTTCCGTTTTCGTAAATCACGGAGACCTGCGACTTCGCGTCGGGCCGAAGCCAATCCGCTTTTCCGCTCTTGCGAATCCGCGTGAGTTCGCGGCCGAGCCGATGCGCGAACATGATCGGCGCCGGCATCAGTTCCGGCGTGTCGTCACACGCAAAGCCGAACATCAGGCCCTGATCGCCCGCGCCCTGCTCCGATGTCTTCTTTCCCTTGGCCTTCTTCGCGTCCACTCCCTGCGAAATGTCGGCCGACTGGCAGGTGATAATGTTCTGCACGAAAACCCGGTCAGCGTGGAAAACATCGTCGTCGTTCACGTAGCCGATCTCGCGCACGGCATCGCGCACGATCTGGACGTAATCGAGAGTGGCCTTGGTCGTGATCTCGCCGCCGACCACCACGATATTGCTCTTCGCGTAGGTTTCGCAGGCTACCCGGCTTTTTTTGTCGACCGTCAGACAGGCGTCGAGGACCGCATCGGAGATGGTGTCGCAGACTTTATCCGGGTGGCCTTCGCCCACGGATTCGGAAGCAAAAATGAAACGTCGAAGCATGGAATACAGTTAGAAGCTGAGGATTTCGATGAAGCGAAGGAAGCAAATGATTAGCCAACATATTGACCAATCATGATACGTCGATATATCGTTGAGCTACAAAATGGCGTCAACCATTAATTTTCTCAAGCTCCTCGCCGATCCCACCCGGCTCCGGCTCCTCCTTCTGCTCGAAGAGGACGAGCTTTCGGTGGCGGAACTGCAAAAGATTCTCGGGATGGGACAGTCGCGGATCTCCAGCCATCTCGCGCAGTTGAAACGCGCCGGCGTCGTCGAAGACCGGCGCTCGGGCAAGAATGTTTACTACGGCCTGACGGCGAAACAGGAGCGCAACGCCGCCCGCGCCAAAGTGAGCGAGCTGATCCGCGCGCTTGCGCGGGAGATGCCGGAAACGGCGCGCGATCGCACCGCGCTCGAGCTCGCCCTGCGCAAACGCCGCGACAAAGCCCGCGAATACTTCGACGAGCTCGCGGGAAAATTCGGGCGCAGTTATGTCCCCGGGCGTTCCTGGCAGGCGCTGGCCCATACGCTGATCTCACTGTTACCGGCGCTGACCGTCGCCGACCTCGGCGCCGGCGAAGGCACGCTCTCGCAACTCCTCGCCAAGACCGCCCGCAAAGTCATTGCGATCGATAACGCGCCGAAGATGGTCGAGTTCGGCGCGCAACTCGCGAAGAAGCACGGTTTCGCGAATCTCGAGTACCGTTTGGGCGACATCGAAGATCCGCCCATCGCGAAGGGCGCGATCGATCTCGCGATCCTCAGCCAGGCCTTACACCACGCGATCCATCCCGAGCGCGCCATCGTCAGCGCCCACCGCATCCTGCGAAAGGGAGGCCGCATTGTGATCCTCGATTTGCTCAGCCATCGTTTCGAGCGCGCCCGCGAACTTTACGCGGACCACTGGCTCGGCTTCAGCGAAGTGCAGCTCCATCAGTTCCTCGAAGCTGCCGGGTTCAAGCAGATCGAGGTCACCGTCGTCTCGCGCGAAAAACAAAGTCCCCATTTCCAGACCGTTTTTGCGACCGGAGTGAAATAGGACTCAGGCGTTCCGGGAATTCCCGCTCCGGCACCGGCGTTGATTTCCCTCGTCAGCTCTTCGAACCGCTGGTAGGACAATTTCGTCCCTCGCGGAAAAATGCAGTGAACCTAAAGAAATTTTTCGCGGAGTTACAGCGACGAAACGTTTACAGGGTCGCCGTCGCCTATGGAGTGGTGAGCTGGCTGCTCATTCAGGTTACCACCCAGATTTTTCCCGTTTTCGAAATTCCGAACTGGGGTGCCCGGTTGGTAATTCTCGTCCTGGCCCTGGGTTTCCCGGTCGCCCTCGTCCTGGCCTGGGCTTACGAGATCACGCCTGAAGGCATCAAGCACACCGAGGACGTTACTCCCGGAAAATCGATGGCCCGCCGGACCGGGCGGCCCATGGATTTTGTAATCATCGGCGTGCTGCTGGCGGTGATCGCCGTCATGGTTTTCCGGCATTTCCGCGTGAGCGACCCGGTGGAAACGGGTGTTCCGGAAAAAAGCGTGGCGGTGCTTCCCTTCGAAAACCGGAGTGAAGAAAAAGCCAACGCCTACTTCACGGAAAGCATCCAGGATGAAATCCTGACCCGGTTATCGAAGATCGCCGGACTAAAGGTCATCTCGCGGACATCGACGCAGCATTACAAGAGCGCGCCGGAAAATTTGTCGGACATCGCGCGGGAACTTGGGGTGGCGCACATCCTGGAAGGGAGTGTCCAGAAAAGGGGAGACGCCGTCCGCGTGAATGTGCAGCTCATCAAAGCGGCCAATGATTCTCATCTCTGGGCGGAAACGTTCGATCGCAAACTGACCGACGTCTTTTCGGTCGAGAGCGAGGTGGCCAAAGCCATCGCCGACCAGTTGCAAGTGAAGCTCACCGGCCGCGAAGAGAAGATCATTGAAGCCAAACCGACGGAGAATCCGGAAGCCTACGATGAATACCTTCGCGGACTCGCCTACACGTTGAAAAGTGTCTCCACGAGTGTGAACGCCCTGGGCGCGCAGAAACATCTTAAGGAAGCGGTCCGGTTGGACCCGAAATTTGCGCTCGCCTGGGCGCTGCTCTCGACCGTCGACGCCCGAAATTATCTGACTCAGAGTCTGCCGCCAACGGTCGCTCTGCGGGAAGAGGCGCGGCAGGCCGCCGAAAACGCGGTCACTCTTCAGCCCAATCTAGGAGAGGCCCTCCTGGCGAAGGGGTTTTACCACTACGCGTGCCTGAAAGATTACGACACGGCGGTGCATTACTTCGAACAGGCCCGCAAGTTCCTTCCCAATAGCAGCCGCATTCCTGAGTCGCTCGCCTACGTGGAGCGAAGACGCGGCCAGTGGGAGCGGAGCGAAGCGCACCTGATCGAAGCCGAGCGGCTCGACCCGCGCAACGTTTCCCTGCTGACCCAATACGCGACCAATTACGTCTGTCTGCGTCGTTTTCCTGAAGCGCTGCGGAAGCTCGACCAGGTTCTCGATATCGTCCCGGACGACGCCGACACGCTCGCGGCGAAAGCGCGAATAGCCCAGGCGGAGGGCGACCTGCCGCGAGCCTCGACCCTGCTCGCACCGTTGCGTCCGACGGCTGATGACTCGGGCGCATTGGAGATACAAGTTTACCAGTCGATCCTCGAGCGACGCCCGGAGCAAATGATTTCCCGGCTGAAGGAAATCCTGGCCGCCAAGCCTGATTCAACGCTGGGGCACGTCACCGGCGAACTGCGTTTTTGGTTGGGCTGGGCGCAAGAAGTCGCCGGCGACCAGGCCGCGGCGCAGGAAAGTTGGCGCCAGGCGCGCTCCGAGTTGGAGCCTTTCCTCAAGGAACAGACGGATAATTACAGTCTTCTGGGCGATCTCGCTTTGACCAACATGGGCCTCGGTGACAAGGCGGCTGCGTTTGCGCTGGCGGAACGGGCCGTCGCCGCGAATCCGGTCGAGAAGGATGCGGTAAGGGGGCCGGTCCCAATCGAGATCCTCGCCCGCGTGGCAGCGCGCAACGGCGAGCCCGATCGCGCGATAACCGCTTTGCAGAAATTGCTCTCCATCCCGTACGACGGCGCGATGGCAGTGGGTCCGCCACTCACTCCCGCGCTGCTCCGATTGGATCCGATGTTCGATTCGATCCGAAACGATCCGCGCTTTCAAACGCTCGCCGGTTCGCCCAAACCGAAGTGAGGTTGTCGGACGCGAAGTCCGTCAGGCTAACTAGGGGTTGTCGGCGGGCCTGGGGCCATTGCTCTCCGCACTGGCCGGGGAGAATTCGGTGATATTGGCGGACCGGGGCCTCCCACTTTGGGCCCGCGCGGCGAGTTTGGCGATTGCGGCCCAGAGGGTGGGCCAGGACCTTTTTTCGGGCCCTTCTTCTTCGGTCGCTGGCTAGGGACGTTTCCCATAGGTTACGGGTCAGGTCTGACTGGTTCTGTTTGCGTTGTCACGCTTTTTCTTAGGCCTCTTTTCCGCAATCGTGCCGAGACATTCCCGGCCATCGAAAAGGTGTTCGGGATAATGTGGGCCGCGCTGGGAAATAAAATGGAGGAACAGTTGAATATATCCATCCACCCGGAATCGATCCCGCCAGTGTTCCACTTCGCTGCCGGCATAGACACAACCGTCCCCTTCCAGCATTTCGACCTTGGTCTGCTCGAGATCGGGCGGTTTCAAATAAATCACTGAAGGTCCGGCTCCTTTCGGAATTTGAATCGAAACCGTCACCGATATTTCGCATGCGGCGCGATCGACGTGTCGCTTCAGCACCTCCCCTTTCGCGTAGCGACGGGTATAGGAATAAGTCGGCGCTAAACTAAATCCCACGAGCCGGCTCAGCTCGGGTCGCATCCATTCCAGAACGGCGTCGAGCGCCGGATCGCCCCCGAGAGATAAGGACGAAGGGCAGTTGTCGTCGTGGGAGAACCGGTTATTGGCCAGGAGAATGGCGTAGTACGCTTTCAGATATTCCAGGAGCGCCGGCGGCAGCATTCCCTTGAGGAACAGATACCGGGTTTCGCGGAACCGTTTCGCGGCGCGAACATAGTAAGCCTCGGAGTGGCGCGAACTACTTCTTCGCGGAACCGTCATGATTTCCGTCCGGCGCCGGTGGCTCGGTCCACGAGATTTCGTTGACGAACGGACGCGCCAAAGATTTCTTCTCTCCCCTGGCGTCCTGGAAATATTCCTTCTGCCAACCTTGAGAAACGATGTGCGGCTTTCCCTTTTCGAGGCCGAAGAGAAAGCGGTCCCGGCCGGCGGACCATTCCCGATATTTTTTCTCGAACTCGCGGTTCGACTCGAGCGTGCGCAGTTCTCCGTGAAATTTCTCGAGCGCCCCTCGTTGGATTGGAAAGAAGAGACAGATTGGTTCTCCCTTCGTGAACTCGATGGTGCACGCCCGGGTAAAGCGCCAGTTCATTGTGAAAGTGGAATGCGTCCAGTCCGTTTCCACGATACCGTCGAGCGGCGCGATTCCGTCCTTCGGACTGTTCGTCGGGCCGCGGACCATCAAATTCCAGCCCTCGGGGGTCTGGAACAGGAACGGAATCTGAAACGTGAGAACCCCTTCGCCAAAATGAGAGGTGGCATGAAGGGTTCCGTCACCCGACAAATTTTCAATGTACAATCCCTCCGCGTTCGAGGTGCCGTCCCAAATCGCGCGGAGGTGATGGGTAGAGAGAATTTCCCAGCCGTACTGATTCGCCACCACCAGCGGCAGACAGCGATAAGGAAATTTTCGGTCCGCGTCCTCCATCCATTTCCGTTCCCGGCGCGCCGGCCGGATCGGTGCGGTATCGTCCTCGTGGATCTGGTAAGCTACGACTTTGTGAAGTGCTTTCGCTGGAGGAGCTTTTTCTTTCCGCGCCGCACTTTTTTTGGGGGCGATGGTTGATTTTGCGTTCAGTTTGGAACCCACGGAGCGAGGATACTTCGCTATTCGACGGCCCTGCTAGAAAAATGTCGTGAAGCCGTGTCAGTCATTTTCGGTAAGATACTCGTCGCTTGGCAAACTCGTTTCATTCCAGTCGCCTCTACGGTTTTTTCTGCGAGCTACGGCGGCGCAAGGTCTATCGCGTCGCGGCCGGTTACGGCGTCGTCGGCTGGCTGATCGTCCAGTTCGCGACGACGGTGCTACCGGTCCTGACACTGCCGGCGTGGTCGGCTCGGCTCGTGATCGTTCTCGTGCTGGCGGGATTCCCGATCGCGCTGATTCTGGCCTGGGCATTCGATGTTGGCTCGAGCGGAATTACGCGGACGCCGGAACCGAAACCCGCGGAGGAATGTCCCCCCGCCTTGCCCGGCCGGCGCCGGAACATGATCACGCTCGCTCTTGTTGGTCTCCTGATCTCGGGCGTGATCGGTTACTTCATTCTGACCCGCGGCTCACCGCGGCAAATGGAGAAATCGATCGCGGTGCTCCCGTTCGCGAACTTCAGCAACGACCAGGCGAACGCGTATTTCGCGGACGGCGTCCAGGATGATATCCTGACGAATCTCGCCAAGATCAGCGCGCTAAAGGTAATTTCGCGGACCTCGGTCCTGCCCTATCGCGGGCAAACGCACAACATTCGCGAGATCGGGAAGGCGTTGAACGTCGCGACTGTGCTCGAAGGGAGCGTCCGCCGCGAAGGCAAAACCGTTCGCATCAATGTCCAGCTTATCGACGCGTCCAACGACCGGCACCTCTGGGCGCAGATGTACGATCGCGAGCTGACCGACATTTTCGCCGTGCAAAGCGAACTGGCGCGCGAAATTGCCGCAGCGCTCAAGGCAACCCTGGCGCCGGGCGAACAGGAGCGGATCGACCGCAAACCAACGCAAAACGGCGACGCCTATCTCCTCTACCAGGAAGCGCACGAAATCTTTAGCCGGCCGGACCGGCACCACGACGACCTGGCGAGAGTGGAAGGGCTTTACGAAAAAGCGATCGCGCTCGATCCGAACTTCGCGCTCGCCGAGGCCCGCCTCTCGCACCTGGAAAGCTGGATGTTTTACGCGATCGAACCGCTGCCTGCCCGGGCGCAAAAAGCGCGAGCCGCCGCCGCCGAGGCGCTCCGCCTCCAACCCGACCTGCCGGAGAGCCATCTCGCGATGGGCTACGTCCACTATTATGTAAACCACGATTACGTTTCGGCTTTCGCAGAGCTGGCCATCGCCCGGGGCGGCTTGCCTAACGACCCAGGAATTTTCCGCGCCATGGCCGCGATCCAGCGGCGCCAGGGAAAATGGCAGGAATCGAGCGCGAGCTACGAGAAAGCGGTCTCGCTCGACCCGAAAGACCCGATCCTGCTCGAGAACATGGGCATGAATTATCTGGCGACGCGAGATTACGCGACCGCCGCGCGCATCTTCGATCGCGCGGTGAAAGCAGCGCCGGAAACTTTCACAATTCGGGAATTGCGGGCGCGCGTGGATTTGTATTCGAAAGGCGACCTCCGCGGGATGCAATCCCTGCTCGCCTCCTGGCCGGAGAACATCGACCCGAACGGAACGATCACGCTTTCGCGCTACAACGTGAAGATGTACGAACGAAAATTCCAGGACCTGATCGACATTCTGCAGCGGAGCCCGGCCGAAAAATCGCGCGGCGAAACCAGCGCTCCGATTTCGAAGGAATTTTTACAGGCGACCGTTTACGCCGCGATGAAGGACGCGGCCCGGGCGCGGGCCAGCTATTTGATTGCGCGCGAAAAAGCCGAGAAGGCGGTCCAGGAAACGCCGGAAGATGGGCCACGCCACGCGTTGCTCGGACTGATTCATGCCGGGCTCGGGCGCTGCGAGGAGGCGAAAGCCGAAGCGAAACGGGCGGTCGATTTGCTTCCAGAAACGAAAGACGCGTTCGACGGGCCGATTCTCGTGATCACTCGCGCGCGGATCCACATGATGTGTGGCGACCTCGATAATGCGTTCGCGCTTTTGGACCGATCGCTGCAAACGCCCTCCGGCATCACCGTTCACGAGCTGCGCCTGGATCCGATCTGGGATCCGCTCCGGCCCGATCCGCGGTTCCAGCAAATGCTGGCGAAATTCGGAGCCAAAAAATAGCCGGGGAATCTCGCAACGACCGTGGAAGAATCTTGTCTCACCCTCTGAGCGGGTCTGTAATCGAATCGAGCAATGAGCGGATTTTTCGAGGAAGTTAAACGGCGCAAGGTCTATCGCGTCGCGGTCGCCTATGTCGTTGTCGCGGGCGGAATCATCCAACTGGCATCGGCGGCGTTTCCCGCGTGGGAGTTGCCCAACTGGGCGCTGCGTTTGGTAATTGTGTTGTTACTGATCGGGTTTCCCATAGCACTCATTCTGGCGTGGGCGTTCGATGTCACCTCGCAGGGAATTCGCGCCACTCCGAACGCGCCTACCGCTCCGCGGCGCCGCCGTAATATCGTGGCGCTGGTCGCCGTTGGCGTCATCGTCTCCGCCGCGGCCGGCTTTTTCCTGCTGCCTCGGGCGTCCGCGCGCAAAATGGACAAATCAATTGCTGTCCTGCCCTTTGAAAACCGCAGCGACGACAAGGAGAACGCCTACTTCGCCGACGGAATCCAGGACGACATTCTCACAAACCTCTCGAAGATCGGCGACCTGAAAGTGATCTCGCGCACCTCGGTGGCGCCCTATCGCGACAAAAAAATAAATGTGCGGGAGATCGGCAAAGCGCTCGGCGTCTCGGCGATCCTCGAAGGGAGCGTGCAAAAGTCGGGCAACCGCGTGCACGTGAATGTGCAGCTCATCAACGCGCTGTACGACGAGCACATCTGGTCCGAGGGTTACGATCGCGATCTCACGGATGTGTTCGCCATCCAGACCGACCTCGCGAAGAAAATCGCGCAGGAGCTGCACGCGAAACTTTCACCGACAGAGAAAGAACAGATGACGCGCAAGCCGACGGAGAACGGCGAGGCCTACCTCGCGTTCATGCAGGCGCACAATTTCCATCGGGAGCTGGAAGAATTCCCGAAGCTGAAACAGGCCGAGCAACTTTACGAGCGCGCGCTCCAGCTCGATCCGAACTTCGCGCTGGCCTGCGCCAGCTACTCGCGTCTGCAGAGCTGGATTTATCACACCTACGAGCCGACTGCCGAGCGCCGGGAAAAATCTCGCGCGCTGGCCGAGCGCGCCCTCCAATTACAGCCCGATTTGCCGGAAGGTCACCTGGCTCGCGGGTTCGACTTTTATTATGGAGACCGCGACTACGTCCGCGCCCTCGCTGAGTTCGCTCTCGCTCAAAACGGATTGCCGAACGAGGCGGAAGTTTATCTCGCGATCGGGGCGATCCAGCGCCGGCAGGGAAAATGGGACGAGTCGAACGCGAATCTGGAAAAGGCCGCAGACCTGAGCCCGAACGAGACCTGGCCGTTACAGAATCTGGTTTTGAATTATCAGATGCTGCGAAAGTGGGACCTCGCCAACAAGACGATGGATCGCGCCCTGAAGCTCGCGCCGGAATCCTTCAATCTCTGGTCGGTCAAGGCGCAATTGGAGATCTCGGAGAAAGGGACGTTCGAGATCGGCGAACGCGGCATCCAACTGCTGGGGACCAGACCGATGGACGAAGACACGAGAATGCATTTCACGATCGCCCTCGCGCAAACCCGCCTGATGCAACGGAAATACGCCGAAGCGTTGCAAGCAGTCGAACGATTAACGGACGAAGCGCTCGCCAAAGATCCGGAAGCGTTGATGGGGAAATACGGAACGGCCGGGATCGCGAAAAAATTGCTGGGCGACGAAGCCGGCGCGCGCGAAGCGTTCCTGAAAGCGAAAGGTTACGCCGAGCAATGGGTGGCCGGCGCGCCGAACGAAGCGAAACGGCATGGCCGCCTGGCGGAATGCCTGGCGTGGCTCGGCGAAAAAGAGGCGGCGATCGCGGAAGCGAAACGCGGGACCGAGTTACTCCCGGAAAGCGTGGATGCGTTTGACGGTCCCGTCTGCACGCAAACGCTCGCCGAGATTTATGTGATCGTCGGCGAATACGACAAAGCGCTGGCGATCGTGGACGGTTTGTTGTCCCGCCCCGGACAAATGACGGTAGCGCAACTGAAGATGAGCCCGCTCTGGGACCACGTCCGGCAGGACCCGCGCTTCATTGCGATCCTTCAAAAGCATGGCGGTTAGATCTTCGCTCACCGGCACGCTGATCTTCCTGCTGCTCGCGCGATTGGCGAGTGCGGGCTGGAGCGTGAGCTCGTCCGAAGCGGAGAAGAGTTCCGCGGCGGGCGTCGAGCATCGCCATGTCGTGCTGGTTGAAACCGAAAGCGGTGATGAGGCCGCGATTGATCTCGCGCTTTTCTCCACCAAATCCGCCGTTGTCCGCGTGGCCGATAATCCGGCCGGGAATGAGGACCTCGCCTCCGTGATGCGCCGGGTCCGGGGCCTCGCCGGCGTCAATGGCGGCTACTTCGATCCGCAAAATGCGCCGGTCGGATTACTGATCAGCGACGGAAAAGTGATCTCGCCATTCCGCAAGGCGCGTCTGCTCAGCGGCGTGCTCGTAGCCACGAAAGGGCACGTGGAACTTCTTCGTGCGGCTGAATATTCTTCGCGCAAAAACGCGACCGCCGCTTTGCAATGCGGACCGTTCCTGGTCGACGGCGGCGCCGCCGTCTCCGGCCTTAACAACACCAAGCCCGCTCGGCGAACGTTTGTTCTGACCACCGGGTCGGATCGCGCCGCCATCGGATTTTCCTCGTCGGTGACGCTGGCGCAAATGGGAGAGATCCTGGCGACCGCGCGCCTGGCGCCCGACCTGAAAATTCAGCGCGCATTGAATCTCGATGGCGGATCGTCCAGCGCGTTCTGGTTTGCCGGAGAACGCGGTGTGGTCTCGATCCCCGAGCAAAAAACCGTGCGCGATTTTGTGGTGGTCGTGCCGAAGTAGCTTCGACTTCAAGGAGCGGCGGCCTCCAGACCGCCGATGTTTTTAATCGGCGGTTTGTAAACCGCCGCTCCTTGACGCGCAGCGTGCATTCACGCGAGACTCGCGATTCGCATGCAAACGTTCGGCAGCTTTCTATTCAACGGTGAGCGCGTTTACGGCGAAGTGCGCGGAGACGATGTGCACCTGCTCTCGAAGCCTTATTGGCTCGGGCTCGATTTCAACGGCGCCGTCGTTCCCCTGCGCGAATTGCAAATCGGCGTTCCGGTCGCGCCGAGCAAGCTTATGGCGGTCGGGCTGAACTACGCCGATCACATTGCGGAAATGAAACGGACGCCGCTCGGCACGCCGCTGATCTGGTTCAAGGCGCCGACGTCGCTCCTGCCCCACGAAGGCACGATCGAGATCGCCTTCCCGGAGCACAAAACCGATTTCGAAGTCGAGCTGGCCATCGTCATCGGCACGCGAGCGAAGAACGTGACCGTCGAGAGCGCGCTCGATCACGTTTTCGGTTACACCGTAGCCGAGGACATCAGCGACCGCGATTTGCAAAGTTCCGAAAAACAATTCGCCCGCGCCAAATCTTTCGACACGTATTCGCCCATCGGCCCTTTCGTTTACAGCGACGTGGATGTGAGCGACCTGCCGATCACGCTGCGGCAAAACGGCGAGGTGAAACAGCAGGCGCGCACCAGCCAGATGATTTATCCCGTGGCCGAGATTGTCTCGTTCGCCAGCCAGGGGCTCACGCTATTGCCAGGCGATCTGATCATGACCGGGACGCCCTCCGGCGTCGGGCCAATCAAGGAGGGCGACGCGTTGGAAGGGCGGATCGGCGATTGGCCGCCGCTGCGAAATCGGGTCACGAATGCGAGCCGCGAAGAAAAATAATGCTTCCCTCGCGCAATTTCCTGACCCTAAGCTACATCCCACGGCGGATGATGATGCGAACTACTATTAGTGGCTCCTCCGAAACGTCGAAAAGACATCACGCGAAAGTTTTGCTCGACTAGTACCAATCTCCTTTATGAGGATACCCAACTCATCGGAATTCGTGGTCGGGACCAACTTTCTAATCAACCTATGAAAACACTGCTAATCGCCAGCCTCTGCTCTGTAACTCTCGCGCTGACTTCGTTCGGCCAGCCGCCGCCAACGACTCCGGCAAGACCTCCGGGCGCACCACCCACCACCGCCACCAGTCCGGTCACTGCTCCCGTGACAGCGCCCGCCACGGCGCCGGTCACAACTCCGGCCGCACCCGCCGCGCCAGGGATGACGGCGACGTCGCCTGCCACCACCACCATGTCGCCTGCCACCACCACCATGTCACCCGCGACGACAACGACGACGACGACGGCACCTGCGGTCGGCACTTCACCAACTGTAAGTGGAACGCCTACTCCGACGGCAACGCCATTGAGCGATTGGGATAAGAACTTCTTTATTTACAATTTCAATCACGGTGGTCCGATCATGTGGCCGATCCTGGTCGTATCCATCGTCTCGCTGGCCGTGGTATTGGAGCGAATCTTCTGGTGGCTGGGCCGCTGGATGCGCCGCGATCCGAAACGCATCGAGAAGGTCTTCACAGCCATCGAAGTTGGTGACGTCGCGGAAGCCTCGCGGCTCTCCCGGGAATCGCGCGACCCCGTCCTGCGCATGATGTGGAATGGATTGAACCACCAGCACGCCTCGCTTCAGGGCGCGTTGCAAGTGGCGGCCGGCATCGAGATCAAGCGCGCTGGCCGCTTCCTCGTGGTCATGGACACGCTCGTCACCCTGGCCCCGTTGCTCGGGTTGCTGGGAACGATCGTCGGTCTGATGAAGGCGTTCGGTTCACTCGGCAATGATGAACTGGCGGTGGTGACGGTGACTGGCGGTATCGCGGAAGCGCTTATCGCCACGGCCTGTGGTCTCGGTATCGCAATTTTCTCGCTGATTCCGTTTAACTTTTTCACTTCGCGTGTGTCTAACTTAGAGTTCGAACTGCAGACGGCTGCGACGAACCTTGAAGTTATGCTCGAAGCGCAAAACAAAGCAGGACATAGCAGCGGAGTAGAGGTTCCCGGAACGACTCCGACTTCCGCCACTCGCTCATCCATCTAAAGGCTAACGATGCAGGTCACGTCGCCCATCCCGAAGAAGCACGCGCGGATTGAGATCATTCCGTTGATCGACATCATGTTCTTTCTTCTCGCGAGCTTCATGATGGTGAGCCTGAGTCAGGTCAGCATGAAGGGCTGGAAAGTCACTCTTCCCGAAGGCTCCTCGGGCAAAGTCCAAAACAAAAAAGACTACATCAGCCTCTCCGTCGACAAAGAGGGGACCTATTACTTCGACAAGCAGATCATCAAACTCGAGGACATTCTGCCCAGGCTGCAGGCGATTTACCGGACCAATCCAGAGGCCAAAATCTTCATCCGCGGCGATCAGGAAGCCGTCCACGGGAACGTCACCCGCATGCTGGATCAGATTCGTGCTTCTGGTTTCACCAAGTTGTCGTTTGAAATTAAGAGCAAGGCCGGAAAGGGCGTGGGCCCAAGCGCCTAATGGGGTCATGAAAGGACCAGGACCACTTCTTTATCGGCCGCCGCCGCGCTGGCAGGTTTGGGCAGCTATTGGGGGTGCCGTGTTTGTTCATCTAGCCGCGGTCGGCATCGCGGCCATCAAACCGGCAGAAAAGATCGTCGATCTCTCGGACATTCCGGAAGCGACCGTCGAGATGTCGCTCGAGCCGGCGCAGGAAGCGCAACCGACGCCGCCGCCGGAGGAAGAACCGCCACCGCCACCGCCGCCCGAAGCAATTCCGGAACAACAGCCGGAATTCGTTGAAGAAAAACCAACACCGCCGCCGAAGCGTCCGCCGACTAATGCGCCTGTCGTGCCGCTCGCGAAGCCCAAGGCGGCTTCAGTTGGCCCGATGTCGATGTCATCGGCTAAAGCCGTGGCCGTCAGCGCTCCGCGTCCAGAATATCCGTATGAGGCGCGTCGCTCCAAGACTATCGGCAGCGGTGTGTGCGTCATGACCGTGGATACCGGAAGCGGCGCTGTGACCAGTGCGGAAATGGCGCAGAGCACCGGAAGCCCGGTTTTGGACAACGCGGCCACCAGCGCGTTCCGGCGGTGGCGATTTAAACCGGGAACGGTGTCGAAGGTGCGAACTCCGATCACGTTCACCATGAGCGGAGCCTCGTACTAGCGGAAGCGAACAAGCCATGAAAATGCGATCGCCCATCCCGAAGAAGCACGCACGGATCGAGATTATTCCGTTGATCGACATCATGTTCTTCCTTCTGGCCAGCTTCATGATGGTGAGCCTGAGCCAAACCCACATGAAGGGCATCGCGGTCAACCTTCCTAGCGCTAACGTACCACCGCCGCCGCCTGATAAACCAAAGGATTACGTGTCAATCCGTGTGACCGAAGGCGGCATTATCTACTTCGATAACGTCATGGTTTTGACCGACGATGTTATGGGCCGGCTCTTCGAGCTGCAAAAGCAGAACCCTGACATCAAGGTCTCACTCAGCGCCGAACCGCTCGCCATGCATGGCGACGTAATCACCCTGTTGGATAAGATCCGGCTCGCCGGAATCACGAAGATCGGTTACCAGATCAAGACAGCCTCAGTCCAGGGTGCGCCTGGGACGGTTGCACCTCCTGGCCCAGCCGCTCCTCCTCCGCCGCCGAAGTAATCTTTTTGGAGGGACGGGCGCTGCCCGTCCCATTATTCGCACAGCGCTGCTCGCAGCAGCCGAATTGCGTTCGCTCGGTGGCTGATCCGGTTTTTCTTTTCAGGAACAATCTCGCCAAACGTCCGGGCTAGTCCGCTCGGCTGAAACACGGGATCGTAACCGAAGCCGCCTGTGCCCCGAGGCGGTTCGACGATCGCCCCTTCGATCGCGCCCTCGAAGCACTCGATCAGTTCTCCGTCGCGCGCGACAGCCAGGACGCAGCGAAAGCGCGCGGAGTACGGCCGCTCGATCGAGAGCTTGCGCAGCTCTGAAAGCAATCGCGTGACATTATCGCTGTCCTTCGCGCCACGGCCTGCATACCGCGCGGAATAAACTCCTGGTGCGCCCTCGAGCGCATCTACTTCGAGACCGGAATCGTCCCCCACCACCAGCCCCGGGAACCGCTGCGAGATGCCGACCGCTTTCAGGATCGCGTTCTCCGCGAACGTCGCGCCCGTCTCCTCGATCGCCGGCGCATCCAGTTCCACCGACAAATCGCGCACGACAAATTCGTTGCCGAGGATCTCGGAAAACTCGCGAGTCTTATGCGCGTTGCGGGTAGCGAGGAGAAGCTGGCGCATCAGCTAAAATGAATTAGGAAACGAGGAACGCAGGAGATTTTTCCTTTTTTCCTGCTTTCCTGATTCTTTCCTGATGAACGAGCGCCGCAAACCTTATCCATTCGATCGCCTCGAGCCGAAGTGGCAGACGATCTGGGACGAGACCCGCGCCTTCCATGCGCCTAATCCGGGCGAAGAAAATTTCGATCCGAACAAACCGAAATTCTACGTGCTCGACATGTTCCCCTACCCGAGCGGCGCCGGGTTGCACGTCGGCCATCCGGAAGGCTACACCGCCACCGATATCGTCGCGCGTTACAAGCGGCTGAACGGTTTCAACGTTCTCCATCCGATGGGCTGGGACGCGTTCGGTTTGCCGGCGGAGCAATACGCGATCAAGACCGGCCAGCACCCCGCCGTCACCACGCGCGAAAATGTGGCTAAGTTCAAAACGCAACTGAAACGGATCGGTTTTTCCTACGATTGGGAACGGGAGATCAACACGACCGATCCCGCCTACTACAAATGGACGCAGTGGATTTTCCTGCAGATCTACAATTCCTGGTTCAACCCGGAGACGAAAGAAGCCGAGCCGATCTCAACCTACCGCGGCGACGACTCAGACAGCGTGCGGCTCGCCTACGTCGCGGAAGTGGCGGTGAATTGGTGCCCGGAACTGGGCACCGTTCTGGCCAACGAAGAAGTCATCGACGGCAAGAGCGAAGTGGGCGGTTTCCCCGTCGTGCGCCGCCCCATGCGGCAATGGATGCTGCGCATCACCGCGTTCGCCGATCGCCTCCTCGACGGCCTGGATGACCTGGATTGGCCGCTTTCGCTCAAGGCGCTCCAGCGCAACTGGATTAGCCGGAGCGAAGGCGCCGAGATCGAATTCCCTGTAGCGGCGGTCGATGACCGTCGAAGCAAAGACACGAAAAACGAATCGGCGGTCATAGACCGCCGCTACAACATTCGCGTTTTCACCACCCGCCCCGACACGCTCTACGGCGCGACCTACATGGTGCTCGCACCCGAGAACCCGCTCGTCGATCAGATCACGACGCCGGACCATCGCAACGCTGTGTCGGATTACCGCTCCCAAATCGCCGCGAAGTCCGATCTCGAGCGAACGGACCTGGCGAAAGAAAAAACCGGCGTCTTCACCGGCGGCTTTGCCGTTAATCCGGTAAACAACGAACGTATCCCGATTTGGATCGCAGATTACGTCCTGATGGGTTACGGCACGGGCGCGATCATGGGCGTTCCCGCTCATGACACGCGCGACTTGGAGTTCGCGCAAAGGTTCAACCTCGCCGTTGTGCCTGTCGTTCAGGCGCCCGGAAAAACTGCTGAGGAATCGATCGGTTATCTCGAGGTCGGGACCGCAATTAATTCACCGCTGCTGAACGGGCTCGCGCGCGAGGCCGCGACCGCAAAGATCATCGATTGGATCGAAGAGAACGGCCACGGCCGCCGCGATATTCGCTACAAACTGCGCGACTGGCTTTTCTCGCGCCAGCGTTATTGGGGCGAACCATTCCCGGTCGTTTGGGCAAAAGGCAAACATCAGGCGTTGCCGGAAACCGAACTGCCGCTCGAGCCACCCGCGCTGGAAGATTTCAAGCCGACCGGCACCGGCGAACCGCCGCTGGCGAAAGCGAAAGATTGGATTCGCTATTCCGAGAACGCGACCCGCGAGACGAACACGATGCCGCAATGGGCGGGGTCGTGTTGGTACTATCTTCGTTTTTGTGATCCGCAGAACGACCGGCGTTTCGTTGGCGAAGAACCAGAACGTTATTGGATGGGCGGCGAGCAACCGGGCGGTGTGGATTTGTATATCGGCGGGGTCGAGCACGCGGTGCTCCATCTGCTTTACGCGCGCTTCTGGCACAAGGTGCTGTTCGATCTGGGCCAGGTTTCGAAACCGGAGCCGTTCCAGCGCCTGGTGAACCAGGGGATGATCCTCGGTGAGGACAATCGGAAAATGTCGAAGCGCTGGGGCAACGTGATCGATCCGCTCGACGTGATCGAAATCTACGGGGCGGATGCGTTCCGATGTTACGAGATGTTCATGGGACCGCTCGAGCAGATGAAGCCCTGGAGCATGAAAGGCGTGGAAGGCGTCTCCCGCTTTCTCGCGCGCGTCTGGCGTTTGATGATGACCGAAAACCAGGCCGGCGAATGGGAATTCTCCGCCGCTGTGCAAGAGGTCGAGCCGACGAAGGCGCAGCAGAAGATCACCCACGCCACCATCAAGAAAGTCACCGAAGACATCGAAGGGCTCGCGTTCAACACCGCGATTTCCCAGATGATGATTTTCGTGAACGCGTTCACGAACCTGGAAGTCATCCCGATTTCCGCGATGCGCACTTTTCTCGTGCTGCTGAATCCATTCGCGCCCCACATCAGCTCGGAACTGTGGCAGCAGTTGAAGAGTCCGGGCGAAATCACCGGACAGCGCTGGCCGACATACGACGAACAAGTCCTGGTGGAAGACGAAGTGGACATCGTTCTCCAGGTAAACGGCAAGGTGCGCGACAGAATCAAGGCGCCGCTCCATGCCACGAACGCGGATCTGGAAACGGCCGCGCTGGCGAACGAGAAAGTGCGGAAGGCACTCGGCGGCCAGACCGTGCGCAAGGTCGTCGTGGTTCCCAAAAAGCTTGTGAACGTAGTCGCGGCCTGACCAGTGTGATCCTCCATGTGGAAAGAATTCAAAGAGTTTGCGATCAAAGGTAACGCCATCGATCTCGCTGTCGGTGTTATTATCGGCGCCGCTTTCGGTTCGATCATCACGTCGCTGGTTAAGGACATCCTCATGCCACCGGTTGCCCTCCTGACCGGCGGGCTTGATTTCTCCAACAAGTTTCTGATCTTGAAAGACGCGCCGAGCGGCGCTGTTTTTGCCACTCCGGCCGACGCAGTAAAGGCCGGCGCGATCACGTGGAATTACGGAAACTTCATAACGCTTGCGATTAACTTCCTGATCGTTGCGTTCTGCATCTTCCTCGTCGTCAAAGCAGTGAACAAAATGAAGAAGCCGTCAGCTACCGCGGCCCCTGTCTCGAAGGACTGTCCTTTTTGTTCGATGACCATCCCGATCAAGGCGACGCGCTGCCCGCATTGCACGTCCGAGATGGCGAGCGTCGCGCGCGGTTAAGCCGCTGCTTCCTTGTCGGGCAGCGCGAAGACGCGCTCCTCCGTGCAAAGCCAGACGCGGCTCGCCTCATCCGGCGCCCAGCGCGTGCCGCTCGCCCACGGAGAAAAGGCCGGCATGATCCAACAACTGGCTTGCTGCACAAACGCCGGGCATTTCAGTCGCAATCCAGCGCCATCGGTAATGACGGCCGCCGGATGATGATGCCCGATGATTTGAATGCGACCGGCTGCATCCGCGGCGCAATGACCGTGATGAAAATGGAAATGGTCCGTTCGCCAGGATTCAACCATTTCGACATGGCCGCCTAATTGCCGGTCGTGATTTCCCGCCACGACCACCACCTCGCAACGCGTCGCCATATCACGCAAAAGCTGCGCCGCTTCCCGCGCGGCCGTCTTGTCGTGAACCAGGTCGCCGAGGACGATCAGCCGCAGCGGCGCGTATTCCTCCACCAGCCGCGTCAACCGGTCCGAGATCGACGTCATGCCCCAAAGCGGCACAAGCCGGCCGGCCGCGCGCTGACTCAGTTCGTACCCGAAATGCAAGTCCGCCACGGCGAGCCAGCGTTCGGTTTTGTGGAAAAGCGCGAGCCGTCCATCGAGCAGGATTTCATCGGCGACGAGCGCCTGGTTCGCGCGTAATGCGATCATGGGCCGGGCAAATTATCGCTTGCGCCTGTTCGCATCAATCGGTATGAGCGGTTTTCCGTCGTCCATGAAAACCCTGCACAAAGTCATCGCGCTCGGCGTTTTGGCGTGCGCCGCAGCGAGTTGCGAATCGCCCTCGACGGCAAACGTGCAAGGCGCGCAGATGCGTCCGGCCACCATCACCGGCTCGCGGCGCATCGCGAATGTCCGCACTACCGCCTACACGCACACGGAAAGGGGCGGACGACATAACGCCGTCGGCGTTCGCCTGTCCGGATCGAACGTGATGAGCGCGGCATCGGATTGGTCGCGTTACCCGCTGGGCACGCGCTTCCAGATTGTCGGCACGGCAGACCGCTATGTCATCGATGATTACGGTGGCGCGTTGATCGGCACCAACACGATCGACCTTTACAAAACCAGCCGCGCCGCCATGCGCCAATGGGGCGTTCGGAAGGTGGACATCGACGTTATCGAGTGGGGCTCAAAGGAACAAAGCCTCAAGGTTCTCAGGCCCCGGGGGAAGAACCGCCTCATCCGCCGGATGATCGCCGGATTGGAACAACAGAAAATCTGAGCTTTGACCGCCGCGCTAGGGCACGACACCTTGCGCGATGAAGATTCTCGTCGTCGGAGGAGCGGGCTATATCGGCAGCGTTTGCGCCGAGCTGCTTCTCGATGAGGGACACACGGTTTGCATCTTTGATAATCTTTCGGAAGGACACCGCGCCGCCGTCGATTCGCGCGCGGAATTCATCGAAGGCGATTTAGGGACGACCGATCCAATCCAATCGGCGCTGACGGCGTTCCGGCCGGAGGCCGTCATGCATTTTGCGGCCAGCGCGCTCGTGGCCGAATCGATGGAGAACCCCTCGAAATATTTCCGGAACAATATCGGCAACGGTTTGAACCTGCTCGACGCCATGGTCGCGACCGGCGTGAACCAGCTCGTCTTCTCTTCGACCTGCGCCATTTTCGGCCCGCCCGAGCGCCTGCCGATCGATGAGGGTTTGCCCAAAAGCCCGATCAACCCATACGGCGAATCGAAACTGGTCTTCGAGAAAATCCTGCGCTGGTACGGCGAGATCCATGGATTGCGCTTCGTTTCGTTACGCTACTTCAACGCTGCGGGCGCTTCGGTGAAGTTCGGCGAAGAGCATCGCGTCGAGACCCACCTCATCCCGAACGTCCTCAAGGTCGCACTCGGCCAAAAGCCGCATGTCGAAATTTACGGAACCGATTACGACACGCCGGATGGCACCTGCATCCGCGACTACATCCACATCCTCGATCTGTCGCGGGCGCACATCCTAGCGCTGAATTCCGCGAAGAGTGAATTCTACAATCTCGGCACCGGCGGCGGAACGAGCGTGCGCGAAGTCATTCAGTCATGCCGGAAAATTACCGGTCATGAAATTCCGATTGTCGAAAAATCGCGTCGGCCCGGGGATCCCGCCCGGCTCGTTGCCGCTTCCGACAAGATCCAGCGCGAACTCGGTTGGCAGCCGAAATTCCAAAACATCGACGCCATCATCGAGAGCGCCTGGCGCTGGCACCAGAAATTCCCGAACGGCTACAAGGATTAGGATTTTGTCCTGCTCTTGCTCATGATCGTGCTCCTGATCTTGTGAGCCAGCGACGCCACTCAAAGGATCATGATCAGGAGCACGATCATGAGCAAGAGCAGGAGGAAATAAGAAAAGCGCCCGCAGAAACACGTTCCGCGGGCGCTCTTGAATCTTAATTTCTAATCTACAAAACCAGCTTTAGGGCTTGGTCGTAGTCGTTGTGGTGGTCGTTTCTTTTTCGTAGTACGACACCGGCTTCTGCAACGTGATCTTGCGAACGATCATGCGGTCGCCTTCCTTCACGTAGGAGTACTTAACCGGCATGTCTGAACGCAGGTATTTCCAGTCCACGGTCGCACCCTCGGAATCAACCAGAACGGTTTCTTTCGGGCTGTAGTAATAGCGCACCGGCTCCGTACTGGCCGTGGTGCGAACACTGAGATACTCCGTGCCCGGCGTGTAGGTGGTAATGGTTCCTGTGCCATCGAGCGAGGTCGTGGACGTGGTCGTCGAAGAGCTGCTCGTCACGGCCGGATTAGTGGTCGTGGTGGTGGTCGCTGAAGTCTGCGCGAAAGCTGTGGTGAGCGCGATTGCGCTGACGGCTCCGGCTGCCAATAATGTGGTCAATCTGTTTTGTTTCATGTTTGTCCTTTGCTTGTGTTAAACGGATGCTCTCCGTCGTGAAATTATCCGACTGCCCGAAGCTGAATTTTATTCAATCGCACCCGCACTCTCTCTTCGTAATTTGGCGTCCTCTTGGCCGCATTTTCTAATGCAACCGCTCCCTGGTTTCCGTGATTTCCTGCCGGCTGATTGCGCGCGGCGGAATTACATCTTTGCAAAATGGCGCGAGGTCGCGCGCCGTTACGGATTCGTCGAATGGGACGGGCCGGTCCTGGAACCGACAGAGCTTTACACGAAAAAGAGCGGCCCCGAGATCGTCGGTCAGCTTTTCAATTTCAACGATAAAGGCGAACGCGAAGTCGCGATGCGCCCCGAGCTGACACCCACGCTCGCGCGCGTCGTGGCCGCGCACGATCGCGAATTCAAGAAGCCGCTGAAATGGTTTTCGATTCCGCAATGTTTCCGCTACGAGAAACAACAGCGCGGCCGGCTCCGCGAACATTTCCAATTCAACGCGGACATCATCGGCGAACCGTCACTCGATGCCGATGTCGAAGCGATCGCGCTCTGCATCGATCTCCTGCGCGGATTCGGTTTCACCGCGAGCGACGTCGTCGTGCGGGTGAGCGACCGGGAATTCTGGATCGATTTTTTGCGCGCCCAAAATGTCCCGGAAGAAAAATGGCAGGAGATTTTGCAGATCATCGACAAGAGCGAGCGCGAAGTACGCGAGAAAACCGCGACAAAGCTCGGGCCGCTGGCAGAACCGGTTTTCAAGATTCTCGACGGCAAAGGCAGCAGCGAAAAACTGGACCGCCTGGTCAGCGCGCTCGGCGCTCGCGGCCTGGCCGAGTTCGTTCAAACCGATCTCGGGATCGTGCGTGGTCTCGCCTACTATTCCGGCGTCGTCTTCGAGGCGTTCGATCGCGGCGGAAAACTGCGGGCGCTCGTCGGCGGCGGCCGCTACGACAATCTGATTGGCCAGTTGAGCGATGGTGCTGTCTCGCTACCGGCGATCGGTTTCGCCATGGGCGACGTGGTCCTGGGCGAATTGATCGCCGAAATTCCGGCCGCGAAGAGGCTGATGGAAATCGCCATGGCGTCCGAGCGGGACCTCGACGTTTACATTGTCATTGCCAAGGAAGAACGCCGCGCCGATGCGCGCGCCCAGGTCCAGGCGTTGCGCGATGCCGGTTATCGCGTGGATTATGCGCTCACTCCCGCGAAGGTCGGCAAACAATTCCAGACCGCCGAACAGCTCGGCGCGCGTGTCGCGATCCTGTTCGGCGATGAATGGCCGCAGGTGAAGGTGAAAGAATTGCGTACGGGCGAGCAAACGCTGGTGGCGCATCCGGAAGTTGCTGCGAAGCTAACCGCCCTTTTCTCAGCCTGAACTGCCCGCATGTACCGCACTCATCACTGCAACGAATTGCGCAAAAGCGATGTCGGCTCCACCGCCACACTGGCCGGCTGGGTGCACATGCACCGCGATCTCGGCGGAGTGATCTTTATCGATCTCCGCGATCGCGAGGGGCTCACGCAGGTTGTCTTTCGTCCCGAGGAAAATGCCGCGCTCGCCGCCGAGGCGCATCAACTCGGTCAGGAGGACGTTATTCAGGTGCAAGGCAAGGTCTTGGATCGCGCGCCGGGAATGCAGAACCCGCGGATGCCGACGGGCGACATTGAGCTAGTTCCGGAAAAATTAGTGATTCTGAATCGCGCCGGCATTCTCCCTTTTCCGATCGACGGGGAACCCGCGAATGAAGACCTGCGGTTGAGCTATCGATACGTCGATCTCCGCCGGCCGCAGATGGCGCGGAATCTCCGCATCCGCCACAAGGTCACGAAAGCGACGCGCGATTACCTCGATGAAAAGGGATTCGTTGAAATCGAGACGCCGATCCTTTCCAAGAGCACGCCGGAAGGCGCGCGGGATTTCCTCGTCCCGAGCCGGTTGATTAAGGGCAAGTTCTACGCGCTCCCGCAGGCGCCGCAGCAATACAAGCAGTTGCTGATGGTGGGCGGGATCGAAAAATATTTTCAGATCGCGAAATGTTTCCGCGATGAAGACCTGCGCTCCGATCGCCAGCCCGAGTTCACCCAGATCGATATCGAAGCGTCGTTCGTTGTTCCCGACGACATTTTCGCGCTGGTCGAAGGTTTGCTCGCCGCGATCTTTCGCGCCGCGCGCGGAGTTGAAATACAGACGCCGTTCCCGCGCATGACTCACGCGCAGGCGATGGATGAATTCGGCAGCGACAAGCCGGACCGCCGGTTCGCGATGCAGCTGACCGATCTCGCCGAAATTTTTCGCGGCAGTTCCTTCAAGATGTTTCGCGGCGCGCTCGATGCCGGCGGCGCGGTGAAAGCGATCAATGCGAAAGGGTTTGCGTCGTTGACCACCGGCCAAGGCGACGACCTCACCGAGATGGCGAAGCATTATGGTGCGAAGGGGCTCGCCCTTATCAAAGTCGAAAACGGCGAATGGAAATCGCCGATCGTGAAATTTTTTACGGAAGCGGAAAAGGAGGGGCTGCGCTCGAAGCTGCTCGTCGAAGAGGGCGACCTGCTCCTGTTCGTCGCCGATAAATGGGGAATCGTCTGCGAAGTTCTCGGCCGGATTCGGTTACGGGTCGCGGAAATGCAGAAACTCATCGCGAATTCAGACCAGCTCGATTTCCTCTGGGTCACTGACTTTCCGCTGATGGCTTTCGACGCCGCGGAAAACAAATGGAACGCGGTTCATCATCCGTTCACACGTCCGAAAGCGGAGGACATCGCGAAGCTCGAGGCCGGCGACCTCGCTCAGATGCGTGCGGAAGCCTACGATGTTGTCCTGAACGGCGTGGAGCTTGGCGGCGGCAGCATCCGAATTCACGAGCCCGATTTGCAGGCGAAAGCCTTCGCCGCGCTCGGCGTGAGCGAAGAAGATCAGCAATCCCTTTTCGGCCACATCCTGCGCGCGTTTCGCCTCGGCGCCCCACCCCACGGCGGCATCGCATTCGGATTGGATCGGATTGTGATGATGATCTGCGGCGAAGAAAGCATCCGCGACGTGATGGCGTTCCCGAAAAACAACCGCGGTCTCGACCTGATGTCCGAGTCCCCAAGCGACGTCGATCAGCGCCAACTGCGCGAGCTCGGTATCGAGCTGGCGTCCGACAAGAAAAGCGGACAGGATTAACAGGATATCGGGGATCATGCATGAAATAGACAAAGATGACGTTAAGGCGCTGCGAGCAATGACGATGGAGCAAAGACTCAGGCGCGGGATGGATTTCATGGAACAGACCCGACAATTCAAGATCGCGTCCGTGCGGGGGCATCATCCGGGATGGAATGAAGAAAAAGTAATGGACGAAGTCAGACGCTGGGTGGGCGACGGAATGAAACCGGACGAACTCTACGAATGGTGGCCCTAGCGATCAGCGCTCCGACGCTTTTTCCACGATTTTGATTTCGTCTTCGTTTAATTCGTCAAGCTCATAAACTAGCTTGTCAGTGGCTACGTCGAAGCCTGCAGGGCTCGACCAAGCCGGTTATCTCGGGAGGGGCAGGCATGACTCGCGGTCCAGCTAGCCGGGCAAAACAGAGCGGCTCGAACTATAATTTGAGTTCTTTGGCAATTTCTTCCAGCGGCCGGCCGGGCAAATCAGCTTCGGTGCGTTTCGCCTCGCGCAGTTGCAGAAGATCCTCGACATCTTCCATCCAATCTCGCAGGGCAACAAACTCAGTGTAGGAAAGGACAACGGATTCCGTCGTTCCGTTTTTTTCAATAAACTGAGGATGCAGTGTCGGTTTCATTTCGCCAGTCAGCGGTAAGCTTCGCGTCGATGCAGGATTCGGTAAACGACGATTTTATCAGATTGGATGTCGAAGAGCACACGGAAATCGCCAACGCGTAACCGATGACTCGGTTGAAATTGGGTGAGTCGTTTGATGTCGCCCCGAAGATCATCGCTCGCGGCCCGCAGTTTCTTTACGATTCGTTGCTGTTCCAATCGCTGGAGACCGCGCAGGTCTTTTTCAGCACGCGGTTTGAGTTCAACACTGTATTTCACAAATGGGGGGAACAATTCCGATGATCGTCACGCCGCTGTCGGCCGGACGTGTGGGCGGCTCTTGAATAGAATCGCCACCAGGAACGTAACGATGGTTCCGAAGAAAATCCACCAGGGGAACTCCATTTCCGGCAACCAGGAGGGTTGTTCGTAAAATTTCGTTCCGAAGAGAGTGGCGATTTTGTTCGGCAAGCCGCTCAGGACCGCTACGACCACGAAGCCCAGGATCATGGCGAGGATATTGCCAAAATTATTGCCCCGATTCTTCGTGAGCATTCCGGCAAAGAAGACACCGAGCAACGATCCATAGGTGTAGCCGAAAATGCTCAGGACGATCGGAATGATCCGGACATTGGGATAGACGATGACGAGATATGCCGTCGAGGAGGCGACGATGATCATCAGGACCGAAAACCAGACCGTCGCCCACTTCACGGCTCGCAGACTTTGAGCATCCGTGGCGGTGGGATTGATGTAGGGCTCGTACCAATCGCGGGTAAAACTGGTGGCCAGCGCGTTCAACGCGGTGCTGAGCGATCCCATGGCGGTGGCGAAAATTCCGGCGAGGAGCAATCCGCGCAGGCCGACCGGCATTTGATAGAGAATGAAGTGGCAGAACGTTTCGTTCGGGCTCTTAGGCAGGGTCGGATCGGGATGCACCTGATAGTAAACCCAGAGCAGCAAGCCGATGCTGACGAACGTGAACGCGATCGGAATATCGGCGAGCCCGGACAAAATCAGGGAGCGCCGGCTCCGGCGCACATCCTTGGCGGTTAGCATTCGCTGCACCATGTCCTGGTCGGTGCCGTGGGTGCCCATGGTGATGAAGACGGCGCCGATCAAGCCGGCAAAGATCGTGTACTCGGTCTCAAACATCCCCTTCCATTTATCCCAACCGCTTTTTGCCGGATCGAGACCGGTGGCAATAAGATCGGAGACATGGAAATCGCCGCGGCGTTGCACGATCTCGTGCAAGCCACCGGGAATGGCGAAGTAAAGCAAAGCCAGAGCGGCCACCGCGCTGCCGATCATGATCGAGGCCTGAATCAAATCGGTCCAGATGACGGCTTTGATCCCGCCGAATGTCGTGTAAATCGCCGTGAGAATGACGATGGCAACGGTGGCTCCGAGATATATCCAGAGGGTCTGGGTTTCGTTAGGCCGCGCTCCGCTGACCATCTCGTAGGCGAGGGCGAGGGCGATCGCTGCGACATACAAACGTGTTCCGGAGGCGAGCAACCGCGTGATCATGAAAACGGCCGACGCCGCATTCTTGCTGGCGACGCCGAAACGGGCCGTCAGGTATTCGTAAATGGAGAACACCCGATATTCATAATATGGCTTGATGAAAATGTAGCTGACGAGAATGCGCCCGATGATCGTGCCGAAAGCGAGCTGGAGGTAGGTGTAATCGCGGTGGCTGAAGCCTTCCCCGGGCGTGCCAAAGAAGGTGCCGGCGCTAGTTTCGGCGGCGATGAGGGAAGCGAGCACCGCCCACCACGGAATACGCCGGCCGCCGAGCGCGAAGTCCTCGAGGTTGTCCTCCTTCCGGCCCATGCGCAGCCCGATGAAGATGATGATGACGAAGTAGACAAGGAGAACGCCGATGTCGATGGCGAGCCGGGCGTCCATGGGAACACTTATCAAATGGCGAATGACGAATGTCGAATGACGAATGCCGAAAGAATGACCAACACGAAACGCGAGATCTGGCCCCTCGGATTTCCTTCGACATTCGTCATTCGTGCTTCGTCATTGGGCAACGTGAGATTGACGGAAATCAAAACTGTCGACTTTGATCTCGAGAAGACGCTTAACTGCGGACAGGTTTTCCATTGGGAAAAAAGCGGGCCGGGTTTCGTCGGTGCGATTGGCGAGAAGGCCGTGTACGTCGAACAGCAGGGCGACCGGGTGTTGTTCAAAGGCGCGCCGGCCAAACTGGTCGCCAACTATTTCTCCCTCGATCATCCGCTCGCGGAGATTTGCCATTCGTTTCCGCGCGATCCGGGCATGACCGCAGCGCGAGATTTCTGTCGAGGGCTTCGTATCCTCCGGCAGCCACGCTGGGAATGCCTGGCGACGTTCATTTGCTCGTCGATGAAACAAGTCGCCCACATCCGCCAGATCTCGCTGGCGCTGCGGAAAACATTCGGCGCCCGGATGATGATATCCGGGAGTCACGTCTATGATTTCCCCAGTGCGGCGCGTCTGGCGGCGAGCACCGAAAAGGAGCTGCGAGCCTGCGCGCTGGGTTACCGGGCGAAGAACCTGCTGGCGACGGCGCGCCTGGTCGCGCACGGCGAGGCGACCCTGGAAAAATGGAGCAAACTGCCGGACGAATTATTGCGCGAGCGACTCTGCGAGCTGCCCGGCGTGGGCGCGAAGGTGGCGAACTGCGTGATGCTATTCGCCTACGAACGTCTGCGGGCGTTCCCGATCGATGTGTGGATCGAGCGTGTGCTGAGGCAGCAATATTTTCCGCGAAACCGAAAGGTCACTGCGCAACAGTTCCGGGACTTTTGCGACACTTATTTCGGCGAGCACGGCGGTTATGCCCAGCAGTATCTGTTTCACCACGCCCGCAAGGGCGGCGCGGTGTTGAAGTAGAGGCTGGCAGGTTGTCCGGCGCGGGATGTGCGATATGATTTGCCGTTGATGAGCGGCGCCCCAGGCCTTGCCCCGAAATGAGCGAAGAAAAGAAACAAAGCCGTAAGCTCGGACTCGCGATCCTGATCTCGCTCTTTCTCCATATCGCGGTCGGATTTTCCCTGGCTGCGTTCGGCAACGTTACCACTCCTGCGATTCCGCCGGAGGAAGCGCCATCGCAGTTGACGCTCATGGATTTGTCCGCGGCCCCGGCGCCGGAGAAGAATCCGCAGTTCGTCGAGACCGAGAAGTCGAAGGAGTCCGCGGAGAAACCGAAAGATCAGACCTTCGAGTCGAACGCGAATTCCCTGGCGGCGAGTGAGAAAGCCCCGGCCGGCGATCTTCCGTTGCCGAGCCAGGATGGAAGAGATCTGCCGACGCGCGATCTCCAAACGCACGATTTCTCGCTGCAGACACAGGGCTCGCAACCGCAGCCGCAACAACCCGAGCAGCCAGAATCCAAACCCGCCGACCGACCGCCGCCAAAAGCTTCACCCGCCGAAACGCCGAAATTGACGCCGAGCCCGGCACCGACGGCGACCGTGGAACCGGAGCAGCTCGCGATGCTAACTTCGACCCCGCCCCCGCCCATCAAAGGGCCGGACGAAACCGAGCCCTCGCCTTCGCCAGAGCTCGCGCCCTCCATCGCGCCGATCGCACCGCGCCCGAAACCACAAGCTCCCAGCTCCAGTTATCAATCGCAAAAGGAGCAGACCCGCATCGCGGGCAGCATTTCGAATCACGGGCCATCGTCGGTGAATGCAGTCGGGACGCCGCTCGGCCTTTACCAAAAGAGGATGTATGACGCGGTCGGCGCGCGCTGGTATCAGCATACCCATGAACGCCAGGACCTGATCAGCATCGGGACCACGCGGTTGACGTTCACGATCGATCGCTCGGGAAAGGTGAACAATCTGAAGGTGCTCGAGAACACCGCGAATGAAGCGTTCGCCATCGTCTGTCTGCAATCGGTGCAGGAGCTGAAGCTGCCGCCGATTCCCGAGGACGTGGCGAGCACGCTGCCCGCGGAAGGTTTGCAGCAGGAGTTGACGTTTATCTTATACGCGAACTAATGATGGCGCGGTTCGCGTGCTCCAAATGAACGAGATATTCCATACGACGATGACTTTCATGAACAAGGGCGGCCCCTTCATGTGGCCGCTCCTGCTCTGCTCGATCGTGACCGTGGCGACGATCGTCCTGGCGTCGATGACGCTGCGCGAGCGCAAGGTGCTCCCGCTGGTGATCGAGAGCGAGATCGAGCGGTTGACGCCGGGCGGTAACGCGGAGCGGCTGATGCGGATCGTGAACGACGACAGCTCTTCGCTCGCGGGCGTGGTGCGGACAGCGTTGCAGCATCTGCGCTGGCCGCGTTCGGAGAATATCGAGTCGGTGCAAACGCGAGCGCGCCGCGAGTTGGTGCGGCTGGAGCGCGGGTTGATCGTGCTCGAAGTCGTTACAGGAATTGCGCCGCTGATCGGGCTGATCGGAACGGTCTCGGGACTGGTGCATGTTTTTTCCGGCCTCGGGCTGAGCACGGGCGCGTCGGACACGAAGGCGGTCGCGCTCGGAATTTCCGAGGCGCTTAACTGCACGATTTTCGGTTTGTCGATTGCGGTGCCGGCGCTGATTGCGTTCAGCTACTTCTCGAAAAAAGTGGAGGTCATGTCGGTGGAAATGGAGTCGCTCGTCTCCGATCTCATCGCGAAATGTTATTACGGCCGTCCCCAGAGCGGCGAACCGCTGCCGCCTTCGCGAACGACTGCGCCGGCACCGGCCCGCGCGCCGGTAGGGTAGGCAGCTCTTTCTTTCATGAAAATCGCAGTCCGGAAACGGCGCGCTCCCTCGATCATCATCGTGTCGCTAGTCGATATCCTGACGATCTTGCTCATCTTTTTCGTCGTCTCGACCACGTTCAAACGCGACCAGCCCGAAGTGCAGATCAATCTGCCCGACTCGAAGACATCGACTAAAGCCTCGTCCGAGCAGGAGCATGCGGTCGTGAGCGTCAGCGAGAATGACGAAGTGCGGCTCGATGGGCAGATCGTCAGCGTGGACGAACTCGAGACGTCGGTGAAAAATTTGCCGCCGGCGCGCCGGGCGTCGCTAGCTTTGCAGGCGGACAAGAAATCATCGTTCGGCACGATCATCAGGGTGATGGACGCGTTGAAGCTCGCGGGCGTGAAAAATCTGCCGGCCTTCACGCGTGAGGGAAAATGAGATTGCCGATCAGGAAATACGGCGACCCAATCCTGCGCGCGAAAGGCAAACCGATCGAGGCGGTGGACGACGACATCCGCGCGCTCGCCGAAAACATGCTTGAGACCATGCACGCAGCCAACGGCATCGGCCTCGCGGCCCAGCAGGTCGGACGCGCTCTTCAGCTCACGGTCCTGGATGTCTCGCCGGTTGAAGATCGGCCGAGCACGCTGACGTTAAACGGCGCGCCAATCGCCGATCTGGCGGAGGCGATGCCGTTGATCCTGCTGAATCCCACGCTGCGCCTGGGAGCAGAAACGGATTTGGGCAGCGAAGGCTGCCTCAGTTTTCCGGAAATCAACGCCGACATCGAGAGAGCGATTTCGGTCGAGTTAGAAGCCGAAACTCTCGACGGTGAGAAGGTGCGGATCGAAGCCTCGGGTTTGCTTTCGCGCGCGCTGCAGCATGAGGTCGATCATCTCAACGGAATCCTGTTCATCGATCGGATGAGTTCGGCGTCGAAAGTGAGCCATTCGAGCCGGCTCAAGCGACTGCAAAAGGAAACAGCGAAGCTGTAAGGAAAGGCCTGTCATCCCGAGGCTGGCGAAGCGCGCCGAGGGACCCGTCAAGCGCTCAACCGCTTCCGCGAAACAACAGGCGTGCTCCGTCAGCCTGTGCTTGATTTTTCGCGGTAGCGCAAATTGCAACTGTGAGATCCCTCGGCGCGCTGCGCCAGCCTCGGGATGACGGCGTCGTCGCCCCCCTAGATCGCCTTGTAGGAAACCGTGATGCTGCGGAAAAGATCCTTGTCGCGCTGCGCGGAAAAGTAGAAGAGCTCCAGCATGGTGCCGCCGACGATCCATTGGTAGCCCACCAGAGTCTGGATTACGTCGGAGTCGGTGTCGCGTGAACGCGAAACTAATTTGCCGGTGCCAAACTTGGCGTCGAAGTAGCGCCGGATTTCGCCCATGCGCTCGTTGTAGCGCTCGATCGTCCAATCCGGATACTCATATTGAAGTTCCACCTCTACGAGAAAGCCGTCGCGGAAAGAAAACAGTGTCCGTCTTAACCCCGGTTGGACGAGACCTTCGACGGTCCAGGTCTCGCGCTTCTCTTTTCGGTCGCGGGAAACGATCTTCGCCTTCGCGCCGACGAGGACCTGCTCTAGTTTCGTCATCGAATCGTTCCAATGAAATCCGAAGGGCGGCGGAATGTCTTCGGCCGCCGGCAAGGTGGCGCACGAAAGCAGGAGGACGATCAGCGCCAGCCAAAAGGCCCGCCGGCGCGATGGCGAATTGGAAATTTTTCCGGAAAAAGGAGACGACATTGCGGCGGTGGCGCTGCAGGCAGTAAATGAATCCGCCGCAAAGTTGCGCGTGCGAGCGGATTGGGTCAACTGGTTCGCTTTTGCTCGATCGTGGGCTAATCTGGACAGTTCCGAACCGGATTTTTCGTCAAGAATTTTTTGATTCACTGACGAAAATAAAATTCAGGTTTTTTCTTGTCGGCTTCAAACGCGGTTTCTAATCTCAAGCCGCTGGCAGGGAACGAAGAGCGCCGGTGTTAATAACATGTGAACAGAATTCCACGATCACAAAGAGCTAGAATGACAATAACACCCGCCAGAGCGCACCAAGACTCGCTCGAAGATTTTTCTTTTGCCTCGGGAAACGCAACGCTCCATGCCGTCTCGCGCATTTCTCCCTCGTATTTTCGCACCTTAACCAAGTTTCCCCCAAGAATGTCGCCGCGATTTCTCAGGAGAAACCACGCGATCGAATTACCCTTCGCCCAGCCGATCTCGCTCTCGCCGAGCATTTCGCGGGGCGTTTAACGCTGTTAACAAGTCGGCATGGACGAGAAGCATTCACAGCTATGGCAGAAACTGTCCGCAGCCCTCAAGCCGCAGGTAAGTCCGGATACTTTCAAGCGCTGGTTTTCAGCTGTGAAGCTCGTGCAGGCGACCGACGAGACGTTCACCTTTCGCGTCCCGAACAACATCTATCAGTTTTGGATTGAGAGTAACCACATGGCCGCATTACAAGCTGCAATCGTGACTGCATTTGGTTCGCCGCGTCACGTGAAGTTCGCCACGGCTTTGGACGGCGCGATGAAAAAGGAAGAAGAAGAGCTGCCGGAGATTTCGAGCAAGGATTTGGTCCGGGAATCCGGCCGCGACGCGAAGCAATCAGGCGGCGCGCCCGGCCTGAATCCGCGCAACAATTTCGAATCGTTCGTCGTCGGCCCGAATAACGAGATCGCGCACGCCGCGAGTCTGGCGGTGGCGAAAACGCCGGCCCGCACCTACAACCCGCTCTTCATTTACGGCGGCGTGGGACTGGGCAAGACGCACCTGATGCAGGCGATCGGCCAGTACGTGGGGATGAACAAAAAGGGCGCCAAGGTAATGTATCTCTCGAGCGAGTTGTTCATCAACGAGTTCATCGACGCGATCCAGCACAACAACCTGGTGAAATTCCGGAAGCGTTATCGCCAGGCCGACCTCCTCCTGATCGACGACATCCAGTTCCTCGGCGGCAAGGAACGATCGCAGGAAGAATTCTTCCACACGTTCAACACGCTCTTCGATGGACATAAACAGATCGTGCTTTCAAGTGATCGCCCACCGTCGGAGATTGCGAATCTCGAGCATCGGCTCGTTTCGCGTTTCGAATGGGGGCTGACCGCGGAGCTGCAGCCACCCGACGTGGAAACACGGATGGCGATCCTGCGCAAGAAAGCGCACACCCTTCAGATCAAGCTGCGCGACGAAGTTTTCGAATTTCTCGCGAACCGCATCCGCACGAACGTGCGGCGGCTCGAGGGCGCGCTCATGCGCGTTGCATCGTTCGCTTCACTGAGCGGCAAGGAGCTGACCAACGACGTTGTCGAGCATCTGCTCAAGGACATTCTCCAGGAAGAAGCGCGACACGCCGTGACGATCGAGCAAATCCAGCGGCGGGTGGCGGAACATTTCGATGTGCGCCTCGCCGACATGACGAGCAAGCGCCGGCCGGCGAACATCGCCTTCCCGCGCCAGATCGCGATGTATCTCGCGCGCGAATTAACGAAGGCTTCGCTCAACGAAATCGGCGACGCATTCGGCGGGCGCGATCACGGCACGGTCCTGCATGCGTGCAAGCTGGTGAAACGCCGGATGCTGGAGCAGGATAATATTCGGCAGACCATTTCTTTCATCGACAGCGCGCTGCAGCGTTAAGGGAGGCAACCCTCCCTGCGCCACTCCGAGATTGCGGTTGCCGAATAAAATCGTAAGCCTTACATCTTAGCTTTCCGTTCTGTCATGAAATTCAGCGCCACTAAAGAAAAGCTGCTCGAAGGTTTGCAACAGGTGCAGAACGTCGTCAGCACCCGCACCACTCTGCCGATTCTTTCCAACGTCCTGCTCCAGGCAAAAGGCGGCGAAGTCCTTCTCACTACGACCGATCTCGACGTCGGCGTGCGCGGCGCTTTCGAAGCAAGTGTCGAAAAGGAAGGCGCGACGACGTTGCCGGCGCGGCGGCTCTTCACGATCATCCGCGAGTTGCCCTCGAGCGAAGTCTCCATCGAAGTCGATGCGAAAAACGCGGCGTCAATCCGCAGCGGCCAAAGCTATTTCAAAATCCTCGGCTTGCCCGAGGAAGAATTTCCACCGTTGCCGAAATTCGACAGCGCGAAAGTCGTCACGATTCGGCAGAAGGATTTGCGCGACGGATTGCGCAAGACCTCCTACGCGATCTCAACCGACGAAACGCGCTACGTTCTCAACGGCCTCCTGTTCAGCCTGAAGGAAAACAAGCTGACCCTGGTGGCAACGGATGGACGGCGCCTGGCGATGGTGGACATCGAGCTGGAATTTCCGCGGAGCCACGAAGCAGACATCATCGTGCCGACGAAAGCGGTGACCGAGTTGAGCCGGCTCCTGACGGATGACGGCGAAGTGAAGGTGAGTGTCGGCAGCGGGCAGATCGCGTTCGAACTGAATAACACCCTGCTGGTGTCGAAATTGATCGAAGGGAATTATCCGAACTACAAGCAGGTGATCCCGAGCGAAACGAAGGAACGCGTCACGCTCGAGCGCGAGACGTTTCTCAATTCGCTGCGGCGCGTTTCGCTGCTGGCGAGCGACAAGTCGAACTCGATCAAACTCAACTTCACGAAGAACAACATCGACATTACCGCGAACACGCCGGAAGTGGGCGAAGCGAAGGAATCGCTCGCCGTCGCCTACAAAGGCCGCGATTTTTCCATCGCGTTCAATCCGGAATTCTTCATGGCGCCCCTCCGAGCGCTGACCGAAGACGAAGTGTTCCTCGATCTGATCGACGAGATGAGCCCCGGAGTGCTGAAGATCCAGACGCCGTTCCTCTACGTCCTGATGCCGATGCGCATCAGTTCGTAGGCGGCGCTTCCGTTCTTCTGTAGCCGCTTCGCTATGCGAAGCGCGGGAGCAACCTTGCTTTCTACGTCAGTCCCCGAGCCGCCCATGGGGCGGCTGCTACCGTTTCCACCGTCAGCAGTTCCATTTTCCCTTCCGGCGCTCGAAGCACGGTGACGTTTGCGTTCGCCGGCGCCCAGATTGCCGGGTCGGTCGGGCCGAAAAGCAAAAGGCATCGTGCGCCCACAGCGGCGGCGATGTGAGATATCCCGCTATCGTGGCCGATGAAATCGCTGCCTTCGAGCAACGCAGCGAGGTGCGGCAACGGGAGGTTCTCGGCGAACCGAACCGGCTTGTCCTTCCACTCGGCTTTGAGCCGATGTGTTCGCACCGTATCCGCTTCGCCCGCGATGATCATCAGCGGGCGGCCGGTCGGGAGTAGAACGTTCCCCAGTTCGATCCAGTTTCCGATCGGCCAGTTCTTCGTCTCGCTGCCGCTGCCAGGATGGAACGTCATGTTGCCCTGCAAGCTGCTGATGGAGGTTCGATCAGCATTGATCGGGAAAAGAGGAGCGCACGGATCCTTGAGGAAAAGACCCAGGGCGGCGAGCGGACGCGCCAATTGAAACGCGGCGTGTTCGCTATTGTCGAGCTTGGACGGACCGGCGATGAACGGCCCGGTTCCGGATTTCTTTACGTTCGCTTCGAAGATTCCGTCTGGATCGTAGAGATAACTCAGGATCAAATCGAAACCGCCGAAATAATCGAGCAACGCGGCCGGTGGGTCAGAGTCTTTCGCGAAAAATTTAGCGAGCGAGGCCGACTCGATTGAACGGACCGCGTCCGCATAGAAACGCTTTTCCGCCAGCGCGGCGATGTGTTTGTAGCCGAGGATTTCCAGGTGCGCTTCATGATACCGATCGCGCAGCAGCTTGATCGCCGGGAGAGTGAGAACGAAATCGCCAATCGCGCCACCGCGGATGACGAGGATGCGATTCATCTGCGCGGCCGCAATGAGTGATCGCGGCTCCAGTTAGTAACGCGTCACTGCGCAGGCGAGAATGGCGGCGCCGTAGAGCAAGACCAGGCCATGGGTGAAGCGCCATCGGCCGTTCGTGCGCGCGCTCCAGTTAATTTGGTCGCGCAGAAGATAAGGCATGGTGACCCAGAATAATCCAATGACGATCAGCAGATAGGCGAACACGGTCACAAGCAGCTTGGTCGATTCGGTCCGAAAAAAAGCAGCGTCGAGCAACGGCTCGGCGGCGAGGAGGAAGAGAATGCCCAGAGCGCGCACCGCCAGAAATTCGTCCACGAACCGCAGGACCAGAAGAAAGCCGACCGGCAAAATGAAGAGAAGCGGTTTCCGAAAGCCGGAGAATTCGCCCATCTCCATGGTAGCCAGAAGCCAGAAACTCCAGAAGAACGCGATCGTCAACAGGACGAAGCCGGCCACGCGCGAACGCGGCAAGGTGCGGGCAAGAGCCTGCGAAGCGCCGGGGCGGACCATCCCCCAAAGGCCGAGAAGCGACAGAAAAATGCCCGCGATGTAGCCGGCGGTTTGGAGCGACAAATGATAGATCATGCGAAAACCGGAGAGGACGGTTGCATGACCGGCGTCCCATACAAGCTGAATCCGGTCGCTTCCGCGATACGGATGTCGAAAAGCTGACCGGCGAGCCGCGGTTCGCCTTCGAAGACGATGATCTTGTTTGTGCGGGTGCGTCCCATCAGCCGGCTGGCATTCGTGCGGCTCCGTCCTTCGCACAGGATTTCGAGATCGCGTCCGACAAGGCGAGCGTTAATGCGGTGCGCGGACACGTCGACAACGGCCAGCAGATCCTGATTGCGCTCCTCCTTCACCCGCTCGTCGATCTGCGGCATCGCGGCGGCCGGCGTTTCCTGGCGCGTCGAGTACCGGAACACGAACGCGTTATCGAACTGGATCTCCTCGACGAGATCGCGGGTCCGCCGGTAGTCGTCATCGTCTTCGCCCGGAAAACCGACAATGACGTCGGTAGTGATCGCGATCTCGTCGCGGGTTTCGCGAATGCGCTTCACGAGTGCTCGATATTTTTCCGCCGTGTAGGGACGGTGCATCGCTTTCAGGATACGGTCGGAGCCGGATTGCAGCGGGAGGTGAACGTGTTCCGCCAATTTCGGCAGATCGCTCAAGGCCCGGAGCAAATCTCCACGGAATCCGATCGGATGCGGCGAAGTGAAACGGAGCCGCTCCAAACCGTCGATCTCATGGACCGCTTCGAGAAGCTGAACGAATGGGCTCTTGTCGTCGATCGCCGGGAACTCATGACGTCCGTAGAGATTCACAATTTGGCCCAGCAGCGTGACTTCTTTCACACCGCACGCGACGAGACTTCGCACCTCGCTCACGATCTCGTGGATCGAGCGACTGCGCTCAGAACCCCGCGTCCTCGGCACGATGCAAAATGTGCAATGCATGTTGCAGCCCTGCATGATCGACACGAACGCGGTGGCCTGGCGGGCTTTTAGCTCGTGGTCGCGGATCGTTTCCGCGGAGCCGACTTCTTCGTCCGTGTCGCAAATCGAAAAGCGCGGGTCATCCATTCGTCGCGCCCGTTTTTTTTCGAGCAGCTCTTCGACGTAGTCCGCCACGCGATGAAATTTTTGGGTTCCGACCACGAGGTCGAGATGGGGCACGACGGCGAAAAGCGAATCCCCGCGGGCCTGGGCCATGCAGCCGAGAAAACCGAAGACCGCCTCGGGCCGGCGCTTCGCGAGCTGTCCGAGCATGCCCATTTTGCCCAGTGCTTTCTGCTCGGCCATGTCGCGAACGCTGCAGGTATTTAAGAGCACCACGTCCGCGTCGACTTCACGAGCAACGCGCTCGTAACCACGTTCCAGAAGGGAATGGGCGACCTGTTCCGAATCGCGCTCATTCATCTGGCAGCCGTAGGTTTTGATGAAAAATTTCGGCATCGAGGAGAGCGGATTGTGACACAAAGCGGACGGGCGCGCCAACGGCGCTGACGAGGAGGCTTGCGCTACCAGCGGGGTTTCCATTTAATCGCGCGCTATGACGGCAAATGCACCGGCCATCGGGATCATCGGCGGAAGCGGTCTCTACCAGATGGAAGGCGTGGAGGACCCGGTCGAGCAACGGGTGGACACGCCGTTCGGCGAACCATCCGATGCTGTCATCGGGGGCCACCTGCACGGCCGGCAGATCTATTTCCTCCCGCGGCACGGTCGCGGGCATCGGTTGCTCCCACACGAGCTGAATCATCGCGCCAACATCTACGCTCTGCGTTCGCTCAACGTTCGCTGGATCGTTTGCGTTACCGCCGTCGGCAGTTTGCAGGAACAATACGCGCCGCGCCACGTGCTCCTCCCCTCGCAATTTCTCGACCGCACGAGTCAGCGCGCCCACCACACTTTTTTCGGCGAGGGCGTTGCCGCCCACATCGGTTTTGCCGACCCGATCTCGACGGACTTGCGGAATATCCTGGCTGAATCGGCAGGTGCGGTCGGCGTCACCGTCCACAATGGCGGCACCTACGTGAACATGGATGGCCCGGCGTTTTCGACGCGCGCGGAATCCGAATTGAATCGCCGCCATGGCTTCGACGTCATCGGCATGACCAACGCGCCGGAAGCGAAATTGGCGCGGGAAGCTGAGATCGCCCTCGCCACCATGGCGATGATCACCGATTACGATTGCTGGAAGGTGGAGGAAGAACCGGTCTCAGCCCACACGGTCTTCGAGCACTTGGTGGCGAATGCTGAGACCGCGAAGAAGATCCTGGCCGAAGCGATTCCCCGCATCCCTACCGAACCGAACTGGCCCGAACATCGGGCGTTGGATACGGCCCTGGTGACCGACCGGAAGCTTTGGCCGCCGGTCACCCGGCAGAAACTGGGGGCAATATTGGGCCGGTTTACCTAGGAAAGAGCCCTTTCGCAAGAATGCGTCGCGATTCGCAAAAATCCTTCTTGCCAACCACGAGGCAAATATAGTAATTATAAAGACCGTCGGGAGAATCCCGCCTTAAGCCTTACCGAGTTCAAACAAAAATGATCACCAAAATTACCGCCGGTTTACTCGCCCTCACTCTCCTTGCCGCCTGCGAGACCACCAAGACTACCCAACGCACCACGCTCCGCGAGATGAACGCTTCGCGGCTGGCCAGCAACGATGCGAATTTGAACGAGCCGGCGCCTCCGGCCGAAGGCCCTGAAGATATCCCCGCCGAAGGACCGCGCGATCCGGGCCGTAATCCGGCGCTCGTTCCGTCGCCGCTGCTGCGCGTCAATGCGGCTGGCAGTCCGTAAAAAGGACCGCTCCGCTACATCCAGAGACCCCAGGAGAGAAGGGCTGAGGCGTCCTGCCATACGCCGGACTTGCTGTCGCCCAGCACGACCACAATGATGTCGCGCCCGGGCCGGGCACCACTCGCGATGAGGCAATGTCCGGCCGCCTCCGTATAGCCGGTCTTCATCCCATTGCAATAGGCGAGCCGGGTCAAAACTTTGTTCGTATTCGTTAGCTCGCGGGTGCGGCCATTCGCGTAACGGAACACCAGCCGCGGCAGGCAAACGATCGAGCGGATGGTGCTGTTCGCGTAAGCGGCTCTGGCAATGATCGACAGGTCGCGCGCGGAAGAGTACTGGCCCGGCATGGGCAGCCCGTTCGGGTTGACGAAATGGGAATGGGTTGCGCCGAGCTCCCGCGCTTTCTGGTTCATTAACTCCGCAAAAGCCTCGACGCTCCCACCGCTATCGCGCGCGAGACAACGCGCCACGTCGTTCGGGCTTTTCACCAGCAGCGCCCGAAGCAGTTCGATCCGGGTATAAGTTTCGCCCGGCCGGATGTTCAACTTCACCGGCTCCGCCATTGTGTCGATCGCCTCTACTGTCACCGGTCGATCCAAATAACCGCGTTCCGAAACGATCAACGCCGTCAGCAATTTCTGGGTGCTGGCAGCGGCCCGGGGAGCGTCCGCATTCTTCTCGTAAAAAATTTCACCTGTCCGCGCATCGATTACCATTACGGAAATGGCGCGGGTCGCCGGCGGAATCTTCGAAACGGAACCGGGCTGCGGCGCAACAGGCTGAGCCTTCGGGACGTCCGAGATCGAATCCGGGACCTCCATCGGCCGGGCCGTCTTGAACTGATGTTTCTTCGCCGCGACCGACGAAGTAAACGCCAGCGCGATAAGGCAAAAATAAGTGAGCGTTTCGTGTCGGCGTTTCACGGGCAGCAATTTAGAGGCAGATTTTTCGTTGGCGCAAGCGGCTTGGATTGGCGGCTACTCGTCCGAGCTACGCTGGATCAACTCAATTTCGTAGCCTTCCGGCGCATCGATGAAGGCGATTGCGCCATTCTTGCCGTTCGGGTGCGGCCCGTCGGAAAGCGGATAGCCCTTCTTAGCCGACTCGCGCGCGAACACCTCGATGTCATCAACCTCGAAGGCGAGGTGCGTCAGGTCAGGGCCCACGACCACGGGACCGCTCTCGTCGAATTTGCAGATCTCGATTTCCTCCTCGCTGCCCGGCGCCTTGAAGAAAACCAGCTGCGAGCCGCGACCCGAAGTGTGCCTTCGCGTTTCCTTGAGCCCCAGAACGTCCCGGTAAAATGCGACCGTCTTTTCGAGGTCGGTGACGCGATAACGCGTATGGAGAAGCCTCTTGATCATAGGGTCACTAATTGCGCGTGCTCCCGGGTATTATCAAACGCAAATGGTGTTCCGGCACCGAATGTGATTGGTTAGGCCCATGAAATTGGTGATCGCCGCCACGGGCGCCAGCGGAACGATTTATCTGCAGCGCCTGCTGTCGCAGATCGATTGCGCCGCGAACGAGGTCCACCTCGTGATGAGCGGGCACGCCAAACAGGTCGCCGCCCAGGAGGTGGACCGGCTGGTCGTCCCGCATGGCGTGCGGGAACACGCGGAGAACGATCTCAACGTTCCGTTCGTGAGCGGCTCCGCCCGCTTCGACGCGATGGCGATCGTGCCCTGTTCCATGGCGACGCTCGGCCGGATCGCCTCGGGTTGCAGCGACACCGCGCTCCTGCGTGCGGCCGATGTTTTTTTGAAGGAGCGCCGGAAGCTGATCCTGGTCCCGCGCGAAACACCGTGGAGCCTTATCCACGCGCGGAATGTGGTCACGCTTCTCGAGGCCGGCGCAATTGTTCTTCCAGCGATTCCGTCCTTCTACAACCGGCCCGGTTCGGTGGACGCCGTGGCCGACACCGTGGTCTGGCGCATTCTGGATCAGCTCGGCCTTCCGAATCCTGCGGCCTATCGTTGGCGCGATGACCAGGCGCCGACAAAGTGAAGCTCGATAGCTGGCGCGCGCGCGTCTTGATCGTGCTCAGCTTCGGGTTGTATCGCCTCTGGGCGCGGACCCTCCGTTTGCAGGTGGAAGATCCGAATGGCGTGGTGGCTCTCGTCCGCGATCGACCCGTCATCTTTGCCATCTGGCATAACCGATTGCTCATGTTGCCACGAGTTTTTGATCCCTGTTTTCCCACCCGCCAAAGTTACGGCTTGATCAGCGCCAGCGGCGACGGCGACCTGATCGCGGGCTTTATCGAGCGCTCCGGCTACGGCACGATTCGCGGTTCGAGCTCGCGCAAAGGCGTGATCGCGTTACGTCAGCTTGTCGACACTCTCGGCGCGGACGGCAACGTTCTTATCACTCCCGATGGTCCGCGTGGGCCTGTCTATCTCGTCAGTCAGGGCGTCGTCTTTCTTGCCCAAAAAAGCGGCGCACCCGTGGTCCCGATCCACATGGAGTATTCCAAGTGCTGGCGGTTAAAAAGCTGGGACCGTTTCGTCGTGCCGCGGCCGTTCGCAAAGCTGCGGGCGATTTTCGGCGCGCCGATCACTGTTCCGCCCATCGAGAGCGCAGAACAATTCGAGGTCGAGCAATTGCGTTTGCAAAATGCGATGATGAGTTTGGTGGAACAACCCTAGCATCGCCATGTCTCAACTCATCGAAGGCCGCACCATCGCCGAAAAAGTTTACGCGGAGCTGCGCGGCGAAATTGCCGAGCTCAAGAAAGATGGCCGGACGCCCGGTCTCGCCGTCGTCCTAATCGGCGATAATCCGGCTTCGCGGGCCTATGTCCGATCGAAAGACAAAATGTGCCGCGATCTCGGGCTGCATTCGGTGAAGCTGGAACTGCCAGCGGATACGAGTCAGGAAGATTTGCTGGCGCGAGTGCAGGATTTGAATCGTGATTCCGCGATCGACGGCATTCTCGTTCAATCGCCGCCGCCCAGGCACATCGACGAGGCCGCGATCATCCGCGCGATCGATCCGGCGAAAGACGTCGACGGATTTCATCCGGTGAACGTCGCGAAGCTGGCACTGGGCGACGACTCGGGCTTCGTTCCCTGCACGCCACTCGGTTGTCAGCGATTACTTATCGAAAGCGGAACTGAAATTGCCGGCGCGCACGTCGTTATCCTGGGGCGCAGTATGATTGTCGGAAAACCGCTCGCGTTATTGCTCATGCGGAAAGGCAAAGGCGGCGACGCGACCGTCACCGTCGTGCATTCGCGCAGCCGGCGCTTGGCCGAGATCACGCGCTCGGCCGACATTCTCATCGCGGCGATCGGCCAGCCGGAGTTCGTCCGCGCCGAACACGTCCGCGAGGGCGCGGTCGTTATCGATGTCGGCATTAATCGCCTAGATGATCCGACCATGGAACGCGGCTATCGGCTCGTGGGCGACGTCGCCTTCGCGGAAGTGTCCGACAAAGTGGCCGCGATTACTCCTGTCCCTGGGGGCGTCGGCCCAATGACAATCGCGATGCTGATGGCGAATACCGTTAGAGCTTGCCGGCAGACGTTGTAGGACCAGCCGCATCAAGGAGCGGCGATTTGAAATCGCCGAGAAAAAAGACGGCGGTTACAAACCGCCGCTCCTTGAAGGTTACCGGACAATCTTCCCGGTAAGAAAGCGAAGAAGTCCTGGTTGCAATTGCGCCACTTGGAGAAGAGCAGATGCGATCCGTGGCGACAAAACCGCCGCGCGAGCGAGCCGGTTGATCCAAAGCCGGCCGCGATAAAGTTCGGTATGCGCGGCGGAATAGGCGACCGCTACATCCTCGGCGTTACCGCCATCGCGCTGCAGCATAATGGCCTTCGCCGCCAGTTCGCCGGAAGCGAGTGCGTAATAAATTCCCTCGCCGGTGAACGGCTCGACCACCCGCGCTGCGTCACCCACGAGAAAAAGCCCCGGCTGGCCGGGCGAAATCGGTTCGCGCGTCAGCGGCGTGATGGTGCGCCAGGAATGATCGGGCGGAATTTGGAAGCGTGCTTCCGCCCAGGCGCGGAGCGGAGCGATTCTGGCGGGGACGCTGACGAGACAAAGATTCAGAGCGCGATCTCCCACCGGCGCCTGGCCGGAATAACCTTCCGGCCGGAATTCCAGGACAACGCGGTCGCCGAAGTCCGGCGGGAGCGGCCAATGGGTTTGCAGCGCGACCCGCTCTTTCGCACTGCGCGGGCGCAACCCGCAGAGACGCGCCACGGTCGAGTTCCGGCCATCGGCGGCGATGAGCGTTCGGGATCGAAACGCTTTATCGCCGGCGGAAATCACCCAATGCTCCGTGCGCGGATCGGGATACGAAAGCGCCGTGACCGTTACCGATTCAAAGACCGTGGCGCCCAGTTCCCGCGCGCGGTCGAGGAGTAATTGGTCGAAGAGGCTTCGCTTGACCGCAATCTCGGCATCGCCGCCCACGGGAAGCTCGACCGTCACGCGGCGTCCGCCGATTGCGATGAACTCGACACGATTCAATTTTCCGTGGGGCAAACTTCGAACGCGGTCCGCCAGTTCCAGCCGCCGCAGGATCGGCCAGCAGGCGGGATTCAGGCAGTCGCCGCAAACTTTCTCGCGCGGAAATTTTTCTCGTTCGAGGACGAGGGTGCGCAAACCCGCGGCCGCGCAAAAGGCCGCGCAGCTCGACCCGGCCGGCCCGCCGCCCACGATCGCGACATCGAACATGCGCCACTGTCGTGGAGAGCACGAAGCGCCTCAAGGAGCGGCGATTTCCAAATCGTCGTGGTCTTAGGTCGGAGGTTTGTAAACCGCCGCTCCTTGAAGCAACAGTAGAAGCGCGTTGGCTAGACAAGAGAAACCTGACCTGGCGAAGAAGGTGCACGAGGTGCCGCACAAGCCCGGTGTGTACTTGATGCGCGATCGCTTCAACCGCGTCATCTACGTCGGGAAAGCGCGCGACCTGCGCAAGCGCGTCGGATCGTATTTCATGCCGTCGAAGCTGGCCCAGGCCGACATCAAGACGCGCGCCATGCTCGATGCGGTTTGGGATTTCGAAACGCACACCGTCCAAAGCGAACCGGAATCGATCCTGCTCGAAGGAAAGCTGATCAAGGAATACCGGCCGCGATACAACATCTCGTTTCGTGACGACAAGCGCTTCCTCGTCGTCAAAGTCGATCCGAAAGAAGATTGGCCGCGGTTTCGCCTGGCGCGATTCAAGAAGGACGATGGCGCGCGCTACTTCGGACCGTATGCGCACGCCGGTGCGTTGCGCCAGACGCTGAACTTCATGCGCAAGAAATTCGGCGTCCTCACTTTCGGGCGCGGTTCGCCGACGGAGCGCGAGTTGAAATCGGCGACGTACCAGGTCCCGACTCGGCTGAGCGAGATCAGCGCTGAGCTTTATCGCGAGCGGGTCGCACAGGCGTGCGATTTCCTGGAAGGGCACTCGCGCGAAATGATCACGGCGGTCGAAGACGAAATGCACAAGGCGGCGGAGAAGCTCGATTTCGAAAAGGCCGCCGACCTGCGAAACATGCTCGAGGATTTGCGCCGGACCACGAAACCGACGCGGCGTTTTACCCGCCACCGTCTGCCGAGCTCGATCGATCCGGTCAGCGACGTGCAAGCGCTGGGCGACGCATTGCAACTAACGCGCTTGCCGGTCGTGATGGAATGTTTCGACATCTCGAACATTTCCACGACGCACGTCGTCGCTTCGATGGTCTGCTTTCGGAACGGCGTTCCCGATAAGGATAACTATCGGCGTTACCGCATTCGTACCGTCGAAGGGCAGGATGATTTCGCGAGCATGGCCGAGGTTGTGCGGCGGCGGTATTCGCGTGTGCTCTTGGAAGCGCGGGAGGCGAACCCCGACGCGGCCGAATTTTCGCAGGAGAATCCCCGCGAAGCGTTGGACCGCGTGAATCGCTTCGCCGCTGTTCGCCTGCCGGACCTGATCATTGTCGACGGCGGGAAGGGACAGCTTTCATCGGCGTGCCGCGAGCTGCAGCGACTCGGGCTGCATGAACTGCCGATCATCGGGCTCGCGAAAGAATACGAGGAGATCTACCGGCCCGGCCGCGCGTTGCCGCTGGTGTTGCCACCGGATTCCGGCGCGCTTCGGTTGCTGCAACGCATCCGCGACGAAGCCCACCGCTTCGCCAACACCTACCACCAGCTCCTGATGAAGAAGCGAATCGGCGAAAGCATTCTCGACGATTGTCCCGGCGTGAGCCAGAACCGGAAGAGTTTGTTGCTGCGAAAATTTGGGTCCGTGAACCGCCTGCGGAAAGCGACGGTGGAACAGATCGCCGCGACGGAAGGCATCGGGCCGAAACTGGCGCAGGACGTTCATCGGTTCCTGGAGCGGCACTGATTTACCCTTTCCGCTTGTCGATTCTGCCGTGACCAGCACAGTTGCGTCTGTGAATCTGCGGTTGATCACATTTTTCCTTGGGCTGGTCGGGGCGTTATCACCGGTTCTGGCGCAAACGGAAACGGCAAAACCGTCACCCGCCACGACCCCCTTCGAGGAAACCATCGTCCCGACATTTGAAACGCAGAAAATGGCGCGGACTTATGTCCTCGATATCCCGGCGCCGCGCGGATTGATCACGGACCGCAACGGCGTGCCGCTTGCGCAGAACCGTCTCAGCTACAACCTCGCGATCAGTTATCCCACGCCGCTCGATTTCTCCGACACCCAGCTCCTCGCCTACGCGCGCGAAAAAATCCAGGCCGCGGAGAAATTGCTCGGGCGGACGCTGAAGATTTCCGACGACCTGATCAAGCGGCACTATCACAATCGCGGGATCCTGCCGTTCGAGATCGTTCAGAATCTGAGCGAGAAAGAATCGGATGCGGTGAAAGGGCGGCTGCCCGCGGGCATGGCGTTGCGGCCCTATTACGTGCGGACTTACCCGAATGGCAGGACGGCCGGACAAATCGTCGGTTACAGCGGCAAGACCGGGCGCACCCCGGACGGGATCATCGACAATCACGAGGTGCTCTGGCCGGAAACGGAGGGACGTGAAGGACTCGAGCAAACCTTCAACCAGGTGCTGACCGGCAAACATGGCGAATACAAGATAACGTTCGACAAGGACGGCCGGAAAACATCCGAAAAAATCGCGACGCCGCCGGTGCCGGGCCACACGGTGGTGACCACGCTCGATCTGCACCTGCAAGAGCTGGCGGAGAAGGCGCTCGAAACGAAGGCGAAGCGTGGAGCGATTGTCATCGTCGATCCCAACACGGGCGACATCCTGGCGATGGCCTCGTGGCCGACCTACGATCCAAACGCGTTCACGCCGACGATCTCCGCCGAGAAATTCAAAGCGCTCCAGGACGATCCCGACATTCCGCTGCTGCCGCGCGCGTTCCGCTCGTCGTATCCGCCCGGATCGACGTTCAAGGTCGCGGTAGGCATTGCCGCGCTGGAAACCGGAAGCGTTCGTTCCGACGAGGAATACGATTGCGTGCCGGCGATCACGATCGGCAACACTGTTTTTCACAACTGGAAGAAGACCGATCGCGGCGCCATGAATTTCGTGGAGGCGCTGACCGAATCCTGCGACACCTGGTTCTACCAAGTCGGCATCAAGACGGGCGCGGAGCCGATCATCGAATGGGCGCAGCGCCTCGGGTTCGGCGCGAAGTGCGGCATTCCCTTGCGGGGCGAAGTAGACGGGCGCGTGCCTAACGACCAATACATGAAAGCGACGCACGGCCGGAAGATTCTCAATGGCGACATCGCGAATCTATCCATCGGCCAGGGCGACACCCAGACGACGCCGCTCCAAATGGCGCAAGCGATGGGGATCCTCGGCAACGGGGGGACGTTCTACCAAACGCGACTCGTGCAGCAGGTCCAGACCGTCGATAACGAGATCGTGACGGCGTTCCAAGTGCGGGAAAAGAAAACGCTCGGCGCGTCCGCCGATACGATGGCGCAGTTGCGGACGGGGATGATCAACGCCGTAAATGCGCCGGCCGGCACCGCGCACCAGTCCAGCCTCGAGAGCGTGGAAGTCGCAGGTAAAACGGGAACCGCACAGTGGGGCCCGAAGAACAAGGAACGCACGGCGGCGTGGTTTGCCGGATTTGTTCCGGCGGAGAAACCGCAGTACGCGTTCGCGGCGCTCTACGAAGGAGATGTCGGCGCCAACGCGCACGGAGGCAGCTTTGCCGCGCCCATGATCGGGATGATTTTGAAGGACGTTTACAAGGAGAACGGAAACAAGAAGCGGCGAACGACGGAGCCGCCAGTAAAGCGCGCAGAGCCGGTGGAGGAAGAAGGAGACTAGGGAAGAGCGTGTCATCCCGAGGCTGGCGCAGCGCGCCGAGAGACCTCTCAGTCGCAGTAAGCGCTTACGCGAAATACCTAGCGTCGCGCGCAGATAACGCGTTACGGCACGCGGAAGCGGCTACTGATGATGAGAGGTCCCTCGGCGCGCTGCGCCAGCCTCGGGATGACAACGCTTTTCCTCTAAACCGCCGCTTCTGCTTCGGCCGGCAATTCCATCGTGCCTTTGAATTTCGGCTCTTCGCGTTCGACGCCAAAATTATCGACGTAAAGCTCGGCGATCTTTTCCATCTCGTCGCTGGTGACCGGCGGACAGTCCGGCGCTTTCGCGAACTCGATGAGCTGCGCTTCTTCGTAGATGTTCGGCAAGGTCGACGCGACCCGATCATCGGCGAGAAGCCATTGCAGGGCGGCCTGGCCGAGGGTGCGATCGGAATTCTCTAGGAACCGGAGCCGATCGATCTTCTTCACGCCATTCAGAAGCCAACTGCGCGGGCGATGATTGCGGTGATCGTTCGGCGGGAACACAGTCTCCGGCGTGTATTTGCCCTCGAGCATCCCGGAGGAATGCGTGACCCGAATGAGGAACATCGTGTCCTTCCCGGCCTCCGTTACAGCCTCGTGCATGGCCCGCCCGGGATGTTGCTCGAGCAGATTGTAGATGTGCTGGACGCTGCCGATGTCGCGCTCGCGGATACAGTTCACACCTTCGTAAAGCCAGCCGACCGCGGGCCCGAGCGCGATGCCGTAATAGCGGATCTTCCCGCTCGCTTTCAGTTTCTCGAGAGCGGTCCAGACAGCGTCGTCATAGACCTGTTCCATCCGGATATTGTGCAACTGCAGCAGATCGATCCGGTCGGTTCTTAGGCGTTTCAGCGCCGCATCGGTCGCGCGCACGATCGCTTCCGGCGAAAAATCCTGGGGAATCTCGCGCTGACCGCGGCCCCTCGAGTCACCATGCGTAACAAAATCGTAGCCGATCTTGGTAGCGATGACGATCTCGTCGCGCTGGTTCGGGAACGCTTTCGCGATCAGTTCTTCGCTGAGTCCATTGCCGTAGGTATCGGCCGCGTCGTAGAGGCTTACTCCGAGGTCGAACGCCTTGTGCATGAGCGCGATCGCTTCGCCCTCGGTGAACTGGCCCCACCAGCCGGTCGAAATCGTCCAGAGACCGAATCCGACTTCGCTTACGCGGAGGTCGGTGTTTTTGTAGTTGCGGAAGCGCATTGGGAAATCAGCTTAATGAGAGAAGGGAAAACGTCCAACGCCCAACGCCGAATTTCGCATGCTTTCCAACTCATCGAGCGCGCTCCTGATCGTCGGCCATGGTTCGACGGTCAATCCCTCCTCCAGCGCGCCCACGCTCATGCACGGCGCGACTATTCGCAGTCGCGGACTCTTTGCGGATGTCGCCTGCTGCTTTTGGAAAGAAGAACCCAGTTTGCGCGACGCGGTTTTTTTCTTTCGCGACCCAGCCATTCGCGAGGTTTACGTCGTGCCGAATTTCATCAGCGAAGGTTACTTTACGCGCACGGTGATTCCACGGGAGCTGGAGCTCACTGGCGTGGAAACCGAACGATCGAGCGGGCAGGTGTGGAATTACTGCGAGCCGGTTGGCAATCACGAGAGCATGACCGGGCACTTGCTGGAGCGGGCGCGAGAGATCGCGTCCGGCATCGCCGAGAAGGAGACGACCCTCCTGATCGTCGCTCATGGGACGAGTTTGAACGACAACAGCGCTGTCGCAGCAAAAGAACAGGCGGAAAAAATCCGCGACCTTGGCCGTTATGCCGCCGTATTGAATGTTTACATGGAGGAGCCGCCGCTGGTTTCCGATTGGGTGAATCTGACGAAAACGGAGAACGTCGTCGTGGTTCCGTTCTTTATCTCGGACGGACTCCATAGCTACGAGGATATCCCGGCGCTGCTCGGCATTGATGGTAAATCGGAAGGTCCCCAGCGGCTTCACGGCCGTTCACTCTTCTATTCGACAGCGATAGGAACCGACTCCAGATTTGCGGACGTGATCATCGAACAGACAAACTCGTTCGACCGGCGAAAGCAGGTGTTGCAATCCGTCTCGTAAATTTCCGACACGCAACTAGGGTTCAAAATGGAAGCGACCGGCAAGATAGGGAAAAAGCTGCAGGAGCTGGGCGCGTTCGTCCTGGCGGGCGCGAAGAATCCCGACCAGCTCTGCATCATGGCGGAGATGATCCGGACGGCGTGCGATTATCGCTACGTCGCGATCTATAAAATAAGCCGCGGCGATTTTGTGATCGTGGCCAAGACGGGCAAATGCCCGCCGGCCTATCCGCGGTTTCCAATCACGCAGGGGTTAGCGGGCGCGGCCTTGGAAGCGAAACAGCCCATCATGGTGGCGGACGTGCACAAAGACCCGCGCTATCTGCCGACGTTCGGCAGCACGCAATCGGAGATCGTGGTGCCGGTGATCACGGAGACCGGCAAGCCGGTTGGGCTGATCGATGTCGAAAGCGAGAACGTGAACGCGTTTACCGAGAACGATCGGGATTTTCTCGAGCACGCGGCCTACCTGATTGCGCGCGCCTTGAAGTGAGCGCGCTCGCGCAGGAACGCGCGCTGGGAGATTGGCTGGCAAAGGGATTGCGCTGCATCGGGCAGATCGCGATCGAAACCGGGGAGGACGGCGCCTCTGTTCTCCGGCATCGCGAAGACAAAGGGCGAACCGATCTTGTTGTTTCGGAGCGCGCGGACGACGCGGCGGACTTGGCGCGATTTGATGACGCGGGGAATTATCGTCCGTTGAAAACGGCGCCGACGTTGCGGCATGGATGGGAATTGCGTCTGGCAAATCTTGCAGCGCTTCGCCTCGCGCTGGATCTCTTCTACCCGGGCCGGCTCGCGGCGTTCCTCGCCTTCGAAAAAAACGAGCTGATCGCAACGCCGCTGCGCGCCACGCTCGAACGCCAGACCGGGATGTATCGCATCGCCGCTCAAATCCGGGAGGAACAGGCGGACGAGTTAGTGGGCAACTTCTGCCGGTCGGACGGTGGGTGCCTGCGCACGGTCCTGTGGCGGCGCGATGCCGCCGGGACCATTCCATCAACGCGGCTGCCATCCACGAAATTTGATCCACGGCACGATCAGACCGGCGGCGCTCAGCCGGTCGTTCCGTTGCTTTGCCAGGAAGCGTGTAATCTGCTCGTCGCGGAAGCGCGGGCGGTCGTCCAGGGCAACGGATGATCATCCGAGCGCAAACCGTCGTCTCGATGGAAGGCGAGCCGATCGATGATGGCGCGGTCGCCGTGTCGGGAAGCACGATCGCGGACGTCGGCCGATTCGGCGAAGTCAGGCAGCGACGATCGGGCGAAATTCTCGATCTGGGCGAACAGGTCCTGATGCCCGGGTTGATTAACGGGCATTGCCATCTCGACTACACGATGCTCCGCGGCGCGATCGCGCCGCAGCGTTCCTTTTCGGGTTGGATCCAGGCGATCAACGCGGAAAAGGCAAAACTAACCGAGCAGGATTATATCGATTCAATCCACGCCGGGTTCGCCGAAGCGCGAAGTTTTGGAACAACAACGATCCTCAACCTGATCGCGCTCCCAAAGCTGGTCGCGGCGATCAAGGAACCGTCAGTGAGGACTTGGTGGTTCGGCGAACTGATTGACGTGCGGACTCCGGATGAGGCGGAGAGGATTGCCGATCAAGCAGCCGAGTTCTTAAAATCGGCGAGGCGTTGGGGCCTGGCGCCGCACGCGCCCTTCACCGCGTCGCCACGGTTGTATGCGCGATGCGAAGAGATTGCCCGCCGCGAAAACATCCCGCTCACCACGCATCTCGCCGAATCGCGCGAGGAAATGGAGATGTTTCGCGATGCGAAGGGTGCCGCCTTCGACTTTCTCACGGAGATCGGCCGTCCGATGGACGATTGCGGCCGGGAAACACCGCTCTCACTTTTCCTGCGAACACGAAAGATCGATCAGCGTTGGATCCTCGCGCATCTGAATGAGCTCGATGCCGGCGATTTCGATTTGCTCAGCACCGCGTCGAAGTTTCACATCGCCCACTGCCCCCGCAGCCACACGTTCCTTGGCCATGCTCGATTCGCGCTCGAACGGTTGCGCGCGCTCGGCTTCAACATCTGCCTCGGGACAGACAGCCTCGCGAGCAATTCTGACCTGAGCCTCTTCGCCGAGCTGCGCGAGTTGCTTCACAATGAACCGTGGCTCTCACCGCGCGAGGCGCTGGAGATGGCGACGATCAATGGCGCCGCAGCCATCGGACAGCGAAATTCCCTGGGATGCATTCGAGCAGGGGCGCAGGCGGATCTAATCGCGCTGCCGCTGCGGCGGTCGGCCGACGTTTTCGAAAGCATCGTCGGTTACGATGAGGCGGTCTCGTGGATGATGGTCGACGGCAAGATCACGGTCCCTCTGTAGGCCATTTCGTCCTACCCCTCGAGAATTTCGCAATTTTGCTTTCCTTTTCTCACTTCTGAAATATTCTCCGCCTTGCGAGTATGGCAAAGATCATAGTTATCGATGACGAGCCGGCGATGGTGGAGGTCATTGTGACGCTTTGCCGGGAAAAAGGGCACCAGGTTTTCCCGTTCAACTCTGCGCCGAAAGCCATTGAGCAGCTCGACTCGATCGGGCCGCAGGTCGTGATCGCCGACATCAAGATGGAGACGATGACCGGTTTCGATGTGCTCCGCCACGTGCGCGAGCATCATCGGCAAACGGCGGTAATTCTGATCACCGCGTTCGCTTCCGTCGAGACGGCGGTCGAGGCGATGAAGATGGGCGCGTACGATTACGTGACCAAGCCATTCAAGATCGACGAGCTCCAGATGACGGTGCAGCGGGCGCTCGATTACCAGGCAGCCCTGCGCGAGAACACCTATCTCCGCAAGGAACTCAAGAATCGCTACCGGTTCGAGAACATCATCGGCACCAGCAGCAAAATGCAACTCGTCTACAACCTAATTAACAAGGTCGCCGATACCGACAGCACCGTCTTGATCCAGGGCGAAAGCGGCACCGGAAAGGAACTGGTCGCGCGTGGGCTCCACTTCAATAGCAACCGTCAGCATCATCCGTTCGTAGCGATCAACTGCAGTGCGCTGCCGGAAAACCTGCTCGAGTCGGAATTGTTCGGACACAAGAAGGGGGCATTCACGGGCGCGGTCGCGGACAAGCGCGGGCTCTTCGAAGAGGCTAACCTCGGGACGATTTTTCTCGATGAAGTGAACTCGATGGCGCCGCAGTTGCAGACGAAACTGCTCCGCGTTCTCCAGGAACGCGAGGTGCGGCGAGTCGGGGACAACAAGAGCGTGCCGGTAAACGTCCGCGTCGTCGGCGCGACAAACGAGGTGCTCCAGGGCAAGATGAAGGACGGCTCGTTCCGGGAAGATCTCTATTATCGGCTGGCGGTTATTCCCGTCGAGATCCCACCGCTGCGCGAACGGCTCGAAGACGTCCCGCTGCTCGTGAATCATTTTCTGCAAAAACAAGCCAGCGTTACCGGCGGCGAGCCGAAGAAGATCGATCCCAAAGCGGTCGAAATTCTTTGCCTTTACGATTATCCCGGCAACGTCCGCGAGCTGGAGAACGCGATCGAGCGCGCCTGCGCTCTCTGTGAGGAAGACCTGATCTTGTCGAGCGATCTGCCGCCGCAAATCGTCGCTGCCGCGCAGGGAGAAAAAAACGAGCAAGCCGTGGCGGCTATGCCGGTCGGCCAGTCGCTCGACGAGTTTATCCAGCAACAGGAGCGCGGTTACATCGAGGCGACGCTGAACCATTGCGGCGGGTCGCGCGAAAAAGCCGCCAGCATGCTCGGCATCAGCATGGCGACGCTCTACCGCAAGGTGGAGTCCAAGAGCAAAAAGTAGCCGTGCGCTTCGCGGAGCGACTGTTCGTTCGGTTCTGCCTGCCGCTCTTTCTTTGCGCCGCGACGACCACTTTCGCCGCCGATCCGGCGCCGAGTACCCGCGAGATGGAACGCATCAATTGGATGGAGTTCCGCGAATGGGTGCCCGGGAAAATCAACACGGTCCTGCTCCCGCTCGGAACAATCGAGCCCCACGGCGTGACCGCGAACGGCGCCGACATCCTCGCCCCGGTGGCGATCGCAAAGGAAATCGCGCCGCGGGTGAACGCGATGATCGCGCCCGTAATCCCCTACGGCTTCACTGGCGTGATGGACGCGTATCCCGGCGCCTTCACCGTGCCCGAGGATGTTTATCGCGCCTATGTCCGATCAGTGCTGGTCGGGCTCGCGAAGAACAAATTCAAAAACATGATCCTGATCAACGGCCACGGCGGAGGTCAGACCGCGATCCTGAACGCGCTCGCCCAGGATGTCGGACGCGAAACCGGGACGCGGATTCTTGTCGTGAATTGGTGGTCGTATTGTTCCGACGTGACGCTGGAAGTTTTCGGCGAAGATGGCGGACACGCCGCGGAAAATGAAAACGCTTTCATCATGGCGATCGATCCGGCGCTCGTTCACAAGGAGCGCTACAATCAGGACATGGTGACGGCGAATCCCTCGCCCGGAACCTGGAGCGCGTACCCGAACCCGTCGAGCATTACGCTTTACAAAGATGGCCAGGGCTACCCGAAATTCGATCTCGCGAAGGCGAAGACTTACTTCGCGAAGGTGAACGACAAAGTGACGAAGCTAGTCCAGGAAACGATCCGCAAGTGGGACCTGGCCGGGTTGTGAGCAAGGCTGCCTGATCAGCCGCGCTTGGTGTAGATCCGAATTTCGTTCGCGGCCTTTTCGATCTCGTCCAGCTTCTGCAAGGTCGCTTCCTGTTGCTTCAGGATTTCAGTGTTCGCCGTCTTTATCTCTTGCAAGGCCTTCAACGTCGTCTGGGTCGAAACGGCGGCTACGGCGGGAGTGGCGGGGCTGTTAGCGGTCGTCGCCGGCGTCATCGCGGGAACGACAATCGGCATTGGTGATTGCGCACTGGCGACTGAAACAAGCACCGCCGCGATACAGATGAAAAAATAGGTGCGCATTGGATTACCTTGCCCTCGTCGAAAAGATCCTTGCCTGGCGCAACGCTTCGGCGATCGCGGCCAGCTTCTCGTCCATCTTCTTCTGGTTGTCCGCAATCGTTGCCTGCTGGGCTTGCACTTCTTTGGCGAGCGCGGCGACTTGCTGTTGCTCGCGTTCCAAATCTTTCGCCGGCTCGACGGCGCGAGCGTTAACGGAGACGCCAATTAGTGAGATGGCAATGAAAGCGGATAGGATTTTCATGGAAGCAACTTGAGACGCGTTCTCTAAAAGCAAGTCGTATTCCCCCGCGCAGGCGGGCATTCCACGAGGGAACGCGGCGTGGTAATTGCTTGCTTTTCGCCCCTACCAACGCGTACCGTCGGAAAATCATGGCCGGCCCGGGGATGCACCAATCACAAAACCTGTCTCTTCAGCAGGTTCTTGCGCCCCAACTGCAACAGAGTTTGCTCATCCTCCAGGCGCCCCTTCTCGAGCTCCGCAACCTCGTCCAGCAGGAGATGGAAACCAATCCGGTCCTGGAAGAACTCGCGACCGAGCCGAATGCGGACGGCACGGAAGATCCCCCCGCGCCGACCAAGGCGGACGAAGAGTTCAAAGCCGAGTTCGAGCAGCTGGCCAAGCTCGATGACGAGTGGCGCGATTACATGGCGCAGTCCGGCAGCTACACCGCCCGGTCGCAGGACGAGGAAGAGAAAAGGCAGTTCTTCTTCGATTCGATCGCGACCCAGGAAACGTTGCAGCAACATCTCATGGGTCAGCTCAACCAGGCCCCGCTCGATGCCGACGATCGCAAGACCGCCGAGCTGATCATCGGCAATATCGACGACAACGGATTCCTCCAGACCACCCCGGAGGAGATGGCCCTGAACACCGGCATCGAGCAGGAAGATTTTGAGACGATGCTGTTGCTTATCCAAAGCTTCTATCCGCCCGGCGTTGGCGCCCGTGATCTGCGGGAATGCCTTCTGATCCAGCTCAAGCGCGAAGGAAAAGGAAGCAGCCTCGAATACAAAATCATCCAGGACCACATGGGCGACCTGGGGAAACGGCGCTTTCCCGAGATTGCGCGCCGGATGGGTATCGGCGTCGAGCAGGTCCAGAAATGTGCCAACAGCATCGCCCAACTCGATCCGCGCCCCGGCCAGATTTTTGCCGCCGCGCCGCAGAACTACGTGCTACCCGACGTGACCGTCGAAAAGATTGACGGCGAATACCAGGTTATCCTGAACGGCGAACAAATCCCGCACCTGCGAATCAGCAACACCTACAAAGACATCATGTCGCAGGATGGCAACGGCAGCGAAGTGAAGGACTACATCCGTGACAAGATCCGGAGCGGAAAATTCCTGATCAAATCGATTCACCAGCGTCAGCAGACGATTTCGAATATCGCCCACGAGATCGTGAAGCGGCAGATCGAGTTTCTCGATCACGGCACCGCCCACCTGAAGCCGATGACCATGGTTCAGATCGCCGATATCGTAGGAGTGCACGAAACAACCGTCAGCCGCGCCATTTCCGGCAAATACATGTCGACGCCGCAGGGCGTATTCGAGATGAAGTATTTTTTCACGCCGGGCTACCAAACTTCGAGCGGCGAATCGATGAGCAATACCAGCGTGAAGGAAGCGATCATGGACCTGGTGAAGGACGAGAACGGTTCGTCGCCCCTGAGCGACAAGGAAATCGTCGAAATCCTGAGCGAACGCGGCATCCCGATCGCGCGCCGCACCGTCGCCAAATACCGCACCGAACTGAACATTCTGCCGAGCAACATGCGGCGGAAGTACTAGATCGCGTTCGTCATGAACGCATCGCTGCGCGCTTCCGTCATTGCCGAATGGCGCGGGCTTCCGGCAAACAAACAGCGCCCGGACCGCTGGCAGTCACCCGGCGATATGCTGCCGAAATTGATGCAGCAGCTTGGTCTGAGCGAGAGACTCCAGGAGAGCGAAGTCATCGATGCGTGGAAGCAGATCGTCGGAGAATTCATTGCCGCCCATTCCGCCCCTGTCAGTCTGCGCGCCGGCGTGCTTTTTGTGCGCGTTCTCCAGCCTTCGCTGCATTACCAGTTCGAACAGATTTCGAAGGCGGACATCCTGCGCAAGCTGAAGAAACGTTTTGGGACGAAGATCATTCGCGAGCTTCGTTTCCGCGTCGGTTAGCTTCGCCCGGAACGATGAAGGTCCGGCAAATCTTTATTTCCGAGGGACACAACTACTTTGGTCATCACGGTCGCGCTCCCGATGATCACCCGCTCGTGGAGGTTCCGCAGATCGAATGCGTCGCCGGCCACGGAATTCGCGGTGATCGCTTCTACAATTACCGGGACAACTACAAAGGACAGATCACGTTTTTCTCCTTCGAGGTTTTCGAAAAATTGGCCCTGCATTTTGGCCTGACGGACAAATCGCCGGGCGCGGCACGGCGCAATGTCATCATGTCCGGTGTCGAATTGAACGACCTGATCGGCGAAGAGTTTTCGATTCAAGGCGTTCGTCTGCGCGGCACGGCCCATTGCAAACCCTGTTACTGGATGGACCAGGCGATTGCGCCGGGCGCGGAAGAATTTCTCCAGGGCAACGGCGGATTGAGGGCCCAGATTCTCTCCGATGGCGTGATCGCCGTGGGGGACGCGCAACTCGTGCTCGCCGCACCGCGGTTGATCGAGCACTAAGGGCCGGTTTGCTCGGTCAGGCGACCTTTGAAGGTCAGCTCGGCGATCCCGGATTTATCTAGTTCGCCCAGCCCGGACGCGACCATCCGGTCGTACTGCGCTTTGGTTTCGCGCGCGAGCGGCAGGTCGAGGCCGTTCTCTTCGGCGAGCTCGAGCGCGATGCCGCTGTCCTTTGCCGCATGCGCGGCGGAGAAGAAACAGGAATGTTCGCGGTTCTGCATGTCTTCGCCATCGGTTTGCAGGACACGTGATGCCGCTCCGGTCTGGGAAAACACTTCCCGCAACGTCGTAAGATCGAGGCCGAGCGCTTCCCCCAGCCCAAGCCCTTCCGCGAGCCCGGCCGTGTTGATGTTCATCACCATGTTCACGAGCGCCTTCACTTTTGCGGCTTCGCCGGACTTCCCGACATAGCGGAGCGACACGCTGAGCTCTTTGAGGATCGGTTCGGCGCGGCGAAAAATCTCTTCGCGTCCGCCGCACATCAGATAAAGCGAACCTTCTCGCGCCTGCGTGATGCTGGACGCCATGCACGCCTCGAGAGACGCCGCGCCGGCCGCTTCCGCCAATTCTTCAACTTCGAGGTGAACCTTCGGCGAGACTGTCGCGCAGTTGATGAACAGCTTTCCCCGGGCGTTCGCCAAGAGATTGTCCGCGCCGCTGAAAACCTCGCGCATCGCGGCGTCGTCAGTCACGATCGTGAAGATCACGTCAGCGCCCGCGGTCACATCACCGAGCGTGGGGCACGCGGTGCATCCCAGTTCTTGAGCCAGCGAAGTCGCCACGGCGCGATTGATATCGAACAATGTCGTCACGTGATAGCCGCGCTCTTTCAATCGCCGCGCCATGTTCGCGCCCATCCTGCCTACGCCAACGAAACCAATGTTCATGCGCTACTTCGCGAAAAATGGATTATCCCGTTTCTCTTTCCCAACCGTCGTCAGCGGTCCATGCCCCGGACAAATGATTGTCTCATCCGGCAGAGTCAAAATTTTCTCGCGGTTGTTTCGGAGCGCGTCTTCATAGGAAACGTTGCCGCCGCCCATCGAACCGGCGAAGAGCGAGTCGCCGACTACCGCAATCAGCCGGGCAAGACCTGTGACGACGTAGGTTATCCCGCCGGGAGAATGGCCAGACGTCAAACGAGCTTCGATTTTCAGGGAACCGGCCTTGAAATGTTTCCCTTCCGCGATCGGCTGCGCACCCTCTTCCGATTCGAGCTCCGAGATGTAAACCGGCGCATCGGTCGTTTGCCGGAGCCGCCGCAGATCGGCGACGTGATCGGGATGGGCGTGGGTTAGCAGAATCAATCGGACGCTGAGTTTTTCCTTGTCGATGCGCCGCAACATCTCGCCACAATCGGCGCCGGTATCGAACGCCACCGCGTCGCGCGTCGCCGGATCCCAGACGAGGTACGCGTTCACCGTTATGTCGTGATACGTCGTATTGAACTGCGCCAGGCCGGCGACTTCTTCCACCGCCTCCCATTTTCCCGAGGCCAGCTCGCGAAGACCCGTGCTGCTCAGTTTCAAGACCGGTGCGATGCGATCGATCGCGTCCGCGTCGAAATCTCCGGAGCGCAGGCTTCGGACTTTATCCGCCGTGATCCCGGCGCGCTCGGCCAACTGGCTATCGGAAATACCCAGCCCGCGCTGTGCTTTTCCGATAATGTCGGAAACGTTGTCTTCGAGTGGGATAGTCATAAGTCAGACGAGGCTTCAACATTTCGCAACGCGAAAAGGCGGCGCGACGCAACCTCGCCCACCCGGGAAGCGACTTCCATTACTGAATCCTGGCGGCCGGTTTCTTTCTCGATCGAGGTCATCGTGACATTCGAAATGCCGCAGGGCACAATTTGATCGAATGGCGAGAGGTCGCCGCAAACATTCAGGGCGAATCCGTGCATCGTGATCCAATGGCGGACGCCCACGCCGATCGAGGCGATCTTCCGGTTCTCGATCCAGACGCCGGTCAGCCCAGGGCGGGTTGTCGCCGCGATGCCGAGCGTGGCCAGCGTTTCCACGAGCACCTCTTCGAGCCACCGCAGGTAACGATGGAGATCCTGTCCGCAATTCCGCAGATCGATGATCGGATAACCGATCAACTGGCCCGGGCCGTGATACGTCGCCTGGCCGCCGCGATTGATCGGAAAAAGCGGATGCGGAAGATGCTCCCCGCCGCGCAGACTCGATTGGTCCGGCGTGCGGCCGATTGTGTAAACCGGTTCGTGTTCGAGCAAAAGCAGCTCGTCGCCTAACGACTGGTCGGCGCGCTTCTTCGCCACCAGTTCCTCCTGCAACGCGAGCGCGTCGCCGAACGCCACTCGTCCGAGCCAACGCGGCGCAAAAGCAGAATTGCTCATATCTGCGCCCCCGTCGGCAATCCGAGCCTGGCCGATTCCCCGGCACGGAGATGCGTAAGTCCGATGGCGAGCGCGTCCGCCTCATCTGGTCCCGGCGTTTCCGTCAATCCGAGGAGCGCCCGAATCATGAACGCCACCTGATTCTTGTCCGCGCCGCCATTGCCGACGGTGGCCTGCTTAATTCGCGTGGGCGCGTATTCGAACACCGGCAGTCCGCGTTCTGCCGCCGCGAGGATGGCCGCGCCGCGCGCTGCGCCGAGTGCGATCGCCGTCTTGTGGCTCTGCACGTAGATGACCGCCTCGAGCGCGCAGCAGTCCGGTTCGTGGGCGTGAATCAATTCCGCCAGCCGGTCGCGGATCGCTACCAGACAGGAAGAGGGACGCAATTTCGTCGCGTTATGAATAACGCCAAAATAAAGCGCGCGCGGCTTCCCGCCATTGGCATCGATCACTGCCACGCCGGTATTGCGCAGCGACGCATCGATCGAGAGGACGCGCATGGCTTCTACAACCGAATAGACAGATCCCTAATCTCTAGCGGAATTCGGATTGGCTGACAAAACTCTGCCTCAGTATCGTTGACGCCGCGCTTTCTTCGACAAGGAAGCAACAAGAACGCTTCATCGATTTCGTCGCAGCCCGCGAATCGGGTGGTTAGCAGAACGTCTCGACAGAATTTCGGCCGCGACCGTAAGTCCGGTTCGTCACAATGCATGATGATGAGGTTTCTTGATATCCCCCGTTGAGCAATCACATCGCGCGCCCCCCGGAGCCTCTCGTTTTTCGCTTCCAGCCTTTCGGCGACAGCGCCGATGAAATCAGGAGCGGAGTACTCCTTCCAGTGGTACGAAGTGCGTTTGTTTCGCTCGATCGCGGCTTTGTCCACTAACTCGGTGACCTCGACGCCCACTTTCCGTCCAGATTTGTCAACCAATAGGCAATCGGGAAGTGGGGCGGGACAGGATTCGAGAATGATGTAGGGCGCACCTTCTCGAAACATTGCTGCCAGCCGCTCGATAACGATCCCTCGCTCTTTCACGCGCTTAGCATCTTCGCGATCGGGTCCGGTCCAATCAAAGCGATCTGCATATCCGCGTTGATGCAGCAGGTTGTATCTGAACCATTCCGGCACGTACGCGTTAACGTACTCTTCAAGGGTCATCGGTTCGGATTGGCCGTCATCCAATTCGGTCTCCTTCTTCATTGCCGTTTCTAACGTTGGTCAATGTCCCACTAAAGCCTGAACCAGGAAGCCGACACCAACCAAACCAAAAACCAGACTGACAAACCAAAAGGTTCGCTTCCTCGTCAACGCCGAGATGGCAGCGATGGCGATCGCGATTTGGAACATGGTGACGCTGCGCGCAAAGATTTCGTGTTTGTGAAAATAGGTCTTCGCTTCTTCTTGCGTGTGCTCCGCTTCGCCTTTGATCTCCTTCTGTTCCTCCTCGTAGCGGGCGGCCTTTTCCTTGTCTTTTTCGCTGGCCTCGGCGGTCAGCGTCATCTTCGCATCGAGGACGGAGGCCTTGATGCTTTTGGCCTGATAATGGTTCCACTGATTGGAGACTTCGATCTGGCTCATCATCGCTTCGTTGGCGTTCTTGCCGGAAAGCAGGCCGGCGATGGCGGCGAGAACGGCCAGGATCGCGGTGCTCAACGCCACCCATGAAATCCAGCGTGGGCCGCCGTGTTCGGCATGGTGATGAATCTCTTCGTGCAGATGTTCGAGCGGCACTTCGGCTTCTTCCATTTGCCTAGGGTAGAATTCGGCACCGGCCATTCAAGCTCAAGCTGACCGAAATCGTCGGTTTACCCGGGTAAAAGCATTTGGTCCTTCCCTCTTTTTCGGGCGCTCGTTAGCGTTCCCCGACCCCGTGCAAGAGCCCTACGACTGAACGTCTCTCAGTCAGCGCCGAAAAGGACGCACTCCATATGTCTAAATTTTTGTGGCTGTTGATTCGACCCTTCGCGTGGCTGGCGCGCTGGTTGAGGAAGATTTTCCGAACGGCCTTTGGTCAACTTTCCTGGCAGCCGCCCTACTGGCTGCAGCGCGGCTTTGCGCGGGTGGTCCTCTTCCGGCGCGGCCATCCCCTCCTGGCAGCGGTCATTGTTCTCCTGGCATTCGTGATCGCGGGCGGCTCCGTCCGCGGCTGGCGCTGGTATCAAAACCGGCCGAAGCCGCACAAGGTTTACGCAGACGTTGGATCGATCCCAGTAACGCCGCTTGAAAAGGAACTGAAATTCCCGCCGCTGACGATCCAGTTCAGCGAATCAGCCGCGCGCCTGGAAGATTTGAAGAACCCGACGCTGCAACAGGTGCGGCTCGATCCGCCAGTAGCCGGTGCCTGGAAATGGATTAACGACCGCAAGCTCTCCTTCGCCCCCGCGCAGGACTGGCCGGCGGACAAAAAGTATCGCGTCATCTTCGACAAGAATTTTTTCCCGAGCCATGTCCTCATGGACAAGTTGGAATACGACGCCAGCACTCCGGGATTCCGCGCGGAGCTGAAGGACGTCACGCTGTCCGAGGACGCAAAGGAACCCGGCGTTCAGCGCGTCCTGGCGACGGTTGAAACGACGCACGCGATCGAGCCGGGCCAGCTCGAGAAATTTCTTACACTCAACATGCTCGGCGGCTCGGACGTTTTCCCGCCTAACGACCCCGCACCCCACTTCTCCATTACCTACGGCCTGCACAACCGGCAGGCGTTCGTGCGCAGCTCGCCGATCGTCCTGCCCCCCGAAGAGGACTGGATGAAATTGATCCTGGCCAGTGGACTTCGGACCGCCCAGGGCGGCGCGGAACTGCACGATCCGCTCGAGTACAAGACCCAGATCCCATCGAAGGCCACCGCGTTCCAGATCAAAGCCGTCAATAGCAGCATCGTCCGCAACAAGGAGGGCGAGCCGGAGCAAATCCTCAACATCGAGACGACCAGCGATATCGCGACGCCGGAGCTGGCTAAATCGGTTCACATTTATCTTCTGCCAAAGCGCGACGTAAAGGAGACCGAGACGACGGAGGAAGAAGAGTCGACCACGGACAACTCGAGCGAAGAAAGCGCGACTGAGTCGAGTGAGGAAAGCACGTCAACGGAGACGACGAAATCCAACGAGGAAGAAAGCGGGAGCGACGAGGACGAGAATACGACCGAGGAGACTTCGACCGAAAAAAAGTGGGCGAACGCGGACGAAATCACCGAGGAGATTCTCGCGCAGGCGACCGTCGTTAAATTCACGGCGATCCCGACGGAGAAGGAGTTTGCGCGCGATCACCACTTCAAGTTCCGGCTCGAAGGCGACGGGCAATTGTATGTCCGCATCGACAAAGGACTGAAGGCGCGAAGCGGTTACGAACTGGCGGAAAATCACGCTAACATCGTCGTGCCCGCCGAGCTTCCGCAGGAAGTCGAAATCCAGGGCGACGGTGGCCTGCTCGCGCTGGGCGGTGAGCGCAAGCTATCGATCCGGTCGCGCGGCGTCGCCGTGATCAAGTTCGAGATCGACCGCGTCCTCTCGACCCAGATCAACCATCTGGTCAGCCAGACTGAAGGCGAATTCCAGGCGCCCGAATTCAAGAACGGTTCGTTCGACCAGGACAACATTTCGCGGATCGCGCGCGAGGACCAGACGATCGCGCTCCAAAACAAATGGAAGGCGAATTATTCCGCCTTCGATTTCGCGAAGTATCTGCAAAAGCCGGCGGACGGCGGCAGCGAGCGCGGATTGTTTTTCCTGAAGGCGCGCGCGTGGGACCCAGTCGCGAAGAAATTCATCAAGGGCGTCACGACCACGCGGTTCATCCTCGTCAGCGATCTCGGGCTGCTGGTGAAAAAGAACGCGGACCAGACCAGCGACGTCTTCGTGGTCTCGATCAAGACGGGACTGCCGCTGGCCGGAGTGACCGTCGACATCCTGGGACGGAACGGCATCGCGGTGCAAAGCGCGAAGACTTCGCCGGATGGGCGCGTGACGTTCACGTCGGTCGAAAAGAACGAGCACGAACGGAAAGCGGTCGTCTATGTCGCGCGGCTCGGCGACGACATCAGCTTCATCCCCTACTCGCGCGACGATCGGATGCTGAACTTCTCCCGGTTCGACATCGACGGCGTGAACAAGGTCCTCGCCGAAGACCTGGACGCGTTTGTCTTCACCGATCGCGGCATCTACCGCCCCGGTGATGAGATGCACATCGCGCTCGTCATCAAGCAACGGAACTGGCTCGGCAAGCTGGCCGGCCTGCCGATCGAAACGGAAATCGTGGACGCGCGCGATCTGAAGGTCCAAACGAAAAAGCTCGCCCTGCCGCCGGGCGGTTTTGCGGAAGTGAGTTACAAGACCGCCTACGAATCGCCCACCGGCGAATACGCCATCAACGTCTACCTGGTCAAAGGCAACAAGCGTTCGACGCTCCTCGGTTCGACCACGGTCAACGTGAAGGAATTTCTTCCCGACCGGATGAAGATCGAGACGCGGCTCTCGAAAACTTCGCCGAAGGGCTGGGTCGATCCGCGGGACATGAAAGCCTCGGTCGCGCTCGCGAATCTCTACGGGACGCCGGCCAGCGATCGGCGGATCAAGAGCAAAGTCGAACTTTCGCCGGGCGCCTTTTCCTTCACGGAATTCAAGGACTACAGCTTTTACGATCCGCAGCTGGACGAGAAGAAGGAACGGCAAGCCGAGACGGTTGACCTGGGAGAACAAAACACGGACGCGGACGGCAAGGCCGAGCTGGAGCTGCAACTGGATCGCTTCGCGGACGCGACCTACTCGATGCGCTTCTTCGCCGAGGCGTTCGAGGGCGAAGGCGGGCGCAGCATCACCGGACAGGCCGCCGCGCTGGTCTCGGCCCTGCCGTACGTCGTGGGTTACAAGAGCGACGGCGACTTGAATTACATCAGCGCCAGCACCGCGCGGATGGTCGATTTGGTTGCCGTCGATTCGAAGTTGAACAAGATCGCGCTCGAGAACGTCACCGTGAACGTGATCGCGCGGGAATACGTCTCCGTTGTCACCAAAAAGGAAAACGGCAGTTACGCTTACGAGTCGGTCTTGAAAGAGCGCGTCGCGAAAACCGAGAAGATCGCGATCAGCGCGGATGGATTGCATTACCAGCTCCCCACGGAAGAGCCGGGTGATTACACGATTGAGCTGCGCGACAAGGACGATCGCAAAGTGAGCCGCGTCCGCTTCTCCGTCGTCGGCCGCGGCATCGTCAAGCGCGCGCTCGACAAGAACTCGGAGCTGCAGGTGAAGCTCTCGCGCACGCAATACAACACCGGCGAGGAAGTCGAGATCAGCATCACCGCGCCGTATGCGGGCAGCGGCCTCATCACGATCGAGCGCGACAAAGTTTATGCGCAGGTCTGGTTCAAGACCGACGCGGCCAGCAGCGTGCAGAAAATTAAAGTGCCGGACGGCTTTGAGGGCAGCGGCTACATCAACGTCGCGCTGATTCGTTCGCTCGATTCGAAGGAAATTTTCACCAGTCCGCTCAGTTATGGCGTGGTTCCGTTCATGGCGAACATCGAGCGCCGCCGGCTGAAGGTAGAGCTGGAGACGCCGGCGATCGCGAAGCCTGGCGAGCCGCTTCATATCAAATACAAGACCGACCGGAAATCGAAGATCGCGGTCTTCGCGGTCGACCAGGGAATCCTCCAGGTGAGCGATTACAAGCTGCCGGATCCGCTCGGTTTCTTCTTCCGCAAATGCGCCCTCGGCGTTGAGACCGCGCAGATCGTCGACCTGATCATGCCTGAGTATTCCATCCTGTGCTCGCTCTCCGCCTTCGGCGGCGACGGGGATAATCCGAAACAGCTCAACCCGTTCAAGCGCGTCACGGAAAAGCCGGTGGTTTTCTGGTCGGGAATCATCGATGCCGACCCGACGCAACGCGAAGTCGTCTACGATGTGCCGGATTACTTTAGCGGAACGTTGACCGTGATGGCGGTGGCCGTGGCCGACGACGCGACCGGCGCGGCAGAGAAGAATCCGCTCGTGCGCGGTCCGTTTGTCATCACGCCGAGCGTGCCCGTGCTGGCGGCGCCGGGCGATGAGTTTGAAGTCGGCGTGACCGTCGCGAACAACGTCGAAGGTTCCGGAGAAAACGCGGACGTCCAGATTCGCGCAGAGAGTTCGGAGCATCTGCAAATCGTGAAGACTTCTTCGCAGACCTTGAAGATCGCCGAAGGACGCGAGCAAACGACGACGTTCTCCGTGAAAATGAACGACAAGCTCGGGTCGGGAACTCTCACCTTCATCGCGAGCAACGGAGGCAAGGAAACGCGGCTGCGGTCGACGATTAGCGTGCGCCCGCCCACCACCTTCATGACCCAGGTGCGCAGCAGCACTTTCAATAAGAACAGCGCGGACGTCCCGGTAACCCGCGACATGTATCCGGAGTTCCGGAAGCTGACCGCTGCGGTCTCCGCGCTGCCGCTCGGACTCGCGCATGGACTCGATGCCTACCTGAAAGATTTTCCGCACGGTTGCAGCGAGCAGATCACGAGCGCGGCCTTTTGCCGGCTCGTTCTCGCGGATGAGGCTGACTTCGGTTTGACCAAGCCGGAAGTGACGGCGCAACTCGAAAACGTTTTCGCCGTCCTGCGCCGACGTCAGAATGACCAGGGCGCGTTCGGTTATTGGGCGCCGGAGAACGGCCAGGAGATCAGTTTCATGTCCCCTTACGCGATGCATTTCCTCATCGAAGCAAAGGCGGCCGGGTTCGCGCCGCCCGCGGAAATGTTCGCGAGCGGCCTGCGCAACCTGCAGGCCATGGTGGCGAAGGAACCATCCGATCTCGATGACGCTCGCCGGATCGCCTACGCGATTTATTTGCTCAGTCGCGAAGGCGTCGTGACGACCAACTACATCATCAACCTGCGCGATTACCTCGACAAAAATCACGCCAAGGAATGGAAGACGGACCTGACGGGCGTTTATCTCGCCGGGGCTCTCCACATTCTGAAAAAGGAAGACGAGGCGACGAAGTTGATCGCCGCTTACCGAATGGGGCAGTTCGACAAAAAACAGCTCAACGATTTTTACCAGCCGCTTGGGGCGGATTCGCAATATGTCGCGATTCTCGCGCGCGAATTTCCGGACCGGCTGAAGAAGCTGCCTGCCGCCGAGTTCGATAAGGCGCTGAAGCCTATCGGTGAGGGGACATTCAACACCTTGTCCGCCGCTTACGCGGTCCTGGCGCTGAAGTCGTACGCGCGGGCTGTTGCGCAACATCCGCCGGAACTGACGATCGCCGAGCTGGACAAGGCGAAGAAAGAGAAAATCATCACGACAGGGACGAAACTTCTGTTGCGCGCGAACTTCTCGGGCGACGCGGCCGCGCTTCGTTTCCGCACGCCGACGGCGCTTAATCCGCCGGGCGCCTATTACCAAGTCATCGAGGCGGGGTTCGACCGGCAGGTTTCCAACAAGACCATCACCGACGGGCTCGAGGTTTACCGCGAGATCCTCGACAAATCGAACAAACCAGTCACGACCACGCAACTCGGCGAAGTCCTGACCGTTCGGCTGCGCATCCGCAGCCTGCGAAGCGAATGGATTAGCAACGTCGCTCTCATCGATCTGCTGCCCGGCGGATTTGAAGTGGTCAGCTCGTCGCTGTCGCCGGGCGTCTCGTCGATCAAGGGTGTGGACTACGTCGAGGTCCGGGAGGATCGCGCGATCTTCTACGCGACCGTTCCGACAGAGACGCTCGAGATCACGTACCAGATCAAGTCGTGCAACCGCGGGAACTTCGTGGTGCCGCCAGTCTTCGCGGAATCGATGTACGACCGCAACGTGAAAGGCCGCGGCCTGGGCGGGAAGATCAGCGTGACCAAGTAATTTCGGATTTCGGAAAGTGAAAAAATACGCGGTCAATCGGTGGTTGCGGCGCACGATCTATTTTTTGATGGGAGTGGCGGCCATCTGGCTGGCCCTTCCCAAACCACCTCTGCTTGAGGGCATCGATTTTTCGCAGCGGGTGCGCGATCGGAACGGAAACGTCCTTCGGGTTAAGTTGACGGCCGACCAGAAGTATCGAATCTGGACGCCGCTAAAGGAAATCTCGCCGGCGCTCGTCGAAGCGACGTTGCGGTTCGAGGACAAGTATTATGACAAACACCCCGGCGTTAACCCGGTGTCGTTGCTGAGGGCCACGTGGAGCCTTGTCTCTTCCGGACAAACGCGCGCCGGCGCATCGACGATCACGATGCAACTGGCGCGACTGCGTTATCATCTGCGCACGCGGACCGTTTCCGGAAAACTGCGGCAGATCGTTTATGCGATCGAACTCGAACGCCATTATTCGAAGGCGCAAATCCTGGAGGCCTACCTGAACCTCGCCCCCTACGGCCGGAACATCGAAGGCGTCGGCGCAGCCAGTGAGATTTATTTTTCCAAGAGTGCGGCGCGCGTGACGGGTGCCGAAGCGGTGGCGTTGAGTGTGATCCCGCAAAGTCCGACGCGGCGCGCCCTGGTCGCGGGCGGCGAAAATGAACACGTGACCAATGCGCAACAGCGATGGTATTTGCGTTCCACCACGAAGGAGGCTCCGGCGCTAACCTTCCGCGCCGAGGCGCGCACCCGGCACCAACTGACGGCGCCCCACTTCGTCCAGCAGATCATTGAATCGAAGGCCGCCGGGACGGAAATGTCCACGACCCTCGATCTCGCGCTCCAACAAATGCTCGAGAAGCGCGTGGCCGACTACATCGCGCAAAACCGCGATCGCGGAATCCAAAACGCCGCCGCCATGCTGATCGATTTCAAGAACATGGAAGTCCTGGCGCAAATCGGGTCGTCGGATTTTTCGAAGATCGAAATTCAGGGACAGGTCGATGGGACTCGGCGGCCGCGATCGCCCGGCTCGACGCTAAAGCCGTTCGTTTACGCTCTCGCGCTGGACCAGGGACAGATTCATCCCCTCACCCTGCTCAAGGATGCGCCGCACAGTTTCGGCGATTACAATCCGGAGAATTTCGACCGCGAGTTCCTCGGGCCGATCCGTGCATCGGACGCGCTCGCGCGCAGCCGCAATGTTCCCGCTGTAACGCTCGCGTCGGAGTTGTCGCATCCGACGTTCTACGAATTCCTGCGCAACGCTGACGTTTCGCTCCCGAAACCGGCATCGTTCTACGGCCTCTCGTTGCCGCTCGGCGGCTCGGAAGTGACGATGGAGGACTTGGTGCGGCTCTACGCCGCGCTGGCGAACGGCGGTCGGCTCCAGCCGCTGCGACGATTCCTGCATGAGCCTGCCGCGAACAAGAACACCCGGATTTTCAGCCCCGAGGCCGCGTTTCTCACTCTCGACATGCTGGGAAAAACTCCGCGACCCGGAATGACCAATGCCGATTTGGCGCGGACCGCCCCGGTGTTTTGGAAAACCGGAACATCCCACGGCTTTCGCGATGCCTGGTCGGTCGCGGTCTTCGATCATTACGTGCTCGCGGTCTGGATCGGGAATTTTGATGGAAAACGAAATGCGTCCTTCATCGGCCGAACGGCCGCGGCGCCCCTCCTCTTCCAGATGATCGACGGCTTGCGGACGAGGGAGCCGGCGCGCTTCGAGCCGCACCTGCCCGCGCCGGAGTTGAACCTCAAGCGCGTTGAGTTCTGTTCCGTATCCGGCCAGCTGCCGACTTCGTTCTGTCCCCATCGCACCGAAAGCTGGTTCATCCCGGGCATCTCCCCGATCGCCACTTGCGATGTCCACCGCGAGATCCTCGTCGACGCGTCGACTGGCTTGCGGGTGGTGCAGGACGACGGAAAGCAAACGTTGAAGCGCGAGGTCTTCGAGTTCTGGCCGTCGGATTTGCTCGCGCTTTTCGAGCGCGCCGGGGTTCCGCGAAAATTGCCGCCGCCGTTTTCGCCGTCGATGGATAACGAACTTCTCTCGCGCGGCGGGCATCCGCCGAAGATCAATTTGCCTGCGAATGAGATGACGATTTCGCAGCAGCCGGCGAACACGCCCGGAATCCCGCTCCGCGCCGAAACCGAAACTGGCGTGCGCAAACTTTACTGGTTCGCCGACAAAACGTTTCTCGGCGCCTGCGACGCGCACGAGGTCTTGTGCTGGAAACCCGCGCCCGGCGCCTATCAACTCATCGCGCTCGACGATCACGGCCGCTCCGCGTCGCGCTCGGTGATTCTCCGCTAGCTGTCTCCGCATTCGACAACGGACGCTGTTTTCCGTTATCACATTCCCATGAGCAAGGCGGAGACAGCGGAATGTCAGATTTGCAGGAAAGCCGTATCAACGCGGAACGGCACGATCGGCGAAGTGGTGCGTCCGTCCCTGTCCGACTTCATAAAAAGGAAAGTGCCGCAGTGGGACGGCAAAGGGTTCATCTGTTTCGACGACCTGGGAAAATTCCGGCGCGATTACGTGAAGGAAGTTTTGCAGGACGAAATCGGAGAGCTCTCCGCGCTCGACGACGAAGTGGTCGAGAGCTTGCAGCAGCACGAAATTCTCTCGAGCGACATCAGCAAACAGTTCGAGAAAAAGTTGACGTTCGGCGAGAGACTCTCCGACACGATCGCCGCGTTCGGCGGCAGCTGGACGTTTATCATCCTTTTCAGCGTGGTCCTTTTCGTCTGGGTGGTGGTCAACAGTTTCGTCCTGGCGAACCGCGCCTTTGATCCCTATCCATACATCCTGATGAATCTGGTCCTTTCCGCGATCGCGGCCTTGCAAGCACCCGTCATCATGATGAGCCAGAACCGGAGCGAGGCGCGCGACCGATTGCGAGGGGAAAACGACTATAAGATCAATCTCAAGGCCGAGCTCGAGATCAGGCACCTGCACGAAAAGATCGATCACCTCCTGCGCCGCCAATACAACCGCCTCTTCGAAATCCAGCAGATCCAGATCGAGCTTCTCGAGGAACTCGCCCACAAACGCCGCGGCTCGATGAGCACGCCGGCCGCCTAGGGCCTTTCCGTTTAGATTTCCATTGAAGAGCGCACGGCGACACCGGAGCGTTACGCCCGATGTCCCGCGAATACACGCTCCAGCGCGCTCCCCACGCGACCGGAATCAACATCGATTACGCAGCGGAGCTGAATGAACAGCAGCTCGCGGCGGTGACGGCGACACCCGGGCCGCTGCTCGTCATCGCGGGCGCGGGCAGCGGGAAGACGCGGACCCTGACTTATCGCGTGGCGTATCTGCTCGAGAATGGAATCGATCCGCGAAACATTCTTCTGCTCACCTTCACGAACAAGGCCGCGCGCCAGATGCTCGATCGCGTCGCGAACCTGTTGCCGGTGGACGCGAGCGGACTCTGGGGCGGCACCTTTCATTCGATCGGAAACCGGATGCTGCGCCGGCACGGAAGCGCACTCGGGTATTCGAGCGGGTTCACGATCATGGACCGCGAAGACCAGAAAGACCTCATCGACACTGTCGTCGCGGCGGCTGGCATTAACCCGAAGGAAATCCGTTTCCCGAAGGGCGACGTGCTCGCGGAGATTTTCAGTTTCGTCATCAACACCGAGACGCCGATCGACGCGCTGCTCGCGGAAAAGTTCCCGTACTTTCTGCCGTTGCTCGAGCAAATCACGGACGTCCACGCGCGCTACGAAAAGAAAAAGAAGAAGACGAACTCGATGGATTTCGACGATCTCCTCGAGAAAACGCTCCGGATGCTGAAGGAACACGAGCACATCGCCGATTTCTACCGGCGGCAGTTTCAATTCATCCTCGTCGATGAGTATCAGGACACGAACAAGATCCAGGCGGACTTCATCGACACCCTCGCGGCGGAACATCGCAACGTCATGGTGGTGGGCGACGACGCGCAATCCATCTACTCGTGGCGGGGCGCGAACTTCAAAAACATCCTGGCGTTCCCTGAGCGTTATCCCGACGCGCAGGTCTTCAAAATCGAGCTGAACTACCGGAGCGTCCCGGAGATTCTGCACGTCGCGAACGCGGCCATCGCGGCAAATGTGAAACAGTTTCGGAAGGAATTGGCGGCGACCCGGCCGAGCAACGCCTTCAGGCCCGCCGTAGTGGGATTGAACGACGGAAGTGAGCAGGCGCGGTTTATCGCGCAACGGATCCTGGAACTGCGCGACGAAGGGATCGCGCTGGACGACATCGCAGTGCTTTATCGCGCGCATTACCACGCCATCGAATTGCAGCTCGAACTCTCCCGGCGCGGCATTCCCTACGTGATTACGAGCGGCGTCCGGTTCTTCGAGCAGGCGCACGTGAAAGACGTGACTTCATTCGTCCGCTTCGTCGCCAATCCGCGCGACGAGGTCGCATTCAAGCGAATGGTGAAATTGCTGCCGGGGATCGGGAACAAAAGCGCGGACAATTATTGGCGCGCCTGGGAAGCATCGCTCGGAGAAACCTCCCCTGTAGCCGGGGCCGGGGACCCCGGCCAGAACGGCGAGGCGGCAACACCACCAGTCACGGCCGGGATCACCGATCCCGGCTACAGCAGCATCAACTTCGGCGCGCTGCTGCGCGCGATCCCGGTCGGCGCGAAATCCAGGAAATCGTGGGAGCAGCTCGCGCATACCCTCGATGAAATCGCGCCGGGCGGTCAGGTAAACCCGCCGTCGGAAATGATCACGTCGATCGTGGAAGCGATTTACGATGATTATGCGAAGGCGAACTTCACGAACTACGAGCTGCGCCGGGAAGATCTGAATCAGCTCGCGGCCTTCGCGCGGCAATTCAAAGACGTGAACGAATTCCTCTCGCAGCTCGCCCTCATCAGCAACATCGACGCAGAGCCGGCGCTGGACCAATCCACCGACACCGAAGCAGTGAATCTCTCGTCGGTTCATCAGGCGAAGGGGCTCGAGTATCACACCGTCTTTGTCATCTGGCTGACCGACGGGATGTTTCCGAGCACGCGATCATTGGAAACTCGCGACGCGATCGAAGAAGAACGCCGCTTGTTCTACGTCGCGATCACCCGCGCGCGCGACGAGCTTTACCTGACATTCCCGCACATGCGTTTGAGCGGCGGCTTCGGCGACATCTTTCAAAGGCCGTCGCGCTTCCTTAAAGAAATCCCGACGCAACTGATCGAGGACTGGCAGATCAGGAGGCAATGACGAAGGACGAAGGAAGCTCGAATGACGAAGGTCGAATGAACAGACGCGCTCGGAGACTTCTTTCGTCATTCGGGTTTCGACATTGTTTCGTCATTCGTCATTCGGCATTCGTCATTTTCCGGTGAATCTCTCGCCCGAAAGAAAAATCGCCGGGATCCTGGCACCACTGTTTGCCCTGCGGCGCGAGAACGACCTCGGGATCGGCGATCTGGAAGCGCTGCGACAGTTCATCGATTGGGCGGCCGGGATCGGGTTCAAGCTGGTGCAGTTGCTGCCGATCAACGAAGTCGGCGGCGACCACAGCCCTTATAACGCGATCAGCGCTGTCGCTCTCGAACCGACCACACTCCATCTCGCGCCGGGATCGCCGGAAGATCTGACGCGCGAAGATTTCGACGAAGTTATCAGCGGGTTCGACCTCCAGAAGCTGCGGAAGGGCGCGGTGAAACACGATCGCGTCCGGCGCCTGAAGATGGCGCTGCTGGAGAAAGCGCATCGACGTTTCCTGCAACGGAAGGAAGCGGAGAAAGTTGAGTTCAATGCCTTCTGCGAGACCGAGGCGGAATGGCTGAACGATTATGCGTTCTTTCGCGCGCTCATGGACGAAAACGGCGGGCGCGAAACCTGGGACCGGTGGCGGGAGGAACACCGCGGGCCGGATTCAGCGCGCGAGTGGCTCGCGGCGCAGACCGCGGAAGCGCGGGAACGTTTTTCCAAACGCGAATCATTTTTCAAATATGTCCAATGGGTCGCCTTCGACCAATGGAGCGCCATGCGCTCCTACGCGGAAGAGCGCGGCATGGCCTTGATGGGCGACATCCCATTCGGCGTGAACCTTTACAGCGCGGATGTTTATTCGCGCCGGGACCAGTTCGCGCTGGATTGGTCGGGCGGCGCTCCGCCGGAGCCGTACTTCAAGGACGACGAGTTCACCCAGAAATGGGGACAGAACTGGGGCATCCCGCTTTATCGCTGGGACATCATGCGAACGCGCAACCTCGACTGGTGGCGGTGGCGCGTGCGCGGCGTGCGCAAAATCTTTCACGTCTTCCGCATCGATCACGTCCTCGGGTTTTATCGCATCTACGCCTTTCCGTGGCGGCCGGCGCGCAATCCCGAGATGCTTCCGCTTTCCTTTGACCAGATGCGCGAGCGAACCGGCGGCGCCTTCCCGCAATTCTGTCCGCGGGACGATTCGAACTGGGAGAACTGCGAAGCGAATCGGCGCGAGGGCGAGGAATACTTGCGCGCGGTGGTGGAAGAATCACGCGACACCCGGGTGGCCGGCGAAGATCTCGGGACAGTGCCGGATTACGTCCGTCCGAGTTTGCGTTCGCTGGGCGTGGCCGGGTTCAAGATTCCGCAGTGGGAAAATTATCCGGACGGCCGCTCTATTTCCGGCGGCGATTATCAGCAGCTTTCCATAGCCACCTACGCGACACACGATCACAAGCCGGTCCGGGCACTCTGGGAAGATGCGTTCGAGGAATCGAGTGCGGACTCCGAACAGGCAAGGCACGACCTGGCGAAGATTGCCGAATTCGCCGAGTTGCCGGCGCCGAAAACCGGGAGCGATTATGATCGCGACTTTTACGCGCCGATCATGGAAGCCCTCTTCCGCTGCGAATCGTGGGTTGCGCTGGTGATGATCACCGATCTCCTCGCGCGCAAGGACCGGTTCAACGTCCCCGGCACGGCAGCGAACACCAACTGGAGCCGGCGCATGGGGAAAACGGTGAAAGGCTTGGAGGAAAGTCGAAGCGTCCGCAAACGCATGCGGTTGATCCGCGAGCTTCTGGAAAAGAGTTCAAGGATTTAGTTTCGCTACGCTGATCCGTGGCTAAAGAATAAAGATGAAATCACCCATCAAAGTCGCGATCACCGGCGCGGCCGGACACATCGGATACGCTCTTGTTTTTCGTGTCGCTTCCGGCGCGATGTTCGGCCCGGACCAGCCGGTCGCGCTGCACCTGATCGAGATCCCGCCGGGCTTCGAGGCGCTCAAGGGTGTGGTCATGGAACTGGATGATTGCGCGTTCCCGCTGTTGACAAATATCGTCGCCACGACCGACCTCGATGAAGGATTTAGCGATGTGAATTGGGCGCTGCTCGTCGGCAGCGTCCCGCGCAAAGCTGGGATGGAACGGAAAGATTTGCTCGGCATCAACGGCAAGATTTTCACCGGCCAGGGACAGGCGATTGCGAAGAACGCGGCGAAGGACGTGCGGATCCTCGTGATCGGAAACCCGTGCAACACGAATTGCCTGATCGCGATGAACAACGCGAAGTCGGTCCCGAGCGATCGCTGGTTCGCCATGACGCGGCTGGATGAGAATCGCGCGAAGGCGCAGCTCGCCCAAAAGGTCGGAACAGACGTCACCGAAGTGACGAACATGACCATCTGGGGGAACCATTCCGCGACCCAGTACCCGGACTTCCACAACGCGAAGATCAGCGGGCGGTCCGCCGCGGAAGTGATCGGCGACGAAGCGTGGTTAAAGGAGACGTTTATTCCCGCAGTGCAACAGCGCGGCGCCGCAATCATCAAGGCGCGGGGTTCGTCATCGGCCGGATCCGCCGCGAACGCGATCGTGGACACGGTGCGATCGCTCACGACCGACACGACTGACGGCGACTGGAATAGCGTCGCGGTTTGTTCCGATGGCAGCTACGGCGTGGAGGAAGGATTGATCTGCTCGTTCCCGGTGCGCTCGCGCGGAGGCAAATGGGAGATCGTGAAAGACGTGAAGCTGAACGAATTCAGTAAGGCGAAATTTGATGCTTCAGTCGCCGAGCTGAAGGAAGAGAAGTCGATGGTGGCGGAGTTGATCGGCGGGTAGGTCAGCGGCGCGCCCCACCCCATTTTGTCATCCTGAGCGGAGTCGAAGGATCTCTGAATCTGCCTCTTGTTCTTGGCGTCGCGTACCGAGGGGAAATATTCAGAGATCCTTCGACAGGCTCAGGATGACAGAGGTGAGCCGGTTAACTGTTCAAAGGCTTCGCGATATTTCGCGGCGGTCTTCTCGATGATGGCGGGCGGGAGCGAGGGGCCGGGCGGCGTCTTGTTCCAATCGAGCGTCTCGAGATAATCGCGGACGAATTGTTTATCGAAACTCGGCGGACTTTGGCCGACGACATATTGATCAGCCGGCCAGAAGCGGGACGAATCGGGCGTCAGGCACTCGTCGATTAGGAGCAGCTGATCGCCGAGCAGGCCGAATTCGAATTTCGTGTCCGCGACAATGATCCCGCAATTCGCGGCATGGGCGCGGCCGGCTTCGTAAATTTTCAGGCTCAGATCTTTGACGCGCTCGGCGACGTCACGACCGACGGCGCGACAGCAGCCCTCCCAGTCGATGTTTTCATCGTGCCCCGCCTCGCTCTTGGTCGAGGGAGCGAAAATGGGCTCCGGCAGTTTCGACGCGAGCTCCAAGCCCTTCGGTAGCAGAACTCCCGAGGTGGCGCCGGTCTGCTGATATTCTTTCCATCCCGAACCGGCCAGATAACCGCGCACGACACACTCGACCGGAAGCGGCTTGGTTTTGCGCACGATCATCGATCGGCCGCGCAGTTGTTCGCGAAACGGTGCGAGGTTTGTCGGAAATTTTTCGATGTCGTCGGTGATGAGGTGATTCTCCGCGAAGGTGAACTTGCGAAACCAGAAGGCGGAAATCTGATTCAAGACCGCGCCTTTCTGCGGAATCGGATCGGGAAGAATGACATCGAAAGCCGAAAGCCGATCGGTAGCGACGAAGAGAAGGGTGTCGCCGAGATCAAAGACCTCGCGGACTTTGCCGCTTCGGAGTTTAACGACACCGGGAAGGTCGAGCGATCTCATGAGGGAAAACGTCCAACGTCCAACGTCCAACGTCCAACGCCCAATTAAAGAGGCTGTTGGACGCGCGGCAGCGGAGGTTCCACGTTGCCAGTTATGGGAGGATTGGTCGTTAAACCGCGGGCGCGCATTTTGCACGGACACGATTGGGTGTTCTCGGGCGAGGTGCTCAAAGTTTTCGGCAGTCCGGCGGATGGCGATGTCATTTCGCTCAAGGACGGCAAGGACCATTTGATCGGCAGCGCGATTTACAACAGCAAGTCGCAGATCGTGGCGCGGCGTTTTTCGCGGCGAAGGCAGGACCTCGATCTCGATTTTTTCCGGCGCCGGAGCGCGCAGGCGGTTGAATATCGGGAACGGCGCGAGGTGAATCCGCGTTTATGCCGCGTCGTCTGGAGTGAGAGCGACGGGCTGCCGGGCGTGATCGTGGATCGGTATGGGGGCAACCTGGTCCTGCAAACACTGACGCTCGGGATGGATTTGCGGAAGACGCTGATCGTTGAGGCGCTCAAGAATGTCCTGGGATCATCGGTTCAATCGATCATTGAGCGGAACGATGCGCCGGTCAGGCGAGCCGAAGGAATGGAGGCACAGGTCGGCGTGCTGGTAGGCGAAGCGCCCACGGAAACGCAGATCGAGGTCGCTGGTTTGCGATTGAGTGTCGACCTGATGCAGGCACAGAAAACCGGGTTCTACCTGGACCAGCTACCGCATTACGAAACGGTTGCGCGGCATGCGAAAGGGCGGCGGGTTCTCGATTGTTTCACGAGCCAGGGCGCGTTTGCTTTGGCCTGTGCACGAATGGAAGCGGCGCACGTGACCGGCGTGGAAGCGAGCGCCGACAGCCTCGCGCAGGCGCGCCGGAACGCGGAGCGTAATGGACTGCAAGCAGATTGGATCGAGCAGGACGTGTTTACGTTCCTGCGCGCGGCGGAAAAGAACGAAGCGGAATTCGATCTCATCATTCTCGATCCGCCTTCCTTCACGAAAACGAAAGGCGGTCTGGGCGACGCCTTGCGCGGGTATCGCGAACTACACGTGCGCGCGTTCAAGCTGCTTTCGAAGGATGGATTGCTGGCGACGTTTTCCTGCTCGCATCACGTGACGGAGACAATCTTCGACCAGACGATTGCCGACGCCCTGGTGGACGCTCGCCGATCGGCGAGACGCTTACGGCGTTTCGAACAGGCCATCGATCACCCGGTCCTTCCCACGCTGCTGGAAACGGAATACTTCAAAGGCGTGCTGCTCGAGATGATGCCGGGACGATGAACGATTCGCACGATCTCGCTGAACGCTTCGCGGAACTCGGGCCGTGGATCTACCAATTCCGGATCGGAGGGCACGATTACGGCGGTGGAATCAGCGTTGTCGGAGACGAACGGCTGGAAAGATTTTTCCACTATTGCCCGCAAGCGGAGACCATCCTGGAACTCGGCGCCTTGGAAGGCGCGCACAGTTTCATCATGGCGCAGCGCCCCGGCATCAAGCGCGTCGTCTCGCTGGAAGGTCGCGAGGCGAATCTTCGCAAGGCGCGATTTATCCAGCAGCTCCTCCAGGTGCGAAATGTCGAGTTTGCCCAGGCAAACCTGGAGCACGCAGAGTTCGCGGAGCTCGGAGAATTCGATGCGGTCTTCTGTTGCGGCCTCCTTTATCACCTGCCTCAACCGTGGAAACTGATCGAGCGCCTGCCGGCCGTCGCGCCTGTCCTTTTTATCTGGACGCAGTACGCGGCGGAGAACGAAGCCCATGATGTCGGCCAGGGATTGCGCGGCAAGATTCATGTCGAAGGCGGACCGGATGAACCGCTCAGCGGATTGTCGGCCACGGCGACCTGGCTGACCCTGGATTCTCTCCGCGAACTGCTCGCGGCCAGCGGTTACGGAAGCGTCGATGTCATTTACGACGATCCGTCGCACGCGAATGGCCCCGCCGTCACGATCGGCGCCACCCGAGATCGCCGTTCATAGCTCGGCGGCTTTTTTTCCCAGAATAAGAATTCGTTCGTCGTTGGTTCGCCAGAAATACGGGACAACCGGCGTGGCCACTGCGCCGAAACTGGCCTGGACGGGAAGCGGCGCCGTTTTCTCCTTCCATCGGACGAGATACGCAGACAATCGATCGGCATCCGGCGCGGAACGCAGGTCGAATTCGCCTGTCACAACGTAGTCAAATTGCCCCCGCTCGAGAAGGTCCGCTGCTTCCGACCATAAGACGACGGTGAAGTTGGCCGAAATCCTTTTCCATTCCGCCGGCAAGATTGCCAGCTCACCGATGCCAAGAACTTTCTCCCCTTTCCTCGCGTGTTCCTGAAGCCAGTCGATCGCCTGAACTCGAGCGTCGATGTGCGACATCCGGGCCCGGAGATAAGCGGCGCTGGGCCAACCGAGCGACAAACCGATGAGAGCAACCAGGACAGGGGCAATCCACAACGCGGTGGCAAGTCGGATTCGGTCGAGGAGAATCGCAGCTGCAATGCAAAGCGGTGGGATTAACGGCAACACATTCCGGAAGGGCTGGAAGCTCGAGGAGACAATCGCGGAGAGAAGCAGTACCCCGAACGCGATCCAACTGAGCGCGGCTCTTCGCGTAGGCGCATACCAAAGCATCCAAATGATTCCGGCCAGGCCGGCGATCATCAGCAGAACGCCGACTTCTCCGGCCGAAAACGCAGTGCTCCAATAGCCGGCCTCCGAATGGATTGTCTGATAGAAACGCGAAATGCCGCGAATCTCGCCAGCGATTCCTGACGGATGGAGAACAGCGCCGGGCACGGAACAAAATATTCCCGCGAAGAGACCGGCTCCGGCGATCGCCATGAGAAGCGCTTGCCATTTTCGCGGGAACGGGAGGAACGCGATCGTCACCAGGACCGCGACGAACACCGCGCCCGCCGTGAATTTTCCTCCGAAAGCGAAGCCAGATGCGAGTCCGGCCGCGGCCGCCCAGCGCCAGGTCGAGCTTTCGCTCCACCCGCCGCTCGTCCGCAGTCGCTGGCAGAAGTAAAGCGCGGCCGTCACGAAAAAGGTCGCGGTCGTATCGAGACTGACAATTGATGCCCGACTCACCAACGCGGGACAGAGCGCGGTGAACAGCATCGCAAAAAGACCCACGCTTGCGCCGCCCAGGCGCGTCGCGATTGCTCCAGACAGGATCACCGTTCCCACGCTCAGACAGGCGACGACCAGGCGACCAAGCCAGATGATTTCCGGCGGGGTGATGAGGTCGTAATTATCGCCCAGCGGCGTGTGAAAATCGCGGTCGGCGGGAAAATCCTGCGCGATTTTGTGATGGTGAATGATCCGGTAAATCGGCGAGTAGGCTTTGATCGCCGCGATGGTGAGGTAGCTCGTCAGCGGCGGGTAAGTATAGACACTCGAATCGAAGGTCTTCGCTTGCAGAATTCCGATGGCCGGATGGAGGACATGTCCTTCATCCACGTAATCGATGTAGGGCAGGTTAGAGCCGATCGGGGCGAAGCGGAGAAAAGCCGCGAGCACCACCAGGATCAGCCAAAGAATCGACTCGTTGCGTCTAGTCAACACCCTTCATATTGATCCACACGTAACCCGATTCGAACACCTAAAACGATGGAGTGGTATTTTGCGCTGACGGAAGATTCAACCGCGTTTCGGCAATACGCCGAGATGATCATGGTCGCGGTGCACACAGCGCGGAAGGTCACGTCGCTCGAGCCGCATTGCATTTACGACGGGAACGAGAACGACTTCACCAGCTGGCTGCGGAAGCGCGATGTGAAAATAATCCCGCATCGCAGTTTTGTGCGGGAAGCGCTGGAAGAACTTGGACGCCAGAAACAAAATCCGCACCTGGCGGCGGCGCTGTCGGGCGCGTTCTCGCGGATCGAGCTGCCGGAAATTGTCGAGGCCGAGGGTGGCAGCGATCGCGTTCTCTACACGGACTGCGACGTGATGTTTGTCGGCGACGTGGTGCCGGAATTGGAGGCGAACCCTTGCCAGCATTTCGCGGTCGCGCCGGAATCCGTGCAGGATGATTACGTGAACATGAACACGGGCGTGATGTTGATGAACACGGAGCGGCTGCGCGCGAGCCTGCCGGCGTTTCGTGATTACGTTTCGCAGAACCTGGCCGCGCTCGAGGCGGAATCGTGGGATGAGGCGGCGTATCGCTGGTTTTATCGGGACGAAAAGGGGCCGCTCTGGGACCGGTTGCGGCCGGAACTGAATTGGAAGCCGTACTGGGGCGAGAGCGCGGAGGCGAAGATCATCCACTTTCACGGGCCGAAACCGTTTCAGCGCGACTACATCGATTCGCACTGGCCGGAATTGAAATCGTTGACCGGCGGCGCGTATCTCGCGCAGGTGAAGCGATGGACGGAGCTGCTGGAAGAAGCGCGGTAGTTACAAACTCCTGCTCATGATCCTGATCCTGATCATGATCCTTCCTTGAGCCCGGCGATTCAGACCAGGATCAGGAGCACATCAAGAGCATGAGCAGGAGTTCACTTATCCGCCACGGCGAACAAGTGAACGTAAAGGGGAACCTCATCACGCGTTCGCAGCGGGTGTTCCCCGTAAGGGAAAATTTCCACGTTGCGAAAATGGCGACTGAGTAACCCGTGCAGGCTCGCGCGGGTGAAGAAGTTCTTGTGATCGCCCTCGAGCAAGTGCCAGGGAACGACGCGCCAGTCATGCAGGTAAGGAAGCAGTTCCATGTTGGGAACCGAGAAAAGGGCGCGGCTGCGAATAATGCGCGCGATTTCCGCGGCGAAAGCATCGGGATCTTTCGTATGCTCGAGGACTTCGATGCAAATGGCGGAATCGTATTCCGCGTCGCTGCACGGCAGTCGAAGAGAGTCGACGTCGACCGGACGAAACGGCAATTGGCGCCGCTCGAGAATTTCGCAACAGTGCGCGTTCGCTTCCAGGCCAAGCCAAGCGTGACCAGTCGCGATTAAGGGCGGACCATAAGCGCCGGCGCCACAGCCGACGTCGACGACCGAAGCGCCGGCGGGCAAATAGGCGTGGAGCAAATTAGAAACTTCGATGCCGGCCTCCTCAATCGGCGGCCCGGAGCCATAAATATTTTCGCGATGCAGCAGCGTTTCGTTTTCCGGGGAGACGACTTCGCCATAGGGCCGCTCGCGCAACTTCGCCGGGACCAGCCGGATGGTTTGCTCCGCGATGATATCGCGGCCGAGATCGCCGATCCCGGCTACAACGCGCAGCGTCGTGTCACGCGGCTCGGCGGTGCCGGGCAAAATCCGGCCGAACATTCGAAATCCGGTTCGCCCATCTGGACGCGGAAAAAGAATCCGCGTTTCGCCGCAACACTGTTCGTCCAAGTAGGCGCGCAGGTGAAACGACGACGGATCGCGACTCCCAGGATCGAGCGAGCCGGAAATGAAGAGCGCTTCGTCGTAAACGTTTTGACCGGGCGAGGGCGATTCGATCACAGCTTGGGGCGCAGAAGACACGGCGTTCGATCTCACATTTTTCCCGGCGATCAATCGAGCGCAATATTTCGGAACGGCGCGGGGAAAACTTGTGGAATTCTCAAGTGCGACCGCTAATATCCACTCAGCCCGCGCCGAGGGATGGACGCCGAAATCGCGCGGACGAAACCGGAGTGCCATGGCAGAACGAATTCGACCCATCGAACAAATGCTGGAGCTAAGCGGAGAAGAGGCGATGTCGCCCGAGCATCTCGATTCGCAGGTGCAAAAGGCGCAGGAACAACTCCTGCAACTGAAGCGGCAGGCGGAGCAGATCGAGAAACAAAAGCGCGAGCTGGAAGAGCTGAGCCGGCGCCAGGAAGAACTGGAACGCGGGCGCGCGGAAATGACGGACAAGCTTTCACGTTCGCTCGTGATCCTGGAGCGGGAAGGTTACGATTCGCAAAAGAAGCTCGAGCAGATCCGCACGACGCACGAGAGTTTTACGCAACATCTCCAGTTGCTCGAATCGATCGATCCCAAGGACTGGAATTCGGCGGAGCTGCCGAAGGAATTAAGCCGCGCGCTCAGCACGGTGGACGATGCCCGGACGGAGTTCAGCCAGCAGCGGAGCCGTTTGGAAGCGAGCGGCGAATCGAGCGAAATGGATTTGCCCGAGGTCACTTCCGGCACGGCCGGGCTCGGCGGTAAATCGTTCGTGCAATGGCTGCAGATCGGGTTCGCGGTGACCTTGCCGTTGATTATTTTCGGCGCCCTGGCGTTGCTGATTTTCTTTTGGATGGCGTCGAAGGGCCAGTAACTCCGCATGCGCCGCCGACCTCCTCAACCCGGGACGCCGCTTAACCAAAAACAGGATGAACTCGCGCAGCGCGAGTCGCTGTTGCGCGGCGAGATGGAAAAGCTGGAGCGCATGATCGCGGAAGCGCCGCGGGTGGCGGAGGAAACGACGCGGCGGCAGCGCGAAGAACTCCTGGAGCGGGCGAGCGAAGGGCGAAGCCGGCTCGATGTTTCGGTCGCGCTCCAAGACACGCGCTGGGGGAACGAAGGCCGCACCGGCGGCCGGCGGAAATCGCTGCGGAAAGAGCGGCGGGAAGGCCGGATCATTTTTCTCGTGCTGGTGATCGCTCTCGGGCTGCTGGTCATCTGGCTGGTCAGCCATCTTCATTTCTAGACGAAATGAAAATCCCAAGCTCCAAGCTCCAAGCTCCAAATTCCCAGGGTTGCGAGCCCCGGATTGCGGACATTGCTGCGGCCGCGTGAGGTCAGCGGGCGGGAGGTCGTTGAGGCACTCCGGAAGCGGATCGCGGAAATCGGATACGAGCACAGCGCTTCGTCGCATAAAAAGGAGCCGCTGCTGACGCCGAAGTTCCAAACTCCAAGCTCCAAAATCCAAACTTGAGCGCGGAAACATCCAAGAACGAGCGAACCTGGCGAATTCTGTTCTGGGTTTTTGGCTTCGTGCTGCTGGTGCTGGTCGTGGTCCCGATCTGGCATTCGGTGCGCGGGCATAGCACGAAGGATTACTGGGTCTGGTTCCAGACGGGGCAAACAGTTTTGCAGGGCGGCGAAATCTATCCAAACCGCTGGCACAAGTTTCCGTTCATGTATCCGCCATCGTGCGCGGTTTTTCTCGCGCCTGTGAGCGCGCTCGGGCAGACGGGCCTGGTGGTCGTGCTCGCGCTGTCCAATGCGGCCGCCTGGACGTGCAGCATTATTTTTTCCGTCCGCCTGGCCACCGGCACATGGAAACGCGCGCACCCCCTTGTTTACCTGATCCCGAGCCTCATCATGGGCGCGCACATTTGGGGAAATTTTCTTCTCGGACAACCGAGCCTCGTCCTGCTGGCGCTCATGTTGGGCGCGTTCATTTCGCTGCAGCGAAAATTCCAGTCGCTCGCCGGCGGGTTGATCGCGGTGGCGGCAGCGATCAAAGCCTTCCCTGTCATCGCGGTCGTCTATCTGGTTTATCGCCGCTATTGGATCGCGGTCGCGTCGCTGGTGGTGACGCTGGCGTTTTTGCTGATCGTGCTGCCCATTCCGTTGCGCGGTTACGCGCAGGCAAAACAGGACTTGGAACGCTGGTCGAGCGGGATGCTTTTTAAATACGACGAGACCGGCGTCGGGCAGCGACTTGGAAGAAGCAACTCGTGGAAGAACCAATCGATCTGGGGCGTGGCGAATCGGCTGTTACGCCACGTCGAGTACGACCACAAGTACGAGCCACACGAGCCGGTTTACGCGAACGTCGCCGAGCTCGACTTCGACACGGTCAACCGGATCATCCTCGCCTGCGCGCTTGGCCTCGGTCTCGTATTCATCGGTGTGTTGCCGCGCGCCGGGAGGCGCACCCCGGATACCGACGCAATCGAGTTCGCGCTTCTGCTTCTGCTCATGCTGGTCTTCACGCCGCTCTCGTTCGGCTACCTGTTCGCGTGGCTGCTCTATCCGTTGACGGTTGTCGTGCAACGCGCCGTAACCGGGGCCACGAAGAACGCACCGTTGATGGCATGTTCAGCATGCGCCGTCACGCTGCTCGCACTCTCGATCCCCTTCCGGGTGATGGCGCAGACCTACGGGAACGCGCTGTTCGCCACCTTGCTGTTTTTCGCTGGACTGGCGATCGAACTGTGGCGGCTGAAACGCGGCGCCGTTTCCTGATCGCGAAAAATCTTCGTCGCCATCGCCGCCAGCCAGCGAACCGCGAAGACGGACGCGACGCCGAAACTCATTTTGGAGACGCCGAGGGAACGATCGCGAAAGACGATGGGAATCTCGACGACCCGCAGATTTCTGCCGCCCTGGACGAGAACTTCGAACGCAATCTTAAAACCGGTGGCCGCTGGAGTTAATTCGAGGAGGAGTTTTCGCGGCGTCGCGAAAAATCCGCACATCGAGTCGTGCACGCCGGTAAGCGGATAAGCGAAAGCGGCGGCGGCGCGCGACAGGATTTTGCGCCAGACCGGCCATCCCGGCGTGGACCCGTCCTTCACGTAACGGCTGCCGATCACCATGTCAGCCCGTCCTTCCAGCAACGGCTGCAGCAACTCCGCGATCTTTTCGGGCGGGTGGCTGAGGTCCGCATCCATGACGACAAGCCATTCGCCCGCAGCGGCGCGTGCGCCTGTGATGACCGCGCCGGCCAGACCGAGCGAGGGAGCATCGCGCTCGATCAACTCCACCGGCATCGAACCGGCGAGAGAACGAATGCGTTCGCGGGTGCCATCTGTCGAGCCGTCGTCGACGAAAATAATCTGATCGGGCACCGGCGAGCCCTGCGCGATGCGCGCCAGGAGCGGCGAAATGTTCTCGACCTCGTTGAGAGTGGGAATGACGAGCGAGATCACGATTCGATGGAAGTGGAGCGGACTTGTTTGCGGACCACGCTCTGCGGTTTCTCGCTGATCCCAAGATAAATTCGCCCGACGTATTCGCCCAGGATGCCGAGCAACAAAAGCTGGGTGCCCGAGAGCAACAGCATCGCGGCCATGAGCGAGCTCCAGCCGGTGGGCGTCCTGGACCAAATATGTTCGAGCACGACTTCGATGACGGCGAGAAAGCCGAGCGCGCTGGTGATCATTCCCGCCAGGGTCATCAGGCGCAGCGGGAGAATCGAGACATTGACCAGCATGCTAATCCAAAGCCGCATGAGCTTGCGAAAATTGTAGCCGCTGTTTCCCTGGGTGCGCTCGACATGACGCACCCGCGCGGTGCCGACATTCTGGGTGACCTGGAAAATGAGGCCGTCGATGTACGGATACGGCGTGCGCGACTTGGTGATCTCGTCGATCACGAAACGGCTTAGGCAGCGGAAACTGCACAAATAAAGTTTTTTCGGCTTCTCCACCACGAAGTCCGCGATCAGGTTGGTAAGCTGGCTGCCGGCATTCCGCCACCACGCATGTTCTTTCCGTTCGTAAATGCCGAAGACAACGTCGCGGTTTTCCGCTTCGGCGACGGCGAGAAGCTTGAGCGCTTCCGAGGGCGGGTTTTGGAGGTCGTCGTCCATGGTGACGGCATAGCGGCCGGACGCAGCGCGCAATCCCGCCAGGACCGCGTTGTGTTCGCCGAAGTTGCGCGACAGGCTCAGGAACGTCATCGGCATCTGGCTTTCCCGAACGAGTTTCAGCGCGACCGCTTCGGTCTCATCGCGGCTGCCGTCGTTCACGATGATGAGCTCGTGGCCGCCTTCGACCTGGAGCGCGGAAATTTCCTGGAGAAGCGCGGGCAGGGTCGCGGCCGCGTTATAAAGCGGGACGACGATGCTGAGATGCGGCGTGGAATTAGCCATGTTTTTTCCGGGCGACGGCAAAGACGGAAGTGCCAAAGGGCAACGATAGGTGACGGCTGGCGTTGAGTTCAAGCGCCGCGACTCCCCGGAGCATGCTATTTACCGGGCCGGGGAGCGGGCGGAAATCGGAGCGCGCCTCGGCTGGGGTGCGGGCCAGGCGCATCCGGCTCAGCCAGCGGACGAGCGCGATAGGCGGCAGCAAGGTGGCGTTCCAATAGGTCAAGCGCTCGATCTCGAAGCCGGCGCCTTCCAGCAGCGTGCGCACCTGGAGCCGGTTGTAACGGCGGACCACGTCGACCGCCTTATCGTGCGCGCCTTTCAAAAATTCCAGCGCCGCGAGGTTGAGGATGAGTTTTCCCTGCGGGCGCAATACCCGATGCGTTTCGTGCGCGGCCAGGGCGTCGTCTACGCCGACGTGGCTCCAGACGTCGAGTGACACCACGAAATCGAACAAGTCCTCCGGGAAAGGAATTTCGTTCACGTTCGCGGCCATCAGCCGCGCGGCCAATTGCCGGCCCGCCGTCAGATCCACTGCCTGGTCGCTCGCGTCGATCCCGGTCAGCTCCGCCTCGGGAAATTTTTGGCGCAAGGTGGCCAGCATTCCTCCCGTGCCACAGCCGGCATCGAGCAGGGAAAATTTCGGGGTCGCCGGGTTGATGGAAGCAGCGACGTGCTGGCGGAGGGCCTGGTACCACCAATAGTGGTCCTCGACCGAGCGCATGATGTCGTGTTCCTGCGGTCTCATCCCGGTCTTTGCCTAACGAGTGCTCCCGCCGCTTTCATCCTTGAGCTGATACAGGCGCGGCTCGTCCGCGTCCACCGCCCAGAAAGAGAGCTGCGCGCCCGGCGGAAATGCGCTTCGCGGCAGCGTCGCGCTCCAGCCGGTCCAAAGTTGCTCCATGGTGCGAAGGCGCTTCACGATCTCGGGGCGCATGGCAAAGGAATCGGAGATCGCGCAGAGAGACCAGGGCTGGTCCGGCCCGACCTGGTAGGCGATCGCCACGCAATCCGGTGGCCGGCCTTTCGCGTCGAGCACAGCCCAGCCGCTGGCGCGAACCAGGTTGCCCTCGAGTAGCGTGATCGATTCGCAGGAACCGGAGGCGTGCCGGCCATCAGCGCTTTCATGCGAAAGGCCATCGATTCGATTCGTTCGGACGAGAGGCGGCCGCAACAGCTTCAGGCGGTCGAGCGCTTCAGCGCGTTTGGTGACAGGCCGGGCATCATTGGGGTAGGCGGTCCGCTTGATGATTTCCGTGGTGTCGATCACAGGGCTAAACAGGACCGCGGCGCGGGCCAGCCGGTCTTTGGCTGAGAGAGCACGCAGAAAAAACGTGGTGTTGAACGCGCATACTTTGTAGGGAACCAGGTACCCGATCACGAGCAGGGCAGAGATCGCGTAGGTCCACGCGCGGGCCCGAGCCGACGCCTGGCCGGTAAGAATTTCGCGGACGATAATCGCCACCAGCACGAGGACCGCAATCGTCAGATAAATCGAGAAGGTCACATAGCGTGAGGCGAGCGCGTAGCGAGCGCCGTAGGCGACGCGCCCGAGCGCAGCCAGCCCCGCACTCCCGAAGGAATACGACGCGAGCGCGAACCACGGCGCGCACTTCGCCAGAAATATCCGGTCGCGGATTCGGCACGCGCAGTAAACCAGGGCCGCGAAAAAAAGCCCGGATTGCACCGCCCCGAAAAGCGCGGCCGCCAAATCGGGGCGATCCTTCCCCGCGTAGGCGAGACCGCCGCCGAGAAATTCCAGGATGAAAAGAACGTATTCCCTCAGCGGCGTGGACGGCGCGAACCCCGGCAGGTAAGGCGGCTTGCGGTAATCCCAGAAATAAATGACCGCGCAGGCCGCGCAGAGAACGATCCAGGCGATGAGCCATGATCGCCAGCGCGGAACCTGCCGAATCAGGAACAGCACGGGGAAGGTGAGGCCCCACGCCAGCAAGCCGTGCGGCAAACTGAAACTGCTCGCGATTGCCAACAGCCCGCACAAAATAAATTTCCAGGCAGTGGAAATATTGGTCCCGATAACCACCAGCCCCGCCACCACAAAGAGCGCCGGCAGAAAAGAAGGAAATCCCGAGGCGAAGATCCAAAGCTCGAACTGCGCCGGAGAAAAAATCGTCAGCGCCGCGAGCGCGAAGCAAAGGCCCAGGGCGCCCCGACCGAGACCGGCGCGCCGCAGCAAAAGGAAAATGCCGGCAGCCGTGAGCCAGCAGCAAACCACCGATAGCATCATCAGGTCGCGCACGTCCCAGTGGCCACCCGCCGTCGAGAGAATGAAGATCAGTTTCGGGAGAACCGTGCGGGCCTCCTGCTGCTGCGCGAAGATGTCGGCCCATTTTAGATGGCCGTTGTGCGCATCGACAATCAGCGGCGCCATTTCCCAATCATCGAGCGTCGGCACCTCGACCGCGTAATGCCGCACCAGATAAGTCAGGTGCAGCATCGGGATCAGCGCGACGACCCAGATCAGGATGAGGACCGTCCGGCGGCGGCGCGGCGTCTCATCGCTTAACCACTGGCCGAGCGCGGTGATCCTCCGCCACGCCTCGCGCAGAACTCGGCGCGGCGCGAACAAAGCTCCCGCCCCGGCCAGCAAAAACGCGGCGAGTGAAATGCGCAGAAATTGACTCATTCGATTCGGAGTGATCCTAGAATCGCTCCCCGAACGGTCAATTCGATTAGGTTGAAACTACGAGCGGCAGAGAAAATGCCGCCGCTGCTCGCAGACTCCCCTGCTCCTCCGATTGTCCATGGATGTCGCCCACAGGGATGAAGAAGAGCGGCGAATGCCAGCTGGCCCAAAGTATTCCGATGATCACGCTCGCGGCGCCCAGGCCAAAGCGGTCGTCTGGTTAGGCGACTTCCTTACTCGCGTTTTGTAACCTTTCGGGTGGTCAGATCGAGTGTGAAATGTTCGTCGCGCTCGTTTGTGACGAGAAGTTTCCCATCCCGCAAAATCAGGGAAGTGATGAATACCCACTGAACGTCCTTCTCGAGGAGCGGCTTCATGTGCACGTGGTAGATGCGTTGCCGCCACAGTTCCTTCCCGGTGGACACATCGGTGGCGATGACAAAACCCATTTCCTCCCGCTGGGCAGGTGCAGAATACCGGGCCGATCCGATGTCCACTGCTTCAACGAATGGCGGTGCCGCTCGCTTGGCCTGGAGAGAGGCGAAGCCCGCGAAAACAACAAAGGCGCCTAGCAGGCTCGCAACCGTAAAACGCGAGATTTTCATGAGGTTAAATTTTGGAAATGGCGGCCTGATCGCCTAACGAGAAAGGTGACCGACCGCGGACGAGAAAGGAGCCCGCGGGAAACGGTGCGTCATGGGCCTTAGCCCGCAGGGTCAGCATTGGGCAATGCGAATCAACGCGCGTCGCGCGGAGTGGAAGTGGCGAGGTCATCTCAAAAGTGGGGCCATCGCGGTCCGGCGTTCGCTCCATCGCATGGTTAGGCGCTGCGGGTGGCATGCTCGAAAACGCTGATTCCAGCCGGCAGACCCGAAACTACCATAATGAGGATCGTGTAAGCGAGAGCGACCGACCAGGAATGCGGACGCCAAAGCAGATATGCATAGCCGCTCAGGAGAAATAACGGAGCGAGGATGATGCCCATCGGCCACGACGATCTCCCGTTGATCGCACAGGACGCAGCCGCCGCCAGAACGATCTGGAGAACCGGGGGCAGACGCAGGAGACGAAGAAGCTCAATGGTAGCGACCAAGACGGTTCCGGCGACGATGGGGAACAGAACTACGGAATCCAGCGCTTCGGCCCACCGACCGTAATGTGACAGCATCGTCGGCGGCTGGCGAACCGTTCTGAAAATGAGAACAATTAAGAAGAGAAGCCGGTCGAACACGATGGAGTATGCTCCGAGAACGAGCGTAAGAACGATCTTCGAATCAGAGCGTGGGAGGAATGGTGCGGCGGCGTTCATCGGCAAAGGCTTCTGCGCCTAACCAGAATAAGATGAGCGACGGCTGGCGGGAGAGCGCGTGGCTGCCTGTTGAGGGTGGAATTTCATGGAAGGTGAGAAGCCAAAGCTGCCAGCCGTTCGCTCCATCGCATGGTTAGACCTCATCGTGAGGCGAGCTCTGGTTGAGCATATTTGCGACGCCACTCCTGCATCTGTTTGCTTGGTTTCTTGTCTAGCAAGTCACTAATGTGCTGTCCGTTTAATGTGCCTTTTACATGACCGGTGTAAGAATCAAAACCCGATGTAAAGAACAAGACCACCTCATCCCTTCCCTTTCGAAAGACGAGGCCAATGTTTGGCGGCTCTACACGCGTCCGAATCAAGCTATAGCCGCCTTGCCACCAACTGAGCCGGTTGCCAAGGATCTGCCCGACTTTTCGGCGAGCCGCTGGATCGAGAAGGCGCTGATGCGCCTTGTCTCGACGGGGCTTGTCGGGCGTAGACAGGGGAAAAACGAATACTTGGTCCGCCGCACGAATTACAGCCAGTACGTCGGGATCATCGGCGCCCTTACACCTGCACTCCCAACGCATTCGGGTCACCATGCGATAGTCAGGACCGTCAGGTAGAGGGATTTTCTGGCGGCTCAGTAGCGCCCACCCCAAGTCTCGAGGCGCGAGGTGAATTCGCACCTCATTACGGCTGATGACATCAACTTCGGACGCCGTCACGCCGGAACCAAGACCACAGGCACCGGTCGCGATCGCTTCGCGGATGTCCGCGACCGTAACTTCGTGAATGCGTCCGAGGATCTTCACCCCGTCTACTTCCATCGCCTCCGCAATTGGGAGGCCGCTCATGACAGCAACGCAAACAACAAAGAAAAGACGCATTGGGTCTAACGAGAACAAGATGAGCGACGGCGGGCGGGAGAGTGCGTGGCTGCGATTTCATCCTTCATAAATCTTAATTCATCCTTTCCATGGCTGCCAGCCGTTCGCTCCATCGCTTGGTTAGGTCTAATCGGGTGCCAGAACCAAATCGCCTTCATAGAAAGGCCCGTCGATATGGTAATCTCCCTTTTTCGAGGCAAACCAGGGGCCTGCGGCACCAACGGCGACCCGACCGGGCAGTTTCAGCCAGTAAATGTCATCTGCGAAAGGACGGAAATGCGCAAACACAACGGCTCTTTCGCTGGTGAGCTTTCGGATGACGTAGTCACCCGGCTTGAACTTGACGCGATGGCCCATATCGCACCCACTGAGGGCAAGGGCGGCCGCGGCTGCAACGGCAATGAGGATCATGCGGAGTGTCATAGACCTAACGAGAATAAGATCAGCGACGGCTACCGGGAGCGAGCGCCAATCGAAGTGGAAGTGTTTCAGTCATGGGAAATGCAGGCACACAACGGGTAGACGTTCGCTGCATCGTCTGGTTAGATGGTGCGCGGTGTCTGCTCATGACGCAACGAACGTCGGATCTGTGCGACGACGTCTTATCTGCTGAGCGACGATGACTGCACCGCCCGACGTGACGACGAGAACGCCCAGTAATGAAAGCCGAGCGCGGCGTATCTGTTCAGGGGTGGGTCGTACAAAGGTCGTTTCACGACTCGACATATTTTCTGATGTCAGGTTGTTGGCGCGGATGGCAGCCGCGTCGCTCGAATCGCTGTCCGGGCCCAAAACGAGAATTAGCGAATCAATGACTACCACCGCCGCAACTACGAGAATGATCCTTACCATCTAACGAGAATAAGATAGCGACGGCGGGCGACGGCGCGCGTGGCTTGGATTGGAAGTGTGGAAGTCATCTCAAAAGTGGAGCGCACAGCGGTCCGCTGTTCGCTCCATCGCATGGTTAGATGTGGACGCTGATTTCACGAGTAGCTCGTCTAGCCGCTTAGCGCTGCTGCAGGTCTTTCGACTCAACTTCCCAATACACACCGGTTCCGATGCCAACAATTACGACGAACAACGCAATATCGTACCGCCAGACGACCGAAATATCGAACCCCACGAGAAGAACAGCGATCACCAATGCGAAAATAAAACAGAGCCCCATGCGCCAGCCGCAATAGGCGAGAAACTCGGCGACAAGATAAAACAAGAAATCCATATGCACCGAGACGTTCAGAACATCTAACGAGAACAAGATGAGCGACGGCTGGCGAGAGGGCTCGTCGCTGCCGGTTGAGGGTGGAATTTCATGAAAGGTGAGGAACCAAAGCTGCCAGCCGTTCGCTCTATCGCATGGTTAGATGGCACGCGCCGCAGCACGCTGAACATGGCGAAACTCCTTCTCTGCCTCTGCGACAAGCGTGGCACGCGGGGTGAGTGATTTGGTGGCTGCTGACTGCTTGCATCTCCTCAGG
>JBEEHR010000011.1:0-13283 GCA_041167505.1 Verrucomicrobiota bacterium
CCGACACCGAAACCGAGCTCGTCCAGATGAGACAGAACTTCCTTCCCATCCTGGAAGCAGCCGGCGTGGATGTGGTCCTGGCCGGTCACAGCCACATTTATGAGCGATCCTATTTCCTCGACGGCCACTACGGCCTCTCCACCACGCTCACGCCGGCGATGAAATTGAACGCCGGCGATGGGCGCCCGGCCGGCAATGGCGCTTACATGAAGCCGCTCGGCGGTGCCGCCCACAAAGGCGCGGTCTACGCCGTCGCCGGTTCGGCAGGCCAGGTTAGCGGAACCCAGCCGGATTTTCCCCACCCAGCGCATTTCATATCTCTGACGAATCTCGGGTCCCTCGTGCTCGACATCAACGGAAACCGCCTCGATGCCACTTTCGTTCGGGAAAACGGCTCCACTCCGGACACCTACAGTATCCAGAAGCAATGAGACCGTTCGCTGTAGCCGCGGCGCTCAGTCGCCGCGTCCTTCGCGCGCTTATCGCTTTGTCGCTCCTCCTCCAGGCCGTTTCCGTTTTTGGACACGAAGGGTTACACGAGCTGATCGATGCCCAGAATAAGAAGGTCGAGAAAGCGCCGTCTGATCCGGCCCTGCGTTTCGAGCTGGCGAGCTTGTACGGATCGCATGGCGAGTTGGAGTTGGCCCTGATAAATCTGGACCGCGTCGACGCGCTCGCCCCCGGAAAATTTCCGACCGACCTTGTGCGCAGCCAGGCGTTCCTGGTTGTCGGCGATTTTACGAAGGCCAAAGCGGCGCTCGACCGGCAGCTTGCATCTCATCCGGAAAATCCGCTGGCCTGGTTGTTGCGAGCTCGCGCGGAACGGCAGCTCGGCCAGGACAAAGCGAGCCTCGCCGATTTTCGCGAAGCCCTGAAACGCACCCCATCGCCCGACCCTGATCTCATCCAGGAAGTAGCGGACGCGCTCGCGACCCGAGGTTTCCAGGACGAAGCTGCCCAGGTGTTGGCCGCCGGCCTCGAAAAGCTGGGCCACATTCCTTCGCTCGTCCTCCGCGCTCTCGATCTTGAGGTTGCCAGTAAGAACTTCGACGCCGCGCTCCGTCGCGTCGCCGAAATGCAAAAAGATGCCCCGCGCCCCGAGCCATGGATGGCCCGCCGCGCCGCCATCCTCGCCCAGGCCGGCCGAACCGATGAATCGCGCGCCGCCTGGAAAGCGCTCTCGGACCACCTCGCCTCCCTTCCTGCGCCCGAGCGCAGCTCGCACGCTATGACCCAGTTCGCCGACGAAGCCCGCCAGGCCCTCGCCTCAACAAAGTAGTTGTAGGGCGGGCGCAGCGCGTGCCACCTAATTGCATGGCAACCGATGCGGTTGCCCTACAGTTTTCCCATTCATTCGGCGTTGGACGTTGGGCGTTTTCTCCGTTCTGGCGAATACTCGCGATCATGACACCGAGACTTGAGTCCGGCCGTCGTCCCGGTATTCTCGCAAGCTATGCACCGGGAACATCACAGTTGGTATTCACACCGTCTCAGCCGCGACATGGGCGTCAACGTTTACGGCCATTACGGCATGCCCATTCTCGCCTTCCCCACCAGCATGGGCGACGAGCATGAGCAGGAAGGCCAGGGGATGGTCCGCACCCTCGGCCCTTATATCGAGGAAGGGCGGATCCGATTCTTTTCCATCAACGGAGTCCAGAGCGATTCGTTCAGCAACAAAGGAGCGCACCCTTTCCATCGCAGCTGGCTCCAGGCGCAGTACGACGATTATGTGGCCAGCGAAGTCTTCCCTTTCATCGACTCCGTGTGCCAGACGCCTGGCATTCCGATCACCACTTACGGCGCCTCGCTCGGCGCCTACCACGCCGCCAACACCCTCTTCAAACATCCCGACCGCGTGAAGCGCTGCTACGCGCTCTCCGGCGTTTACGATTTGCGCGATTCCATGGACGGGATGTACGACGACAACTTCTACTTCAATAACCCGGTCGACTACATGGCGAACCAGAACGACGCCTGGTTTCTCCACCAGTTAGCGAGCTGCGACATCCACCTCGCGACCGGCAACGGCCCGTGGGAAGTGCCCGGGCCGACCTACCAGATGTCCGCCGTGCTCGCGAGCCGGGGGATTGCTCATCACCTGGACGACTGGGGCCCGAAGGGCGGACACGAATGGCCCTACTGGCATCACCAGATGTGGGAGTACGTGGGCGCGCACTTTTAAAAACCGCGAATCGACGCCAATCCTCGCGAATTCGGGCAATGGAAATTGGCATTCATCCGCGCTTTGGCGTTCTCATCTGGCGCCCGCGCCCGCTCTAATCGATGTTTGCCCATGCCGAACGTACCTGGTCTGCGCAGTTGCTACGATAAAGTCGGGCGCCTCATTTATTTCGGGCGGATGCTGGATAAAATCCGCCTCCACGCCGCTGGCCAACTCCCGCCCCCTTACGCCGAGCACCTTGGCGACGCGCAATTCTTCACTCTCGACGGACGCTGCTGCCGTTTTCTCGGTATCTCCTACTCCGAGATCAAGCGTCGCGCGCTCGACAGCGAGAACGATGAAGCGGTGCTTATGTGGGCGCACGCCCACGGCACGCCGCGCACCGGCGAAGAATGCCATGTCTGGAACCGCTTCATCGCCAAGCTGGGTTGGCGCGACGAACGCAGCCACCTCCTCCCCCAGCGCATTCAGGAAAGCGGTCTCACCGGCAAACTGATCGAAACCCTGATCGACCACATCGAATTCGATGAAGGCCGGGACCCCGTGACCGAGCGGGCCTGGGACAAAATCTAGGCTCCAAAGAGTCCGCCATTCTGCCGTATTGCTTGGGCCGCCTTCTTAGCGGGAATTGACCTTCCCAAACTGGCCACTGGTCACTGGTCACTGGCGCGTGTGCGCGCCTTCCCTTTTCCCTTGCCCATCGCGTCACGCGCGGCTTGATACCCAGCGACGTACTCTTTCACCGGGAGCCGGGCCAGGGTGCGCTCAATCACATCCAGCGCCAGCTCCGGCAACGTCTTGAAACGAAGACAGCCCTGCCCCATATCCAGTTTCTTGCCGCTCTTTCCGTATTGCGCCGTGAACCACTCCCGCAACGCCGGCTGCCCGTAGAAACAGATCATGTGCAGCGCCATGTACGATTTCTGTGACGCCACGCTGATCAGTGGCAGGGGTACCTTTGGGTTTCCGCCATAGCCGGCGGGGTACGTGGACAGCGGAACGAACCAGCTGATCATGCCGAACTGGATGCCTTCCTTGTATCCCGGCGGCAAGGCCCGGTTGATTCCCCGGCGAACTTCGTTCAACGCCTCCCGGCGATCCGCGGGGAGCGCGGCCAGATACTCAGTCACGGTGGATGCTGGCATGAGGCAAGTCTTAGCAGATCGGCGCTTTTCCATCCATGCAAATCGAAGTTGACAGCGGGTTCGCGAACCGGCGTAATCAGGGCCTCCTCGACCCCGTCTAACCCCTATGATCAAACACATCGCCCTTGCCACGGAGCCGATTTCCGCAGGGGAACTGCGGATCATCCGAGTCGAAGCTTCCGAACCAATTCAACTCAAAATCAAATGCTTTGTCTATAAGCCGCCACCGGGAAGATTCGATGGCTGCCCTGAATGCGGAACTTTCCAGATCAAATCATCGGAGCCTTTTTCCATTCGAGCATCTGTGGACAAATTCAGCGCGGGAGGCGGCGCTATCGTCCTCTCAGTACGGGACGGTGACGGCGACGAAGAGGAAATTCGGCTCGAGGTTGCTAACTGGGACAATCCGGCAACGGGAGGGAGGCGATACCGACCGGCCGCTTTCACCCCGAGCGGAAGTGACACAGATCTTGTACCTTCTGGACAGGAAGAACCTGAACTGGCGGAACATTGACGCAGACCTCTTTCCCGCGATGAACGACAAAGCGCCGCAAGATGGGGCCGAGCAATCGGACGGCTGGGAATTCGTTCAGAAAATCTTTCAGGATTCTTGGACCCTGGCAAAAGAAAACAAAGAGAAGGTCCATCGTGATGCGTTACAACGGAAGTGGACTGCGTATGGGCTCAAAGCAGTCGCTGTTTTCGGTGGTATCGCGATAGCTGCTGGCTTGCCAGAGACCGCTGCACACTTGGTGGGCGTAGCTATTACCATTGCAATCTCACTCGACGCCATGTTTTCGAACCATGTTAAGCTCGTGACTGCGACAAAGGCTGATAACGCGTACAAATACCTTCTGCGCGATGTCCAGAACGAGCATTCGACAAAATTGGCGCCAATATTAATGCTCAAGAAATCCAATCCGACTGAAGCCCAGCGCCAGCTTAGTGAGCTTAACACAGCACTGAAGCAAAGGCTGGACGGCGAATCAAAGACGATTGAAATCGCGATAGATGAAGCCGACGTTAAAGCGCTGACCGCCTTATCGCTCGATTCAGATCGGCAAAGTCGACGAGGCCGTTAGCCCCCCCGTTTGTTTTGTACTGCTCAACGTCATGAGCACGGTGCACGAGATCCTCAACGCGACGGACAAACTTACGCGTGAGGGATTGCGAATCCTGAAGCTCGGCGTTGATGCGCCCGGCCATAGCGGCCCTCGCGGAGATCGTCTCCGATATCGCACAAGCCAATCCCGCGATTGCGAAGGCGCTAGACAATATTTTTCCAGTGCACGTTGAACTCATTCCAGCACACGCTGGAATCGTTTGTTCAGGCCATTCGGATGATTCCCGCGCGCGCTGAAGGGATTCAAGCGCGACGTGGATTCATTCGACCGTCCGGCAGATCCCTTCCAACGCGCGTCGGAATCAGGGGCCGGCCGGTCACGAACAATTCTTTCGCACGCCGGAATAGTTTCAGCTCACGCTACAATCTTTCCAACGCACGCCAACATCGCCCGGACGCCGTCCGGCAATCGTTCCTCCGCACGCAGGAAACATTTCAACGCACCGCCAAACCGTCCCACCGTGCGCATGAGATCGTCCAACTCCCCACTGGAACATTCGGAAAAGCCCCGCGGTAGGTGGGCGCCTCGCTATGGGGCCTTCAGTTCCCGCCCGGCTAGCGCAGCTTAATAGACACCTGCCGGCGAGATGCCGAGATTCTAAGACCGACCCCCTCTCTCCCCCTTCTTCGTCTGATCAGGGTGAACCTTGACCCATCGGCCTCCAATAGGGTTGCTAGCAAGAGGGAGAAGACCTCGGAATCGTTCGCTCGAATCTTCCTTGAACTGACGTAAATGGCTTTCTAAGTAATAAATTACGGCCCGACGCACAATTCGTTCTAAGCCAATGAACGTTGCGGCCTTTCGGACGGTCTTTAACATATTCGACGAAACTGCGGCAACAGCTTCGCTGTGACCCAATGGTATCGCGCACTTTTCAAAGTCGTGCCACAATTCTGCCTTCGCTCTGGCCGCAACGATTGAGGTATAGACGCCGAATGTCGATCCAGTGTGGACAAATTTAGAACGCAATGCGTATGCGTTCTTCAAGGCTGACCGCAATGTCTCGCGAGTGAATCTGCAACACGTATCAGTAGCGTACTCTACATCTGCGCATACGCTGTCAGGCAATTCGATCAAGAGTGTGCGAACGAATTGTTCCCCGATAAAACGCGACTGATGACGATATAAGCGTACAAGTCTTTCAGCGTCGGGACAGGACCGAAGTGCCGCGTCTACCTCCAGTGCGTTGCTATCGGCAAGCTCGTTCCAATCATATTTCATTAAACCACTGAGGCACTCGCCAGCCGTCACCATGTTTACGTAAGCATGTTCTGGCTCATTCACCCACTGCCGTAGAGCTGTTGCATAGAATTCCGCTGCCGAATGCAGCTGCATTGCCGGAGCGGATACGTTAAAAACAATATCCTCCAGAAGCTGGAGGCTCGAAAGATCCATCGAAAACGGATGCTCTGTTCTTGCAATATCGCTATAAAAGGGCAGCTCCCGATTCCAAATCTTCTCCTTGGGGATGGTGGCGGGTGAAAGGACCGCGTTATTGATCTGCAACAATTGGTGCCGTGTGACCGTTTTACCGAAAATCACCGAGATCCATGAGTTAATTCGCTGGGCTAGTTGAAGCCAATTGGAGGATTGAAAATCTTGTTCCGTGAGGAGATACGTGAAGGCATATTCCTGCCAGCGTTGTGGGTCGTGTGGCCGGCCTCTGTAGCGATCGATTGTTGGGGATAGAGTCTCTTCTACAGGTCCCACATCAATAGATTTGGCTCTGCACTCGCCATAAAGTTCTGAGGGCGTAGCGGCAATGGCTCTTACCACGCGGGTGAAGCCATGCCTCATCATATGAGGAGCAAGATTACTGACCATTTTCGTGACTAGGTAAAGGAAAGCTGGACGGGGGTCAATTGACCCTCAAAGGAGGAAAGGGGAAATGGGGGTCAGTCTTAGAATCTCGGCAAGCATCGGTCCACGGTCATTTCTTTTTCGAATCTTCGATGCGGAGCGAGCGAAGTAATTCAGGCGTCATCTCGAAGATTTTGTCGCCAACGAAAACCCAGACTTTGGCGTTATCAGTCACCATTCCGACCGAGACGATGACTTTGTCGCGCCGGCTCGTGTAGACGCAGGTCTCCAAGGGCCTGTTGCTGACGATTTGGGACATCGACACGGTGAGGGGTTTCTGCCCCTCCATTCCCTTTGGCGGTTTCGGAGAAAACAAAAGAGAGCGCGACAACGCATCCAGTCGTTCGGCTTTGCCACCGTCGGCTGAAACCGTGACACGTAAGTGGCCGCCCAGGACGATCTCACCCGGTTTCGTCGGTAGCGCATAAACGAGGAAGCCGCTGCCATCGGGATCGTCGAGCACGACGTAGTCATAGTGGATTTTGAAAAGTCGATTTTTGACTGCGTCGATCCCGGTCTGTCTTGCCCGCTTTCGGACATCGTTAGTCGCTCCTTTGTCCGGGCGTTGACTGACGCGGTTCAGTTCGCGGCCAAGCTGCGCAGTCGTCTTCAGGTCGAATTCCCGAATCTCGGAAGCGAATGCCGCGACGAACGGCAGAACTAGCAAGAGGAACACAAGCCGCTTCATTTCTCTGATTGCATCAGACGCTGGCTTGCGGGGCAAGCGAGACAACAAGTTGGGACGCGACAGCGCGCATCCCTCCATCGTTCGGCGGTCATAGACCGCCGCTACAGAAAACGCGGCGGCTGAGCGCCGCGGCTCCAGGGTGTGGGGTTGCGCTGGGGGCGCCACCGCAGTCTCTTGGCGAAGATGCCCAGGCCGAATGCACGCGTAAACCGCGTAAAAGACTCCGTCTCACGCGGTCGCACGGGCAAAAGAGGGGTCGCCTCACGCGGCCGTGGGAGGCGGTGGAAATGGATTTGGGTGGCCCTCGTGATCCTGCTGCTCGTCCCGGCGATGCAGGTGGCGGTGGTGCGATTCGTCAATCCGCCACGGACGCTTCCAATGTGGATCGATCAGATGTCCGCGAGCGCGCCAAAGGCTCCGCTGCGCTATCACTGGATTCCTTTGGCGCAGATACCCGAGATGTTCCTGAAGCACCTTTGGATTTCGGAAGATCAGCGGTTCTTCCAGCACGACGGCTTTGACTGGACCGAGATGGACCTGGCGGTGAAAGAAGCGGAGCGGAAAAAGAAACCGGTTCGGGGGGCTTCCACCATCACGAACCAATGCGCGCGGTCGATCTTCCTCTGGCAGGGCCGTTCCTGGATCAGGAAAGGACTGGAATCGTACTACACGATCTGGATGGAGCTGCTGTTGCCGAAGCGGCGCATCTTCGAGCTGTATGCGAACGTGATCGAGATGGGGCGCGGCATTTACGGGGTCGAAGCGGCCTCGCAGCATTATTTCGGCGTCAGCGCACGCGATCTGACGCGAGAGCAATCGGCCATGCTGGCGGCGGTCCTGCCGAATCCGAAAGGCTGGGATCCGACCAACCCGGGTCCGATGTTACGATGGCGTCAGCAGCGCATCCTGCGACGGGAACAGAACGCCCGCTTCCCCGAGCAGTTGTTGCGCTGAATTGCAGATCGAAGATTCCAGAATGGAGGGAGTGGGAATCGCGACATAGAAGGCAAAGCGACGAGGGTAGGAGCGAGTGAGCGTGGGCAGCGAGCGAGTTTCATTGCAGATTGGAATTGCTCTGAGAACGAGGAACTCGGGACAAAAGTTTCCGTATTGCATGATGGATGAACTCCTCACGACAGAAAAACTGCACTGGGCCAGCTCAATCGATCCTCTCATTGCTCGCCGTCTCGCTCCTCACCCTGCTTGCCGGCTGCAGTGCCCAAAGCACCTATGACAGGGTTCCAACGACGGGCCGATTTTCGGGCGAACCGCGCATGGTGGCGCTCGCCCCGAATACGTTCTTTTTTTCCCAGCCCGAGGACGGGGAAAAATTTTCCTTTACCACTCATAAGCGGGGAGATCCCCGGCTAGAGGTAAAAGGAGGCCGGGGACAATACCGGTGGTCGGAATTCCGGATCGAGCCCGAGGAGATGATTACCAATGGAGCCAGCATTCCACGAAATCTTTGGTACGTTCCGGGGTTCGCTCCTTTTGATTTCACCCGAGCTGCGGTCATCCATGACTGGCTCTTCGAGGCGCACCACCGTTTCATTATGGCGAGGGCAGCCTTCGTCGCGGCCCAGACTCATCATGATACAAAGGCGATGAAGCGAAGCAGCGATGACATAAAAGCTTATAAGCGTTACGGAGACCTCAGCCAGGAGGACGCTGCCGATATTTTCGCTGAATGCATCAAGGTCGCCATGGTCCAGAGCGAGGAGATCAACGAAGCGCTCAAGCGATTCCCGCGGAGCGTCGATCCCGAGCATCCGTCTCCGGAGGCGTTCAAAGAATTGAAGGCCTCTTTGCGCTACAATCAAAAACCCGCGGACGCTTTGGGCATACCACTATTTTGTCAGTCCGGACGCCTTCATCAGGACGAGCAAGAAGCTCTGGGCAGAAAAGCACTGCACCATAGAAACCTATCGCTTTCTAACCAGTCACGCCGTGAAGGCGGTTGCGTTGCAAAAGGGATATCTTTCCCCTTGGTTGATGAAAAAATTTGTGGGAATCCTCGAACGCGAAGAGGATCGGCATAAGGATTTCCAACGGTCGCGGCCGCAGATCGCGGCAATGCAAATCCCTCCTGCGGAAACCCCGCAAACAAGGGCCCCGGACGTGCAAACCGCGCCAGCGCAAACCGAGATGAGCCGATCCGCGCCTTAATAGGGTCGATGTCGGTTCGCGGTGCCAGGTCGCCGGGCGGCGACCACTCGCCGGACAAAGAAACGGAACGCGGCGACAGAGCGCCGCGGCTACAGGATGCGAGCGAGTTCGAGGACGTGGACGGAACGCGCACTTCCCCGAGAAGTTGCTGCGGTAGCTGAGGGGTTCTCGATCTTAAGACGAAGAGCGCGACGCGAGGCGCGTGCGCTCCCCGGAAAGAGCGGGGGTAGAAAAAGAAAGCGCAGGATGTGAAAATCCTGCGCTTCCCTAAAGTCCGTGTGGACAGATTACATGTAGTTCAACGCGCCGCACTTCCAGCACGTGAAATACGACCAGCCTGAATCGACGTAGTTGCCCGCGCCGTCGTTGAAGCAGGTGTAGAGCATTTGACGCCCGCGCCCGCCGGCCTCGCTGCCCGAGTCGCCGCCCTGTTCGCCGCCTTTTCCGCCTTGTTTGTCAGTGGGTTTCTTACCCGTTTTTTCGTCCGCCATAATATTACCTTTCGTGTTGTTGGTTGTTCTTGCCGCCACATTACTCGATCTGGCAGCAACATCTTTTGTATTTTTTTCCGCCGCGACAAGTTTTGGATGCCCGCCGCCGGTTGATGTCCTATTGAGACTGACAGGGACGCGGACTTTGCGGGTTATCGTGAAATTTCGCGCCGCGTAAAAGGCTTCGCCTCACGCGGCTTTGGGGAAAGCATTCGGCAGGATGTTACGACGTCCCACTAATCAGCCGCGTGAGGCGAAGCCTTTTACGCGGCGCGGTCAATCCCGGCGGACGCGCAAATAGGAAGGGAACCTCGGCAACCCTTTGGCCGTTAATCCCCGGAACCGATAGGTGATGACCGTCCCCACCGGCGGCGGCGACTCTCGATCGGCGTCGGTCAGGCCGCTCCCGATCGAGAATTCTTTGCCGCCGTCCGTCCGGACACGGAGTGCTCCGAGTTTGCCCGCAAATTTTCCTTTCCCCGGTTCGTGCGCGATGACCGTCGCCTCCGCGTCGTCGTAAGGCTTGACCTTCAGAAGGGTGGGCGAGCGCCGTGCTTCGTAGGCCGACTCGGGCTGGCGCAGCATCACTCCTTCACCACCCTCCCGGACGACGCGATCGCGTTCGGCGAGGAGTTGGGTCACTCCCTGGCAGCGTTCTTGCGCCACCACTTTGACGAAGCGGTTTCCTTCCGAGACGTTTTCTCGCAAGAACTGCATTCGCTGTTCGAAAGTGCCTTTCGCCTGCGGGGCATCGAACACCATGTACCGGACGCCTTTCCAGCGGTCGTCCGGCCTCTCTGAACGGACGATGCTCATGGTCTCTTCAAACTTCCCATGGCCAATCCATAACTCTCCGTCCAAGGCGATGTCGCGCGGGAGCTCCGCGAGAAAATAATCAGGCGCGTGAATAGGATTGCCTTTACGGCTCCATAACTTTTGGCCGTCCCAATAACCCCGGAGGCCGTCATATTTCTCACTCATCCACCAGCCGGTCGGATCGATGGACTTGTTCCACACGTTCGCAAGGAGCAGATGTGGTGTTTGGTTTTCCGTCGTCGGAGCGGCGGCAGCGGGATCTTTCTCTTTCGCCGCGAGGCTGCCGGCCAGGAAGAGACCAGCCGCCAGTACAATAAGTGTCGCTTTGCATTCTGGGGGAATGTTCATGTCCAAGAGGCTCGGCAATTCCCATTCGCGCTGTCAAGCCTGTCCTGCGGCGCGCGTGCCGCTCAAAACTCAGCAACGGAAAGTCGGAGCCCTACATCCGCCATCAGCGTTCACGAAGGTTACGGCCTGACGATGAAGTGCGAATAGAGTTTGCCCGTGTCGCTGGCGACGTCGTGGGCTGACGAGGAAACTCCCGCACAAGGCGAAGCAGCTGTTCCACATTTTGGATCTTTTTCTCGTAAGGTTCTCGCGCAAGCACGCGACGCATTTCCGTTTTCATCGTTTTGGCAGGGACAATTTATAACGCTTCAAGATTGTCTCTAATAAATTCTTGTCGATGTAGGCCTGCTCCAGCAGTTGCTTTGGGGACCATCTCCACGAAATCTAACGTTCACTCTGAATGATAGCGCACCTCATCGACGGCACTTACGAGTTATTCCGTCACTTCTACGGGCTGCGCCGGTTTACCAAGGGCAAGGACCGCCCCTACGGCGCGGTCATCGGCGTGTTGCAGACGGTGCTGCAAATGATCGAGAACGGCGACACCTACATCGGCGTCGCTACCGATCACGTGATCGAGTCGTTTCGCAATCGGCTTTGGGCGGACTACAAGACCGGGGCCGGCATCGAGCGGGCATTGCTCAAGCAGTTCCATCCGCTTGAGGAGGCGCTCGCGGCGATGGGTGTTGTCGTGTGGCCGATGATCGAGCTCGAAGCCGATGATGCGCTCGCTTCGGCCGCGCATACCGCGGCGAAAGATAAGAAGGTGCAGAAGGTCGCCATCTGGACGCCGGACAAGGACCTGGCGCAATGCGTGAGGGGTGAGCGCGTCGTGCAGATCGATGGCCGGCGCAAGGTCATTCGCGATGCTGCCGGCGTGCGCGAAAAGTTCGGCGTCGATCCGCCGCTCATTCCGGACCTGCTCGCGCTCGTGGGCGATGCAGCCGATGGCTACCCCGGCATCCCTGGGATCGGCGCCAAGACCGCTGCCCAGTTGTTGAACAACCACGGTCCGATCGAAAATTTCCCGCCGGATATTCTCGGCAAACAGCGCGATCTCGCGCTGCTCTTCAAGAATCTCGCGACGCTGCGGACCGATGCGCCGCTCTTCAAGAAAGTCGAGACGCTGCGCTGGCGCGGAGCGACGCCGGCGTTCGCGAAGTGGGCGAAGCGGATGGAGGCGCCGCGACTGCTGGAGCGGTGCGAAAAGGCCGCGGGCCGTTGACAGTCTTGTTTTTGGCTATAGCCGCTTCTGCACCGCGGCGGCTTCTGCTTCGGCAATCTTGCGGAAGCGGCTGAGAAGCGCGGAAGGAAACTTCGGGTTGGTCACCATAGCCAGGGTGTAGCGCAACTCGCGCTCGCGCAGCGGCCGGTAAACGATCCCGCTCGGCAGCGGTCGCTTGGCCAGCTTTGGGATCAGAGTCAAGCCACGCGTGGCGGCAATCACACTGAAGAGGTTGTCCAGGCTATCGGCCAGCTCACCGAATGTTGCCGAAAAACCTGCGCCCTTGCAGATGCGGCGCATCCATTTTAGATGGTCGTCCGTCCCGGCGAGTTGAAGGCCGATGAACGTTTCTTCCGCGAGGTCGAGCAAGGATACCGTCTTGCGCGCGGCGAGTTTGTGCTGGTCGTCCAGAACAACTCCGAGTTCGCATTGCACCAATGACTTCACGCTGAACTGGCTCCGCTGCGCTTCGTCGAGAACATCCAGGGGCATGAAGCCGACGTGAATCTCGTTCGAGGCGAGCTTCGCGAGTTGATTGCGCGCACCAATATCGTGCACCACGGCGTTGATCGCCGGGTTGGCGGCGTGGAAGTTCCGCAGGGCCGCGGGCACCAGCGCGAAGGTCACCGGCGCGATAGTGCCGATCCGGAGCTCGCCGGCTTTTCCGTGCGCGGCATCGAGAGCACGTTGAGTGGCGGTTTTCACGTCCGCGAGGATGTCCCTCGCATCGGAAGCGAAGACGTGGCCAGCGTCGGTCAGCGCGACGCGTCCAGAGATCCGGGTGAAGAGTTCAAAGCCGAGCTCTTTTTCCAAGTCGCGGATTTGGGCGCTGAGCGACGGCTGCGCGAGGTGCAGCTTCGCGGCGGCGCGGCTGAAGTTTAATTCGTCCGCCACAGCGACGAAGTAGCGAAGGTGGCGCAGTTCCATCGTGGCGAGGAGACCATAGGCATAACCTATCGCGGCTAGCCAAACAAAGTATTTCCCGGAACGCCTCCGCGGGCCGCAAGTTGGGTCATGCCTACGAACAGGCAAACGAACAGCAGATTGGAATACCCCGTCCACGTGGCGCTGCGGGATGGGACGACTGCGATCATGCGCCCCGTCGGGCCGGCTGATACGGCGCAGCTGGTCGCGGGACTCCAGCGGTTGTCGCGCGAGAGCCGGGTCGGTCGGTTCTTCTACGCCAAGGCGGAATTGACGCCGGCGGAACTCAAGCAGTTTACCGAACGCAATCC
>JBEEHR010000012.1:0-54380 GCA_041167505.1 Verrucomicrobiota bacterium
CGGAGCGAAGCGTTATCCCTGACGAAGATGACCGCGGCACAAACAATAAGAATCAGGCCGGTGACCCGAAGCCCGACCGTGAGCCAACGCAAATTCATGGTCTGGTGCGCACGAGATCTAACGAGAACAAGATGAGCGACGGCGGACGAAGGCGCGCGTCGCTCGGAGTTGAAGTGCGCAAGTCATCTCAAAGTGGAGCGCACAGCGGTCCGCCGTTCGCTCCATCGCTTGGTTAGATGGTTTGGGTGGCTGGTCATGGATGCACATGAAATGCGGTAAGGGCCGCAACGACCAGAAGAATGCTGCCAGACAGGATCAGGCCGACACCTGTACTGCGAACCGCGAGTAAATCCTGTCCTGTGTCATACCACGAGCGAGGGTAGAAAAACCAACGCCAGCGTGGGCTCGCTCTTTCCGCGCGAGCCCGCGCTTCGGCTCGCATGCGGTCGCAACGTGCGCGTGCGTCGCGAAGGTAAAAAACGCCTAGAGCACAGAACCCGACTCCCCCGAGCACCTCTAGGAGAATGCGCATGACCATCTAACGAGAACAAGATGAGCGACGGCTGGCGGGAGAGCGCGTCGCTGCGGGTTGAGGGTGGAATTTCATAAAAAGTGAGGAATGGAGCGAGCTGGGAAAGCCGCGACATGGACCTTAGCCCGCAGGGGGAGCATTGGGGCAATGCGAATCAATCAAAGCTGCCAGCCGTTCGCTCCATCGTCTGGTTAGGCGTATCGCGTGGCAACATGAATGAGTTGAGTCAGCTTTTCGTGATCCCGAGTGGCAAAATGTATGGAGGATGCTTTGGGGGTGGAAAGCGAAGCGTTTTGAATTCGCGGGCGACGCACCCGCCAAACGGACTCTTCGGCCAGTATAAAATGCGCTCAACTGTGCCGGACGCTGAGATGAACACTACAATGTCGAATGTGAGAGGGAACTTCCGATCTTTGGTGCACATTCCCATCGCTCGGTCTAGGCGCTCGGCCAGAATGTTGAGTGCTTTCATGCGGTAATCCAACGCAACCTTGAATTCGCCCTCGATCGTTTTGGACTGCTCTATTGCGGATTTGACGTCCGCCTGCTCTGACGCGCTGCACACAATGGGGAGGAGGCATGCTGTTGCGATGAACAGGAGTCGCGCAGTCATATGCCTAACGAGAACAAGATCAGCGACGGCTACCGGGCGCGAGCGCCAATCGAAGTGGAAGTGTTTCGATCATGGGAAAACGTGATCGCGCAGCGGGTAGCCGTTCGCTGCATCCTCTGGTTAGATCATTGGCTGTCATATCTGTGGAACCTCGTTCATATCCAGAATCCTTCCGAAGTGGTCGAATGTAACGTATATTAGAGCCCTGTGCCGCGGCCCGATGTGCGTTGTGAGAATGACCACTGTGACCTTGTCCACGTCTGGAGGGTAAAAACAGAAATCAATGTGGCGGACGATTGGGGTGTAGTGGCGTTGGTGCGGATATTTCGGGAATCGACGCCAGACCTTGGGTGAATTCATCGCCTTGATCGCAGCCTGTTTGTCGCGCTGTAGCTCGGCGGCGGAAAACTGAATCCACATTGGCAGCGCAGCATGGATCAACTGGCTCGCCACCAATAGGAGACCTAGCATCAATAGAGCGCGCTTCATGATCTAACGAGAACAAGATGAGCGACGGGCACCAAGGGCGCGCGTGGCTTGCAGGGAAAGGGTGAAAGCGAGAGCGAGCATGGATCCGCGGCGGGTGCGCGTTCGCTCCATCGCATGGTTAGGCGTTTCGGCGTGCATACAGGCTGATGAAACGACAAGCCAGAGTGGCAAGCGGCGGGAGCAGTCCGACCGCCAAAGCTAGAAGGCCCGCCTGCCGCAATATAAAAACGGTTTCGTAGTCTGGAGCCCAGAATCTACGACTCGCAATCCCCCACACGGTGTACGCGAGGAACACCGCAAGTGCGATGGAAGGAAGTAAGGTGGCAAAGCCGACAACTATGCCTCGCAAAGGGGCGCGCCAGACGAACACAGAAGTCACCGTCGCAAGGTACACGGGCAATAAACAAACGGTGATAAACAGCTGTGCGTCCCGAACCCAGGGCGCTGTATGTCCGCCGGCTGACCAGAACGGAAATAACGCTACCTCGCAAATGAGAACGGGAAATAACGACAGATAGGTCAAGTGTCGTGGTGTGTCGGGTTGAAATGCGCGTGCTCCCATACGCCTAACGAGAACAAGATGAGCGACGGCTGGCGGGACAGCGCGTCGCTGCGGGTTGACGGTGGAGTTTCATGGGCGTTAAGGAACCACACCTGCCAGCCGTTCGCTCCATCGCATGGTTAGGCCATTGGCTGTCAAAGGCTAGCGGGTTCAGTGACTGTGTAATCGACAGATCGGAGGAGACCGTCTCTAATCTTGACATAAGCTGACAAGCGGTCGGTTGCTGCGCACCTACAGGCAATCGCCAGGCTGCCGTCGGTGTGCGTGAATGTACAGAAGACGCCGGTGCCGGGTTTCATCCACCGCAAGGCCGCGACGTATCCCGATAACGTCTTTCGGTGAACGACCTGAGAGCGAAAGCCATGTCGCTTGAGATACGCGTCCAACGTGGCAAGCGCGGCTTCACGATCAATCTCTCTGTGCGCTGATTTCGACGCTGGACGCAATACGAAGAATTGATCAAAACGCTCGCTCGCATATGCAGTGGCGGTCAGCAGCAGTGTTGCAATGAGCGAGATGCGCTTCATGGGCCTAACGAGAATAAGATGAGCGACGGCTGGCGGGAGAGCGCATCGCTTCGGGCTGAAGGTGGAATTTCATGGCAAATGTGGAACGGAGGTGCCAGCTGTTCGCTCCATCGCATGGTTAGACCTTTGCGGTGTCATTTACGGTGAGGCCAAAGCTGAGTCTCTTCGGCGCCGACAATATGCGTGATCGTACCAATCCGCTGGCGATCCCCGGTGGAGACGATCACGAACGAACCATCTGCCAGGTGGTAGCGGTAAATGAAAAGGCCGCTACCAATGTCATCGTCCGGCTCGCCAACACGATGCACCAATTGGGGAAAGGTCAGATCATCAGGAAGCTTCGCGAAGGCTTCAATCGTTAATGGCTTCTGGTGGCCGTCGCCCCCGGCTGCCACGGCGATGGAGGCCAAAAACACTGCGACACAAACTGGTGCTAATCGGCGCGGCAACATGGGTCTAACGAGAATTAGACGAAAGAGTTTCGTCTAACTCGATAATGGGGTAACGCGTGCGGGACATTGGGAGGGAGGATTGTGAGATAAAGTATCCGGGCGGCTGTCCAAAGGCGAGCCGAATCTGTTTCGCCTCCGGAATGCAACGGACTGGAGGTTCGTTGGGCGCACAGGCGGCAGGCCTATGTTCCGTTCGGGAAGCGCAGCGTGACGGTAGTTCCGCGGCCGGGCTCGCTCTCGATCTGCGCGTTGCCGCCGTGCAGATCCATGATCGACTTCACCAGGGCGAGGCCGAGACCGACGCCCTCGGAGCTGCGCGCGGAATCGGCGCGGTAAAAACGGTCGAAGACGCGGGGCAAATGTTCGGCGGCAATTCCGGCGCCGGTGTCTTTTACCGTGACTTCCGATTCCGGACCGCGATTCGCGATTGAGATCTCGATCGAACCTCCGGCGGGAGTGTGATGGACGGCGTTCTCCACCAGGTTGTTCACGGCGCGACTGAACAGCATCTCGTCGGCAGCGAAAGTTCCTTCGCCCTGGCAACGGATCGTGAGCTTCTGCTCTTCGGCGATCAGCTCGTGGTAGGCCGCGATTTTTTCGATGGCGGCCCGTCCGTTGAAAGAGCTGCGTTGGAGATGGCCTTCGGCGGCTTCGGTTCGCGCCAGGAAAAGAAGGTTATCGACGATGTGCCCGAGGTGCTGGCACTCGGCGATCGTGGATTCGATGACCTCCCGATATTCTTCCGGAGAACGCGAACGGGTGAGGGCCACTTCGGCTTCGCCGCGGATGTTTGCAATCGGGGTCCGAAGCTCGTGGGCGATGTCGGCGGAAAATTGTGAGAGCCGGACGAACGAATCTTCGAGGCGATGGAGCATCTCGTCGAACGCCAGCGCGAGCGGCTGAAGCTCGCGGGGCCAGCCGACGGGGCTGACCTGTTGATGAAGCTGCTTCGGGCCGACGCGCTTCAAGGCGCGGGTCATTTCCCCGAGCGGTCGCAGCCCGCGTTTCGTGACTGTGAGAGCGATGATCGCCGAGGCGGCGACGCCGAGCGCGAGAACCGCGCCGAGCAGCGCGGCGAACTGTTTCATGAATTGGTCGTCGGCCGTCCGATCCTGCGCGACCTGGATGAGGAAATGTTCGCCGGCCGTTTCGTGCGCGCTGGTGGCCAGGGAAAATAACCGGTTGTCGGCGCGGAAGTCTTTCGGATTTTGCGCAGCGTTTTTCGCAGGCGCTGCGGAAAAGACAGTGGAAGGCAGCAGCGCGCTCATTCCCGGCGTCTCAGCCAACGTGCGACCACTCGCGTCGAGAACGCGGACCCAATACGCCACGCGTTCTCCGGCCCGGACATTCTTTAATTCCTCCGTGACGACATTGACGCCGCCGGGCGTGCTCAAGTCCGCGCGGACTGCCGCCACTTTGTCAGCGAGGACTTCGTTGTCCTCTTCGAAGGCGTGGTTGACGACGATCCAGTAAAGGGCGCCGAGTCCGCAACAGAGGAGGAAAGCCGCGGCCAGGGTGAAAAGGATCACCAGCTGCGACGCGATGGAACGCGGTTCAGCTGGCCTTGAGGACATAACCCGCGCCGCGCACGGTATGGATCAGCTTCGGCTGGAAGGGATCGTCGACCTTGGCGCGCAATCGCCGCACCATCACGTCCACGACGTTGGTGTTGGTGGCGAAGTTGATGTCCCAAACGTGCTGCGCGATTTCCGCCCGGGACACGATCTGTCCGGCGGAACGAACCAGGTGCGTGAGCAGAAGGAATTCCTTGGCGGTCAGGTTCAACGCGGTGCCGGCGCGGGTGGCCTTGTGCCGGCGGGTGTCGATCTCCAGGTCCCGAATGCGAAGTAATTCCTGGTGGTTGTTCGGCGCCCGACGCAGAAGCGAGCGGACGCGCGCCATGAGTTCCGAGAACGCGAACGGCTTCACCAGGTAATCGTCCGCGCCCAGCTCCAGGCCTTTCACGCGGTCGCGCACGCTATCCCGCGCGGTGAGAAAGAGGATCGGCGTGCGCATTCCGCTCTTCCGCAATTCCGCCACCACGGTCCAGCCATCTTTGTTCGGCAGCATCACGTCCACGATGAGCAGGTCGAACTTCTTCGTGCGTGCCAGGTCGAGGCCGCTCTCGCCATCGGGCGCGATCTCGACGGTCAGGTCATCTTCGCGCAGGCCTTTGGCCAAAAACGCCGCCGTCTTTTTCTTGTCCTCGATGAGCAACACGCGCATGCGGCTGTCAGTATAGGGCCTGCGCAATTTCACTCAATGATTTGCGTGTCCTCTTCCTGTAGCCGCTTCGCTATGCGAAGCGCGAGAGCGATTGACGCCTCTCTCACGTCGCCCACAGGCCGACGGCTACAGAAGAGCGAGCCGTCAAAACGTTTGCCAGCTGCTGAGCAGCGGCTCAAGCTTCTCCCTACCATGAGCACAACCCCAACAGAGTACGCGCATCCAGAGGCGCTAGTGGATGCGGATTGGCTGGAGAAACATTTGACCGACGACGGGGTGCGTATCGTCGAGTCGAACGAAGACATCCTTCTTTACGATACCGGGCATGTCCCCGGCGCGGTCCACATCGACTGGCGAACCGATCTCCAGGATCCTGTGATCCGCGATTACATCGCGCCGGATAAATTCGCGGAGCTGTGCAGCCGGAACGGCATCACGCCAGACACGACCTGCATTTTTTACGGCGACAAGGCGAACTGGTGGGCCTGCTACGCTCTCTGGGCTTTCCGGTTGTTCGGCCATGAGAAGGTGAAAATCCTGAACGGTGGCCGCGACAAATGGAAAGCGGAAGGCCGGCCGATGACGCGCGAAGTGCCGAAGTTTCCGGCCACGAATTATCCGGTGCCGAAGCGGCGTCTCGACAAGGAGATCCGTGCGTTTGCCGATGAAGCGCTCGCCCAAAGCAAAGCGGGCAAGCCGCTGATCGACGTGCGGTCGCCGGGCGAATTCAAGGGCGATGTCACTCATATGCCGGAATATCCGCAGGAAGGCGTCCTGCGCGGTGGCCATATTCCGGGCGCGAAGAGTGTGCCCTGGAAAACGGCAACGAACGAAGACAGCACTTTCAAATCAGCGGCCGACCTGGCGAAAATTTATTTCGAAGGCTGCGGACTGAAACCGGGGACAGACACGGTGGTCTATTGCCGGATCGGGGAGCGCTCGAGCCACACCTGGTTTGTGCTCACGTATCTGCTTGGGCTCGAGAACGTGCGGAACTACGACGGCTCCTGGACGGAGTGGGGGAATAAGGTCGCAGCGCCGATCGAGCGCGGCTAGACGCGCTCGATAAATCCCAATTTCCAAAACCAAATCCCAAGGAAAAGAACAATACCCAAACTTCAAAGGCCGAGCTCGAAAATTGGGATTTGAGCTTTTACCTGGGATTTGGAACTTGGGATTTGGGATTTTAAATGAGCTATCCGCCGAAACTAGAAGCCATCATCAACCTTTTCGAATCGCTGCCCGAAATTGAGCGGCGCGAGACGCTCGTTTCCTATGCGGATAACGCGCCGAAACAGGAACCGCGTCCGGGCGAAAAATTCGTGCTCGAGGACATTCGCAAGGACGAGGAGTGCGCCGATACCGTCGGCGTTTACCTCCAAGTCGACGACGAGGGCAAAGCGCATTTCCGGATGACGCTGGGCCCGGAAGTGCAAACGCTAACCCGCGCGATGACCGCGATCCTGTGCAAAGGGCTCGATGGCCGCACGCCGCAAGAAGTCATGGAATTGCCGAGCGATTTCGTCACCCGGATTGTGGGCGCGGAACTGGTTCGCGTCCGCAGCCAGACAATCTATTACGTGCTCTCCCGCATCAAAGGCATCTGCAAAGTTTACCTCGATCGCCAGCGCATGTCGGAAGTGGCGTAGCAGAGGCTTGTAGCCTGTCCGTCAAGCGGACACGCTGTCCGCTTCTCAGGGGATTCAGCCCGAAAGCCTTCGGGGCTGGCCGCACAGACTGCAAGTCTGTGTTCCGAGGTGACCAGTTGCTAAAGTCGCGAAACCGGCGATACTCCCGGCGGTCATCTTCCGCTCCTTCGTTCAACCTCGAAGCCGCTCGGCTGCTGATAAGGAAACGGATTTAACCACCAGGCCAACCAATTATGCAATCCACTCTTCTTACCAACGCCACGGCCGTGATTCCGAATCAGCATCTTCTCGTGAACGTGGTTCGCCTGCGTGTCCGGCAATTGATGCGGGGACACCGGCCCCTGATCCCAATTCCACCGGGAATGGGCCTTGCCGATGTGGCCTTAAGCGAGGTGATCGCCGGGAAATTGACTCACGAGTCAGTGCCGGGAGTGATTCCAGATAACTCTTTCATGCCCGTCGTTTCCTTCCCCAGTTCGCGCATCGAAAAAAAGGCAGCTTAATCTCATGGCTAATCATTCCGGTTTCACGCGCCGTTCCCCCGACATCATGACCGAAGAGCTTTGCGCGATTCTGTCGCAAAAGGTTTCCTACGAATTCAAGCCGCTCTACGATCTCGTTTACGCCAATCTCCACGCCCGAAACGCGGCGAGCGGCGGCGACGAGATGCTCCGCCTCCGCGCTTACGAGAAACTCCAAAATCTCGTGCACGATGGAATGGTCACGAAGACCGCAAAGAAATATCGCGGCGATCCCGCGGCGCTTTTGGTGGTGAGCACCCGCCTGGAAGAATGGCGCATCGCGGCCAAGCAGCGGACTGCGGCCTTGCGCGCCGGTTAAGCGGCAGCGCTCTTTTTCGACGCGACGAGTGGCCCGGAAAACGGGCTGCGTTTAGCTCGTGATCTTCGAGCAAATTCGTCTATCGTCCGCTCGCTCCAATGCCGCGGAACAACGAGCTGCACAAAATTCTGCTGATTGGCTCGGGCCCGATCGTGATCGGGCAGGGCTGCGAGTTCGACTATTCCGGCGTCCAGGCCTGCAAGGCGTTGCGCGAGGAAGGCTACGAAGTCGTGCTCGTGAATTCGAACCCGGCCACGATCATGACCGACCCCGAGTTCGCGGACCGAACGTACGTCGAGCCGATCACGCCGGACGTGATCGAAGCGATCCTCGAGCGAGAAAAACCGGATGCGATTCTGCCGACGATGGGCGGACAAACGGCGCTCAATGCCGCGATGGAATTGAACCGCAACGGCGCGCTGGCCCGGCACAACGTCAAGCTTATCGGTGCGAATGCGCAGGCCATCGCGAAGGGTGAAGACCGCCAGCTTTTCAAGGAAGCGATGCTCCGGATCGGCCTCGACGTTCCGCGCTCCGGGATCGCGCATTCCATTGCCGATGCCGTGCGCGTGGCGGGCACGATCGATAAATTTCCGCTGATTGTGCGGCCTGCGTTCACGCTGGGCGGCGCCGGTGGCGGCATCGCTTACAATCGCGATGAGCTGGAGGAAATCTGCGAGCGCGGACTGGCGCTCTCGCCGGTTACCGAAGTATTGATCGAGGAATCGCTCGTCGGCTGGAAGGAATTCGAGATGGAAGTGATGCGCGATTGCGCGGACAACTGCGTCGTCATCTGCTCGATCGAGAATTTCGATGCGATGGGGGTGCACACCGGCGACTCGATCACGGTCGCGCCCGCCCAGACGCTGACCGACAAGGAATACCAGATGATGCGCGACGCCTCATTCGACGTGATCCGCGAGATCGGCGTCGAGACCGGCGGGTCGAATATCCAGTTCGCGGTGAACCCCGCCAACGGCCGAATGGTCGTAATCGAGATGAACCCGCGCGTGTCACGTTCCAGCGCGCTCGCCTCGAAGGCGACCGGTTTCCCGATCGCCAAGATCGCGGCCAAGCTCGCAGTCGGTTACACGCTCGACGAAATCCGGAACGACATCACCCGTGAAACGCCGGCGAGTTTCGAGCCGACGATCGATTATTGCGTGGTGAAAATCCCGCGGTTCACCTTCGAAAAATTTCCGCAGGCCGATCCGACATTGACCACGCAGATGAAGAGCGTCGGCGAAGCGATGGCGATTGGACGCACCTTCAAGGAGGCGCTGCAGAAAGCGTTGCGTTCGCTTGAAATCAAACGTTTCGGTCTATGCGGGGACGGCAACGACAAACGCGTCGATGCCGAAACCCTGCGACTCAAGCTCGCGATCCCAAATGCCGAGCGTGTCTTTCATCTAGCCCAGGCGTTCCAGGAGGGCATGTCGATCGACGAAGTCTTCGAGCTAACGAAGATCGACCGCTGGTTCCTGCATAACGTGCGGCAGATCGTAGAGGAGCAGGGGAAACTGGCCAAGCTCGATTTTCGGCGTGCGAAGAAGCTCGGCTTTTCCGATCGCCAGATCGCTGTCGCGCATGGCGTTTCCGAATTAGAAATTCGCGCGGAGCGCAAAGCAGCCGGCGTTATTCCCACTTACCGGCTGGTCGACACCTGCGCGGCGGAATTCGAGGCGTTCACGCCCTACTACTATTCGACCTACGGCACCGAGAACGAGATGCGGCGCACGGACCGGCCGAAGATAATGATCCTTGGCGGCGGGCCGAATCGCATTGGGCAGGGAATTGAATTCGATTATTGCTGCGTCCACGCGGCTTTCGCGCTCCGCGAGATCGGATTCGAAACCATCATGGTGAACTCGAATCCGGAAACGGTTTCGACCGATTACGACACGAGCGACAAACTTTATTTCGAGCCGCTCACGCTCGAAGACGTCCTCAACATCTATGACCAGGAACTTCCCGAGGGCGTCATCGTCCAGTTCGGCGGGCAGACGCCGTTGAATCTCGCGGAGGGATTGAAGGCCGCGGGCGTTCCAATCATCGGCACGCAACCGGAGAGCATCGAGATGGCGGAGGATCGGAAGCTGTTCGCGGCGATGCTCGACAAACTCGGCCTGCGGCAAACGCCGAGCGGCTCGGCGGTGAGCGCCGACGAAGCGATCACGATCGCGGACCGGATCGGTTACCCGGTGCTCGTCAGGCCGTCGTTCGTTTTGGGCGGCCGCGCGATGGAGCTGGTTTACAACAGCGACGACCTCCGCCGTTACATGCAGACCGCAATCGACGTCAGCCCGGACCGGCCCGTGCTCGTCGATCGATTTCTCGAGGACGCGATCGAAGTCGATGTCGATTGCATCGCCGACGGCGAGACGAGCGTCATCGGCGCGATCATGGAGCACATCGAGGAGGCCGGCATTCACAGCGGCGACAGCGCCTGCGTCATCCCGACGTTTTCACTTTCCGACAAAGTCCTCGATCAAATCCGGACCGCGACGAAATCGATGGCGCGCGAGCTCCAGGTTCGCGGCCTCATGAATGTGCAGTTCGCCGTGAAGGGAGACGACGTTTATGTGCTCGAAGTGAACCCGCGCGCCTCGCGCACGGTCCCGTTCGTGAGCAAAGCGATCGGCGTTCCGCTGGCGAAGCTGGCCGCGAAAGTGATGACGGGAAAAACGCTCACCGAGCTCGAATTTACCACCGAAATCATCCCGAAACATTTTTCCGTGAAGGAAGCGGTGTTTCCCTTCCTGCGGTATCAGGGGAACGACATCGCGCTCGGCCCGGAGATGAAATCGACCGGCGAAGTGATGGGGATCGATGCCGATCTCGGTCTCGCCTACGCGAAATCGCAAATGGCCGCGCCGCCGCCGCTGCCGAAATCCGGAAACGTGTTCATCAGCGTGAAAGACAGCGAGAAACCCGGCGTGATTCCGCTGGCGCGAGAATTCGTGGATCTTGGGTTTCAGATCATTGCCACCAGTGGGACGTGGGCGGCGCTTCACGCGGCGGGCGTTCCCGTGACCAAGGTTCACAAGATTCGCGAGGGACGGCCGAACGTGCTCGATCTGGTAACCAACCGCGACATCGATTTCATCATCAATTCGCCGAGCGGCAAAATCCCGCGCGAAGATGAGGTGAAGATCCGGAACGCGTCGCTCGCGCAAAAGATCCCGATCATGACGACGCTGCGTGCCGCGCAGGCGAGCGCGAACGGGATTCGTTCGTTGCAGCGGAGCAAGCTGCACGTGAGGACGCTGCAGGAGTATCACGGCAAGTAGCCAGCCTTCGCGCTGTAGTCGCCTCGCTCAGTCGAGGCGCCGGGCGGCGACTGAGCGCCGCCACTACAGCGTTCCGGGTTGAAGCTTGGACATTGAACGCTAGCGTCAACGCATGAAACTGACATTGCTTTGTTGCGCGCTTGGCCTGGCGTTCGTCGCCGCGCCGGTGCGGAGCGAGGATAAAAAGGAAGAAAAGAAAGAACCTGCCGCCATGAGTGAACCAAAAGAAGTTGCCGTGATCAAAACCAGCGAAGGAGAAATGGTGGCCGAGTTCTGGTCCGACGTGGCTCCGAAGACCGTCGAGAATTTCAAGAAGCTGGCGAAGTCGGGTTTCTACGACGGCACCGCTTTCCATCGCGTCATCAAGGGTTTCATGATCCAGGGTGGGGATCCGCTCACGAAAGATGAAAGCAAACAGTCGCGCTGGGGCACCGGCGATCCCGGTTACAAGATCGATGCGGAGTTTAGCAAGAAGTCGCATGAGCGCGGCGTGCTCTCGATGGCGCGCTCGCAGGACCCGAACTCCGCCGGCAGCCAGTTTTTCATCTGTCACGGCGCGCCGAAATTTCTCGATGGCCAATACACGGCTTTCGGAAAACTGATCAAAGGCGACGACGTCCTCGAGAAGATCGCGACCACCAAGACGCTGCCGGGCGACCGACCGGAAAAGCGGATGAACGTCGAGAGCATCAAGATTGTTCCGGCGGATTCAGTGAAGTAACACTCGATCTCGCCGCCAAGATCGGTCGTATAAGTCCCATGGGTCCTATGTGACCAATGACAGCGCCCGAAAAAACAAAGGTCGCCCTGGTCCAGATGCAGTGCGGGACCGATCCGGCTGCAAACATGGCGAAGGCGATCGCGCGCATTCGCGACGCGGCGAAACAAGGCGCGCAGATCGTCTGCCTGCCGGAGCTGTTTCGCTCCCAGTATTTTTGCCAGTCCGAAGACCACGCGAACTTTGCCTTGGCCGAGGAAATTCCCGGCCCCTCGACGGCAGAACTCGAGACGGTCGCGCGCGAATGCGGCGTGGTGATCGTCGCGTCGCTCTTCGAGAAACGTGCGGCCGGCGTTTACCACAACACCGCCGCGATCATTGACGCGGACGGCCAGTACCTTGGGAAGTATCGCAAGATGCACATCCCCGACGACCCTTCGTACTACGAGAAGTTTTATTTCGCGCCGGGCGATCTCGGTTTCCAGGCCTGGCCGACACAGCATGGCAAGATCGGCGTCTGCGTTTGCTGGGACCAATGGTATCCGGAATCCGCGCGACTCACCGCGCTCCGCGGCGCTCAGATTCTTTTTTACCCGACCGCAATCGGCTGGCATCCGCGCGAGAAAGAAAAGTATGGGGCGGCGCAGTATTCCGCGTGGGAAACGATGCAGCGCAGCCACGCCATCGCGAACGGTTGCTATGTCGCGGCGATCAATCGCGTCGGCCCCGAAGCGCCGGCCGGTGGCGACGGCATCGAATTCTGGGGACAGAGTTTTGTCGTCGCTCCGAGCGGTGAGATCATCGCGAAAGGGAGCCTCGATCGCGAAGAGATCGTCATGGCCGAAATCGATTGGAACCGCGTGGACGAAACCCGGACGCACTGGCCGTTCCTCCGGGATCGCCGGATCGACGCCTACTCCGGAATCGAGCAGCGGTTAATTGATTGATTCTTCTGTAGCCGCGCCCCTGTGGGGCGCGTGAGGTTACGCGCCGCCGGCACCCACGTCGCCCATAAAGGGCGACGGCTACAGAAGACACGTCCGCGCCGATTAAGTGTTTTCAATCAGGTGCGGCAGCGGTACGTTACGGCCATGAAAACACTTATCATTTCGATGGGCATGTTGTGCGCCCTCGCGGTGGTCGCGCACGGGCAGGATGGGACGAAGGCGACTTGCAAGCTGGAGTCGAAATCGGGCAGTCAGGTCACCGGCATGGTGACGTTCACGAAAGTGGGCGACGACGTGCAGGTGGTTGGCGACATCACCGGGTTGAAGCCGGGCAAGCACGGGATTCACGTCCATGAAAAGGGTGATTGCTCCGCTCCTGATGCGGCTTCCGCCGGCGCGCATTTTAATCCGACCAATCAACATCACGGCGGCCCGATGACGGCCGAACACCACGCCGGTGACTTCGGCAATATCGAGGCCGATGCTTCCGGCAAGGCGCATGTCGATTGGAAGGGAAAGATGAGTTTGAGCGGCGCCGATTCGATCATCGGCCGGTCGCTTGTCGTGCATGAGAAGGAAGACGACCTGAAAACGGATCCGTCCGGCAACTCCGGCGCGCGTCAGGCGTGTGGGGTGATCGAAGCGGCGAAATAGTTCGAGGATACGTGATAAAGAGTCCCCGCCAGGATCGGCGGTCCTAGACCGCCGCTACAGGGAATGCAGTTACTAAGTCTCAGCGAAATCCGTCGTCACGCCCAAAACGGCGCAGCCGTCGAAGCGCGCGTGCACGTTCAGATCGAAGGCGTCGCCTCAAAAGTTACACGGGAACAAAAGCCGTACTGCGAGCTGGGCCTCGCCGATGCGTGTGACCGCATGACGTTGCGAGTCTGGAGCGATCATCCGGAATACAAAGCGTGCGGAACGCTCAAGGCCTCCGACTTCATCGAGCTGACTGGCGAGTTTGTGCAGCATCAGCAGTTCGGGCTCGACGCCCGGAATTGGAAAGTGCGGCATCTCAACGGCCAGGAAAGATCGGAGCTGTTGCAGGGACCGCCGGAACTCCGCGCGAAACAGACGGCGGATTGGGAATACATCGGCGAACGAACGCGCGCGCTCGGCGATCCGCGTCTGCGGGCGCTCGGCGAAGCGTTCCTCGCCGAGCATGGCGAACGCTTTCGCCGCACCGCGGGCGCTCGCTCCTATCATCACGCCCGGCGCGGCGGCCTGGTCGAGCACGTTGCCCAAATGATGCGGCTGGCGATGGCGATCCAACCGCTCTATCCGCAGTTGAATCTCGATCTGCTCGTCGCCGGGGTCTTGTTTCACGATGCCGGTAAGCTCTGGGAAAATCATCTGCCGGAGACCGGGTTCACGATGGGCTACGACGAGCGCGGCGAATTGATGGGGCACATCTCGATCGGTCTCGAGCTGGTCAATTCGATCTGGCGAAAACTCCTGACGGAGGAGAACACGCGTGCCTGGGCTTCGCTCACGCCTTCCTCCGAAGATGTGCGGATGCATTTGCTGCACTTGATCGGCGCGCATCATGGCGAACCGCAGTTCGGTTCGCCCGTCAGCCCGAAGACGCCGGAAGCAATGGCGCTCAATTACATCGATAATCTCGATGCCCGGATGGAAATGTTCGCTGCGGGTTATCTCGTCGCCAAGCCGATTGCCGAGCGCATCTTCGATCGTGTCCGCCCGCTGCCAGGAAATCTGGTGAAACCGCTGGAGAAATTTCAGTCACCGAGCGGGAATGCTCCGCCCCCTTTACCGAAAACGAACGGCGAGACCGGGCGTCTTCTGTAGCCGCTTCGCTATGCGAAGCGTGAGTACGACTTGGCAATCCAGCTAACGGCGCCGCCACTCCCACGCTTCGCGCAGCGAAGCGGCTACAGAAGCCTTCGCCTGGCCTCTGCCAGATATCCCTCGTCGATCTCGAAGCCGATGAATCGTTTCACGCCGCAACGTTCGGCGGCGACGGCCGAATTTCCGATTCCCAGGAACGGATCGAGCATCGTTTCGACGCGCGTGAGTCCGTGCAGCTTGATGCACCATTCTGCCAACTGCACCGGGAACGTCGCCGGATGCGGCCGTTCCTTCGCGCGGCGCTGAATGGTTTGATAGGGCACGAACCAGGTATTCCCGCGGCAACGCCGGTCCTTTCCGCCGGTGTGGCCCCAGCGCGCGATGTTGCTCTTGTCCGCATACGGAACGCCTAAAGCCAGGCGGTCGATCGGCGTTTTTCCTTCGGCCGTGAGATGGAAAACATATTCGTGGCAATCGTTAAGATAGCGTGGCGAACTGATGGGCTTGAAGTGGCCGCGTGAAGTCGTTAGGCCAGCATCGTCTTCGATCGAGATCGCCTTGATCCAATGGATCGTGTTCTGGAGCACGAACAGGTCGCGCAAACGAAGGACGAGTTCGTGCGGCAGAAGCGGATTCGACGGCGCCGCGCCCAGATTGAGGAACAGCGACCCCTCGCGTTTGACCAGCCGTCGCAGTTCCACCGCCCACGCGTGGCACCAATCGAGATAATCTCCGCGCGCCTGCCGGTCCGAATATTGGCTGTAGGCGATGCCGAGATTGTAGGGAGGCGATGTAACCACGAGATCGATCGTCGCATCGTTCATCGTCGCCATGCCTTCGAGGCAATCGCAGTGGCGGAGATCGAACGAGGTCATGATGCAGTTTGGTCACATTCGGTTCTTCGTACAACCCCAAAGCTCCAAGCTCCAACATCCAAGCTCCAAGGAGCAGCGCGGTTGGTTGCTGTTTGATGTTTGGTGCTTCTCTGGAGCTTGGTGCTTGGTGTTTGGAGCTTTCGGCCAGTTCCTCGGCGCGCTTCGCCAGCCTCGGGATGACAGCGCCTTGTTTGATTTCGAGCCCGAAATCTTGTGTTACGTTATCAACGATGTCCGACAAGCCTTCGAAATTGAAGATCGCCGACCGCGAGTTCACCTCGCGGCTGCTCGTCGGTACGGGAAAATTCGGTTCGAACGAATTGATGCGCGATGCCCTGGTCGCGAGCGGGACGGAGATCGTGACCGTGGCCCTGCGGCGCGCCGATTTGTCCGGCAAACACGATGCGTTCGCGAACATTCTTGATTTCATCGATCCGAAGCGCTTTCTGCTTCTGCCGAACACGAGCGGCGCACGAAACGCCGAGGAAGCGGTCCGGCTGGCGCGGCTGGCCGTCGCCTCCGGGCTGCCGAATTGGATCAAGCTCGAGATTCATCCCGATGCGCGCTATTTGCTGCCCGATCCGGTCGAGACTCTGGCGGCCGCGGAGATACTGGTGAAGGAAGGCTTCGTCGTCCTTCCCTACATCAACGCCGATCCGGTCCTGGCGAAACGCTTGCAGGACGTCGGAACCGCGACGGTCATGCCGCTCGGTTCGCCGATCGGCAGCAACCGCGGGATTGAGACGCGCGCGCAGATCGAGATCATCATCGAACAAGCGACGGTTCCCGTGGTGGTGGATGCCGGTCTCGGCGCGCCGAGCCAGGCGGCCGAAGCGATGGAGATGGGAGCTGATGCGGTCTTGGTGAACACCGCGATCGCCATCGCCTCCGACCCGAGCCGAATGGCGCACGCCTTTCGGAAGGCGGTCGAAGCCGGCCGCGAAGCACGCGAGATTGGTTTGTCGGAAGCGAGATCGACCGCGTCCGCGACCAGCCCGCTCACGGGATTTTTCTCAACGCGCGAGCAATAATCTTCTGTAGCCGCTGCCCTGCGGGCAGCGTGAGTTTGGGCTCCGCAAACAATTTCGACGTCTGTCCTCACGCTTCGCACAGCGAAGCGGCTACAGAAATCAAAGCGGCCGAAAACTAACCGACGCGTCGTTGTAAAACTCGATCTGCCGTCCGCCGACACGGCGGACAAAGCGCCAGCCATGTTCGCGGACGATGTCGCGCAGTTCCGCGTCGGAAAGGGCGCGAACGACGCGCAGCTCCGAGGGATGCGTCACGAAATACTCCGGCTTCACGGCGAGCATCCGCGAGATCTTGGCGATCACCGCCGGCAATTGCTCGTGCATCGGGCTAACCTCGCACAGAGAGCAGGAAGGTCACAGGGTTTGGCGGAGTCGCGGGGCTGAGGTAGGTTCCGCCCGATGTTTTCCGAAACCGTCATCCTGCGCGGCCACATTATCGACTCGCTGATTCTGCCGAAGGTGCTCGATCAAGTCCTGACCCAGGGTGGGGATTTCAAGATCGGCGAGATCAAGATTGGCCAGAACCGCGTCGATCAAAGCTACGCGCGCATCGAGGTCTCCGCTCCGAGTCACGAAGTGCTCGACGATATCGTCCTGCGGTTGCGCCAGCATGGCGCCGAGGTCTTGGAGAAGGCGGACGTCCAACTGGCGTCGGCGCCGGCCGACGGCGTTTTCCCCAAGGACTTTTACGTCACCACCAATCAACAGACGTTCATCACTCTCGACGGCGCGGAGATCGAGGTGCGTCCGGCCTTGATGGATTGCGCGGTCGTCGTCGATCGCGAGGCGCGCCGCGCCACGGCGAAGAAGTTTCATGAAGCGCGGCGCGGGATGGAAATCGTCGTCGGGCACCAAGGCATCAAGGTGGTGCCGGTGCAGCGTTCTACCGCGCGCACGGACGTTTTCGAATTCATGTCCACCAGCATTGCGCTAGAGAAGCCGAAGAGTGGCGTGATCCGCGAGATGGCTACGGAACTGAAGCGCGCGCGCGAGGAAGGCGGGCGAATCCTGGTGGTGGCAGGTGCGGCGGTCGTGCATACAGGCGCGGCGCCGCATTTGGAAAAGCTGATCGAGTGGGGTTACGTGAATCTTCTTTTTGGCGGGAACGCCCTGGCGTTACACGACATCGAGAACGCCATCTTCGGCACTTCGCTTGGCATTCATCTGGAGCGCGGCTCGCTCGCCGAGCGCGGTCACGAAAATCAGATGCGGGCGATCAATATTATCCGGGAAGCCGGCAGCATTTCGCGCGCGGTCGAAACCGGCGAGCTCAAGAGCGGAATCATGGCCGCCTGCGTTCGGCACGGCGTCGAGTTTATCCTGGCCGGTTCGATCCGGGACGATGGCCCGCTGCCGGAAGTCATTACCGACACGATCGACGCGCAGGATGCGATGCGGGAAAAGATTACCGGCGTCACGACCGCGCTGATGATGGGAACGATGCTGCATTCGATGGCGGTCGCGAATTTGCTCCCGGCCACAGTGAAGACGTTGTGCGTGGACGTGAATCCGGCGGCAGTTAGCAAGCTTACGGAGCGCGGATCCTTTCAATCGCTCGGGCTCGTCTCGGACTTGGAGCCCTTCCTGCGCGAGTTGACCACGAACCTCGGGCGGTAACTCGTTTTCGTTTATGCGCCAGCTTCTGCTTTGTCCGCCGGACCATTACGGGATCGAATACGAGATCAATCCCTGGATGAGCCGCGCCCGCGGCGCCGATACGCCGCTCGTGCAGGCGCAGTGGAAAGGTCTCTTCAACAAACTCTCCAGCCTCGAGTGCAAGATCGAGCTGGTCCCGCCGCAACCGAGGTTGCCGGACATGGTTTTTACCGCCAACGCCGGGCTGACGGTGGGCCGCCGTTTCATCCCGAGTAATTTTCGGCACGAAGAACGCGCCGGCGAAGCGCCACATTTCGCGCGCTGGATGGAAGAGCACGGCTACGAAATCGTCTGGCTCCCGAAAAATTTGTATTTCGAAGGCGAAGGTGACGCGCTCTTCGGCGGCGATGTTCTTTTCTGCGGCTACAAATTTCGGTCGGACATCAACTCCCACCGCGCCGTCGCCGACATCCTCGGTTGCCTGGTGATTTCAGTAGAACTGGTCGATCCGCGCTTTTACCACATCGATACCTGCTTCTGTCCGTTGCCGGACGGCGGCGCGTTCTGGTTCCCCGAAGCATTTGATGAATACGGCCAGCGCGCGATCCGCGATCATCTCCATGATTTGATCGACGTGCCGCCCGAAGAAGCCGTCCATTTTTCCTGCAACGCCGTCGTCCTCGGCCGCGAGATCGTTCTGCCCGAAGGCGCGCCCAATCTCGTCGCGAGGCTCAAGGATCGCGGTTACACCTGCCACCCGCTGCCGATGAGCGAATTCTTGAAAGCCGGCGGCGCTTGCAAGTGTTTGACCATGTTCATGCCGCAAAGGGAGAAGCTTTAAGTGTTAAGCTTTAAGGAACGGAGGCGCCGCTTTTCTTAAAACTTAAAACTTAACACTTAAAGCTCTCTCGTTTCTTCCCGAGCGCCGCTTCAATCTTCCCCAGCGGCAGACAATTCGTCACGTCGCTTTTCGTCAGCCAGCCTTTGCGCGCGACGCCGACACCGAACCATAAATCCTGAAGGCGCTCGATGCCGTGGGCGTCGGGGTTGATCACGCACTTCACGCCTTTTTCCTTCGCCAGCGGCCACCAACGCCAGTCGAGATCGAGGCGCTTCGGCGCGGCGTTGATTTCGATCCAAGTCCCGGTCTCGGCCGCGGCGTCGATGATGGCCGGAATGTCCACGGCGTACGGATCGCGTTTCAAAAGCAACCGTCCCGTGGGATGCGCCAGCATCGTAACGTGTGGATTCTGCATCGCGCGAATGATCCGGCGCGTCATGTCCGCTTCGGGAAGCGTGAATGCGGAATGCACGGAGACGACGACATAATCGAGCTCGGCGAGGACCTCGTCGGGAAAATCGAGCGAACCGTCGCGGAGGATATCGCACTCGACACCGGCGAAGAGACGGAAGTTCTCGAACCCTTCGTTAAGCTTGCGGATCATCGCGACCTGCACGCGCAACCGCGCCTCGTCCAGCCCGCGCGCCTGGATCGAGCTGCGGCTGTGATCGGCGATCCCGAGATATTGCAGGCCAAGCTCTTGGGCCGCCGCAGCCATTTCCTCGAGGGAGTTGCGGCCGTCACTCGCAGTGGTGTGGCAATGAAAAGTGCCGCGCAGATTTTCGGCTTCGATCAGTCGTGGGAGCTTTGCGGCCGCCGCCGCTTCGAATTCGCCGCAGTTCTCGCGCAGCTCCGGCGGGATGTAATCGAGATCGAGCGCGCGATACAGATCGGCCTCCTCACGGATGGTAGGGACGCCGCGCGGCGGCGTCCGGTCAGCGCGGCGCGCCGACCCTACCTCCGGAGCGGCCTCACCGAGCCGATACTCATTCAAAGTCCAACCGCGCTTTAAGGCGCGGCTCCGGACCTCGATATTGTGTTCTTTGCTGCCGGTAAAATAATTGAGCGCGAACGGAAACTCCGACGTCGTCACCACGCGCAGGTCGCATTGAATGCCAGAGCGCAAGCGCACGCTCGACTTCGTCGGCCCCTGGGCGATGACCGACTCGACGAGCGGATGCTGGACGAACATCGCGGAGATTTCCGCCGGCGCCGAGGTCGCCACGATGAAATCGAGATCGCGCACGATCTCCTTCCGGCGCCGATAACTTCCCGCGATGCAAACGTGGAGCGCCTCGGAATGCGCGCGCAGGTCGTCCTGCAATCGCTCCGCTTCCGCGGCGATCTTCCCGAGCTGGAATGAGCCGGCGAATTTCTGCCGTTCATCGATTGCGGTGCGAAGTTTTTCCTGCGTCGTCTTGCCGAATCCCGGCAGTTCCGCGACGCGGCCGGCGACACACGCTTCGTGGAGTTGCGCGATTGAGCTGACCTGTAATTTCTCGTGAAGCGCCTTGATCTTTTTCGCGCCGAGCCCAGGCAACGAGAACATTTCCAGAATGTCCGCCGGGAATTCCGCGCGCAGTTCCTCGAAGAATTTCAGCGAGCCGGTCTCGACCAGTTCCTTGATCTTGGCCGCGATCGCCTTTCCGATTCCCGGAATTTTTTCCAGCGTCTCTTGATTGGCGAGGTCCGCGATGTTCCCGCCAAAGGTTTCGAGCGAACGGGCCGCGTTTGTATAAGCGCGGATCTTGAACGGGTTCTCGCCCTTCAGCTCGAGGAGTGTCGCGATCTTCTCGAGCACGTCCGCGATCGTCGCCTTGTCCATGGCATCCACTCTTAGCTGCAACTGTAGCGGCGGTCTATGACCGCCGAACGTCTTCACGACGTTGCCCGACGGCGGTCATAGACCGCCGCTACAGCTACATCCGCCCGCGGCGCTTGTAGAATTCGTAGCGCGCGATGATCGAATCGACGTACTTGCGGGTCCCGGGGAAGTCGATGTTGGCGAGGAACGTGTCCGCGGGCATTGCCTTGGTGTCAGCGCCTCCCGCCCAGCGGAGAGCGCGGCTGGCGCCGGCGTTGTATTCCGCCAGGGCAAACGGAAGCGGGTTGGCCTGGTTTTGCCAATGCTCGATCGCCCGCCGCAGATACCAGGTCCCGGCTTCGAGGTTCGTTTTCGGATCGAACAATTCCTCGACCCGGAAATTTTCCACTTTCGTTTCGCGCGCCCATTCACCGGCGGCCTTCTCGCTTACCTGCATCAAACCGCGCTCGCCGGCCGTGCCGATCTTCTGCGCGTCGAACCGGCTCTCCCGCCAGACGAGCGCCTTCACGAGCATCGGATCGAGCTGATGCTCCGCCGCTACCGTGCGAATGAGAGCGTCGTGTTGCTGAAACCGCGCCGGGCTGATCCATTCGTAAAGCGTGTAGAGCGGATCGCCCGATCTCATCGAGAGATAAGTCAGGCCCGCCGCGCCGGCGAGCAGCGCGCAGATGATCAGTTTAAATAAGAACCGGGCCATTCTTCGATTACCATTACGCGCCTGACCAGATGAGCAAATCCTCCTACGCCCGCGTCATCATCGATCGCTCGATTCATCGCGAATTGGACTACCTCGTTCCGGAGTCGCTGGCGGAGAAGATCGGTATCGGCTCCCGGGTGCGGGTGCCGTTTCGGGAAAAATCGGCGCTGGCCACGGTCGTCGGGTTGTTGGACGAAACGGATGCGGCGGGAATTCGCCCGATCGAGGCGCTCGTCGGCGACCGGCCAGTGTTGAGCGAGAAGTTGATCGAACTCGCGCGCTGGATGAGCGCCTATTACTGCTGCCCCATCGAAGCGGTCATGCGCAGCTTGCTGCCGCAGGTGATCCGAAGAGCGGAGGTGACCTGGAAGAAACAATTGTTCGTCAGCGCCGCGAAGGAAATCGCGGCGGAAGAGATCGATAAATTGCGTCGGCGCGCGCCGCGCCAGGCGGAATTGCTGGAAGCGGTGGCGAAATTGCAGAAGCCGATTGCCGTGGCGGATTTGCTGCGCCAAACCTCGCTCGATAACCAGACGCTGCGGGCGCTGGAGAAGCGAGGGTTCGTGGCCCTGCGCGAGGAAAATGTGGAGCGCGATCCGCACGCCGAAGATCAATTCATCGCTTCCAGTGATCTCGCCTTGAATCCAGAACAAGAGGTCGCGTTGCGCGCCGTGGAAGAAGCGCTCGCGGCGCCGGAGAAAGCGAAACCGATCCTGCTTCACGGCGTGACTGGGAGCGGGAAGACGGAAATTTATTTGCAGGCCATTCAGTCGACCCTGGCTCGCGGCAAGACCGCGATCGTCCTCGTCCCGGAGATTTCGCTCACGCCGCAAACGGTCGAGCGTTTCAAAAGCCGGTTCGCCGATGCGCAGGACACAGTCGCCGTGTTGCACAGTCATTTATCGGAAGGCGAGCGGCACGATGAATGGCATAAGATCCACGCCGGCCGGGCGCGGATCGTCGTCGGCGCCCGGAGCGCTGTTTTCGCGCCGCTGGAAAATCTCGGGCTCATCGTGGTCGATGAAGAACACGAGACTTCCTACAAACAGGAGGAAGCGCCGCGTTATCACGCGCGCGATGTCGCGGTCGTTCGCGCGAAGATGGAGCAGTGTGTTGTCCTCCTCGGCACGGCCACGCCGTCACTGGAAAGTTATTACAACGCTGTGCAGCAGAAGTACCAGCTGCTGAATCTGACCCAACGCGTGGACAACTGCCAGATGCCGTTGATGCGGATCGTCGATCTGCGGCTCGAACGGCGGAAAGAGAAAGCGGCCGCCATTCTCTCAGAAAAACTACGCGCCGCCATCACCGCCCGGCTCGAGAAACACGAGCAAACAATCTTGTTCCTGAACCGCCGCGGCTTCTCCACGTCACTCCTGTGCAGCAATTGCGGCGAAGCGCGCAACTGCCCGAATTGCAGCGTCGCGCTCACTTTCCATCGCGGCGTGGCCCGGTTGACCTGCCACTTGTGCGGTCACACCGCGGCCGTGCCGAAAAAATGCCCGGCCTGTTCTCAGGACACCCTGATCTATGCCGGTTTCGGTACCGAGAAAGTCGAGGCGAACGTCACCCAGATTTTCCCGCAGGCGATCGTGCGCCGGATGGATGCCGACTCGATGTCGCGCAAGGATGCATATCGCGACACGCTTCAGGCTTTTCGCTCCGGCAAGATCGACATCCTCGTCGGCACGCAGATGATCGCCAAGGGCCTCCATTTTCCGAACGTGACGCTGGTCGGGATCATCAACGCCGACCTGGCGTTGCACATGCCCGATTTCCGCGCGGGCGAGCGTACGTTCCAGTTGCTCACCCAGGTCGCGGGCCGGGCTGGGCGAGGAGAAACGCCGGGCGAGGTTTTCGTGCAGACCTACACGCCGTTCAGCCCGTCGATCCAGTTCGCGCGCCACCACGATTTTGCCGGTTATTTCGAGCAGGAGCTGGAATTCCGGGAGCGCTGCGATTTCCCGCCGTTCCAGCACGCGGTCCTTATCACAGTGCGCTCGGAGCACGAAGGCCGCTCGAAGCTTTCCGCGGAAACTTTGGTGCGCCGGCTCAAAGAGAATCTCGGCGTCGAGTTTATCGTCGGGGACGCCACGCCGGCTCCGCTGGAAAAACTGCAGGGCCAATTTCGTTTCCACATCTTGATGCGCGGCGAAGCCATCATGCGCCTGAGCCGCCTCATTCGCGAGACGCTCGATAAACTTCCGTTGCCCGAAGACGTCGTCGCCTCGGTGGATGTGGATCCGTATCAATTGTTGTAATTGATGGACTGCGGGGCAGCCATCTTCTGTAGCCGTCGCCCTGCGGGCGACGTGGGGGAGCGGATTGAGAACTTGCCGAGCCCGGTCAGTCGGCAACGTCTCTCTCACGCTTCGCATAGCGAAGCGGCTACAGAAGCACGAGCGGCGTCAAGACTCATGCACGATCGATCCGGATTATTTCACCGGCGTAGGGCCAATCGCCTGCGTTTGTCACCAGGCCGGCACGGACTGGATTATCGCGCACGTAGTTCCACTTCTGCGCGTAACTCTCGTCACTCCGCAGGACATGATCGAAAAATCCGCGTTCCCAGACTGAGTCAGCACTCGGAGCACGCTCAACGCTCTTCGTAAGGCATTGTTTCAAAAGCCCAATCCAGTGTCCTAACTCAAAGTTATCGGGCCCGCAGACGAAAAAGTGAATATGATCCGGCATGATGACGTAGCGGCCGACGGCGATGTTGTGGTCGGAGTAGGCTCGTTCTCCGAAATGCGCGAACGCATGGTTCACGGCAACGGTCGCCAGCAGCTCCCTGCGCCGATAACTGCAAGCGGTCACGAAATAGACCGGATTGTTTGGGAAGACGCAGTGGAGTCGGGTTGGAACTCGGGGGAAGCTCTTCACTGTAGCCGCCGCCCTGTGGGCGGCGTGAGATAAGACTACAATATCAGAATTCGCGAGAGCAACTCTCACGCTTCGCATGGCGAAGCGGCTACAGAAGAGTCGCACAGCGAAGCGGAGATATAAGGACGCTCGCTATCTGATCAGCTTCGGAACCTCGGCCTTGGCCAGCGCGGTGAAGGCGCCCACGGCGCTGTTCGCGGCGGAATCGCTCAGGCGGAGCAGACCGATCTCGAGCCCGAGATTTTTTCCGCGCAACGGGATCGCTCTCAGCTTCAGACCTTCGCGACCGCGCAATGCGATCTTCGGCATAATCGCGGCGGCTCCCAAGGGCGCGAGCGAACGGAGAAGGGTTTCGATTGCATTCAATTCCACCACCGTTCGGGGGCGAACCTGATGCTTCAGGCAAATCTGATCGGTCATCCGGCGCATGACGAACGTGTCGAAAAGCTGGAGCAATCGGTGCTGATGCAATTCGGAAACTTGAACTGAGCGTCGTTTCCACCACGGATGCTTTTCGGAAACGATGAGCGCAAACTCATCCGTACAAAGGCGCTCGTAGCGGAGGTTGGGCGAATGCCGCGTGAGAAAGCCGAGGCCGACGTCCATCCGTCCTTCTTCGATGGCGGTCTCGATCTCGGTCGAGGAAATTTCTTCGACGGTCAGGCTGATTCCGGGATGATTCGCAGCGAACAGGCCAAGCAGCGGCGGCATGAGGGCCACGTTGAGAATCGGGACAACGCCCACGTGGAGCGCGCCGCGCAACTGTCCGGGCTCGCTCGTTAGGTCCTGAAGGAAGTTTTCCAGGTGCCGGAGAATGGCGCGGGCGTGCTCCTGGAAAATCTGGCCGGCAGGAGTGAGCAGGATGCGTTTCCCGCGCCGCTGGAAAAGCGAAACGCGCAGCCCGGCTTCAAGGTCGCGCATCTGCTGCGAGACACTCGGTTGTGAAATCCCGAGGCGGTCCGCCGCGCGACTGAAGCTGCCGGCTTCCGCGACCGCCAGGAAATAGCGGAGGTGGCGGATTTCCAGCGGCTCGTTCATCGCGGGCGGAATCATGTCCGGCCGAACCGGCAAATGCAATCAGTCAGGTCTTCCGACTCGTGCTCCTGCTCGTGCTCGTAATCGGACTTTTGGTGGAATCGTCGATCACGAGCACGATTACGACGAAGAGCGGACCCGGCTTGGACAAGGCGCAACTTTATGCTTCCATAGGCACTGCTTATTGCGCTATTTCCCTTACCTCTGATTCCAAATGAACCTGACTAGACCCATCTTCGTCGTGACGTGCGCGGTCCTGCTCCTGGCTGGTTGTCGTAAGAACGCCAGCAGCGGCGGCGCGTCGAACAAGATCCGCGTCGGTTACATTGGACTGACCTGCGAAGCGCCGATCTTCAGCGCGGTCGAGAAGGGATTTTTCAAGGAGGAAGGTCTCGAAGTCGAGATGGTGAAATGCGAGTGGGCGAACTACAAGGATGTGCTCGCGCTCGGCGGGTTCGATATCACCCATCATCTGGTGATGTATTTTCTCAAGCCGATTGAGCAGGGGCTCGATGTGCGGTTCACGGCCGGGATTCACAAGGGCTGTCTGCGCGTCCAGTCTTCGACCAAGGGAAATATCCGCACCGTCCAGGACTTGCGCGGGAAACGTATTGGCGTGCCCGGAATGGGGACGCCGCCGTTCATTTTTGCGAATCGCGTCCTGGGCGCGAATGGGATCGATGCGAGCAAGGACGTAACCTGGCGCGTCTTCCCGGCGGGCGAGCTTGGACTTGCGCTCGACAAGGGCGAGGTGGATGCCGTCGCGGATTCGGAACCGATCGGCAGCCTGCTCCTCGCCGATGGCAAGGTGCGAAACGTGGCTGACCAGGCTGCGGACATGCCCTACAAAGATGAATACTGCTGCGCGGTGATCGTGAACGGCAAGTATCTCGCCGCGCACCCGAAAGAATCGGCGGCTGCAACCCGCGCGCTTCTAAAAGGCGCGAAGTGGGTCGAGGCAAATCCGGCGGCAGCGGCGCGGTTATCGGTCGAGAAAAAGTATCTCGCTTCGAATCCGGAGCTGAACACCGTAGCGATCTCCCACCTCCGTTACGTGCCGAGCGTTTCCGGCGCGGACCTGGCCGTTCAATCAGCCGCCGCGGAAATGAAAATTGCGGGCATGCTCAGCCCGAGCACGAACGTTTCCGAATTGGCAAAGAAAGCTTTCGTCCATCTCGATGGTGTTTCGGACGAGTGGCTCGAGAGTTTGCAGGTGGAGAAAGTCGCGGGCGGCCAGGTGCCGCCGGACCAGGACATTCGCCTGTATGCGGAGCTGATTCTCTCCGACACTGAGGAGTCATGTTGCAAAGCGAAACCGGTCCTCGCATCGCAGAAGTAGAGCAGGCGTGGACGGAAGGCGCGCCGCGCAAGGCGCCGCCAGTGAGTAGAACCGCATCGCTCCGCACTTGGTTGCCCGTAACGGCCGCCACCGCGATCTGCCTTGGCATCCATTGGTTTGTTTCCACGACGGAGCCGGCGGCGGAAACGCGCTCCTACTTTGTGTTTCTCTGCAGCGTGCTGGGGGTCTCGCTGATTCTCGCGGCGGCGCAAATGGGCTGGCCGTCTTTGCGCCGATGGATGCGGCGGATGGGCCCGATCTTCGCCGCGGCCTTGATGGTCCTGGTTGCCTGGGAATTGATCACCTCGGGTTTCCGGTTGCTGCCGCTGCCGTACTTCCCGAGCCCGGCTGGTGTGTTCCAAAGCTTGATCAACGATCGCGCGCTCTTGTTCGACAGCACCTGGCATTCGCTCATTCTGCTGCTCGGTGGTTACGCGCTCGGTGTCATCGCGGGCTTAATCAGCGGCATCTGCATCGGCTGGTCGTCGCCCGTCCGGTATTGGGGAATGCCGGTGCTGAAAGTGGTGGGCCCGATTCCGGCGACCGCGTGGATTCCGCTTGCCATGGTCGTCTCGCCTTCCGCGATTTTTTCCGCGGCGGGGCTGATCGCTCTCGCGGTCTGGTTTCCCGTGACCATGTTGACTGCGTCCGGAATTTCAAACACGCGCGCCTCCTATCTCGATGTCGCGCGCACCCTCGGAGCGGGACGGCGCTACCTGATTTTTCGCGTCGCCATTCCGGCCGCGCTCCCGAGCATTTTCATCGGGTTGTTCATGGGATTAGGCGCCTCGTTCCTGACGCTGGTCGTTGCCGAAACTGTCGGCGTGAAATCCGGCCTCGGCTGGTATGTCGCCTGGGCCCAGGGTTGGGCCGAATACGGGAAGGTTTTCGCCGCGCTGGTCATCATGGCGGCCTTTTTTTCCACGATCATGACCGTGCTTTTCAAAGTGCGCGATCGCGTGCTCGTCTGGCAAAAGGGAGTGATCAAGTGGTAACGCCCGAGGCAATGGAGGCGTCATCGCTTCGGGTGCGCGAGATCAGGAAAAGTTTTTCCGCGCCCGATGATCCGGCGACGCGGCGTCTGGCGCTCGAGGATATTTCGCTTTCGCTCGCGGCCGGCGAGCTGGTTTCGCTGGTCGGTCCCAGCGGCTGCGGCAAATCCACCTTGCTTCGCCTGATTGCCGGTCTCGATTCCCCAGACTTTGGCGAGCTTATGGTCGGCGCCGAATCGATCACCGGTCCGAACGCCGAGCGCGGCCTCGTCTTCCAGGATCCGAACCTGTTCCCGTGGCTGACGGTTCGCGGGAACATCGAGGCGGGTTTGGTGGCGCGGCATGTGTTGGACGAGAACCGCCACGAGGTGGAGGAATTCATGCGGCTCGTCGGCCTGGAAAGTTTTGCCGACGCGTATCCGCATCATCTTTCCGGCGGAATGGCGCAACGCGTCGCACTCGCGCGGGCGCTCATCAATCACCCGAAAGTGTTGCTGCTCGACGAGCCGCTTGGCGCGCTCGACGCCTTCACCCGGATGCGGATGCAGGACGAAGTGCTCCGTCTCTGGCAGGCGCGGCGCACGACGATGCTTCTCGTCACCCACGACATCGACGAAGCGATTTACATGAGCGATCGCATCGTCATCATGACCCAGCGGCCCGGCCGGATCGAGCGCACGATCCCTGTGTCGCTGCGCCGGCCGCGGGATCGCAGCAGCGCCGATTTTCTTCAACTCCGTGGCGAGATTTTGGAGCTGCTTCATTTCGCCGGCAACGCAGTGGCGGCGTAGCTGCAGACCTTTAGCCGCTTCGCTGTGCGAAGCGTGAGAGCAGACAGCGCCGCATCTCGCGCCGCCCACAACCGGCGGCTACAGAAGCGCGGACACTCCGTCTCGTTAAAAGACTTCCACCCATTATCCTCCGCTGCGTATCATCGCGCTCTGCGCCATGGACGAAACGGCTGGAAAGCTATCTTCGGGTGAGCCGCTGAGCGTCGAGCAGCTCACGGAGTATCTGCCCGCGCTGAAAGAAGTCGCGGCAGCCCAGCTCGACAAGTACGCGAAAGGCGCCGCTGTTTTGCATCGCTATCGCAAGGGCCAAACGGTTTGCGTGGAAGGGGAATTCGGCTCGACCGCGTATTACATCGTCTCGGGGACGGTCGAGATTTCAATTCAAAATCCGCTCGCCCATCTGCGGACGAGCCCGGCTGGCGGTTTGTTTGGCCGGAGCATGGCGCGCATGAAAAGTTTTCTGCTCAATGACGGCCAGGATAAACGGGCCGAAGCGCACGACCGCAAGTTCATCGGGATCGATGCGAACGTTGATTTGCCGATGACCAAACCGATCGCGGAACTTGGCCCGGGCGAGCTCTTCGGCGAAATGACCTGCCGCACGTTCCAGCCGCGGTCCGCCACGGTGATCGCGCGCGAGGACTGCCTCATGGTCGAGATGCTCCGCGTGATTCTCGACATGCTCGTCGGCACGCGTCAGATCTCGGAAGCTTCGAAAGCGACGGCGAAGGCGGTGAAGGTGCCGACATTTAAAGGGACTTCGTTCAAGGCGCAGATGGACGAGAAATACCGGCAGCGCTCGCTCGAAACGCATCTGCGCAGCGTCCCGCTCTTCGGCAGCGTCGGGGAGGAATTCCTGCGCTACCTCAAGGACAAGGTCGAGCTCGTTTCCTACAACCAGAACGACGTCATCTGCAAGGAGGGCGAAGAGGCGGACGCATTTTATCTCATCCGGTCGGGCATGGTGCGCGTCTCGCAGGCGATGCCGGGCGGCGATATGGTGCGGACGTATTTGAGCCGCGGCGATTATTTTGGCGAGATCGGCTTGCTCCGCTCCATCAAACGGATCGCCACCTGCAGCGCGCTCGATGCGGTGGACGTGGTGAAAGTTCCGGGCGCCGAGTTCAATCTCATGCTGGAAAAATTTCCCGGCGTGCGTGCCCAACTCGAGCCAGTGGCCGAGGCGCGCATGGCCGCGACGAAAAGCCGTGTCATCCCGCCCGGCCTGCGGCTCGACGATTACCTGAACCAGGGCTTGTTCGAAGCGCAGAATTTATTACTGATCGATCTCGATAACTGCACGCGCTGCGACGCGTGCGTGCAGGCTTGCGCGAAAGCGCACGACGGAATTTCGCGGCTCCTTCGCGACGGCTTGCGCTACGACCATTTCCTCGTCGCGACGGCCTGCCGCTCGTGCCGCGATCCGCTTTGCATGACGCAATGCCCGGTCGGTTCGATCCGGCGCAAGGAAAACCTCGAGATCATCATCGAGGATTGGTGCATCGGCTGCGGGAAATGCGCGGAGCTTTGCCCGTACGGCAACATCAACATGCATCCGCTCGAAGTGGTGAAGGAAATCCGGACTGAGGTGAAATCGGCGAACCCGAACATTCCGCCGACGGTGAAGGTCGAGAAGAAAAAATCGACGGCCTACAAGGCGAACACCTGCGATCTCTGCACGCAGTTATCCGTCCCGAGCTGCGTTTACGCCTGTCCGCACGACGCTGCGAAGCGCGTCGATCCCCAGCGCTTTTTCGGCGACGCGCTCGAAATGCAGAACCGCCTGCTCAACGAGGAATGGTCGCCCGCGCGCCGTTATGAAAGCAGACACACTCACTGATGAATAATTTCGAATTTCGAATTTCGAATTTCGAGTTTTGAACAATGCGGATCAACAACTCGAAACACGTTCCGTGGATCATCTTTGTTTTCCTGGCCACGATCGGGGCGTGCATTCTTTACGTGGGCAACTTCCATCCGGCGCTGCTGCCGTCGTGGATTCATTTGCCCGCGTCCCTGATCCAAAAGTCGACCGAGCATCACACCGTTGGCGGCACCCCGCTCGGCCTCTGGTTCGGCTCGATTTCGCTGGCGATTTTCATTTTCGCCGCGCTCCTGAGTTTGCGAAAAAAGATTCCGCTCTGGCGGGTGGGAACGGTGCAGCGCTGGTTGCGCGCCCACATCTGGCTCACGATCCTCACGATTCCGCTCGTAATTTTGCACAGCGGGTTCCGGTTCGGCGGAGGGATGACCACGTTTCTCATGGTGCTTTATGGGATCGTGATGGTGAGCGGATTTTACGGACTGTTTCTGCAACACATCATGCCGCGGCTGATGAAAGAGCGGTTGCCGGCCGAGACCGTGTTCGAGCAAATTCCGCACATCCGCTCGCAGCTCGCCGCCGCCGCGGAGAAAATGCGCGATTCATTCAAACCGGCGCAGCCGAAAAAACCTAACGCCGCTGCTCCGGCGCCGAGCGCTTCGAAAGCGGTGGCGGTTCCTGCGGCGGTGATGGCCTCGACGAAGGGAGAGTTGAGCACGCCAGTCGCTCGCGCCAAATCAGCGACCGGCTCCGCGGAAATCGCTGCGCCAGTGGCTGCGGCCGCGACCGCCGCATCAGCAACGCCGTCGGAACCTCCTCCAGCAATGCCATCGATTCCGAATGCAGCAGTTAGGCCGGCAACCCCGAAGGTAGAAACCATCGGAACGCCGACGGCGCGGGTGCAAAGCGATCCGCCCGGCGCGCCCGTCGCGCGATCGGAAGTTCCGGCTGGCGATCAATCCGCGCCTTCGCCGCCGGTCGCTCCGCCGGCTCCGGAGAAAACAGCGGCTGTCTCACCGCCCGCTCCTGCGGCAAAAGCCGCCACACCGAAAACTGCCGCACCAGCCGCCGCGAAACCTCCTGCCGCCGCGCCAAAGCCCGCGGCCAAAACGGCGGCGCCCGCCGATCCCGCATCCGAAGCTGTGTTGATTGAGTTCATCGAGCGCCAGATTCTTCCTTATCTCCAGGCGCGGCGCGGCGACCGGATGCGGTTGAACAATCCGCGTTTTTCCGACGACACTTTTCGCTTCGTGAAGTTGCGCGTGACCGAGGGTTACCGCAGCCGCGTCGAGGAAATCCAGGGATGGTGCGATGAGCGGCGCATGCTCGATGTCCAAGTGCGCCTGCACCATTGGCTCCACGGCTGGCTCTTCGTCCACGTGCCGTTTTCGTTTTTGCTTTTGATGCTCACCATCTGGCACGCCTGCGTGACACTTTTTTATTACTGAGCCATGGCCTTCCTCTTTCCCTTCGTAATCGTGCTCGTGCTCCTGCTCGTGATCGAAACAACGACGGAACGATCACGATCACGAGCAGGAGCACGAGAAGGAACAATGCGGGAGCATTGCTGATCGATCATGGCCACGCCGGGAAGAACGCAGAAACAAATTGCCGAGCGTTACAAAGGCAATCTCGGTTATTACAAACGGAAGCATCCGTGGCGCGTCGCGCGGTTTATCGTCAGCTTCCTCGCGCTGGCCGGCGGCCTCGCGGTGATCATCGCCTATCAGAATCGAATTTTTCGGAAGCAGGCCAGCGAGGAATTTTTCAGTTCAGGGAGGATTTCCAGCCATCACGCGAAGTACGAACAGGATTGCGCCCAATGCCACGACAAGAACGCCGCGATGGGAAACGAGCTGACATTCGCGAAATTCAAGAGCGTCCTCAAAGACCGGTTCCATAATGGAATCGATTTCCACTCGATCGATCTGAGGTGCGAAGCGTGCCACGAAAAGAACCCGCCGTTCGGAACGAAGAAAGAATACGATCTGCACGAGCCGAACGTGGTCGAAAACCGCGCCTGCTCGATCTGCCATCAGGAACATCTCGGGCCGGGCCCGATGAAGAAGGTCGCCGATGTCCAATGCGCTTCCTGCCACTACGACCGCGCCATCATGGAAGCCTCGGCGAAAAAAGGAGCGACGCTGCCGCGGGACGTTTTCCATCTCCGTCCGCAGCCGCCGCAGCAAATCGTTTTCGAGCGGCCGCGACCGGCCATGGGTTACACGCAGGTCTTCTCGTCGTTTTCCCGTGAGCATCCAGAGTTCCAGCTCATTCGCGAAAAGGCGCCCGATCCCGACACCTTGCGTTTCAATCACAGCCGGCATTTCGCCTCAGACATTCCGCCGGTGAAAGGGCAGAAGCTCGATTGCAATTATTGCCATAGGCCGGACCCGGCGGGCCGGTTTTACGAACGGATCAATTTCGAGACGCATTGCCAGTCCTGCCATGCGCTGCAATTCGACGAGAGAAATCCCAGGCTCCACCTCCCTCATGGCGACGTGAATCTGGTCCGAACGTTTTTGCGCACGCTCCCCGCGCAATATGCGGAGCTCGCGCGGACTCAAAACGAAAAGGCGCCACGTTACAGCGACGTGAAGACATTCATCGCCCAGCAGATGAATGGACTGCGCCGGCAGTTCGGCAGCGATGCCGCGTTCGAGAACGCGGTCTTTTTGGAAACCGACCCCTACAAGAAGGAGGACGCGGCCCCGACCAAGGCGAACTTCTCCGGCTGCGCCCATTGTCACGCGGTAAAAATGGAAGGCCGCATTCCCGTCGTCACGAAACCGATCCTGGTGGATCGCTGGATGCCGCAGGCCAATTTCAATCACGCCAAACACGCGAGCGTGAGCTGCGATGAATGTCACTCCCAGGCGCGGCAGAGCAGGGAGACGGCGCAAGTGCTCATGCCTGACAAGGCGAAGTGCGTCGCCTGCCACAGCCCGGAGACAAAGAAAGTGAGCTCCGATTGCATCACCTGCCATACCTATCACGCGCCGGGGCAGCTGGTGAAAATAGAAGTGCGTGCGGAAGCACGCGATCCGTCGTTTAAGCAAATGCTGCTCGGCAGCAACGCGCGATAATTATGCCGCGGAACGCGCCGCGGAATTCTCCAACGGCCTGATCCGCTCGATCTCGGCGCGGAGCCGGTCCCAATCTACGGGTTTCGTCAAATGCGCGGCGAATCCGGCCGCGGCGCTCGCGGCCACATCTTCATCTGTCCCGAACCCGCTTAAAGCTATTCCCTTCATGCCTTGCGCGTCGCGTAACGCCCTCATCAGCTCAAGCCCGCTTCCGTCCGGCAAACCGAGATCGCTGATCAGTAGATCGAAGCGTTTGCTGGCGGCCAGCGCCCGCGCCTCGGCCACGGTCCCGGCATGGCTGACATCGAATCCGGCGTTGCGCAGAATCCGGCCGAGCACCCGCGCCGTATCCTCGTGGTCTTCCACAAACAGGATCTGGATATGTTTGATTCGCGGCGGTTCGCTTTCGAGAAAAAGTACCGGCCCTTCGAGAAGCGAGGTGGCCATCGCACTCAGCGTCACCGTGAAAGTCGCGCCGCGGCCTTTCCCTTCGCTGTGCGCGGTGATGCTGCCTGCGTGCAGATCGATGACGCGCTTGCAGATCGCGAGGCCGAGGCCGAGCCCGCCGTATTGGCTCGTGACCGTTCCACCGCCCTGCTCGAACGCGTCAAAAATCCGCGGCATCAATTTCTCCTCGATCCCGATGCCGTTGTCCCTGATCTCGATGACGATCTGATGCGTCTCGGTGTTCTTCGTGGAAATTTCGATCCGCCCGCCTTCCGGCGTGAACTTCGCGGAATTCTTCACCAGGTTCCAAAACACCTGCTGCAACCGCGCGGGATCGGCCCAGCAATGATGCTCACGCGCGTCGAAGTGCCGCGTCACCTGGATCTTTTTGCCGATGAGATCGCCGGCAGAAATACCGAGCGCGTGCTCGATCGTCCCGTGGATATCGACGGCGTCGTTGTGCAATTCCAGCTTGCCGTGCGCGATCCGGGTCAGGTCGAGGAGATCGTCGATGAGGAGCGCTTCCAGCTCGACGTTGCGCTGCAGGACTTCGAGATCGTGGCGCAGATCGTCGCTTAGGTTCGGTTCGCGCCGAAGCGACGCGATCGTCATCAGGACCGGTGTGAGCGGCGTGCGCAATTCATGGGAGAGCATGGCCAGGAACCGGTCTTTGGCGCGGTTCGCTTCCTCCGCCTCATCTTTCGCGCGCTGAAGGACGAGCTCGGCGTTTTTCTTGTCGGTAATCTCAAGCATCGTGCCGATGAAACGGGTTACCCGCCCCGCGGAATCCAGCAGCGCCTGGCCGCGCTCCGCAATCCAGCGTTCCTTCCGATCCCCGAGTAAGATTCCGATCGTCCGGTATTCGATGTCGAAGCGCCCGCTGCTGCCCGGCTGGCGCACCCGCGCGACCGTCTCGTGCACGACGTGCCGATCATCGGGATGAACACCGGCGAGATAAGTCTCGTAGGTCACTTTCATGTCCGGCGGAATGCCGAACAGTTCCCGGCTGCGATCGGAGAACTGGAGCTCGCCCGTGCTCGGGAAAAAATCGAACGTGCCGATGTCCGCCGCCTCCGTGGCCAGTTGCAAACGTTCCTGGCTTTCGCGCAATTTCGTCTCGCGCTCGTGCGCGAGTTCTTCCTGCTTTTTGCGCTCGGTGATGTCCGCCCGAAAAATGACGATCCCGTTCTTGGTGGGATACATCCGGGTGTCGACCCAGCGGCCCCAGGGGGCATAAAAAAATTCACCCTGGCTCGATTCGCCCGTGCGCATGACGCGCTGGGCTTTCTCGTAAAATTCCGTCCCGACCGCTTCCGGAAAAATTTCCCAGATGACGCGGCCGATCATTTTCTCCTTCGGCCAGCCCGCCATCTCGGCGACGCGATCGTTGACGTGGGTGTAACACCAGTTGCGATCGAGCGCGGAGAACGCTTCGCTGATACTGGCGAGAACGGTGTCGCGTTCCTCGATTAGATCGCGCGCCTGGTATTGGCTTCTCCGGGCGCGCAACGTCGTTCGGATCGCGCTGATCAGCGCGAAATCGCGCAGGGGCCGCGGGAGGAACATCACATTGGCGCTTGCCCCGGCAAGATCGCGGGTCCGCCGCCCGACTTTGGCGCCGCTCGGCACGACGAGCAGCGGCAAGTCCGACCACTTGGGCTGTTCGCGAAGCCGCGTCATTACTTGCGATGCCGCGGTATCGGCGAACGCCTCCTCTGCCACGAGAACGGCGCCGGTTCTTTCGCCAATCTGGGCCGCAAGCTCTTCCAGGTTCTCGAAAATCTCCGCTTGAATGCCGGCTCCGGTTAGCGCATTCGCGACCAGTTTTCTTTCGCGGCTGTTAGGAAGAAAAACGAGAACGGGCCGGCCGGATTTTTCTGCGGGCGGCGGTGGCGCCATTGCGGTCGAGGAAGCCACGTGTCGCGCTGTCGGGCGCGGCTTTTTCTTCATCAGTGCCGAGGATAGCGAGAGCGATTTGGAAGGCACGATTATTTTAGCCGCCCGACGTGCTACTTTTGCCGATGCCGGCCGGCCTCGAAGTTAATCTGGTTATTCCCGATCTCTGGCAGCAGGAAGCCGTGCGGGCGCTGCGCGATGGAAAGGACGTCGTAGTGCAGGCGCCGACCGGCTCGGGCAAGACCTACATCTTCGAATTGCTCTATCCGTCGCTGAAAGGGCAGGCGATTTTTACCGTGCCGACTCGCGCTCTCGCCAATGACAAGCTCGCGGAATGGCGGGCGCGGGGCTGGGATGTCGGCATCGCCACCGGCGATCTCGCGCTCAATCTCAACGCGAAAGTCCTGGTGGCGACGCTGGAAACGCAGCGCGCGCGGTTCTTGCGGCGCGACGGACCGAAGCTTCTGGTCGTCGATGAATATCAAATGATCGCCGACCCGGTCCGTGGCGTGCACTACGAGCTGGCGCTCGCGCTTGCGCCGCCGCAAACGCAACTGCTGTTGCTCAGCGGCAGCGTCCAGAATCCGCAGGACATCGTCTCCTGGTTCCAGCGGATCGGGCGCGATCCAGTCCTGATTTCGCACGACGAGCGGCCCGTTCCTCTCGAGGAAATCGATCTGCGCGCCTTGCCGGATTCGGCCTTCGTCCAGACGAAAAGTTTCTGGCCGCGGATAATTGGCAAAGCGCTGCGCGCGGAGCTGGCGCCGGTTCTTGTTTTCGCGCCGCGTCGCAACGCCAGCGAGGAGATGGCGCAGGCGATCGCGTCCGCACTGTCGTTGCGCGATCCCTTGCCGCTTTCGGCCGAACAGGAAGCGCTGGCCGGAAAACGCCTCGCGAAATTATTGCGAAGTCGGGTCGCGTATCATCACAGCGGGTTGAGTTACGGCGTGCGCGCGGGGTTGATTGAGCCGCTCGCGAAAGCGGGGCAGCTTAATGTCGTCGTCGCCACGATGGGTCTGGCGGCCGGGATCAATTTTTCGATGCGTTCCGTGCTCGTCACCGATCTTCGTTACAAGGCGGGAAACTTCGAGCGGCTCGTGGAGCCCGATGAGCTCCTCCAAATGTTCGGCCGCGCCGGCCGCCGCGGACTGGACGACGTCGGCTACGTCCTGATGTTGCCGGACATTCCGCGACTCGGCGACGCACGCCCGCGTAAATTGAAGCGGGCCACCCAAGTCGACTGGCCGAGCCTGATCAGCGTGATGCGCGCTGTAGCCGGGATCGACAACATTCCTTTCGCCGCAGCGGTGAACCTGAGCCACTCGCTTTTCAGCACGCAAAAAGTGCCGATCGGCACCGAGCATTCGCTTTCCACAGGATTGAAACCGTGCGGTCTCTGGGTGGACGCGGAGCGCGCCCGCTTCGTCCGCCGTCCCATTGTCGAAATCCTGAACTCGGCTGGCGAATGGGAACCGAAACCGAAGACCGGTAACGTGTCGTTAGGTCAACTCTTCGTCCGCGAGAATGATGCCTGGGTGCGCGCGCTGACCGTGCCGCGGATGCTCGATGGCCGGGGTTTCGGCAATCTCTGCAAGCTGCGCGACCAGGGAATTTACGGCCGCGAAATTCCGCTGGCGATGATTGCCGCCGAGGATGCGATCGCTCCCGTGAAATGGCTGCGCAAGAAACTGGAGCAAAAATCTCTCCCGAAAGCGCTCTTCGACCAGATCGTGCCGTCGTTGCTCCCCGAGATCACGGGCGGACAGGTTGCGGAGATCGTCACCCGCGGCAACACGATCTCCGCTCGAATCCATTTCGGCGACGTCGAAATCGCCGCGGTCGTCGATTCGCACGGCGTTGCCTTACTCGATCCGCCGGAGCGTGAAGCGATCCCGGTCGTCTGCCGGCAATGCTCCGAACTCGAGCACGATCTTACGGTCGCCATCACGAATTCGCCCGCGTATTCCTGGCGCCAGCTCGGTCTTGTGTCAGAAGACGGCACGCCGACCCGTCGCGGCATTCTGTTCTCGTTCTTTCATGCAGGTGAAGGGCTCGCGATCGCCGCCGGCCTCGAGGACGAAGGCTACCCCATCGACGATCTGGTTTTCGATCTGGCCAACATCCGGGCCGGCCCGCGCTTTGCCGGTGAAGACGCGCCTCTCGGCGGACGGCTCGGCATTCTCTGCCAGAAAGTTTACGGTCGCGCGGATCATCCCGGCTATTTGGAAATGGGCGTGCCGGCGCAGTACGGCTCCGGCGCTTCGGAAGTAATTCGTGAGCTGGTTTCCGATCCGTCAGCGCGTTACCGGTTCACCAACGAATCGCTCCGGCACGGTGACATCGAACGCGCGTTGATGGAATGGCGCAGTCTACTGCGGCATATCGTGGGCGCGCCTGCCCTGGATTGGGAACGCTGGCGGGCGCTGCAAAAAATCGCCGCGTATTTCGTGGGCTCGACCACTTCGCCGGCTGCGGTGGAATTTCCTCCGTTGCTCGCCTCGCAACGGTTAGGTCGTATAGGACGTATATGACCCAAACTGAGAGACCAGCCGCGCTCGGTTATCGCATGCCCGCTGAATGGGAACCGCACGCAGCGACCTGGCTTTCGTGGCCGCGCCGGGAAGGGATTAGTTTTCCGGGCGCATTCGATCGGGTCATGCCCACGTTTCGGCGGATGGTGGAAACCCTCCTCACGTCCGAGCCGGTTTGCATCAACGTTTGTAACGGCGCGCACGAAGCGGAAGCGGCGAAAGTGCTCGAGGGCCTGCCGCACGAGCGGCTGACTTTTTATCGTATCCCGACGAACGAACCATGGTGCCGCGATCACGGTCCGATTTTTTTGACGCGGAATGAAGAGCCGCGCCTTGCCGTGGCGGACTGGGATTACAACGCCTGGGGCGGCAAGTATCCGCCGTGCGATCTCGATGAAGTCGTGCCCACCCGCGTCGCCGAAATCCTCGACGTGCCGGTCTTCTATCCACGGATGATCCTCGAGGGCGGCTCTATCGATGTGAATGGCGCCGGCGCGCTCCTCACCTCAGAAGGCTGTCTCCTGAATCCAAATCGCAACCCGACGCTTTCGCGCGAACAGATCGAGGAGCGTTTACTCGATTATCTCGGCGTCACCGATATCCTTTGGCTCGGCGAGGGGATCGAAGGCGACGATACCGACGGCCACGTCGACGATCTCGCCCGGTTCGTCAGCGAGCGAACCATCGTGACGGTCATCGAGGAGAATCGCGACGACCCGAACTACGAACCGCTGAGGGAGAACCTGGAGCGGCTTCGCGCGATGAAATGGGAGGGCGCGCCGTTCGAGATCGTTACGCTGCCAATGCCTGCCCGGATCGACCGTGAGGATCTGCGCCTGCCCGCCAGCTACGCGAACTTCTACATCGCGAACGAATGCATCCTGCTCCCAACATTCAACGACGCGAACGACGCCGTCGCCGAAACGACCCTGGCGAAACTTTTCCCGAAACGCCGCATCGTCCCAATCGATTGCACCGAATTGATCTGGGGCCTCGGCGCCTTCCATTGCCTGACCCAGCAGCAACCGGCATCCCCGCTTCTGTAGCCGTCGCCCTGTGGGCGACGCGAGTGCGACGCTTCCCGCCGTGTCGCACCGCATGCCCACGCTTCGCACAGCGAAGCGGCTACAGAAGAGCGGTGGGTTTCGTGGCCGTCTTTCGCAGCAGCGGCTCGAGGACGCGCCAGACATTCTCCGCCAGGACGCGCTGGCCGGCGGCGTTCGGATGGACGCGGTCCCATTGGTTGAGCTCGGGATTTCCGCCGACGCCTGCCAGAAGATACGGAATCAGGATGGCGCGGTTCTTTTCCGCGAGCGCGCCGAAGATTCCGCCGAAGGCGCCTACGTAATCGTCGCTCGAAAAATCCGGGAGCTGCATGCCGGCAATTACAATCGCTGCGCTCGGATGCCGGGCGCGGACGTGGTCGATGATCGCCTGAAGATTCGCGCGAATTTGATCGATGGGAACGCCGCGGAAGGCGTCGTTGATTCCGAGTTCGAGGATGAAGACGTCGATCTTTTTATGGGCGCGCAGAATAGCCGGCAGGCGCCGCAGTCCGCCCGCGGTGGTGTCGCCGCTCGAACCGGCGTTGACCACCTCGAACGCGTAGCCGGCCGCGCGCATCTTTTCCGCGACCAATGCCGGATACGCCTGCTGGCGGGAGAGCCCGTAACCCGCCGTGAGGCTATCGCCGAGCGCTACGATGGTGATCACTTTCGAAGCATCGCGTTTCGCGGCCTCGGCGGTTTGGAATGCGAGCAGAGCCAGCGCGCCCATGAGCAAACGAATCTTCACGAAATCTCTTCGACGGCCTCGCTCCGTTTCCGTTCAATCTCCGTCCGCGTTTCCCATTTGCGTTCCCGATTCGCCACAATTAGTAACGTACCCGCTTCGCACTGGGCGCAGCTTCACTTCAACCCTTCTTCTCTATGGCAACCTACGGCATCAACGGCTTCGGCAGAATCGGTCGCAACGTCCTTCGCGCGATGGAGCAGAGCGACGTCAAACGCATCGCTGCTATCAACGACCTCACCGACACGGCTACGATTGCGCACCTGCTCAAATGGGATTCGGTCCATGGAAAATTCGATGGCGAGATCGGGCACGACCCCGAAAACATCATCGTGCGGGGCCACAAGATCAGGCTCTTTAAGGAACGCGATCCCGCCAATTTGCCCTGGAAAGATCTCGGCGTGGACGTCGTTCTCGAATCCACCGGCTTCTTCACCAGCCGCGATAAGGCCGAGCTGCATTTGACGAAGGGTGGCGCCAAACGCGTCCTGATCAGCGCGCCCGCGAAAAATCCGGACGCGACGCTTTGCCTCGGTGTGAACGACGAAGTCTACGATCCGGCAAAGCATTTCATCATTTCCAACGCGAGCTGCACCACCAATTGCCTCGCTTCGATGGCCAAGGTACTCCACGACAACTTCGGGATCGTGAACGGCTTCATGAGTACGATCCACAGCTACACGAACGACCAAAAGATCCTCGATTTTCCCCATGAAGATTTGCGTCGCGCTCGGGCGGCTGCCGTCAGCATCATTCCGTCGAGCACCGGCGCGGCAAAAGCGATTGGCGAAGTGATCCCGGCTTTGAAGGGGAAACTGAATGGCGGCGCCTTCCGAGTCCCGACGCCCGACGGTTCGGTTACTGATTTCACCGCGATCCTCGAGAAGGACGCTACGATCGACTCGATCAACAACGCCTTCAAGGAAGCGGCCGCGAGCAAGAAATACAAAGGCATCCTGGAATACAGCGACGAGCCACTGGTCTCGATCGACATCGTCGGCAACCCGCACTCCTGCATCTTCGATAGCCAACTGACGATGACGCACGGCGGCAAATTCGTGAAGATCGTCGGCTGGTACGACAACGAGTGGGGCTACAGCAACCGCTGCGTGCAGATGCTGGAGCTACTCGGTAAATAATTTCCCTTCGTAATCGTGCTCGTGCTCCTGCTCGTGATCGATCCCCTTAGAATATGAAAACCTATTTTGACCACGAAAAACTGGACGTATACCGCAAAGCGATCGCCTTCTGCGCTTGGGTTGGCGAGTTGCTGAACGCGATCTCCGCCAAAGCCGCTGCGAAAGATCAACTCGACCGCGCCTCGACGAGCATTCCGCTGAATATTGCCGAGGGGAATGGCAAGTTCTCGACGAAGGATCGGGCGCGTTTCCTCGAGATCGCCCGAGGCTCGGCTCTGGAGTGCGCGGCTGCCCTTGATGTCTTGGTCGCGAGGAAGCTTGTTGCGCCGGAGCAGGTCGAGAACGCGAAAGAGAATCTGGTCCGAATCGTGCAGATGCTCATGGGAATGTTGCGGCGATTTTCAGAGCGAGGAGAATTTCTGCGCGAGGATGAGGAGTTATACGGAATCGAGCACGAGCAGGAGCACGAGCACGATTACGATAGAGGGGAGCAATGACCAAGCTCACCCTTCGCGATCTTGAAGTCCGTGGGCAGCGCGTGCTGGTGCGCGTGGATTTCAACGTGCCGATGGAAGAGCGCGACGGGAAGATCGCGATCACGGACGACACCCGGATTCGCGAGAGTCTGCCTACCATCAATTATCTGCGCGAAAACGGCGCGAAGACGATCCTGATGGCGCACTTCGGCCGGCCCAAGGGAAAGCCGGTGGAGAAATACTCGCTCCGGCCGGTCGCGGATTATTTGCACACGCTCATCAATCACCAGGTTGCGTTCAGCCACGACACGATTGGGAAGGTGCCGGAGGAAATAATCGCGCACATGAATGACGGCGACGTGACGCTGCTCGAGAACGTCCGTTTTCACCCGGGCGAAGAAGCAAACGATCCTGCCTTTGCCGAGTCGCTCGCCAAACTTGGCGACCTTTACGTGAACGACGCTTTCGGCGCCGCGCATCGCGCGCACGCGAGCACGGCCGGTATCACGAAGTTCGTGAAGCAATCGGCCATGGGATTCCTGATGGAGAAGGAAATCCAATATCTTTCCCACGAGCTGGCGAAACCGGCGAAGCCGTTCGTGGTGATCCTCGGTGGCTCGAAGGTCTCGGATAAGATTGGCGTGATCAAAGCGCTCTTGGAAAAGGCCGACACGATTTTGATCGGCGGCGCAATGGCGAACACGTTTTGGAAAGCGCAGGGAGTGCCGATCGGCGCCAGCCGCGTGGAAGCCGACAAGCTCGACCTGGCGCGCGAGATCCTGGATCTCGCGAAGCAAGAAAGCGTCCGCTTTTTGTTGCCGGTGGATGCGATCGAGACGCAAAAAGTTGAAGCGGGCTCGCCCTGGCGAAACACCAGCCGCGTTACGCCGACGCATGGGATCAGCGACGGCTGGCAGGCCGTGGATATCGGCCATGCGACGGTCACCCTCTACGAAGACGAAATCGCGAAGGCGAAAACGATTTTGTGGAACGGGCCGGTTGGTGTTTTCGAGATTCCGGCGTTCGCGACGGGAACAATCGCGATCGCAGAAGCGCTGGCCCGCTCGAAAGCGACGACGATCATCGGCGGCGGCGATTCGGTCACGGCGGTGAAGCAGGCGGGGCTCGCCGAGAAGATGACTTTCATTTCCACCGGCGGCGGCGCTTCGCTTGAATTGATCGAAGGGAAAGAACTTCCCGGCATCGCGGCGCTGAGTGATCGCGGGTAAATAAGTCGTAATCCTGCTCGTGCTCGTGATCGGAAGCGCCGCTTAAAAGATCGATCACGAGCAGGAGCACGAGCACGATTACGAAAGTGAAGAAGCAGCTCGCTAAGAATTTCGTTTCTGTCGCTATCGCCCTGGCGGCCTTCATCGCGACGAGTGCCGTCATTCATTCGCTCCTGCCGACGATGGTCCCGAAAGGAATCGCGGCGAAGCTGAAGTTCTTCACAGAGCACAAGGACGAGTTCGACACGGTTATCGTCGGCACGAGCCGGCTTTATTATTCGGCTTCGCCGGAAATCTTCGACGCGACCACGCGTGAGAACGGCCTCCCGACGCACACCTTCAACTTCGGCATCGATGGGATGCATCCGCCGGAGAATTTCTATGTGCTCGAACAAATCCTGAAAACAAAGCCGCGAAACTTGAAATGGGTTTTGCTCGAGCTGGGCGACATCCAGACGAAGTGGGACAACATCCTCGGGACCCAGCGCGCCGTTTACTGGCATGACTGGTCACGCACCTCGCTCACGCTCAGGAAAGCTCTGAACCCGCGCGGGAACGCGAACTGGTTCATCAAGCTCACCCGGCTCTGGCTCGCCCGGCGCGATTTCATTTCGAACCTGGCGCTGTTCGGAAAACAATACGCGAATGTCGGCCGCGCCGCGGACTTCCTGCCGGCTGCGGATCGCGAACGTTTCGCTGACGCCGCATCCGAACTGGGCCCGCACGGTGATGGCTACCGGCTCGCGGGTGATGCGATGTCGGCCGAACGTGCCGCCTCATTCCAGCAGCGGCTCGCGCAGGAAATCGCGGAGGCGACGCAGAAGTATCTCGATCCGGCCACGGAGAGCGGTTACCGAAATGCCGCGGGCCAAATTCGCGAGGCCGGCGCGACTCCCATCTTCGTGGTAACGCCGATCATTTTTCAAACGACGTCGCGCTTCCGGCAAACACCGTCGCCCGCGCCGATCATCGCGTTCAACGACGCGCGCAAATATCCGGCCTTCTACGATGTGAAATTCCGGATCGACGACGGCCACCTGACGCGGCCGGCCGCGGAGAATCTTGCTCGCGTTCTCGCGCAGGAATTTGTCCGGCGCGCACGCCAACCGTAACTGCGCATGCTCTTCGTCGAGTTTCGATTCTTTTGGTTCTTCCTCGCGGTCTTCGCCGTTTACTGGTCGCTGCGCGAAAACCGAACCCGCAAAATCTGGCTGCTTCTTTGCAGCTATTTCTTCTACGCCTGCTGGAACTGGAAATTTCTTTTCCTGATCATAGCCTCGAGCGCGCTCGACTACCTGATCGGCACGATGCTGGCGCGCACGCAAAATCCGCGCGCGCGGCGCGGCTGGTTGATCCTGAGCCTTACAGCGAATCTCGGCACGATCGCGTTCTTCAAGTATTACAACTTCTTCGTTACCTCGGCCGCCGCGTTGCTTGCCTGGCTCGGTCTGCATCCGAGCCTGCACACCTTGAACATCATCATCCCGGTGGGCGTGAGCTTCTACACGTTCCACTCGATGAGTTACACGATCGATGTTTACCGGGGGAAACTGAAGCCGGTCTCGAGCATTCTCGATCTCGCCTGTTTCATCGGGTTCTTCCCGCAGATGGTCGCCGGGCCGATCGTGCGCGCCTCCGCGTTCCTGCCGCAGCTCCAAACCATCCGCCGCTTCGCAAACGTCGATGGGCGCGGCGCTCTGGTTCTGTTCCTCACGGGGCTCATTAAAAAAGCGTGCATCGCGGACGCGGTCGCGCCGTTCGTCGATCGCTATTTCGATGCGCCGTGGAACTTCACCATGCCGAGTGCCTGGGTCGCGGTGCTCTGCTACGCGATCCAAATCTACTGCGATTTCTCGGGTTACACCGACATGGCAATCGCGACTGCCGGGTTACTCGGTTACCAATTGCCGGTTAATTTTCGGTTTCCGTATTTCGCGAAGAACATTTCGGATTTCTGGCACCGCTGGCACATCAGTCTCTCGAGCTGGTTGCGCGATTATCTTTACATTGCGCTCGGCGGAAATCGCGGGCCTGCCTGGTTCGTTTACCGCAACATCATGGTCACGATGTTGCTCGGCGGCCTCTGGCACGGTGGCGCGTGGACGTTCGTGATCTGGGGCGGGCTGCACGGCCTCGCCTTGATCGTCTATCGGGAGTGGCAGCGACGGGCGCCCACGCGGAAGGAAATTCTTCCGTCCGCCGTCGAGATGCAGAAGCGTGTCGTTCCCGAAGGCCCGCGATCTATCGGCGGTTGGCTCGCGTGGGCGCTCACGATGTACTGGGTTTGTGTCGCGTGGATATTTTTCCGTGCGGTCGATCTGCCGCATGCGGGGCCTGCGTTGCGGAGTTTTGTGTTTCTGCCGAGCGCGGGGACGGAAGGCCTCGGGACGTGGATGCTCTGGGTCGTCGCCGGTCTCGCGTTTGTCCATTGGCTGAACTCACAGGGAGTTTTCTCGAATTGGTGGCGCCGGCTTCCGACTTCGGTTTTCGCCGCCGGATACGGTTGCGCGTTCGCAGTCGTGCTCTTATTTATCCCGCCGAACTACGCGCCCTTCATCTACTTCCAATTCTGAGGTTATCGTCATGAGAAAGAAAATCGTCGCTGCGAATTGGAAGATGAACATGACCCAGGGCGAGGCGACTGGATTCGTCGCGACGTTTCTCCTGGAGATGGGAGAATCACGGGATGTGGAGATCGTGATCGTGCCGCCGTTCACCGCGATCGCGGCGGTCAATGCCGCGCTGGAGCAGGCGCAACACATCAAGGTCGGCGCCCAAAACATGCATTGGGAACGCTCGGGCGCGTTCACGGGGGAGATTAGTCCCGCGATGTTGCGCGATCTTTTCGTGCGCTACGTCGTGCTCGGCCATAGCGAGCGACGGACGCTGTTCGGCGAAACGGATGAGATCGTGAATCGCAAAGTGCGCGCCGCCCATGAAGCGATGCTGCGGCCGATCCTTTGCGTCGGCGAAAGCCTCGAGCAACGCGAGCGCGGCGAGGTGGAGCAGGTGTTATCGACGCAACTCAGAGGCAGTCTCGCCGGTCTGGGCGCGAAAGAGTTACAGGAAACGGTAATCGCTTACGAACCAGTTTGGGCCATCGGCACGGGCAAGACCGCGACTGCGGAGCAGGCACAGGAAGCGCACGCGTTTGTCCGGCGCGTGCTCGGCGAGATTTCCGATGAGTCCACTGCCGACAAAATCCGGATCCAATATGGTGGCAGTGTGAAGCCGGACAACGCTCGCACGCTCATGTCGCAACCGGACATCGATGGAGCGTTGGTCGGTGGCGCCAGCCTCGATCCGCGCAGTTTCGCGGAGATCGTGCAAGGGGCGGGCGAAGAATAGGTCCTGTAGGTCCTATGTGACCTATTACGGGAGTTGATAGACTTCCACCGAACCGACGCCCGTTCCGCCGTTGGCTCCATGGACAATCGCGGTGTATTGACCGGCAGCGAGCGTCTGCAGAACAACGGATTCCTTCGGGTCAGTCGGCGCGAGGCCGCTGTTTTGAATCTGCGTTTTCTGCGGGCTATTCATCCAGTCGTCGTTCGAATCGATCAGCGCGGCGTTTTGATCGCGCAGCTCGAGGGTCGGATTGGTGAGCGCATTCGGTACGCCGAACGCCGTCAACGACGGCCCGATGGCGCGTACCAGGATCTTCTTGGATTCCGAGCCGCCGAGAATGAACCCGCCGATCAAAGCATTCGGGTCGGCGCCTACCTGGCCGCGCGTGGAAATGTTGAGCAGAGTCGAGCCCGGGCCGCCATCGAGATCGTAAACCTCGACGACACCAAGGCCGGTCGTGTTAAACGTTCCGCGCATCACGGCCGTATACGCCATGCCGTTCGGGTCTGAGGGTACCGTCGTCAAAATCACCGACTCGGTCGGCGCACCGGGCGCCAGCCCGAAATCGATGATGTCCTGCTTGTTCGCAGCAGTCTGCCAGTTGTCGTTTGTTGCGATAGTTCCACCAGCGTTGTGCAATTCCAGAGTCGGATCGACGATCGCGCCGGGAAGACCGGTCGAAGGACCCATGGCACGAATAGCCAGGCGTTTCGGCGCAGAACCGCTCATGATGAAGCCGGCGATCAAGGCGTTATCGCCAGTCCCCACCTGCATCCGCGTAGAAAGATTTACCGGCCGGCCCGGCGCCGCGATAACGTTGACAGTGAATTGTTGAGAGACAGATGCCCCATCTAAATCGGTTGCCGTCACCGTAACATGCGCGGTCCCGATGCTTTTCCCCGCGACGAGCAAATTTGTTCCGCTAATCGTAAGGGCCGCGCTCGGGCTGTCGGTCGAGATTGATAAGCTGAGGACCGGGAGGTGGGAGATGCCTGGGATGGAAACGAGGTTTTCGGGATAGACCGGACTAACTTGGTTCCAATTTTGAAGAGGGAAATTCTTAAATGCAGCGGTTGAGGGAACGCTCGGGTTGTAAAAATTGTATGTTGGCAGAGCCGAGATCGCGTCCACTACGCTGATTGTGTTGTTCGCGACACGGCCAAAAACAGTGTAGGGACCGGCATTGTTGCTTCGAATGTCGAGATTGTTCGGCGAACCTCCATTGTCAGCGAGATTAATGAACCACTCGCTCGTCGCACTGTTCGCGTCGCTTCCGTTTTGTGCCATCGCGATTGTGCCTCGTTTGTTCGAGATGCCTGGCTCATTTTGAATCGCTGAAAACGGCACGACCTGGGTCGGCTGAATAGCGCCATTTTGCGCGCTGGTAGTGCCAATCCATCCTCCACCCTGGATGACGAATCCCGCTATGGAACGATGAACGAAACTGGACTGCCCTTTGGTGAAGTAGTGCCCCTGGTCGACATACTTCAGGAAATTGGCGACCGTGATCGGCTTTTGTTGGCCAAACAGCGCGATATCGATGTCGCCCAGGACCGTGTTAAAGCGGACGGCATCGTTCACATCGGGATCGGTAAAGGCGTTCGCCAAGTCAATCGACACGGCCGCCGCGCCGGCATACTCGGTGACGTCGGCGATCTGATGCGTGACGACCGGCGGAGAATTCTGAGCGAAAAGAGGCAATGGGGACGCGCTGAGCGTCGCGGCGAGCAATAGCGTGAGGCGATTCATTCGGGATATCTTTTTACTTCAATTCAGAAAAAGCGCCAGTCCGTTGCGTAAATCATTTCTTGATGTCGAGGTACGTTCGCGTTTTCACCTTCCCGGTCCCGGGATCTAATTCTTCGATTCGCAGCTCTTTCAAAAACCAGCGGCCCTCGATCTTCTGGCCCGATACAACCTCAAAGCGCTTCAAAAGTTTCGCGTTCCAATCGTACGCTTCCATTTTCATGAGGGCGCCGTTCTCTTTTCCTACCCAAAGCCAGACGTTGGAATACTGCGATTGGCGGGACGGCGCCTTCATTTCGAGTTTCCAGCAGCTTACCGTTCGAATCTCATTTTCTCCCGTGACGCGCCCGGTCTGCCAATAGAGAAATCTCAGCGCCAGATCTTCGTAGGTCACGCCAGTCCCGCGCACTTTGTGGTCGAACTGCGCCGGCGCGACTTTCTCCACTCCGCTGGTGGTGACTTCTTCCAGGCGCGAATCGTTTTCGCCCAAGCGCAACTGCAGCGCCTCGTCCGGATTCGAAAAGGTGTATCGAATCACCGGCCCGGTCTGGGTGAGGCGAAACGGAACGATCGTCGCCCCTTCGCGGAGCTGGCCCTGCAGATTCAGTTCCTGCTGCGCCTGCCGCAACCGGACCGATTCGAGAATTTCCTTCGCCGACGGCGCCGGCGCAGCCATGGCGGAAGCGGCCACCAGAAGAACGGACAAAACGGTTTTCATATGCGGGCAACGAAGCTTTAAGTGTTAAGTTTTAAGTGGGAACTACCACTCGCACCTCTGCCCCTTAAAGCTTAACACTTAAAACTTAAAGCTTCCCAACAGCTTAAAGCTCCCGTGGATCAGTTCATTTTTCATCTCATCAACGAACGGTGGACGTATCCCGCCCTCGACTTGTTCATGGCGGCCATGAGCGACGTCGAGATCTGGAAGCCGTTGCTCATCGTGGTGGCCATTTGCGTTTTAATTTTCGGCGGGTTCAAGGGACGCGCTTTCGTTATCTGCCTCGCGCTGGCGCTCGTGCTTGCGGACTATCTCCTGGTCAGCACCTTGAAGACAGCGATCGATCGCCGCCGGCCGAAACAAGTGCAAAAAGTGCGGATGGTGCAGTTGGAACGGACCCATCCGCGATTCCTCACCCTCTTCAGGACGCCGACGATTCGCTACTCGGATGAAACCGATCGCAACAACTCCGGTCCCTCATTTCCCTCCGGGCATGTGACGGACAACGTGATCATCGGTACGATGTGCGTTCTGTTTTTTCGGCGCTGGGGCTGGTTGTATTTCATGGTGACGGCCGCCGTCAGTTACTCCCGGATTTATTTGGGCGCGCATTGGCCGAGCGACGTGCTCGGAACCGCCTTCCTCGCGGTGGGCGCGGCCTTTCTCGCCGCCGCGCTGGCGGAATTTGTCTGGAAACGCTGGGGATTCCGCTGGGCGCCCGGAGTGTTTGCGCGCCACCCGCGCCTGATCGAATAACGAGCCGATGAGTCACACCCGAGCGGTCTGGTTGTTCGTTCTCGCCTTGACGGCGCTGCGCTTCACCATGCTCGGCACCAGCGACCTCTCCTTCGACGAAGCGCATTACTGGATGTGGTCGGAGCGTCTGGCGCCCGCGTATTTCAGCAAGGGCCCCGGCATCGCGTTTGCGATCCGCGCCAGCACCGCGCTTTTCGGCAACGGCGAGTTCGGCGTCCGTTTTTGGAGCCCCATCCTCGGGGCCGCGACCACACTGCTCGCCTATTATTTCACGAGGAAATTGTTCAACGAGCGAGCCGCCTTCTGGACCGTTGTCGCGCTGAACGCCGTCCCGCTTTTCAACGTGGGCAACCTGGTGATGACCATCGATCCGCTTTCGATCTTCTTTTGGATGGCCGCCATGTTCGCCTTTTGGCTGGCACTCGAACGCGCGGAGAAATCGCTCTGGCTTTGGGCCGCGACCGGTTTGCTGATTGGGGTCGGCTTCCTTTGTAAATACACGAACGCGTTTGAGCTGATCTCGGTCCTGCTGGTGCTGGCGCTCGTCCCAAGGCATCGCCGCGAATTCAAACGGCCCGCCGTCTATCTGTTGCTGGGCGTTTTCGTCATCTGTCTCGTGCCGCCGTTGATTTGGAATTATCAGCACACCTGGATCACGCTTTCGCATCTGCGTTCCCGCGGCGGTCTCGACCAATCGTTCAGTATCCGTCCGCTCGAGGTGCTCGGGTTTCTCTTCGCGCATTTCCTGACTTTCTCGCCGCTCCTTTTTCTCGCGCTGGCCTGGGCCGTGGTAGCGAACTGGCGCCGGGCCCGGCAACAATTCAAAGTCCTTTATCTTTTCTGGTTCGGACTGCCGGTCTTCGCGTTTTACTTTTTGCTTTCCATCAACGACCAGGCCGCGCCGAACTGGGACGTGCTCGCCTTTGTCAGCCTGGCGGTGCTGGCCGCTGCCTATTGGACGGAACGGCTGGAAGCGAGCCGCGCGGCCAGGCGTTTTCTGTCCTGGGCGATCGTGCTCGGGCTTGGCTTGAGCTTGTTCGTCATGGATACCGATTTGTTGCGAAGCCTGAACCTGCCGTTCCCGCATCACCGCGATCCGGCCGATCGCGTCCGGGGGTGGAAATCCGCAAGCCGGGCCGTGGAGAAGATTCGCGCTGAGCTGGAGTCGAAGATCGGCGCGCCGGTTTTCATCATCGCGGACCAGCGCGATCGCGCTTCCGAGATGGCGTTTTATTTCAATCACAAGCGCGTGGAAGGCCCGGGCCATCCGGCGGTTTACATCGTGGAGTCGCAGGATATCTCGAACCAGTTCTCGTTCTGGCCGCGCTACGATGAATTCGTCGAGGCGCCGCCGAATACTCCGTTGCCGGACGGCGAGGTCTACAGCGAAGAAGAGGGTGTTAATCTCTTTACTGGCCGGAGCGCGCTCTACATCCAGAACGGAAAGTCGGATCTGATTCCGCACAACATTCGCGCCGGCTTCCAATCCGTGGAGCGCATCGCCACCATCCAGATAAGCCGGTTTGGCGCGCAGATGCGCGAATGGCAGGTGTTTGTTTGCCGGAATTATCGGACATTGCCGCTATGAGCGCTGGTTCGCCCGCGGTGTCCGTCGTGGTGCCGCTGTTCAACGAAGAAGAGAACGTGCCCATTTTGCAAGCGGAGCTGACCGCGGCGCTGAGCGGACTCGATTACGAAATCATTTTTGTCGATGACGGCTCGACCGATGGGACGGTGAGAAAGATCGCTCCCGATCCGCGGGTCCGGCCGGTGCAGTTCGAACGCAACGCCGGCCAGAGCGCGGCGATGTATGCCGGGCTCAACAGCGCGCGGGGTAGCGTCGCTGTCCTGATCGACGGCGATCTGCAAAACGATCCCGCCGATATTCCACGGCTGCTCGCCGAGATCGAACGCGGCGCCGATCTCGTCTGCGGCTATCGCGCCCAGCGGAAGGACACGGTGGTCAAACGCATCACTAGTCGCATCGCGAATTTCGTCCGGAGCCGGTTCACGAAAGACGGCGTCCGCGATACCGGCTGCACCCTGAAAGCGATGAAGCGCGAATGCGTCGCGGCGCTGCTCCCATTCAAGGGAATGCACCGGTTCATCCCGGCGCTCGTCAAAGGCGCCGGCTATCGCCTCGTCGAGATTCCCGTGAACCATCGTCCGCGAAAGTTCGGCCTGAGCAAATACGGCCTCGGCAACCGCGCCCTTCGCGCCACCACCGACATGTTCGGCGTCCGCTGGCTGCTTTCGCGACGGCTGAATTACAAAGTGCGCGAGGATTCCCGCTCTACGCTGTAGCCGCGGCGCTCTGTCGCCGCGTCAGCACGGAGAAACACGGCGACGGAGCGCCGTCACTACAGCGTCTAGTATTTTTCGACCTTGATCCCGCGTTTCGCGAGCTGCGCCTGGACGCTGTCCGGGCCAACCAGATGCGCGGCGCCGACCGCGATCAGCTGGACGCCGGAACCCTTCAGCATCGCGGCGATTTTGTCGCTCCAGGCGATGTTTCGTCGGACGATGAATTTCTGATAAACGGTCGGCGCTTCGTTTTTTATGTCGTCCACTGAAAGCCGCGTGATGGTGTCGATATCGCCATCGATCCACGCCTTCGCGAGTTTATCCACGAGATCTATTCCCTTTTCCAGGTCATCGAACACGCTGGTGAGAAAAGCGATCTGCTCCGCCTCCGAGAGGCCGGCCATAATTTGAAGTTGTTCCTCGGCGGTCTCAAACCCCTGGATCTTGTCGCCCTCGGCTTTGGCCTGCGCGCTGAGCATCCGCTCGACCCCGGCTTTCGGATCGTAACCAGCCTTCATGATCGGGCCGACGGCCAGCATAAGGGCCGCGAGCCAGGGCCGCATCGGTTCCAGGCTGGCGACGGGAAACCCGTAAGTGGCTGCGATTTTTTCGAGCTTCTTGTGTTGTTCCTCGTTCAACTTGCTCGAAAGCGGGTGTGCCGGATCCAGGCCCAACTTCATCATAAGGGGCGCCAGGGCGGCGTCATTATCCAGGTCGGGGACCTCGAGCCATAACTCCGTGCTTTCGTGCACGGCCTTCTTCACCTTCTCGGCATTCCATTCCGTGTCGTGCTTGAGCAGGTGCATGGTGCCGATGAGATAGATCGTGGAATCGGCATCCTTGATCACCCACATGGCCGGCTCCGCCTTCGCCGAGGCCACCGCCAGGAAAAGGGCAAATGTTACCGCGATTTTTTTCCTGGTCATGATCCTGATCGCGCTCCAATCCTTGTCTTACCGCTCTGTCCGCCCGGAAGAGTAAGAGCACAATAGAGATCGTGGGCAAGAGGTGGCTTCCAGTCTGCCTGGGCGAAAGCCAAATCACGCTTGTCATCCGAAAGCCTCACGGTAAGCTTTCGGCCCCCAACGGGAATCCTGCATGTCCTTGGCCAGCCTACTCTCTGCCGAGCAAATCATTCCCGAGATGAAAGCGACGGAACGTTGGAGCGCCATCGTCGAGCTGATCGATCTCCTGGTCGCCCAGGGCAAGATTAAACCGGAAGATCGCGACAGCATCCTCGCCTCGCTCAAACAGCGGGAAGAAACGATGAGCACCGGCATCGGGTTTGGCATCGCCATCCCGCACGCTTCGTCAGACCGGATCGAGGAAGTGGTGGCGTCGTTCGGCCGTTCGTCGCAGGGGATCGAGTTCGACGCGCTCGATAACGCGCCGGTGAAGTTCGTCGTGCTCTTCATCGTGCCGAAGAACCAGTTTCAAACTCATCTCCGCACGTTGGCGTCGATCGCAAAATTCCTGAACGACCGGAGCGTTCGCGAAAGCCTCGGCACGGCCGGCTCGGCCGATGAGATCCTGGCGATCTTTCGCGAGCGCAGCGGCGGCCAAAAGTAGAAGCGGTGGAAACGTTTCAAGCCCTTCTCGCGCAGAAGGTGGCAGAAGCGCTTAACGCGGCCGGTCTTCCCCAGGCTGGCGCGGTCACGCAGGCGTCCGACGCGCGCTTCGGCGATTACCAGAGCAACGCAGCACTAATCCTGGCGAAACAGCTCGGAGAAAATCCTCGCGCCATCGCGCAGAAAATATTGGACGCATTCGCCTTATCGGACCTGTGCGAGCCGCCGACGATCGCCGGCGCCGGCTTTATTAATTTCACTCTGCGTCCGGAAGCGATCGCCGCACACACTGCGGAACTCCTCCGTGACGAGCGGCTCGGCGTCGCGCGCGACGCCACCGCCAAGCGTATCGTCATCGATTTCGGGTCGCCGAACGTCGCCAAGCCGATGCACGTCGGTCACATCCGCAGCACCGTGCTGGGAGACGCGCTCGCGCGGATCGCTTCCTTTCTCGGTCACGAAGTCATCCGCGATAATCACATCGGCGATTGGGGGACGCAGTTCGGGATGGTGATCTACGGCTGGAAGAACCTGCTCGATCGCGCAGCGCTCGAGCGCTGCGCGATCTCTGAGTTGGTTCGAATTTACAAAGCGACCAACGAGAATGCTACAGGCGACCCCAAAGTGCGTGAGGCGGTCCGGGAGGAATTGGTCAAACTCCAGGCGGGCGATGCGGAGAATTTCGCGATCTGGAAAGAGACCGTCGATCTTTCCATGAAGGAATTCGAGCGTGCCTATCAGTTGCTGGACATTCATTACGACATCCAGCGGGGCGAAAGTGTCTACAACGACCGCCTGCCTGCGGTGGTCGAGCGCCTGCTCAAATCGAAGATCGCCGAGACGAGCGAAGGCGCGATTTGCGTTTTCTTCCCTGATATTCCCGAGCTGGCGGAAAAGCCGGCCATCATTCGCAAGAGCGATGGAGGCTTCAATTATGCGACCACCGACATCGCGACGGTGGATT
>JBEEHR010000013.1:0-81784 GCA_041167505.1 Verrucomicrobiota bacterium
GGATGCGCAAAGCTCGCGTGCCGGCTGTGAACCTGATGAATGCCGCGATGCGCGCGGACGTAGAATTCTCCCCAGCCTTGAACGAAGCAGGCTTCTTTCGCTTTTTTCACGAGCAACTCCTCGAGCGGACCGCGCTCATAAGAAATGAAGTCGACCAACTGTGCGGCGTAGATCCCTGCGTAGTCGAGCGGCTCGGCCACGCGCGCTCCGGCCGCCGGCAATTCGGTCCAGGTCGAGGTCACGATTCCCAGGCGGACTCGCGGGTCGAAGCCAGCCTTCACGCTTTTCCACGAACGAGTGTTAAGCGTGATCTGGAGCAGGCCGTGCTCAGCAGCGCGCAGGTCGATCCAGACATGGTCGATCTTCTCTGGATCGGCGTTCGTTTCCACGATGACCGATTCGATCGTGCCCGCCAGCATCACGAATCGATCGCGAAGAAGAAAAAGCTCCGGCGGAATTTCCGATTGCCTTCCTTGAGTTCGCATGACTTACCGGTATCGGAACGACACAGCAGGCTCAAGGCGGCTCAGCACCGAAGCGGTGCGCGGTCGCTGCGTCCTAGTTCGGTATACTACGGTCCTCTTCGGCTGTGTCCCAGGTGACGAAGCGACCGGACTGAGCCATCCTCAGACCAGCGTGGACCTCCGACCTGTGACCTCTGACTTCCGACTTCTCCTCCGCAGCGACGCTCCCATTCTCGCGCTCGCGCCGATGCAGGATGTCACGGACCTGCGCTTCATGCGTTTGATCAGCGGCTACGGAAACGCGGACGTTTACTTCACCGAATACTTCCGGGTCCTGCCCGACTCGCGGCTCGATCCGCAAATCCTCGCCTCGATCACGCAAAACCCCACCGGTCGCCCGGTCATCGCGCAGATGATCGGCAACGACATCGCCGCGCTTGTTCGCACCGCGCGCGAGCTGCAACAGCATCCCGTCGCGGCGATCGATCTGAACCTCGGCTGTCCGGTGCCGATCGTGTATCGCAAGTGCGCCGGTGGCGGTCTGCTCCGCGAACCGGATCGCATCGACCGGATTCTGGGCGCGTTGCGCGAAGCGATCGCGATTCCGTTCACCGTGAAGACGCGCATCGGCTTCGATGACACCGCGGTCTTCGACGAGCTCCTTCCCATCTTCGCCCGCCATTCGCTCGACCTGCTCACCGTCCACGCTCGCACGGTGAAAGAGATGTATCGCAGTGCGCCGCGTTACGACTTCATCGCGCGCGCCGTCGCCGCGATGCCGTGCCCGGTGCTGGCGAACGGAAACATTTATTCCGCCGATAAGGCAGCCGATGTCCTCGCGCTCACCGGCGCGCGCGGGCTCATGATCGGCCGCGGCGTCATCCGTAATCCCTGGCTCTTCCGCCAGATTCGCGAGCAGCGTTCCGGCGCGCCGGTCTTCTGCCCGACCGGCCGCGATGTGCTCGAATATGTGCGCGCGCTTTACGAAGCTGTCAGTACGCCCGGCGTTCGGGAGTCCGCCCAGATCAACAACATGAAGAAGTATATGAATTTCATCGGCCTCGGCGTGGAACCGACCGGGGAGTTCCTCCACCAAGTCCGCCGCGCCACCACCCGTGCCGACTTCTTCACTCTCTGCCGAACATTTCTTGACCATGACAGGGCAATGCCGCTCGAGCCATTTCCCATCGCGTTGAAAACGACGGACGTCATGGCCGGCGCGATGCGCTGACTTCCACTGAAATTGTGGAAGGGGTAAACGAAGTCGGACCATTTCTGGTCCTACCGCCGTCTAGGGCGAACTGTTCGCGGCGGCGAGTTGTTTGATCGCTTCCTGGCAATCCGACATGCGTCGGGCAAATTCCTTCGGCTGCTCTGCCGCATCGGCGGGCGGCAAGGTGCCGTGAGCCTGAAGGTCGGCAAAAATTTCGTGGGCTTTTTCGTAGGAACTCCGCGCTTCCGACCAGGCGCGGAGGCGTTCCGTCACGGCCGCATTCTTATCCGCGCCGGAGCGCGCGAAAACGTCTCCAAGCTTGTTGTGGTAGGTGGCGAGATTCCGTGAATAGATGGCGTTAGTGGGATCAGCCGCGAGGAGCGCGGTGACGATCGCGATTCCCCGGCGTGCCTGGGTCACCGCCTGCACCGTATCGCCCGTGGCGGAGAGCGCGTCCGCGAGATCGACGCATGTGCTGGCCAGATCGAAGCTGGCCTGTGCATTTTGCGGATCGGCCGCCGCGGATTTCTCTCGAATCGCGACCGATTTTTGGAGGCTATCGACCGCGCCGGGATAATCTTCCGCGGCTATAAGCATGCCGCCCAGTTTGTAATAACCCCAGCCCACTTCACGGCGGGCGCGGCCATTATTCGGATCGGCGGCGGCCAGAGACTCGAAGATGACCACTCCTTTCCGCATGGACAAGATTGCGTCGGGGTCGTGCGGATCGGAAACGTCGCCGATTTTCATCAGATTGATCGCGACGGCGCGTTGCCGCTTTGAGTTCGAGTTATCCCGCCGCAACAACTCTTCACGAATCGCCAGCGATTTTTTATAAGTCGTTAGGCGTTCCGCGTCGCCGTTGGCCGTCCGGCCGAGCCCGTCGGCCAGCGTCTCATAGGCGCGAGCCAGCTCGTCCTGGACCGCGGGATTCTTTGGCTCGGTCTCAGCCAGTTGGGAAAAGATCAGCAGCGAGCGTCGGTACTCACGGACCATCTGCTCGATGTCGCCTTTCTGTTCCATGATGTCGCCGAGCGAGCGATGGCTGCGGCCGAGTTCCATTTGCGCATCGGTGGTGGCCGCCACCGGCTTGAAGCTCTCGCGAATCTGCAGTGCTTTCCGATAACTCGTTAGGGCGCCGTCGGTGTCGCCGATGTTAGCGGAATAGGGATTGCCCTGGATGTCGCCGATTTTTTCGTAGGCGGTGGCGAGCTCGCGTTGCAGCGCAATATTTCCGCCGGCGTCATGGGCAAGGCTGTCGAGATATTCGAGCGCACGGCTGATGATAAGGCGGCGCGTCGGGGTGGAACCGGCCAGATCTTTCACCGAATCGTGAATTTCAAACATCAAGGAATCGGCCAGCCGGCGGACTTGTTCGAACCGCCGCTCGGCCAGGATGCGCTGCTCGTTGGCGCGATGCGCTTCCCAGGTGGCGACGATCGTCGCGCCGATGAGGAGAAGGGCCACGGTCAAGGCCGCGGCCAACCCGATCTTGTGGCGGCCAACGAACTTCGAGGTCCGATACGCGACCGTGTCCTTCCGCGCTCTAACCGGCAATCCTTCCAGGTATCGCCGGATATCCTCGGAGAATTGCCCGACCGAGGAATAACGGCGTTCCAGTTCCAGCCGCAACGATTTGAACACGATGTTATCGAGATCGGCGTCCATTTTTTTTAGATCGGCTTCGCCATCTTTCCTGACGCCGGGTTTTTGCCCGGCCAGCAATTCGTAAAGGACAACGCCGAGACTGTAGACGTCGCTGCCCGTCGTCATGCGTTCGCCTTGCAGTTGTTCCGGGCTGGCGTAATTGGGGGTCATCGCGCGCACCGTTAGCATTGTTTGGTTATCCGTCTGGGCCGTCTCGGGATCGAGCAGGCGCGCGATGCCGAAATCCAAAAGCTTCGGTTCGCCTTCCGCCGTCACCCGGATATTGGCCGGTTTGAGATCGCGATGGATGACGAGATTTTGGTGCGCGTAAGAAACAGCCGCGCAAACTTTGCGGAAGAGGGCGAGCCGCTCTCGAATGTTCAAGGAGTGGTGGGCCGCATAGGTTTCGAGCGGAATTCCCTCGACGTATTCCATGACGAAATAGGGCAGGCCATTTGGAGTGACCGCGCCTCCATAAAGCCGCGCGATGTTAGGATGATTGAGCGCGGCGAGGATGCGTTCTTCCTGGCGGAAATGCCTTACGAATTCTTTCGTGCCGAAACCTTGCTTGATCAGTTTGATCGCGACTTGACGCCCGAAGTGGGTGTCGTCCGCGAGATAGACTTCGCCCATGCCGCCTTCACCGAGCAGAGAAACAATTCGGCAGTCGCCCAGCATTTCGCCGGGACGCAGCTCACCGGCATCTTCGCCCGTCGGCAATAGCTTCGCGCCAAATTCCGCAGCCGGCGCGTTCATCAATTTCGCGGCGCGCTCCTGCTCCCCGAGAAGCGCTTCCACTTCCGCGCGGAGTTCGACATCATCACCGCAGGCCTGCGCGAGAAAGCCGGCCCGTTCTGCGCCTTCCAGCTCGAAGGCGTGCTCGACCAATTCCGCAAACTGCTCTGCTTGCTCAGGCCGCATCTTTGCGCAACTCCCGGGAAAGCCAGAGCCTGGCGAAATTCCAATCGCGCAAGACCGTCTTTTCCGAAACCTGCAGGACTTCGGAGATTTGCTTCGCTTCCATGCCGCCGAAGAACTTCAACTCCACCACCTTGCTTTTCCGCGGATATATCTTCGTGAAATCCACGAGCGCATCGTCGAGCGCCACCAATTCCACGGCGCAATCCATGGAGAGGTCGGAAGCCTCCTCGAGCGACAGCTTTACTTGCGCCGGTCCGCCACGCTTGGCCGCTTGATGCGCACGCGCGTGCTGCATCAGGATCTGACGCATGAGCCGCGAGGCGATGCCGTAGAAATGCGCGCGATCCTTCCAGGTCACTTTCTTGTCATCGACTAACTGCAAGTAAGCTTCATGGACGAGCGCGGTGGCCTGGAGCGTGTGATCCTCGCGTTCCCGTTGCAGGTAGGCGCGAGCCACGCGGCGCAGCTCGTCATAAACGAGAGGCATTAGCTTCGCGGGCGCATCCTCGTCGTCTCCACTCTGCCAATTCAATAAAAGCGCGGTGACGTCTTCCGATGTTTGCCCAGCCATGATTTTGCCCGCCGAAGGGCAGACTGCCACAGCGGTGCCGGGAGAGCAGCAAAATCTTTTAAACGGAATGTCCGTTCCAGCGGCTCTTTTGCACATGCTTGAATGAGGGAAAAAAATGAAATCGCCGACTCACGGAATAAGCCGCGATCTGCTTCCCCTAACTCATACAGGCCAAACGATGAAAATATTGCATATCCTTACCGCCGGCTTTGTGTCGGCTACATTAACTCTTCCGCGGCGGGTCGCGTTCCCGCTGCTTTTTCTCGGCGCGGGGCTGCTGGTCGTGCAACCCTGCGCGGCCGCTTCGGGTGTTTTTAATAACACCGGCAGTCTCGCCGTCGGACACGATAGTCACACGGCAACGTTGCTTCCCAACGGCAAGGTGCTCGTTGCAGGAGGAGTTAACGGCCCAGGCGACCAGACCGCGAGCGCGAGAGCGGAACTGTACGATCCGGCGAGCGGGACCTGGACGGCGACCGGTAGCCTCATCACCGCACGCTATGTTCACACGGCAACGTTGCTTCCCAACGGCAAGGTGCTCGTCGCAGGAGGATTTAACGACAGCAGCGGCTATCTCGCGAGCGCGGAACTTTACGATCCAGCGACCGGGACCTGGACGGCGACCGGTAGCCTCGCCACCGCACGCTTTTTCCCCACGGCGACGTTGCTCTCTAACGGCAAGGTGCTTGTTGCAGGAGGATATAATGACAGCAGCCCCGCTCTCGCGAGCGCGGAACTGTACGATCCGGCGAGCGGGACCTGGACGGCGACCGGTAGCCTCGCCACTGCACGCTTTTTTCAAACGGCGACCTTGCTGCCTAACGGCAAGGTGCTCGTTGCAGGAGGTAATGACGGCAACGGCGGCCCCGCTCTCGCGAGCGCGGAACTGTACGATCCCGCGAGCGGGATCTGGACGGCGACCGGCAGCCTCGCCACCGCCCGCGCTCTTCAAACGGCGACGTTGCTGCCCAACGGCCGGGTGCTCGTCGCAGGAGGTCGGAGCAGCGGCGTCCGTTTCGCGAGCGCGGAACTGTACGATCCGGCGAGCGGGATCTGGACGGCGACCGGCGGCCTCGTCACCGCACGCGTTCGACACACGGGGACGTTGCTGCCCACCGGTCAGGTGCTTGTTACAGGAGGTGTCAATAGCGGCGGGGTGGCGAGCGCGAACGCGGAACTCTACGATCCAGCGAGCGGGAGTTGGACGGCCACCGGCAGCCTCGTCGCCGCACGGATAGATCACACGGCGACGTTGCTGTCTAACGGCCAGGTGCTCGTCGCAGGAGGTAATGACGGCAGCAACGCCCTCGCGAGCGCGGAACTCTACGCCCCACAGTCATCCACGGGTTCGACTGGCCCATACGAAGTGTTAGTTTCTTCGCCTTCGGGAACTCCCCATCCAGGGGATCCAGTCGTTGTTTTTCCGGACGCGAAGAATAATCCGTCGCAACACAATTTGTTGACTTCTAATCTGCCCGCTGATGCGAGCCCGGGAGGGGTGGCTTTTGGCGGCGCCGACCTCGCTCTGATCACCGATATCCGCCATCCGCGGGTCTATGTGGTGCAGATTTCAACTGCCGCGCTCATGGGGACGATCGACATCTCATCGGTTGGCACAACAGTTGGTTCGGCTGGGATTGCGGCGGCGCCCGGATTCGCAGACGTTTTGATCGCCGGATTCAACGCGCAGGGTTTCAGGCTGGGCGTCATTCACGCACCCTATAATTCCTCCTCCACTGTGACCACGGTGGCTTTGCCGCAGGCCAATACCCAGACGCCCACAATCGCCTTTGCCGCAAACGGACGGGCTTTTGTCTATTCTCCGGCGTCCAATATCTCCCTCTCCGATCCACCCTATACCTCGATCGCTGTTAGCATTCCGATCACTACCTCCGGTGCCATGGCGGCATCACCGGATGGGAATACGTTGCTGCTTACAGATGTGCAGAGCAATCGCATCGCCATCTACCAGGCCCCGTTAGGCGCTTCTTCCACTCCTTCCACTCTTACGGTAACGGCTGCGCAGAAATTGTGGCCGATCGCCATTACTCCGGATGGAAAGACGGCCCTTGTTGGTTCCAGGATTGATGATCGAGCCTTTGCCATCGCCGCTCCCTTTAGCAGCAGCTCGGCGATCGAAACTCTGTTGTTGCCGAGCCACGATTCCGCGGCGCCTGGCGCTCTCGCCATCGCAATAAGTCCGGATAGTCAATTCGCCATCCTTGGTGGCGCCCCGGCCCTGGCCCAACAAGCGAACCTTGTTACCCTGCGCGCACCCTTCACGGCTACCGGGGCTCAGGCTGCGGTCATCGCTTACCAGACCAGTGAGCTGCCCTACATCGCCTTCGCTCCGAGTGCGGCGTCGCCGACTGCTCAGCTTCTGAACGTCGCCACCCGGCTCAAGGTCCTTAACGGCGACAATGTCCTCATCGGCGGCTTTATCATTACAGGGACCGATCCCAAGAAAGTGCTTATTCTCGGGATAGGTCCATCGCTGTCGCAGTACTTTAGCGGCTCACTTGCCGATCCCACCCTCGAGCTCTACCAGGGCAACACGCTCCTCCAGATGAATGACAACTGGAAAACCGACCAGCAGGCGGAGGTGGAAGCTACCGGTGCCCAACCGAGTAATGAATTGGAAGCGGCTATTGTCCGTACGCTCGACCCGGGCAGTTACACGGCAATCTTACGCGGCAAAGGCGATGCCACGGGCATTGGCGTCGTGCAGGCGTACGATCTGAACCAGGCCGCGAATTCGAAGTTTGGGAACATCGCGACGAGGGGATTTGTCGATAGCGGGGACAACGTCATGATCGGGGGCTTTATCATTGGGCCCGTGAACGGTGGGAATACGACGGTGGTGGTGCGTGCGATCGGACCCAGCCTGACTAATTTCGGAGTAAGTGGGGCACTGCCCGATCCGACGATCGAGCTCCATGACGGAAACGGAGCTACCATCGCCTTGAACGACAACTGGGCAGATGATGCAAATCAGGGGTCAATCCCGCAAGCCCTGAAGCCCGGCGATCCACACGAGAGCGCGCTTTACCGGGTACTGCCATCCGGTGACTACACCGCGATTATGCGGGGAACTGGCAACTCGACCGGAATAGGTCTGGTTGAAGTTTATAACCTGCAATAGCTACGATTCCCCGGAGGTAACCGCGCCCCTAACAACGGCTTGTTTGAGCGTTTAGAAACCTACAGTCCAAACTATAAACACCTTGCATATCCTCACCCCCGGCCTGGTGTCGGCTACCTCAACCTCCGGCACGAGGGCGCGCCGGCTCCAAACTTTTGCGCGACGGGTCGCGCTCCCGCTGCTTCTTCTCGGGACGGGACTGCTGCTCGTGGCACCGTGCGCGGCCGATTCCGGTTTCACTTCTACCGCAAGCCTCGCCACGCCACGGTTAGAGCACTCGGCGACGTTGCTGCCCAACGGCAAGGTGCTCGTCGCCGGTGGATTTGACAGCAGCTTCTACAATGTTCTCACGAGCGCGGAACTGTACGACCCCGCGAGTGGGACCTGGACGCCCACCGGGGACATGCACAATCCACGCACGGATCACAGGGCAATATTACTGCCCAACGGCAAGGTGTTCGTCGACCATGCAGGCGGGAACTCCACCCAAGTGAGCAGAAACGTCGTGGAACTGTACGATCCGGCGAGCGGAACGTGGACGGAGACCGACTTCGGCGGACTTCCTAATGAGACGGTGACGTTGCTACCAAACGGCAAGGTACTCCTCGCAGGAGGACGGACTTATCCGGATGTTTCCGGGAGCGCGCAGCTTTACGATCCGGCCAGCGGGACCGTGGTGGCGACCGGCAGCCTCGGCACCGCACGGGCGTGGCACACGGCGACGTTGCTGGCTAACGGCAAGGTGCTTGTTACAGGAGGAGCTACAGGACAAACTATCACCAGCGGCCCGCTTACGAGCGCGGAGCTGTACGATCCGACGAGCGGAACCTGGACGGCCACCGGTAGCCTCTCCGCTGTTCGCTATTCTTCCACGACGACGCTGCTGCCTGACGGCAAGGTGCTTGTTGCAGGGGGAAGTAACAGCAGCGGCTTTCTCGCGAGCGCGGAGCTGTACGATCCGACGAGCGGAACCTGGACGGCCACCGGAAGTCTTAGCTCGGGGCGCTCGGGTCATTCCGCGACGTTGCTGCCTAACGGCAAGGTGCTGGTCGTAGGAGGAGGTGGCGACAGTGGCTTTCTCGCGAGTGCGGAGTCGTATGATCCGGCGAGCGGGACGTGGAGCGTTAGCGGCAGCCTCGTCACCACGCGTCAGTCGCACACGGCGACGTTGCTGCCCAACGGCAAGGTACTCATCGCGGGAGGAAGTAACGACACCGGTGCCCTCGCTAGCGCGGAACTGTATGGCCCCCAGTCGCCAAGTGCGCAGCTCCTGAACGTCGCCACCCGGCTCAAGGTCCTCACCGGCGACAACGTGCTCATTGGCGGCTTTATCATTACAGGGACCGATTCAAAGAAAGTTCTTATTCTAGGGGTAGGTCCATCCCTGTCGCAGTTCTTTAGCGGCTCACTTGCCGATCCTACCCTCGAGCTCTACCAGGGCAACACCCTGCTCCAGATGAATGATAACTGGAAAAGCGATCAGCAAGCGGAAGTGGAAGCTACCGGTGCCCAACCGAGCAATGAATTGGAATCGGCCATTGTTCGTACGCTCGACCCGGGGAGCTACACGGCGATCTTGCGCGGCAAAGGCGATGCCACGGGCATTGGAGTCGTGCAGGCGTACGATCTGAATCAGGCCGCCAATTCGAAGTTCGGCAACATTGCGACGAGGGGTTTTGTCGATAGCGGCGATAACGCGATGATTGGCGGCTTTATCATTGGGAGCGCGAACGGTGGGAGTTCGACGGTGGTGGTGCGCGCGATCGGACCCAGCCTGACCAATTTTGGAGTAAGCGGAGCGCTACCCGATCCGACGATCGATCTCCACGATGGAAACGGAGCTACCATCGCTTTCAACGATAACTGGGCGGATGATGCCAATCAGGGCTCAATCCCGCAATCCCTGAAGCCCAGCGATCCACACGAGAGTGCGCTTTACCGCGTGCTCCCATCCGGCACCTACACCGCGATTATGCGCGGAACTGGCAGCTCTACCGGAATAGGCCTCATCGAAGTTTATAACGTGCAATAAAATGCGCCAGCTAGGCTAGCGAACCTCAGCACATGTGGACTCAAACAACATGCAAACCTAGATTCATGAAAACACTGCATACCCTTACCGCCGGCCTGGTGTCGGCGATTTCAATTCTTGCCCAGCGGCATGCGCTCCCGCTGCTTCTTCTCGTCGTGGGCCTGGTGCTCGTGCAACCGTGCGCGGCCGATTCTGGTTTCACTGCTACCGGCAGCCTTGCCACCGCACGCCTTTATCACTCGGCGACGTTGCTGCCCAATGGCAAGGTGCTCGTCGCCGGCGGAATTGACAGCAGCTTCAACAGAATTGTTGTGAGCGCGGAACTGTACGATCCGGCGAGTGGAACCTGGACGGGCACCGGGGACATGGATCATGGTGGACTGGCAGCTCACACGGCGATATTACTGCCCAACGGCAAGGTGCTCGTCGCAGGAGGAGGATTGTACTCTGAACTATCCTTTCAAAACTCCGACCACGCGGAACTGTACGAGCCGGCGAGCGGGACCTGGACGTCGACCGGGCCCATCACTTCATTCTTTGATCGCTCGGCGACGTTGCTGCCTAACGGCAAGGTGCTCCTCGCAGGAGGGGATAATGGAGAGGATAGTAATGGAGTCTCGAGCGCGGAACTGTACGATCCGGCGAGCGAGACCTCAACACCCACCGGCAGCCTTGGCACAGCGCGGTCGCATCACCCGGCGACGTTGCTGCCTAACGGCAAGGTGCTTGTTACAGGAGGGTATGACAGCAGCGGCAATCTCACGACGAGCGCGGAGCTATATGATCCGGCGAGCGGGACATGGACGGCCACCGGCAGCCTTGGCACAGCACGCCTGGGTCACACAGCGACGTTGCTGGCTAACGGCAAGGTGCTTGTCGTAGGGGGACGTAACAGCAGCGGCGGTCTCGCGAGCGCGGAACTCTACGATCCGGCGAGCGGCGCCTGGACGGCCACCGGCAGCCTCACCACAGCGCGCGTAGGTCACACGGCCACGTTACTGTCCAACGGCAACGTACTCTTCGCAGGAGGAGTTAACGATACCGGCGTCCTCGCGAGCGCAGAACTTTACGGCCCGGTGTCGCCGAGCGCCCAGCTTCTGAACGTCGCCACCCGGCTTAAGGTCCTCAGCGGAGACAATGTCCTGATCGGCGGCTTCATCATTACAGGGACTGCCCCTAAAAAAGTTATCATCCTGGGAGTAGGTCCGTCGCTGGCCCAGTTCTTTAGTGGCACACTCGCTAATCCCACTCTCGAGCTGCACCAGGGGGACACACTTCTTCAGACAAATGACGACTGGAAAAGCGATCAGCAAACGGAAATCGAAGCTACCGGTCTTGCACCGACTAACGATTTGGAATCGGCCATAGTCCGCACGCTCGACCCGGGGAGTTACACAGCGATCTTGCGAGGCAAAGGCGACACCACGGGCATCGGAGTGGTGCAGGCGTACGATCTGAACCAGGCCGCCGACTCGAAGTTTGGGAACATCGCGACGAGAGGCTTCGTCGACAGCGGCGACAACGTTATGATCGGCGGCTTTATCGTTGGGCCGGCGAGCGGCGGGAGTACGACGGTGGTGGTGCGCGCGATCGGACCTAGCTTGACGAATTTCGGAGTAAGCGGGGTGCTACCCGATCCGACGGTCGAGCTCCACGATGGAAACGGAGCTACCATCGCCTTCAACGATAACTGGGGCGATGATGCGAACCAAGGCTCAATCCCGCCATCCCTGCAGCCCGGCGACCCACACGAAAGCGCGCTTTACCGGGTGCTGGCGCCGGGTGGTTACACCGCCATTATGCGGGGAGCTGGCAACTCTACCGGAATAGGTCTCGTCGAAGTTTATAACCTGCAATAAAACGCGCCCACTTTGATGACTCGCTTGTTCACCTGCCTGGTTTTCCCGCAAGGCGACCCTTCCAGCGAGATGAGACTTTCGCCCGCCACCAGACGCCTCCGACCTCTGGTCACCTGCCCTTACCTTCAATCAACTTCTGAAAACGCGGATCCTCCCTGAGGGGATCCCACACGGGATCGAGACGGAAATCGTTTGCTTTATAGTCCGACGGAACACTGAGGAGTTGCTCCACCTGCTTTAACGCTGACTCGGGCTCCGCGGCCCAGGTATACGCTCGGGCCAGATTGAAGTGGAATGCTACGTTCGCAAAAACGTCTGTCGGGGGTTCCAGTTCCGAGGCGCGCGTCGCTTCCGCCAGGGCAGGTCCTTTCCAACCCATCCGGGCGTAGAGGAACGCGAGCGCGGCGTGATTGCCGGCCGACAGCGGCTCGTCTCTGACCTCGACCTCGGCCCTCCACCTCTCGGTATCAAAACATTCGTAGGCGCGAGCGAACTCGCCTGCGTAGAGACGAACGATACCTTCGTTGTAGGTCTTTGAGTCTTGCGTTCCAAAACCGCCGCTATCGATTGTGGGCAACGTTTCGCCCGCATACGCCTGAAGCAACCGCAGAGCTTCCGGGAAATTGCGTTCGTAAATCGCGAGCGTGCAGTAAGCGGAGGTAACTCTCCCATCCGGATCCTGGCCGACAGGCAGGCCGGCAAGGATCGCGCGCGCTCGCTTCGTATCGCCAGTCCAGGAAGTTTCCGCACTGGCGCGCTGGAGCCGAAAATAGATGGAAGTCGGTGCGAGCTGCATGGCTCGATCCAGAGCCGCGCGCGCGTCCGCCTCACGACCTACCTCCTTGAGAAGGGCTCCGTAGTTATAAAAGGTCTTTGGTTCCCGCGGACCAAGTTCAGTCGCGCGTTTGAAATTGGTAAGGGCCTCGTCGTTCCAACCCATCCCCCACTGGGTCATCGCGGCCGAGAGGACGATCGTCGTGTCGTTAGGCAGGAGTCGCACGGCTTCGGCGAGTTCACGCCGGGTGGTGGCCGCATCGTTGGCGTTTTGGGCACAGCGCGCCAGCGACGAATGCGCTTCGGCGGAATTAGCATCCAGCCGCACCGCTTCTTCTGCGTTCGCCCGGGCCTCGGCCAGTCGGGCACGGTTCTTTGGCTCAAAATATTCGAACAGCAGTGCCTGGATGAAACTAAGCCGCGCACGCGGCAGAACAAACTTCGGGTCCAGCGCGATGGCCTGCTTGTAGAAACTCTCCGCGCTTAAATAATTTTCGCGCGAGGTTTCAGGCCGGAGCTGCACTTCCCGGCCGCGCAGATACGCCACGTACGCTTCTGGGTTATCGGTCGGCTTGGTTTCGACGCGCGCTTTTTCCTCCGCCGTTAGACTCGCGCGCAACGCCCCGGCGATTTCGGACGCCAGCTCCCCCTGCAAGGTAATGGAGTCCGTCAAAGTGCGATCGTAACGCTCCGCCCAAATGTGCTGGTCGCTGGCGGTATCGATGAGCTGCACATTTACCAGCACGCGATTTCCCACCCGGCGCACACTGCCTTCGAGAACACTGGCGACGCCGAGTTCCTTCCCGATCTCTCGGAGGTTGCGTGTGCCCTTGTTGCGATACGACATCACGGACGTGCGCGAAATCACTTTCAGGTCTTTGATCTTCGCCAGACTCGTCAGCAGATCGTCCTGGATGCCGTCCGCGAAGAACGCGTTCTCCTTGTCGTCCGAAAGATTTTCCAGCGGCAGGACCGCGATACTTTTCGCCGGGATCGCCGCTGTTTCTGGGGCCTTCGGCCCGATCCCCGGAGCTACTCCGCGCTTCGCCCACCAAAAGAGTCCGCCTGCGGCGAGCATTGCAAAAAGAACCAGCGCCGCCGCGGTGCCGATGCTGCGACGGAGAACCTTGCGCCCACGGAGCACCTCCACCCGCCGCGCCCTTTGCACCTTGTCCGGCACCGCCGGGTTACCAACGTCCCCAGTATAGAGATTAACGAGCGAGACGACTACCCCGTGCTTCACCTCCGCCTCGCCGAGGTTGTGCAAGTGCGGCTGCCACTTGCTGTACTGCGCGAGGTCGGCTGCGACGCGTTTCGATAAAAGTATGTGGCCCGCGTCGCCGCAATCCATCACGCGTTGCGCCATATTGATCCCGGCGCCGGCTACGTTCGGCCGGTCGTTCACATCCATGATCTGATCGACCGGCCCGCTATCCACCCCCATGCGCAGCTCGATCTGGGGATGAGTCTTCAACGCCTCCGCAACTTCCAGGGCACATCGCACCGGTGCATCGACACTCGTAAAAAACGCCAGCGCCATGCCGTCGCCCGTCGGCAGCCGCACTAGTTTGCCCGCCGCCTCCGCCGCCCGGAACTGTTCCGTCCCGCGGACGACCCGGTTCAACTGCCCGAGGAGTTCGCTCTGCTGATCAATCGCCTTCTTGGAATAACCGACGATGTCCGTGAACAAGACATGCGCGATCTCCAGTTGAGAAAACGTTTCCGATTCAGACATGTCGCGCCCGCGAGGTTAGCTACCGGTCAGGGACGCTCGCGAGCAAAAAGCCACCGAACAACAATCTCGGATTGTAGGGCAGGGGCATCCCTGGCTCGCCGTAGCCTCAGGCGAAGGCTGGCGCCTGCCAGCCGCGTCGTCGCGGCAACCGGTTCTATTGCCCTCCAAAATGAGAGATCGAAAAAAGCTGTAGCCGCGGCGCTCTGTCGTCGCGTCTGTTTTCCGGTCCGACCTCTCCCTTCACTCCGGGTTTAGCCTACGGCAGGGCGTAGACCTCAATCAGACCAACGCCGGTGGTATTGTTCACTCCCCGCACGATCACGGTGTAGGCGCCGGGTGGCAGCGTCTGGTAGGTGGCGCTTTCCCGCGCATCCTTGGGTTGGAGACTTATGGGAATGAGCGCGGCATTCGGGTCGTCCTGCCAATTGTCGTTCGTGAAGGTGCCGCCATTCGAATCATGCAGTTCGAGGACCGGATCGGCCAGCGCGTTGTTGACGCCGAAAGCGGTCAGCGAAGGTCCAATGGCGCGGATCAAGAGCGTTGTATTCCCTCTCTCTGGCGGTATCACGATGAACCCGCCGATCATCGCATTATCGGCCGTATTCACGAATCCACGGGTGCTGATGTTCGCCAGCGTTGCTCTCGCCGCGAGGCTGAAGTCGTAGACCTCGACCAGGCCGATGCCAGTCGCCTGATTTTTCCCGGATAAAATCGCGGTGTAGGCGCCGGGATCAAGCGTAATCAGCACCGCAGATTCCAGGTCATCGGTCGGTGCCGCATTCGTCGCGCCGATGATGGCTTCTTGTGATTGTTGCGTTTGGTCGTCAATCTTCCAATTGTTATTCGAGACGACGGAGCCGTCCGGCAGATGTAATTCGAGGACGGGATCAGTCAGCGCATTGACCACGCCGAAATGAGTCAGGGACGGCCCGATCCCGCGAATCAACACCTGCTTCGGCGCGGTGCCCGTGATGATGAAACCACCGATGAGAACATTCTCTCCGGTTTGCACCGCGAGCCGCGTCGAGATATTGCCCAGGACTCCCGCCGCCAGCGTCGCAATCTGCGCCGGGTAGCCGCTGTCGATCGTCACACCTGCGGCGGAGCTGGCATGGCTGCCTCCCGTATTACCTGCACTGGAGGTCATATCATACGAGGCGCTCCTCGATTGGCCTCCGCCTCGGTCAAGGGTTTGCGCCTGGATTGAATAATTCGCGCTGGTTGCGGCTCTCGCGCCAGGCAGCACGAGGGCGACGAGGCTGAGCCATACGAACACGGGCGCCAGCTTCGCAAGCATCCGATTCTTGCCGAAGCCCGAGCCCCGCGATTCCGGTGTGGAAGTTCGCTTCATGGTGCGGCAGGCGGTGCTAGTTAATCTTGAACCAATTGGCGCCATCGCTGATCACCTGGGCCACGCCAGTGTTAGCCGCGATTGTTATCGAGACGGCGCCGTCGATGGTCTGGCTTCCAGTTAGCGGTTGCAGCAGGATCGTGCCGGCCGAACGGTTCCTGATTACATAAACGCGTCCGGCGACGGGGGCTGGCAGGCCGACATTGGACTGGTTCGCGTTGCCGCCCGTTACGACCAGCACGTAATCCGACCCGCTGAGGCCGATGAGAGGACCCTGCGGCACGACGCGGATGGCGAGGGACATGGAACCGTTGACTTGCAGAGTGGAATTCGGGGCGGTCGTGCCGATGCCGACATTGGTGTCCGCCGTCGCGCCGTTGACGCCGTTGATTCCGCCGAGCACGAGACTATTGCTCGCGGTAACTTTGGCGTTGGGCCCGACGGCCGTGGAGAAGGTAATGCCTGCCGCGCCGTCACTCGAATCACCCAGCAACACATTGTGGCTCTCGGTCGTGAGGCTATTGCCGGTGTTGCCACCGAAGAAACTGTTGCTGGTTCCGGCAGTATTCTTCGAGCCGGAGATATTTCCCATGAAGGTGTTGCCCGTTCCGGTCGTCGTGAATTGACCGGCCCCGGCGCCGAAGAAGGAATTGAAGCTGCCGGTAGTCTTGTTGCCGGCGTTGATGCCGAAGTAGGAGTCCTGGGTGCCCGCGCTGTTTGTGGAACCGGCCCCCGAACCGAAGAACGCGTTGTTGCTTGCGGTATTGGCCGCGCCCGCCTGATCTCCGAAAAAGGCATTGTTGTTGCCGCTGGAATTGCCAAAGCCGGCATGCCAGCCAAAGAAGTTGTTGGCGTTTCCGTTCGAAGTGAATCCGGCAGCCTGCCCGACAAAGTTGTTGTTGCTGCCTGAATCGTTAAAAGCGCCGGCGCCCTGCCCGAGAAAGACATTCAACTGGCCGCTCGTATTAGAGGAACCGGCGTTCAATCCATAGAAGCTGTTCGATGAACCGCCGATATTGGCTTTCCCTGAGTTGTGGCCGACGAACGTATTCCCGAGACCCGTGGTGTTGGCCGCCCCCGCGTTCATCCCGATGAAATTATTCAAACCGCCCGTGCTGAGCGGGCGCGCTTCCACCGTGAACGAGGTCGAGACGTTCAGAGTGCCCGTAAAGGTATTGTTTGCATTCAGCCGCGGGGTGCCGTCGGCCAAATAGCTAGTCGGCGCGAGCCGCTGGTCCGGGGAAAGTTGCTGAGATCCGTTCGTTCCGTCGTTGAACCAGACGCGCAGCCGCAAATCGGGATTCGTAAATACGCTGAGTGGGATCGCGCTCATGTTTCCGATCGAGGTGTCCCCCAGTAGCACCGAGTAGAGGCCCTTGGCCACGGTGAGCGAGACGGCATTCGTGGGCTCCGCACCACCGGAGCCGGTGCCATCGTTGCTCCAATAGGTAATATTCCCAGCGGCATTGGTGAGGACGAACTTGAACGAGCCGGTGCCGGTGAAGTTGGTCGCGCCCACGGCGACGAGGCCCTGGTAATTGACGAGATTCGGCACCTGCGCCTGCGCATAATTCGCCAGGAAAAGGAGGCCAAGAGTGAACAGCAGTTTTTTCATAGAGGCAGTTTTCGTGACCGCGTAATTTGACCGCATCATTGCAAGGACCAGGCGCTCCGTCCTATGATCGGTAATGCGACTACTGCGCCCATTACGCGCAGAGGTGTTAGCGCCAGGCAAGTCTTTTCCGCGCCGAAAATTCTAATCGGCCGGATTTCGTTAACCAGAGAAACGAGGTTCCCCCGGACGACCCGGTTCAATTGCCCGAGCAGTTCGCTTTGTTGATCTGATCGCCTTCTTGGAATAAGCGACGATGTCCGTGAACAAGACATGCGCGATCTCCAGTTGAGAAAACGTTTCCGATTCAGACATGTCGCGCGGGCAAGCCTATCCGGCTCCTGCATGACGCCACGAGAAAAGGTGGAGAGAGTATGGCTCGCTGCAGCCGCGGCGCCCTGTCGCCGCGTCTCTTCCCCGACCTCCGACTTCAATCTCGGACGCGGCGACTGAGCGCCGCGACTACAGCATGCCGCCAAAGACAACGCATCTTTCGTCCGCGCTCTCTCCCCATCCACCGTCTACTTCGATCCGTTCGTGACAAACGGAGGCGCAAAGACTCGTTCCACGCAGCTCGTATCGAGATCACGGGCACTGCCCTTCGCCAGGAATTCCAGCATCACCTTATCGATACACTCCAGGTTCGTCAGCCCGTCCAGGCCGTGGGCGCCTTGTGCGATGACGACATGCTTGCTGTTAGGCAAATGGCTCGCCACTTCTTCGCCGCGCTCCGGCGGCGTCACCGGATCCAGGTAGCCGGAAAAAATCAGGACCGGGGCATTTGAGCTGACCGGCGCGTGATAGTCGGCGGGAATTTTGCCGCGTGGCCAAAATTCGCAGGCGCGCGTTTGTTGTTCCACCCGGTAATTGCCGAAAGGATTACCGGCATTCGCTTTCGCAGCTTCTTCCTGGTCGATGAAGGGAACGTCCTCGGCGCAGGTGACGCTGAGATACATGCCGTCAGCGATGAAATCGGTCTGCGAGCGATCGGCTGGGATCGCGTCCTTGAGGAACGGCGCGTAATCGCCCTCCGCGGCGTGATGAATGATGAGCGGTATCCGGCTTGCGCTCTCGCGGGAATACATCCGGCTTCGCAATTTTTCCGCGAACACATCTTGTCGAATTTCCACGGTGACGTTCCCGCTCTTGTCCGGCGGTGAATATTCAACCCGGGCCGGCTCCCGCCCGAGCCGCGCCAACGCTTCCTCCCAGTCGCGCTCGATTTGCGGAAACGCCTGGTGACATGCTGAGTCCGCGGTGCACTCGGCCAGGAGCAAATCCATGGCGCGCTTCGCGGCGCGGGCGTGGTGCAGCGGCATCTTGAGATAGGTTGGCGCCACCCCCGTGAGAATGGCGCAGCGGACCCGGTCGGGATGCTGGCGCAGGTAAACCAGCGCCGCGCGCGCCCCGTAGGAAAGTCCGTTCAGGTTGATCTTCTCGTAACCGAGCCAGGCGCGGACATCATCGAGATCGTCCATGGCAAGAGGGGTGGTGTAGAGCGTGAGGTCGGCTCGCGGCTCGAGCGCCTCGCGCATCCGCTTCACGTAATCGACCGGGTACATTTCGCTGAGATAATCCTGCGGGCTCCGGGTGTGCGCGGGAGCGGCGAGGGGATTGGAGCTGCCGCTGCCGCGTTGATCCACCAGGACTACATCGCGATGCCGTCGATACTCCTTCCCTTCGCCAGCGTAAAACCCGGTGCCGCCAGTCGCAGCGGCCCCCGGTCCGCCCGCGAGATCGAGCAGCGGCGCCTCGGCGGGACTGCTCGGTTCCAGGGCCGGCACCACGACCACATTCAAATCGATCGTCCGTCCGGAACGCGTCGCCCGATTTTCAAAGACCGTCAGCTTCCCGCACAGGAGCTCTTCATCGATGCCCGGCAGTTTGCATGGCTGCAACGGCCCGCGATTCGTGAGTCGTTTCCCGGAAGTGTCCGCCTTATGGCAGGCCTCGCCGCAAAACGCGAAAAAGAGAAACGCACCCGCGATCGTCGAGAGTCTCGGCACCGCGCCACGCTATCCACCGCGGACAAGAGAAACAATTCAGTCTTTCAGCTTTTCAGCGTTTTAGTATTTCAGCGTTATGCCATCGCCATCCGAGCAGGTCCGCGCCGAGCTGCGAGTGCGCATCGAATCCGTCGATGTGTTGCGCGGGCTCGTCATGGTGATCATGGCGCTCGATCACACCCGCGAGTTTTTCTCCAACTACGGCGGGAACCCGCTCGATGCCGCGCACGCCTCCGGGGTCATGTACTTCACGCGCTGGATCACGCACCTTTGCGCGCCAACGTTTGTCTTTCTTGCCGGCACTTCCATTTATCTCCAGTTCCTGCGCAAGCCGCGTCCGCAACTCGCTCGTTTCCTCGCCACTCGCGGCCTCTGGCTCATGTTGGCGGAGCTCGTGGTTGTGAGCTCCATGCTCACGTTTCATCCGAGCACCCATTTCTTCATGCTTCAGGTCATCTGGGTGACCGGCGCGTCGATGATCCTGATGGCGCTGCTGATCTACCTGCCGCTTTGGGCCGTGACGTTATTCGGCGCCGCGCTCGTCCTGGCGCACAACGCCTTTGACGGAATCAGCCCCGCTGCGATGGGTCCTGTCGCCGGCACCATCTGGCGTTTGCTTCACGTCCCCGGCGTTCTGGTGCCGCCGGCCACCGGTAACTTGTGGTTGAATCTCTACCCGCTGATCCCGTGGCCGGGAATCATGGCGCTCGGTTTCGCGTTCGGCTCGCTTTTGCAGTGGCCGCCGGTCCAACGCCGCCGCGTCATGCTCTATCTCGGTGCGGCTTCGCTCCTGGTCTTCGCCCTTCTGCGCTGGAGCAATCTCTACGGCGATCCGGGACCGTGGAAGCCTCAGTCCTCCGGCGAACGCACCTTCATGTCGTTCCTCGACGTGCAAAAATATCCGCCGTCGCTCCTCTTCGTCCTCGTCACGCTCGGCGTTTCGCTTTGCCTGATGGCCGCGTTCGACGCCTGGCAGGCGCGCAACAATTTCAAATGGCTCCGCTCAATCCTGTCCGTCTATGGCCGGGTGCCCTTCTTCTATTACGTGCTGCACTTCACCGCGATCCATCTCGCCGCGTTGCTCACCACCGCTGCGCTCGGTCTCGACTGGCGCTGGTGGATTCGCCTCTCGCCGGCCGGCGGCATTTTCGCCGGCCAACCTCCCGGCTACGGCTTCTCCCTGCCGATCGTTTATCTCGTCTGGCTCGCGATCGTGGCGTTGTGCTACTTCCCCTGTAAATGGTTCGCTGGGGTGAAGCAGCGAAACAAAAGTCCATGGCTGTCCTATTTGTAAGCAAGTGACATGTGACGGGTGACGAGTGACGAGTGACGAGCAAGAGCGCCGTAGCCGCAGTCCCACGGCTGCGGGATCGCCGCGTCTAAGGCCAGAAGTCGGAAGTGGATTGGGATTTCAGCATCCTCGCTATTCGCAATCCTCCATTCTCCACCCTCGCTGGCAAGCCCGTCCCCCGTGCGACGGGTAAGTGCACTAGGCAAAACGCATCTATCGTAAGCCGCTTACGATGGATCGCTCTCGTGGAGAAATTTTTCACTCTTCCGGGCGAGAAAATCCGAGAAGAGCGCCCAGCCTCCTTGCGAGACGAACTTGGAGACGGCACGCCCTCGTGCCGCGGGTTTGACCCCGGGCGCCTTTCATCAGGCGATCCAACCTTGCATCGTAAGCCGCTTACGATGCATGATTCTGCCGGTAACCAACGTTCAGAATGTCCGAACCCCAGAATCCCGTTCGCGCCTATCTCGCCCGCATTGGCAAACGCGGCGGCCTCGCCAGCCGTCGTGAGCTGACCCGCTCTCACGCCAGACAAATGGTGGCGATTCGCGAAGCCAAACGCGCCGCCAAAAAGGCGGGCGACCCCTGGCCTCCTCAAAGTCGTAAACTTCGAAAACGTCTCAAACTCCGTCAAAATCCGTGAGTCGGAGCACGCATCGTAAGCGGCTTACGATAGATGGTTTTGGGACTTCAACCGGTTTGTTTAGTTGTTCTAGCTTGATGATTTCCAAAATTCACTGAATGGAGCAGACCCGATGAAGACAAAGATCCAATTGCGGGATGTCGAAGCGGACGACCTGCCGCTGTTTTTCGAGCACCAGCGCGATCCGATCGCGGTGGCCATGGTCGCGTTCCATTCGCGCGACCGGGCTGCGTTCGACGAGCATTGGGCGAAGCTGCTGGCCGACGACTCGCTTCTGAAAAAGACGGTGATTGTTGACGGTGAGGTAGCCGGAAACATTGGCAGTTGGACGGCGGAGGGGAAGCGAGAGATCGGCTATTGGATCGACCGCGCCTTTTGGGGCCGCGGCGTGGCCACCGAGGCGCTCTCCGCTTTCCTCGGCCTTGAACCCGTCCGGCCGCTTCACGCCGGGGCGGCGAAGCATAACGTGGCCTCGATCCGCGTCCTGCAAAAATGCGGGTTCAAGTTATCCCCCTCCGTGGAGGAAGCATCCAATGACGCGGACGCTTCGCACGTTCTTCTGACGCTAACAGCTTGATCTTCGAATGCGGCTGGAAGCGCCCCTCAACTCCGTGAATATCTATCGTAAGCCGCCTACGGATGCCGAGCGCTAGGCTTCGGGCAGGTGGGCTGGTGCGAATTGACGAGATTCACAGACTGACCGCCCATCTTTCCACTTTCGTTGCAGAAACTTGCGCGTTTACGTCGTCTCGCAGTCGCCAGTCGAGCGCGAACCTCCGTGATCTCTATACCAAACGCACTCAATCGCCCGCATCGATCTTTGCTTGAGACCGTAAAAGGTTCTGCACCCTTCCATGCAACCACCATTTCCTACTATTTCTAAAAGAAAACTGGAATGAGCAATTCTGCCCCTGTCGGTGGCTCGCAGATACAACGTGACGAATCTATCCCTGATCTCGCCAGTTACTTTGTACGTAACCACGTTAGCACTGTCTCCACCGCCCTCCAAAATGGCGGTAGCGATACCGCGGATGGAGTGTGCCTTCTGATTGAATGTTGCGGACATGGACGCCGCCGCGAGTCCGCGACCATCGGCGGCTGTTCCTAAGTGCTCAAGAGCCCAATTGCCATCAATACGCATTCCCTGGTATTTCCAGTCGGAATACGCTGGCAACAGGTGTTCCCGAAATAGCCACGTACAGCCATTAACCACAAAACCCGTCAAAATGCCTAAGGTGATACTAAGAATTAAGGCAGACAGGTTCATCGCGGGAGGAAACAGAATAGCAGTAGATATCTCTAATCACGGCCGGGATTGACTTCACTTCGACAGTCACTTGAGCATTCTCTCCCCTCGTCGCCGTTCGTGATCCAATTGCTGCCGTCAACCGAAAGCAAGATCGGAGAGGTCGGAACATGTTCCACAATACGTCCATATCGCGTCTCACAGTATCGCCGGTATAGGACAGTATGGAGGATGAATTCATGCCAGACTTCATCGATCTCCTTGCAAGGTTCGCGTCTACCATGGGCGGCCATGTCCAAAAATTCTTGGAGCGCGAGAAATCGTTCCTGCGAGCCTTTGAGAGTCAGATTTCTCTTGTACGCGTATCGCCTCACGACCTCCTGTGGAATAGTAAACTCGTCGCGAACAGCAACAACTGCTTCGTCACGGTTCGCACACTGATTATTGTCCGGGGTTTTCTGTGGGTTCAGCATGTGGCAGGATGACTTAGAGTGAAAATAACTGCAATCTCTGTGTAGCTTTTCATACCCTGTTCAAATAGGCAAAACGATTTGTCGACGAAAACGATAGAGCCGAAATAGGATGACTCGATATGGTGAGAATTGGACCCGAGAAGAACTGATTCTCGCGTTCAGCATGTACTCGGAGACTCCGTTTGGGAAAATCCACATGGGGAATCCAAAGGTGCTTGAGTTGGCGGACCTGCTCGGACGGACGCCTGGATCGGTCTCGATGAAGCTCAGCAACTTTGCGAGACTCGATCCGGCACTTCAAGCGCGGGGAATCGCTGGACTGACGAGAGGCGCGAAAGGCGAGAAAGAGATTTGGGATGAATTCCGAGAACGGCCGGAAGCTCTAGCCTTTGAAAGTCAGACGTTACTGGCGCAAAAACTAAGGAAGCCAGTTGAGGACGTCGCACAAATTCGCACTGACGACTTGCCGCGTGAAGGGGTAGAACGCGAGGCGCTCATTCGCGTTCGAGTGAATCAAAGCTTTTTCCGACGACGAATTCTTTCAGCGTATGAGTTTCGCTGTTGCGTGACGGGTCTGAAAGTTCGCGAGTTGCTGGTCGCAAGCCACATCGTGCCGTGGTCTCAGGATTCGGCAAATCGCCTAAACACTCGGAACGGGCTGTGTCTGAATCCGCTTCACGATCGTGCGTTTGATCGGCATTTGATGTATGTCGATGCGGATCTTCGAGTTCGCTTCGCGCCGCGGTTAGACGTGCCTAAACGAGAAGAAAATGCGGCACTATTATGGTTGCTGAGCTTTGAGGGCAAAACCCTCCTATTGCCCAGGCATTTTTCTCCGGATCCGGATCTTTTAGGACGGCATGCGCGATTTCTTCAGTCCTGAAGAGAGGTCGAGGTTGATGTCGCGCATTCGAGGACGCGCGAATATCTCGACCGAACTGAAGATCGTGGGAATCCTTCGAGCAGCAGGGATCAAGGGGTGGCGTCGACATCTCCCGCTACCCGGACGGCCAGACTTCACATTCCCACAGCAACGGGTGTGCATTTTTGTCCACGGCTGCTTTTGGCATGACTGCCCGCGTTGCAAAAAGCGGTCAAGCACCCGGCCGGAATATTGGGCTGCGAAAATCGCAGCCAATCGCCGCCGCGACCGCAGAGTTTGCCAAGAACTGCGCCGGGACGGATATAAAATCATTGTTGTTTGGGAATGTTCGCTTCGACGGAAGCACCCAATTGACGCGATCCGCAAATTGTTACGTCGGTTGATGCTAGCCGGCATATAGGGGCAGGATCGCCAGGCACGCAAATGAGGATTGCGTGTCGCTTCGGCATTTGTTAAATGCCTGGGCTCTTGCCACCTCCCCTTCGCACGATGCCAGAACGTAAACCGCCGATCACACAGGTAACAGCCTTTCCGGCGAAGAGTTTTTTCGTCTCGATGCTTACCCGAGACATCGAGCTTCAGGACGCGATTCTCGATCTTCTCGATAACTGCGTTGATGGCGCCACGCGAAGCCGTTCCAGCAAAGCGCGCAAGGAGGACTCATTTGAAGGGTTTTGGGCTCGAATTGAGTTCAGTGAGAAGCGCTTTGTGATCGAGGACAATTGTGGAGGGATTCCTTGGAAACTGGCAGAAGAACACGCATTCCGAATGGGGAAACCCGATGGCGCGCAATTGGAAGAAGGCACCATTGGCATCGTGGGGATCGGGATGAAGCGTGCGATATTCAAAATGGGGCGCGAGTGCCACGTGCATAGCAATCATAGCGATGATTCTTTTTTGGTCACAATCATCCCAGACTGGTTTAATGATGATCAAGACTGGATCTTTCCTGCAGAACGGGAAACGCCGGTCCTAAAAGAGCGCGGCACAATTGTCGAAATTTCTGAGTTGAGCGAGCCAACAAAGCTCGCGTTCAATCGGGCCTCGAGCTTCCGCGAGACGTTCCCGGAAGCGGTAGCGGAAGCGTACTCGTACCTGATAGAGAAAGGCTTCGCGGTAACGATTAACGGAGTTCGGGTGAAGCGCCATCCGGTGAAACTCTGCTTCGAAGACAAGAGCGACCCTCGCAAAAAATCAGATTCGATACGCCCATTTATCTACACCGCTGCGATCGACGGAGTGAATGTCTTCTGTGCGGTCGGCTATCGCTCGCGTCTCCCAACGCCCGAAGAGCAGAATGACGAGAAGGAGGCGACCTTTGCGGCATCGGAAGCCGGATGGACGGTCGTTTGCAATGATCGAGTAGTGTTAAGCAACGACCGAGGCGTTCCGACCGGATGGGGATTCGGCGGAGTTCCCAATTTTCACAATCAGTTTAGTTGTATAGCTGGCGTCGTTGAATTCGAAAGTCCCGATACATCGAAATTGCCCCTAACGACAACTAAGCGCGGAGTTGACACGAGCAGAGACATCTACACGCTCGTTCGCCAAAAAATGCAGGAAGGCCTCAAGCATTTTACGCGAAATACAAATCGTTGGAAGGGCTCTGAATCGGAGTTGAAAGATCGGTTCGACAAGTCTCCATATATCGGTTTGACGGAACTCAAGGCTATCGCAGGACGGATGCCGCTCCGCACAATCACCGGTAATTTTCCGCAGCGGCAGTTCAAGCCAAACCTCCCTGAGAAGAAAAAGCTGATAACCGAAAAGCGGATTTGTTTCGTCAAACCAATCAAGGAGATCGATGCCGTCAGTATCGTTCTTTTCGACGAATCTCGGGAAGCAAACGAGGTCGGGGAAGAATGCTTCAACCGATTTCTTGCGCGACCGAATGAGTAGCGCCACACCGCCCGCGTATCACCTGCGTACGAATAAGGCCGTCGAACGGTTGCTGTTCGTCGAGCTCCTGCGCAAACTTGATACCGCACTGCCCAGGCCAATCAGTCGCTACCGATATGTCGGTCTTGGCGGACCGTTTCTAGAAGATTTCAAATTGATCCAAGTCAACTTCGGCTGCCTGAAGCGTATGACTTCCCTTGAGACCGACGAAAACGTTCGGTGCCGCCAACGGATCAACAAACCTCACTCACAGATCAATCTGACACTATCGTCTACAGGAGATTTCGTAGAAGGCTTTAGATCTGCGAACGACCCGATGCTGGTCTGGTTCGATCACAGCATCCCGGAGTGGAAGACTCAAATCGCGGAGTGTTGCGATCTTTTACCGCGTCTTCCTCCAATGAGTATTTTCAAGGTGACGCTGATCGCGAACCCGACTGCACTCGGGGCGACGAGTGGTTCTGATCCTCTAAACGTTCGAGCGAAAAAGTTATCGGCGATGTTTGGACGCGGTGATGAATTCGAAGGTAATGATGTTACTCGTAATGCATTCTCAATGACATTGTTTGGAATTCTGCAGCGGGCGTTCTACGAAGCGGTTCCGGATAGTAGCGAACGAATTTTGCGCCCTCTCGCGGCGTATCAATACGACGATGGCACCCAAGTCTTGACCGTTACCGTTGTTGTTGGACCCGCTACGGATGTAAACGCCACTATCAAGCGCGGCCGCCTGTCTAAATGGCCTTTTTCGAATTTGGACTGGCATGTACCTCGAGTAATCGATGTGCCGAATTTAAGTTTACGCGAACGCTTCGCTGTCGATCGGTTACTTCCAAGTGCGACCGCTTCGCGTGTCGTTAAACGCCTTAAGCTCCGGCTCGAGAAATCCGACAGTGATTCTGCATCGGCGCTGGACCGGTATGTGCAGCTTTATCGCCACGTACCGCACTTCCTTAGGTCGGTGCCATGAGAATTGAGCGATCGACAGGTGCCCGACCACGTGCAACCGTTGCCGCAGTGAAGCCTGCTCTAATCGACCTGTTTTGTGGTATCGGCGGCCTTGGACTCGGAGCGGCCCGCGCAGGCTTCGATGTGACGTTGTCTGTGGATTTCGACCCGATCGCGATACGAACGCATGAGCGCAATTTCCCGAACTTCCACCATCTTGAAGCGGACGTGGCGTCGATCCACGCGCCGGAGCTTTTCGAAGCTGGTAAGCTCCGTGATAGTGAACTTGCTGGCCTTGTCGGCGGCCCTCCGTGCCAGGGTTTCTCACGCATTGGCAAACGGTGCGTGAACGACGAACGCAATTCACTGTTCGTACACTTCTTTCGACTCGTTGCAGAATGCAATCCAGCGTTTTATGTCGCTGAGAACGTTCTTGGCATTCGCGACGCGCGCAACGAGCACATCGTCAAGCAAGCGCTCAGCCGCGTTCCAAAAAAATATAAACGAATTGAGCCTTTTGTTCTCAAGGCATCCGACTTTGGTGCCGCGACCAGTCGGGAAAGAGTATTCTTTATTGGTTACGATCCCGACCGAGTCGATGCGTTAGGTCGGACCGACTTCGACCTGCATCGCTCAGCTTCGACGAAAGTTAGGACGGCACTTGCCGGACTGCCGTCTCGCCTGCGCGCCGATTGGAATACAGACGAGCGCGGCTGGCGGCGCGTTCGCGTACAACCCAGCAGTTCATTTTGGGATAATATCCAAAGCAACATCCCTAACGGAGCCGGCGATCCGACGACCGTTGAAATGCTGAGGAGCACTCGCCGGGTTTCAGGATGCATCTCTACGCTGCACACCGATGAGGTAGAACAGCGCTTTCGGGCTCTTAGGCCAGGGTCCGTTGACAGCGTGTCACGGGCGCCAAGACTGAACGGAAATGAGTTGTGCCCGACGCTTCGAGCGGGGACGGGAACAGATCGTGGATCGTTTCAAGCTCTGCGACCTATTCATGTGTCCGAGCCGCGCGTTATTTCGCCGCGCGAAGCGGCGAGACTGCAGGGGTTTCCGGACTGGTTCCGACTCGACCCAACAAAATGGCACAGTTTTCGCGGCATTGGAAACAGCGTGAGTCCGTTCCTTTCCGAAGCAGTGTTTCGCACGATGTTGGCAAAGCTACCGGCCGAAAGGCGGCGCACTTCCGTTTCGCGGTGAACGCAAGTGCCTAAAGTTTCATTCTAGCATGCTGCCAATCCGACCGTGGCGGCGACCGAGAGCGTAAAGCTCCACCCGAGCCACGCCCGTCATGGCGTCGAGAGACGAGTGGAAGCTGTCGAAGACTTGACATCGCTCAACGCAACGGGCGAAATCGATACGGATGAAATCGATCAAAAGCCGCTTCTCAGCGGCTCCGGAGGGAACGGCGGTGCTGTTCTTTATTCAAATATTCTCGACGCTCGGCTTCGCCGTTCTTTACTCGACGCTGGTCCTCTACGCGACGAAGCATCTCCAGCTCTCGGTGAAAATGGCCACTGCTTTGATGGGCGTGTTTGGCGGGTTCAACTATGGCCTGCACCTCTTCGGCGGCTATCTCGGCGGCCGCTTCATGTCGAACCGGAATCTTTTCGTCGGTGGGATGGCGCTCCAGGTCGCCGGCTGTGCTTGCATCGCGACTGGCACACTGGCGATGTTCTACGTCGGCCTCGCTTTCTTCCTCACCGGCAGCGGCCTCAACGTCACCTGCATCAACATGATGCTCACCCAGCGTTTCACCCCGGAGGACCCACGCCGCGAAGGAGCTTTCCTCTGGAACTACGCCGGCATGAACGTCGGGTTCTTCGTCGGGTTCAGTGCCGCCGGTTATTTCCAGGCGACCGAGAGTTATGCGAGCCTTTTCATCTTCGCGACGGTCGGCAACTTTGTCGCTATCGTCCTCGCGTTGCTTTCTTGGAAGACGGTGGCCGATCGCAATACCCCGCTGCTCGAAGCGAAACCGAAGCAATTCCGGCTGCGCCTGCTCGCGGGGATTGGCATTGTCCTCGGAACCGTCCCCGTCGTGTGGTTCATGCTCCAACGGCCTGGCGGCACCGGGACGATCATCAAAGGAATCTGCGCCGCGGTGGCGCTGATCCTAATCTACCTCACTCTGCGCCACCCGGATCGCCGGGAAAAACGGAACATGACGGCGTATCTGATTCTGACCCTCGGCTCGTTGATGTTTTGGTCGCTCTATCAGATGGCGCCGAGCGGCCTGATGCTGTTCGCGGTCCACAACGTCGATCTGATGATCGGCCGCGTGGAGATACAGCCGCAGTGGATTCAAAACATCAACACCGTCTGCATCTTCGTCGGCGGACCGTTGCTCGCCTCGCTCTTCGTTCGCATGCGCGCAAAGGGGTGGCGGATCGACATACCGAAGCAGTTTGCCACGTCGCTGATCCTGATGGCGGTCGCGTTTCTGATTCTCCCGCTCGGGATCAAGCTGGCCGGCGGCGACGGCAAAAGTGCATTCGTATGGCTGTTCCTGAGCTACGTGCTGCAGAGCATAGGTGAGCTGCTCATCATGCCGATCGGATACGCGATGATCGGCAAGCTGGCGCCGAAGCAATATCAAGGAGTGATGATGGGCAGCTGGATGCTCGTGACCGGCCTCGCGTCGCTCTTCGCGGGCGATTTCTCGGGCATGATCCCCGAGCCGAACGGCACCACCGCGGTCGCGACCAACCCTGAGTATGTGAAGCTCTTCGGCGCGCTCGGCGCGGGTAGCCTCGTGGTCGGAATCGCGCTCGTCGTGCTCATCCCGTTCCTGCGCAGGCTAATCACCGACAAGGCCGAGATACCGCCCGAGGAAATGGCGATGGCTACCGTGGTGCCGGTGGCGTGAGGTGGCGAAGCCACCAGTGACATGTGACGTGTGACATGTGACGTGTTGGAGGAGCGAGTGAGCGGGGCAGCGAACGAGTTTCAAATGTTGTAGCGGCAGCCGTGTCGGTTGCGATTCTGCTGCGGCTGACACAGCCGCCACTACAGGGATGGCAAGAGGCCGAAAAGGCGGACGACGTTCCGTTGAGCTCGGGCTGGAAAATCTGCCGCGCTACAACCAGCGAAGAATTACACAGGCGAGAATCGCTACTACGAGGGACAGGACAATTTCCACCGTCGCCACCACGGAACCGGCATGGGCGGGCTGATATCCGATCGCGACCAGGTTGATCGCCAGCCAGATCAGAGCTCCCGCTACGATCGCTTTGATTATGCCTTTCATCTTTCGACGCTCAGGATGACAACGCGAAACTCGTTATCATTTCATCCGGTCAAACGTCTTCTGGAGCAGCTGGAGATCAGTCGGGTTGCCGAGTTTTTCGCGAGTAGTGTCGATCCACTTCTTTTCGAGTGCGTTTTTGGTCGGCCGATCGCTTTCGTAGAAGACGCCAAAGACGCCGGGGAAGGGGAGCTGGGCCAGCTTGTAAGCAGCGAGCTCGTCGGTGACATCGTGGCGGAGTTCGTCCTCGGGGGTGTTGTCGTATTTTTTCTCGTCAATCACCGAGAAGGCGCCGCCTTTGCGCGGGTTCGCGGGATCGAAGGCGCCGGGGAAAAATTCGACGCATTCGGAGAGGCATTCGATGACACTGAAGCCCTGGTGATCCATCGCGCGCTCGATCATCTGGATCATGTGATTGACCTGGGTGGCGTGCGTCCGCGCGACGAAGGTGGCCCCGGCGCAGATGAGTTGTTTCATCGGATTTACCGGCTGGTCGATCGCGCCGGTCGGGTCGGTCTTCGATTTGAAACCGATGGGCGAGGTGGGCGAGGTCTGTTTCTTGGTCAGGCCATAGACGAAGTTGTCCATGATGAAGTAGACCAGGTTGATGTTCTTGCGCGCGCCGTGGTTGAGATGGTTGCCGCCGATGGAGAAACCGTCGCCGTCGCCGCCGAAAAGAAAGACGTGCAGGTCGGGCCGGGCCAGGCTGATCCCGGAGGCGAGCGGGACGGCGCGGCCGTGAATGAAATGCGCGCCGTAGCCGTTCACGAAATACGGAAAGCGCGAGGAACAACCGATCCCGGCGAGGGTGACGATCTTCTCGTGATCGAGCTGCCGTTTCTCGAGGACTTTGTAATAGGAAGCGAGCACGGCGAAGTCGCCGCAGCCGGGACACCAGGTGGGGTGATCGGCGGTGATGGCCTTCTTGGTGAGCTTCTCGCGGGGCGCGTCCAGGATTGCGGTTCCTGTAGCGGCGGGCGTATCGCCCGCTGTGGCGTGGCCGTTCGCAGGCGACACGCCTGCCGCTACAGAAGTGGAACCGTTGCCGTTGGTGGGTGTGTTGGTTTCGGTGCTCATTGGAAAGTCACTTTTGTTTTTTATCGCCTGACAGCGCAACCGCCGCGCTTTCGGCGCGTTCGCCGGGAGGATGCTTGGAGTGATCGGCCAGGCCGGCGGATGCTTTCGACGCTTCGGAGCCGGGTCGTGTTGGGGTGTTGTCACCGGCGCGATCGACGGCGTCGGGAACTTTCGCGGCGGCGCGCTCGGTGGCTGCTGCAGTGTCCGGATCTTTCGCGGGCGGCGCAGTCACCTTTTCATCAGAATCGTTTGTTCGGTCCATAACCTTATCCCACTCCCTGCGGGACGACTTCTTTCAAAGACTTCACATTCTCGGCCGAGCAGTCAGTGTGAACGATGGGCAGGCCTTCGCGCGGAATATTCCGGGCGGCAAAGGAGCGTCCTTCGAAGACGCGTTCTAGAATCTCTTTCACGCGGAAGGTCAGACCGTCCGTCTTGGTCGTGCTTTCGATTTTCGGTTCGCAGAAACGCGCCCGCAAAATGGTGGCAAGCTGGCCGAATCCGTAGAGGCCCTGGTCGTTCATTTCGACGACAACAACGCGTTTGAATCGGGCGAAAACTTTTTCGAGGCCGTTCGGGAACGGATGGACGTGGCGCAGATGGAGCGCGCCAACTTTCTCGCCGTGCTCGCGACCGAGTTTCACGGCGTCGTGGATGGGACCATACGTGGAACCCCAGCCAACCAGGAGGACGTCGCCTGCGTCGTCGCCGTAGATTTCCGGCACCGGGATTTCTTCGGCGAGCTTGCGCAATTTGTTGCGGCGCTTGGCCGTCATGGCCATGTGCATTTTCGGGCTGCCAGTCGGATGCCCCATCTCATCGTGCTCGAGGCCGGTGACGAGCGGATATTTTCCATCGAGCATCGGCGCGCCGGGCGGGACGTGTTGAGTGATCTGGTCAATAGCGTAGGGCTTGAAGCCGGCGGCGCGCGGAGAAAGGTCGGGCTTGGGATCGAGCATAAGGTCTTTCAGATCCGGTTCGTCGAACGCTTCGATGCGGGTGGCGAGGGAGGTGTCGCTCAAGATGAAAACGGGCGTGCTGTATTTGCGGGCGATGCGAGCCGCTTCGATCGCGATGTAGAAACAATCTTCCACGGTCGCGGCAGCAAGAACGACGCGCGGACTGTCGCCGTGCCCGCCGTAGATGGCCTGGAAAAGATCGCTCTGCTCGACATTCGTGGGCAGACCGGTGCTCGGACCGCCGCGTTGGACATTGATAATGATGATCGGGATTTCCGCCATCGAGGCCCAGCCGATCGCCTCGGTCTTGAGCGAAATGCCGGGGCCGGCGCTGCCAGTGACGGCGAGATAGCCGGAAACCGAAAAACCGAGCGTCATCGAGACCGCGCCCAGTTCGTCCTCGGCCTGGACAAACATGCCGCCGTATTTCGGCAGCTCGCTCCGCAGAATTTCCATGACGGACGACCAGGGCGTGATCGGATAACCGGAGCCGTAACGCACTCCCGCGGCGATCAGGCCATAAGCGAGCGCCTGGTTGCCATCCATCGTGATTTGAGCGCGGTCGCCTTCCCTGGGGACGTGCGGCTCAAACTTGTACTGCTTGGTCAGGACGTTGCCGACGGGATAGGCGTAGCCGGCGGTGAACGCCATGATGGCGGTGTTGACGATACTCTCGTCTTTGCCGGCAAATTTTTCTTTGATCAGCGTCGTCAGCTTCTCGACATCGAGATGAAAAATTTTCGCGATTAACCCGAGAATGAAAATGTTTTTGCCCTTGTCCTTCGCGGTGCCGCCGAGCGCTTCGACGGTGAGGCCGGTGATCGGCACACCGACATACACAAAACGTTTGTCGTCGAGGTCGGGCTCGACGTTATCGGAATCGTAAAGGAGCACGCCGCCGTCTTTCAAAAAACCGATGTGGTCCTGGTAACTGTGTTGATAGAACGCGACGAGAAAATCGGCCTCGTCGCCGGCGGAAAGGACTTCGCCGGTGCCCATGCGGACCTGGAAAATGGACGGTCCGCCGGAGATCGTGGCCGGGATTGTCATGTAGGTCATGACTTCCTGTGCGCTCCGACCGGCGAGACGCGCGAGAAAAGCACCGGCGCTCTGGATGCCGTCCTGCGAATTTCCGGCGAGCCGGATGACGGCGTCGTTGATGTTCTCCGGGCGAAGATCAGCGCGCTCCGATGCCGGAGTGGCGGAAGGAGCAGCGGAAGATGCGCGGAGCGCGGTGGGATCTTCCTTGCTGTTGGGCGCGTCGGTCTCGGATGTGGTGGACGTGTCGTTCACGGGATAAACACACTAACTAAAGTGGGCCGCGATGCCAGTGGGGAATGACGAATGCAGAATGACCAATGACGAATTTCCCCTGTAGCGGCAGGCGTGTCGCCTGCAATCCCCAAGTCCTGCGGCCGACACGGCCGCCACTACAGGTTTCGCGTGGGAGCGCTGGCGAAGCGGAGAAAGGTAGTCAGTACGGAATCTTGTCCGGCTTGGCGGCCCATTCGCTGAACAAATCGGCGGCGGCGGGGGAGGGGAGCTGTTGCATCGGCAACGAGCGGGCGGCCAAATCCAGCGGGATCTGTTGGTAAATGAAGTCGTCGTCGAATCCGATTCCGGCGGCGTCCTTGCGGGTGGAGGCGAAGTAAACGCGATCGAGCCGCGCCCAGTAGATGGCGGAGAGACACATCGGGCAGGGCTCGCAGCTGGTGTAAAGAACGCAACCGCGCAGGTCGAAGCGTTGCAGAGCGCGGCAGGCGTCGCGGATCGCAACAATTTCGGCGTGCGCGGTGGGATCGAGCGTCGGCGTGACCTGATTGGAGCCGCGTCCTACTACCTGACTGTTCGCGACGACAACAGCGCCAAAGGGGCCGCCGCCGTGGATGCGCATTCCGGAACGAGCGAGGGCGATGGCCTCGTTCATCCAATGCGCGTGTTGCGCGGTTTCCTCGGCGGAGTCGGGCATGGTGCTCTTTAGTTGGCGATCAGCGTGGTGAGTTTCAGGTTCACTGCATCGACCAGGCCCTGGTCGGTCAGCTTCAACGCCGGGATCGGCGAGAGGCTCATGAAAGAGAGCGACATGAAAGGCGCGTCGAGCGCGCAGCCAAGTTGCGCGGCGGCCGCCTTCAATTCCACCATCTTCGCGATGACAGCTTCGAGAGGTTGATCGGAAACCAGGCCCGCGATTGGCAAGGGCAACGCCACTTCGATTTTGCCGTCGGCGATGGCGACCTGGCCGCCGCGCATCGCTTCGAGCGCTTGAATCGCGGCCACGATATCGGAATCGCTGACGCCCACGACGACAACATTGTGCGCATCATGAGCCACGGTGGAGCCGAGCGCGCCGCGCTTGAGCCCGAAGCCGCGAACGAATCCCACGCCCACGTTCCCGGTCGCGCGGTGACGTTCGACGACCACGAGCTTGAGAATGTCGCGCTCGATGTCGGAAACGATTTGTCCGTCGGAAATTTTTGGGGTCTCGAGAACTTCCTTCGTGACGATCTGATGAGGGACGATCTGGATCACCCTGATCTTCTTCGCGCTTGTGGTCGGCGGGACGCGCGCCTCGAAGTCTTCCGGCGCGCGATAGCTCAGGTTCATCGTGCTGCGTGGCTGTTCCGTGACCGGGCTTTTTTCCCGAAGGTATTTCCCGCTCTCCGCCACCAGCGCGCCTTTCTTGTAAACGCGTTTGATCTGAAATTTCCTCAGGTCGTCGAAGACGATAAAGTCCGCCCAGTAGCGGGGCGCGATGGCTCCATGATTTTTGAGCCGGTAGTAACGCGCGGTGTTGATCGTCCCCATTTGAATCGCTGTCATCGGCGCGATTCCATGTGCGATGGCTTTCCGGATCGAGTGATCGATGTGCCCTTCATCGACCAAGTCGCCCGGCAGTTTGTCGTCCGTCGCGAACGAGCAGTTGGCCGAATTCTCCGGGGTCACCAGCGCGATAATGTCTTCAAGGTTCCGTTCCGTGCTGCCTTCGCGCACGAGCAAATGCAATCCGAGCCGCAGCTTTTCGCGGGCTTCCTCCAGCTCCGTGCTCTCGTGATCGGAGCGCACGCCGGCGAGCGCGTAGGCATTCAGGTTTTTCCCGCGCAGGCCGGGCGCGTGTCCATCGATCACCTTGCCGCGGCCCGCCTCGATTTTCGCCAGCTCGCTTTCCATCCCGAGAAACACGCCAGGATAATTCATCAGCTCGGCGATGCCGGCGATCCGATCATCCGCGATCATCAAGCGCAGATCGTCCGCGGTGAAGCGCGCTCCCGCCGTTTCCAAATGCGTCGCCGGAACGCAGGAGGGGAGCATGATGAAGAAATCGATCGGCAAATCCTTACTCGACTCCAGCACGTAACGGATCCCGTCCATGCCCAGGACATTGGCGTATTCATGCGGATCGATGACCATCGCGCCGGTGCCGTGCGGCACGACCGCGCGCGCGAACTCGGGGATCGTGACCATCGTGCTTTCGACATGGAAATGGCCGTCGATCAAACTCGGGGCGAGATAGGCGCCGCCGAGGTCGATGATTTCTTTCGCGTCGTAATCCCCAAAGCCGATAACGCGGCCGTCATCGACCGCCACGTTCGCATTGTGAATTTCGCCGCTGAAGACGTTGACGAGTTGTGCGTTTTTGAAGAGCAACTCGGCGGGGACTTCGCCGCGCGCGACGCTGAGTTTGTGTTGGATGTTGCGCATGGAATTACGTCCGCGCGATCATCATACTTACGATTGTCATCCTGAGCGTAGCGAAGGATCTCTGATCATTTCTGGGCACGGAACGCTCGGAACCGGAAATAGTCAGAGATGTTTCGCTCCGCTCAACATGACAAACCCACTTAGGATGACAGGCGGTGGAGTTCACGACGTGCGGGTTTGAATGGCACTAAAGATCGCCTCGCCCGTGGCGGGGGATGCGAGCGGCACTTGGCCGCCGGGATTTCCGAACGCGGCGACGGCATCGCGGATCGCTTCGCGGACGGAGATCGCCAGCATCAGCGGCGGTTCGCCGACGGCTTTGCTGCCGTGCACGACGTTGGGCTGCGTCGCGTCCGAAAGAAACGCGACGTTGAAAATCTCCGGCGTGTCGCCGATCGCGGGGATTTTGTAGGTGTCGGGCGAATGCGTTAGCAAGCGGCCCTCGGAATCCCAGACAAGCTCTTCGTTCGTGAGCCAGCCGGCGCCCTGGACGAAGCCGCCTTCGACCTGCCCGAGGGTGATGCCGTGGTTAATCGCGTCGCCGACGTCGTGCAGGATATCGACGCGCCGGATGCGCGTCATGCCGGTGAATCCATCCACTTCCACTTCGCTGACGGCGGCGCCGACCGCGAAATAATGGAACGGTTTCCCGCGTCCCGCGTCGCGATCGTAATTGATATCGGGAGTCCGGTAGAAGCCGGTCGCGCTCAGACTGGTCCGCGCGAAGTAGGCACGTTGGAGCAGCTCGGCGAACGGGATTCCAGTCTTCGGATTTTCGGAATCGAGGATGAGGTTGTCGTTGAAAACGATCCGCTCCGGCGGAACGGCGCCGCTGTTTTTTTCCGAAAGCATCTCGATGGCGAAAGGGATGAGCCGGGCGCGCAAGGTTTCGCAGGCGTTTCGAACTGCGGCGCCGTTCAAGTCGGTTCCGCACGATGCGGCCGTGGCCGATGTGTTCGGGACTTTGTCGGTGCGGGTCGCCATGACGCGAATGCGATCGGTCGTTAGGCCAAGCTCACGGGCGGCGATCTGCGCGATGTTGGTGTAAACGCCCTGGCCCATTTCGGTCCCGCCGTGATTTACCTGCACGGTGCCGTCCTGATAAAGGAGCACGAGCGCGCCCGCCTGATTCAGGTGCGTGGTCGTGAACGAAATTCCAAACTTCACCGGCGTGATAGCGAGGCCGCGTTTGCGTTGCGGATGTTCGCTGTTCCACTGCCGTAACTGTTCGCGGCGCGAAGCAAACTCACTCGACTCGGTCAACTCCTGCCAGATGCGCTGGATGCGGTTGTCTTCGATCACCTGGCCGTAGTGCGTGGTGTTCGTCTCCCCGGTCCCGCGATAGAGATTCCGCGCGCGCACCACTTCCGGCGCGAGACCGGTTACGCGCGCGATCCGGTCGATGATTTCTTCGATGACGAGCATTCCTTGCGGGCCGCCGAAACCGCGGAAGGCGGTGTTCGACGCGAGATTGGTTTTCACGACGCGACCGCTAAATTCGACGTTCGGAATGTAGTAGGCGTTATCGAGGTGAAATAGCGCGCGGTCCGTGATGGCACGTGATAGATCGAGCGACCAACCGCCATTCGAAAACAGATCGATCTTCGCCGCCTGCAATAATCCGCTCTCGTCAAAACCGACCTGGAACTTTCCGAGAAACGGATGGCGTTTGCCGGCGATCATCATGTCCTGGTCGCGGTTGAAGCGGACGCGCACTTTGCGGCCGGTCTTCGTCGCGGCGAGTGCCGCAAGGGCGGCAAGCATCGCTGCCTGCGTTTCCTTTCCGCCGAAACCGCCGCCCATCCTCGGGCATTCGACGACGACACTGTGCATCGGCAGATCGAGCAAATGCGCGACGATGTGCTGCACCTCCGAGGGATGCTGTGTCGACGAACTGATGAAAACCGTGCCGTCTTCCCCGGTTTCCGCCCAGGCCGCGTTGGTCTCAAGATAGAAATGGTCCTGGCCGCCGAAAGAGAACTCGCCTTCGAAAGTCGCCGACGCGCCCGCGAGCGCCGCGGAGACATCACCGCGCCGGATGTGATGCGGATCGCTGTGGAAACTTTTCGCGGCAATCGCTTCCTCGATTGTGAAGATCGGAGGGAGCGGTTCGTATTCGACGATCACCGTCGCCGCGGCCGCGCGGCAAAATTCCGGCGTCGCGCCGACGACGAGCGCAACGATGTGCCCGTGATAAAGGACCTCTTTGTCCGCGAGCAAAATCTCATCGTGCCGGACAGCGCCGACATCGTTTAACCCGGGAACATCTTCCGCGAGGAGAACGGCGCTGATGCCGGGCATGACTCGCGCGGCGGTCGCGTCGCGTCGCAGAATTTTCGCGTGCGCGTGGGGCGAACAGACGGGCCAAACTTCGAGCATGCTTTGTTGCTGGGCATCATCGTCCACGTAAACCGCCTCGCCGGTCACGTGCTTGTGCGCGCTCTCGTGCGGGAGCGCTGTCTCAGGACGCGGCGATAAATAGCGGGCGATCCTTCCATCCGCGGTTGCTTGATTTTCCTCGGAGAAGAATTTCCGGAGCAGGCTCGCGATCATCTGGCGCCGGTAGTTCTCGCTGCCGCGAACATCGGAGATGGGAGTGAACTCGTTTTCGAGAACCGGCAACACCTCTTCACACGTCGAATCACTCCAGCGTTTTCCGACGAGCGCAGCTTCGGTTGCTCTGGCGCGCACCGGCATAGCGGCAACGCCGCCGTAAGCCAGGCGAGCTTTCGTGATCATTCCGCCGTCTTCCAACGCGACAGCGAAACAGGCTGAGGCCGTGCTGATGTCCATCTCGCGCCGCTTCGAAACTTTGTAGAACTTGCGATGCGTTTGCACGCTGGACCCTGGCCGCGGAATGATAATCGACTTCAAAACTTCGCCGGTTTGCAGCGCGGTTTTGCGATAGGCGACAAAGAATTCGTCGAGCGGCAGAACGCGTTCTCCGGCCGCCGACGCGAGCACGACACTGGCCTCGAGCGCGAGCAACACCGGGGCGGAATCACCGATTGGCGACGCGGTCACGAGGTTGCCACCGAGGGTGGCGCGATTGCGGATTTGGCGCGAACCGAATAGGGATAGCATTTCCCTGATCTCCGGAAACTCGGCGGCGAGCAGGTCGTCGAGTTTTGTCAGGGTCGTAGCCGCGCCGATCCGCCATTCGATTTCCGTGGAACTGATCTCATTCAGCTCGGCCACCGCTTCGATGGAGATGAGCGCGGGGAATTTTTGAAAACGCTTTGTGATTTCCAGTCCGAGATCCGTTGCGCCGGCGATCAGGCGCGCTTCCGAATCGTCCGCCAACGCACGGAATAATTTTTCAAGCGATGTTGGACGCAGGAAAGTTTCGCCAGCAAAATTGTATTTGGCCGCTTTGAGCTTCGCCTTCGCGCTTTTCAGCTGTGCATCGAAGGCATCGGGCCCTTTGCGTTGCGCGATTGCGTCGGCGGCCGCATCACGGATCGGCCGGTAGCCGGTGCAACGACACAGGTTCCCGCAGAGTTGTTCGTCGAGCTGCGCGGCCGTCTTCATGTCCTTGCGGTAGTAACTCTCGAAGAGCGACATGATGAAGCCGGGCGTGCAGTAGCCGCATTGCGATCCAAAGTTTTCCACCATCGCTTTTTGGACTGGATGCATCGTGGGGCACGCGACGCCTTCGACCGAAATGATGTCGCGGCCAGCCATGAGCGGCAGTGGGACGAGACAACTGTTGATGGCGCGGTAACAGCGTTTGCCGCGTGAATCGCGATCGGCGATCGCGACCGAGCACGCGCCGCAATCGCCTTCCGCGCAACCTTCCTTCGATCCCGTTAGACCAGAGGCGCGCAGCCATTCCAGCAAAGTGATGTTGGGCGAAACCGAATCGACGTGGACGGCCTGGCCGTTCAGTCGAAACTCAATCGCGCTACTCATTCGTGGACGTTCTTCACAATTTTTTGAGAGCGGGCCCTCCTAAACTGTCATGTTGAGCGGAGCGAAACATCTCTGACCATTTCCGTCTTCCAAGCGCGCAGAAATAGTCAGAGGTCCTTCGCCGTCTTCGCGGCTCAGGATGACAACGCGAATAGAAAGGGCACTCATGAGCCGCGCCGGCCTTGGAGAATTTTCAGGAAGGAACGGGAACGCAATTCATCAAGCGAGAGACCGGTGGCGAGCGCCTCTTCTTCGGTGATCGCGCCGCAGGCGATGCCGCGCAGGAAAAAGTTGAGCAGGCCCTGCCCGGTGGCGGCGTCATCGAAGACGTCGCCGAAGAGGGAGGCTAGTGCGGCTTTCTCGACAAAAGTTTTCAAGCGACCGGAAGCGCTCGTCAGGCCATCGAGGAAGAATGAATAGACCGCGGCGTAACGAGTAACGAATTGCGCGGGGTGCAGGTCCCAGCCCTGATAAAAACCGGTGCGCAGCGAATGCATGTTGTCGTCGAACCCGAGCCGCCACGCGCCGTGAACGCTTTCGCGATTTTGCCGGAGCTGCTCCGGGGTTAACGGTTTGCCTTCGCTCGGCCGGTGCGGCCCGGCCGGCAGGATGTTCGTCGCGCCGTCGGAAAGATGAATGCCGGTGCCCGCAAGCGAAACCAGCATCACTTGCCGCGCGAAATCGCAGGAGGGGTGACCCATCGTTTGATACGCGGCCGTGATCCCGGCGGAAGCGGTGTAGTCGTAGACGCCGAAGTGGACGCTGCGGCAGCGGCCATTCGCCGCGTCGACAAGCGAGCCGAGGGCGATCTCGCCGCGTTGATTGATGATGGCCTGTGGCGTTTCGATCATCGGCTCGATCTTGAGCGCGCCTGCCGGCAAACCGTTTCGCTGCTCGAGAATCTCGAAAAACCGGGCTGCTGCGGCGACCTGCTCCGGCAACTGGACCTTGGGCACGGTGATGACGAAATTCTCAGGCAACTTCCCGCCGGTCTCGCCGAGCAATGCCGTGATGAAGATGTCGAGGGTGCGGACACTGCGGACGCGCAGATCTTCGCTGAGCGGTTTGATGCGGATGCCGATGAAGGGCGGAAGCGAATTCTCTTTCAGGCCCCGCGCCACTTCGGCGGCGCTCGAAGCCGCGTGGCCATCTTCTTCGGCATCTGGCCGATTGCCGTAGCCGTCTTCGAAATCGAGTCGAAAATCCTCGATCGGTTCGCGTCGCAGTTTTTCGACCACGCGATCATAAACTTTTTGCGCGAGCGCCTGGTCTCCAGCTGTTCCGAGAACGTCGGCCAGGCTCTTCGCATCGGGTGCGTACTCCTGGAGCGATCGCAAGGCAACCGCGCCAAGTTTTTGCGGCGAATCGGCCTTAAACAAATGCGCGCCGCCATAGACGGTGTGCACCGCCTGGCGGCGGTTCGATTCGCCCGGGTAATGGCGCACGAACGCCTTGTTCGCGTCGCTCAAAGCGGCGCTGATCTTCTCGATCTCGTCGGGTTGAAGGCTGGTAGTCGGCTTGTTAACTGTCATGGCACCACTCCAAGGCTGTCATTCTGAGCCCGCGAAGCGGGAGAAGAATCTCTGACCATTTCTTCTACGCTTGGCCAGCCGTCGTCGATTCGCGGTTCTTGTTTCCAGTTTGCACTCAGATCAAACCACCTCGGGTTCTCCTTCTCGATCAAGGCGATTTTTTTAGAACGCAGCCAGCCTTTGAGTTCTTTCTCCCGCGCGATCGCTGTCGTCACATCGCGAAAATATTCGAACCAAACAAGGCGATTCAAGTGATAGCGTTGAGTGAATCCTGCTATTTCGCCGTTCTTGTGCTCGACGATTCGGCGCCCGAGATCGTTTGTCATTCCTATGTAAAGAGTCGTGCGATGTTTGTTCGTGACGATGTAGACGTAGTAGTTGTGATCGCGCATCGAGGGCAGAAATGGTCAGAGATCCTTCGCCTTGCTCAGGATGACAAAATAGAGAAAAAGGCGCGAGTTGTATTCCGCCCTCACCCCTGCCGCTGTCATCCTGATCCCCGCAAAGCGGGAGAAGGATCCTGACTATTTTCCGCAACCGTCTGGCCGAACAAGTCGGCCCATCGGCCGAGCGGCGAACTTACCATCCTTGAAGATCGTTTGTCCTCGCAAAAATGTCCGGCAGACGCGGCCCTGGAGGGTCCGACCGACGTAGGGGCTCTGTTGAAGGCGGTAGTGGAGTGATTCCGCGGCGACAACTTCCTGCGCTTTAAGATCAACGAGCGTGAAGTCCGCATCCTTGCCGACAGCGATCGTGCCTTTCGCCAGCACCCGAAATCGCGAAGCAACGTCTCCACTCGTTAGGCGGGCAATCTCGTCCTGCGGAACGTTGGCATCGAGCAACAACGCCAGGAGATGCTGACATCCGGAAATGCCTCCCCAGACGTCGAAGAAATTATCGCGCTGTTTCATTTCCGGCGGTGACGGCGAATGATCGGAGCCAACCGTGGTGATGTCGTGGAGCCGCTCGCGGAGCTGCCGTTGCTCGTCACTCGAGCGAAGAGGTGGCGCGCATTTGGCGACCGCGCCGAGCTGTTCCATGTCGCGCTCCGCCAGCACGAGATAGTGCGGGCAGGTTTCACACGTGACATCGATCCCGCGAGAACGTGCGGCGGCGACCAGCGTGACGCCGCTGCCGCACGTCACATGAACGATGTGCAACCGGCAACCGGTTTCCGCGGCAAGATCGATCGCGACGCGGATCGCTTCGAGCTCGGCAGCAATGGGTCGCGAATCGAGATAATCGCGGACTTCCTTTTTGCCGGCCGCGCGCGCAGCTCCGGTCAATGCGCTCGTCATTTCTTCTGATTCGGCGTGGACAGCGACGAGAAGATCGAGCGCTGTGGCGCGTTTCATTCCGGCACGCAGCGCTTTCTCGTCCACCGAGTCGAAATCGCCAATGCCGCTGTTGCACATGAAGGCCTTCAGTCCGACGACGCCGCAATCTCGTAGGGCTTCGAGCTGATCGAGATTTCCGGGAACCAGCCCACCCCAGAGCCCGAAATCGACGAGCGAGCTCGCTTCGGCCGCAGCAAGCTTTAGCTCGAAGTTTTCTCGGTTTGTCGTGGGGGGATTCGAGTTGAGCGGCATGTCGAACACGGTCGTAGTTCCGCCGGCCGCCGCAGCGCGTGAACCGGTCGCGAAGCCTTCCCAATCGGTGCGACCCGGTTCGTTGAAATGAACGTGGGAGTCGATGACGCCGGGAAAAATAGCCATGTCGCGCGCGTCGATTTCCAACCTCGCGGAGCCGGACAGCTCCTGCCCGAGAGCGACGATCTTTCCTTCACTAACGCCGATGTCTTGCTCGCACCGCACGAGCAAGTCAAAATCACTCATGCGTTCGAGTTGCCTCCAAAGCGGCCTGTCATCCTGAGCGCAGCGAAGGATCTCTGATCATTTCTCCGTGCCGCGAAAGACAAATAGTCAGAGATTCCTTCGAAAGACTCAGGACAGGCTCTTCGCATTCGCTCAGGATGACAATTTTCGAAGGATCACGGCAGAGTTCCCCACACGCGCAACCGGCTGACGCCGCCATCGGGATAAATGTTCAACCGGAGGTGGGTGCAGTTCTCGATGGGGGAAAGTTCCTTGTCGAAGAAATGGCGGGTGTGCGACTGTAATTTCGTCATCGGCAGGATCTCGGCCCAGCGCGTCTCGGGACGACTCAGTTCATCGGTTGAAGCGTCCGGTGCGGTGCAGCCTTCGATCGAGCAGGTATCGGGGTAGTTTCCCTTGAAGTGGTTGGTGTCGACTTCGATTTTTCGGATCGCACCCGGCAACCCGAGCTTCAGGATGAGCCAATCGTATCCGGGACCGCGCCGGCGTTTCGTTTCCCAGCCGTCGCCCATGTTCTCGGAGCGGCCGGGCATGATGAGATTGTTCATCGAACTGAAAAACATGTCGCTGCAGGCGAGGGGCACTCCGCCGTTCTCGACCGCGGCGAGATCGACGAGTTCGCCGGGTTTTAACTTACTCCAGTCGGGAACGACGGTGCCGTAGATGCGCAGGCGGGCGACGCCACCGTCTGGGATGATATTCAGGCGCACATGGGTCCAGGTCTGCTCGCTCGTGATCGCAAACAGGTTTTGTGATCCCGGTTCCAAGGGAGATTGCGAAAGGACTGGCGCCCAGGGAAGCGCTTCGATTGCGCCTGCTTCGTTCGGAAAACCATTCGTTAGGCAAACGGCGTCGAGTGACGCGAACGGCGGATGGTTCCCCAGGAAATGGTTCGTATCGATATCGACCTGTTTGATGATGCCGCGCAGTCCCAGTTGAACGACACACCAGTCGTGGCCGGGAGTGCGGCGCCGGCGCGTTTCCCATCCATCCATCCATTTGCCGCGGTCGGTGTACTTGTCGGCGATGAAGACTCCGCGGCCGGGTTTCAACAGATTTTCCTTCTCCGCGAAGAACTCGTCGTTGGCGATAACAGCTTTACCGCCAACGCGCTCGGCAGCCAGGTCGACGAGGCCGGGCGGTGGGGGCACAACTGAGGCTTCCGCGCTCATTCAGCTGCCGCGATACGTGCTGTACGCCCAAGGCGAGACGAGCAGCGGAACGTGATACTTCGCCGCGGCATCCGAGATTACGAACCGGACGGGTACTCGGTCGAGAAAGCGCCGCTCGCCGAAATAATCGCCGACGAAAAAAATCAGCTCGTAGTTTCCGGTTTTCATTTCGCCGGCTGCCAGCAGCGGTGCGTCGCTTCGGCCGTCGGCGTTCGTGTCGACGGTTTTGAGCAGTTTCGATTGGTCGAGCGACCAGAGCTCGATCTTCATGCCCGTGGCAGGAATGCCGCGCATGGTGTCGAGGACGTGGGTGGTGAGCGATGAATCAGGCAATGCGTTCCTCTCTTCCTTTGTCATGTTGAGCAAAGCGAAACATCTCTGAACATTTCCGTTGCCTGGTGCCCGGGGAAATAGTCAGAGATCCTTCTCCGCTTTGCGGGATCAGGATGACATTCTTGAGGGGACAATCATTCACTAATGAGATCCTCCAGTCGCAGCTCGGCGATTTTTGAGACTTCCTGCAGGGCGGTTTCCATTTCCTCTTGGCGTGAATTCCGCAGGCGAACGGGAAACGCCTGCGCGATCGCTTCCTTCTTATTCAATCGCGCGCAGATGACGAAGGGAAATCCGAAGCGTTCCCGATATTGCCGGTTGTATTCGCGAAACCGCGTGGCCTCCTCGGCAGTGGCGTCAAAGAGTCCGGCGCCGGCTTGTTCCGCCTGCGACGCCGCCGTGAGATGCGCGTCGCCGATCAAATCCGGATGGGCGCGGATAAGAGATAATTTTTCCTCGTCGCTCGCTTTAGCCACGGTCGCGATGAGAGCGGCATGGAGAGACTCGCGCGAGGCGAAGGGACGCTGGGCTGCGGTGCGCGCCGCGATCCAGGGCGAATGTTCGAAAACCGGCCCGACGATCCGGGTGAATTCCGCGCGATCGAGCGCGTTCAATTCCGCGAGCTTTGGCATCGCGTTATCGCACTAAATGAATTAACCGTGAGGCGCAATGGCGAAACTGACCGGTCATCGTTACGGCAAGGCGGAGGTGCGGGTGTTGAAGATCCTTCGGGATGGACCTGTGCACACGCTCAAGGACCTCGAGGTCGCGGCCTATCTGAAGGGAGATTTCGCCTCCTCCTACACGAGCGGCGACAACAGCAAGGTAGTGGCGACGGACACGATTAAGAACACGATCAACGTTTTCGCGAAGCAGCATCTCGGGGAGGAAATCGAGCGGTTCGGGCTCGTCCTCGCCGAGCATTTTCTGACGCGTTACGAGCAGGTGCACGAAGCGGAAATCCAAATCCTGGAGCGTCCCTGGAAACGCTTGGCGGTAAACGGTGAGCCGCATCCGCATTCGTTCGCGGCGGGAAGTGACGCCCGAATGTTCACGAGCGTAAACTGCAGCGAGAACGCGAAAACGGTCCGCTCGGGAATTCGCAACCTGGTCATCCTGAAGTCGACCGGCTCCGGGTTCGAGAATTACCCGAAGGATGAATTCACCACCCTGCCCGAAACGGCCGACCGGATTTTGGCGACCTCTTTCAGTGCGACCTGGACGTTTAAAGAGCAGCCGGATCATTACTCTCGCGCCAACGAAGGAATTCTAAACGCGATGCTAAGAGTATTCGCGAACAGCTACAGTCCGTCTGCCCAAACCACTTTGTTCCAGATGGGCGAAGCGGCGCTCGCGGCGTGTGGCGAGATTTCGCAGCTGGACCTGGCGATGCCGAACAAGCATTGCCTCCTCATCAACCTCGCGCCGTTCGGCCTGGAGAATAAGAACGAGGTCTTCGTTCCGACCGACGAACCGCACGGCGACATTACCGCGACTGTAGCGCGTGATGATTGATGAACGAAGCAAGGAGCGCACGCCGTTCGCGGTAGCGACGATCGCTGCGACGACCGGCTCGGTCCCGCGCGCGGCGGGGTCGAAAATGTTCGTTTACTCCGATGGCCGGAGCAGCGGGACGATTGGCGGCGGCAAGTTCGAGGCGCTCGTCATGGCAGACGCCTTGACGGCCATGCGCCAGAAGAAGCCACTGCTCAAGACTTATCCGCTTCACGAAGGCGATGCCGATTCTTTCGGTGCGATCTGCGGCGGCGAGGTGACGGTGTTCATCGAACCGCAACTGACGAGCGAGGCTCTGTATCTCATCGGCGCCGGCCACTGTTCGCGCGCCATTGCCAAACTGGCGGCCGAATGCGGTCTCTTCGTGAGCGTGATTGACGATCGCGACGAATTGCTGGCAGAACTGCCGCGGGTGGTTGCTCGGATTTCTGATTCCCCTCCGGCCCAATTCATCGCTTCCCGTGAATGGCGGCGCGACGAAGCGCTGGTGATCGTGAGTCGCAACCACGAAATCGACCGGGAAGCTCTGGCGGCCGCGCTCATGCAAACTGGAGCGGGCTACGTCGGTATGATCGGCAGCAAGCGCAAAGTCCGCGATGTTTTCGACGACTTGCGACGGCGAGGCATTCCGGACGAAAAGCTGGCGGAAGTTTATGCGCCGCTCGGGTTGGATATCGGCGCGGACTCGCCGGCGGAGATCGCCGTCAGCACGATCGCCGAGGTCCTGTCGGTCTTACGTCAGCGGACGGCGAAACATTTACGCTTTGAGGGCGAGTAACGTTACTGGCGCGCAAGGAAATTCATCTCGCTCGTTGAACTGGCGTTGCTGTACGATGGAATGAACGCAGATCGAGAGAAAGGAATTTGATATGGCAGAGGAACGGAAGTGGGGAAAATGGGATGGGCCGGAAAAGCCGGAGGGAGCGGGAGCGATGGGCATGGCCGAGCCGCCGGGAGGCAATGAGGCCGAGGGGCGCGGCACCCAATTCGTAGCGACCTGTTTTAATTGCGGCGCCCACTCCTACATCGGGGCCGATTGGAAATGGTTCACGTGTTGGAAGTGCGGCGCCACTAGTGGCGAGATGGTGGCGTAGCCGCGGCTGCGATCGCTGATCGGCGCTACAATTATTCTCCTGGCAGCCAGGCGTGGTCCTGCCACCAAGCGACCAGGGACTCGTTGCTGCCGCGGAAAATATTGCGCTCGGCCCGGGCGACGTTGGCGACTCGAACGGGATAGGACGACCGAGGGCGCAAGTCGCACTTGCCGTCGCCGGTGTATTGCCAAAGGCGCCAGTTGCTCCAGGGCGAAGTCGCGGTGGGTTGATAGTGATAGTTCGCGATCCAGAGCCAGCAATTGCCCAGGACCGCTTTGTCAGCGCGACTAACGCCAGGCGCATTCAGGACGGCGCGGAGCCGGTTCTCGCTGCCATAAACGCCTGGGTATTTTCCGGTGCGCTGTTTGATGCGCTCGACGAAACGCGCTGCCTGATCCGCGCGCATCGTGCCGCCGGGATAATGCCCGTTCTTTTCGAAGTCGAGCACGAGCAGGACGCCGCTCGGTTGCAAGGCAGGTCCCCGCCAGTTCCCTTGCACGGCGCCGAGAAAATGCTCGGCCTGGCGAATGGGATCGGTGGCGTCGCCGAAATGGTAAGCGCCCCAGAGCAAGCCGGCGCGGGTGGCGGCGGTTTGCCGAGTGCCGTAATAGCTGTCGCGATCGAACCGCGGATAAGTCGCTTCATGAATGACGCCGACAACGCCTTCGCGCTTCATCCCTTCGAAATCGACTCGCATCAAATCGTAGTGCGACAAGTTCACGACGCTGTTTCCAGCCAGGGCCGAAAGCGCTGACAGGAGCAGCAAAAACGAAATCCGTGCAATAAATTCCATCGCGCGGACGATAACTGGAGGCGGCAGACTGACAAACGGAAACGAGAAGTTTGTAGTAACGCGTCGGTTCAACGCTGCGCCGGTTGTGGATCGCTACGAATCAGGAGCAGGGCTGCGACGGCGCTGCCGAAAGCCAGCGCGGCACCTGCGAGCGTTATGCAACGAAAACCATCGACGAACGCGAGATCGACGGCGTTCCTCATGAGCGTACGTTCGCGCGCCGGGAACGATTCCGGAAGATCGATTCCGGCGAGGCGAGTGCGTTGCGCGTCGAGAGATTGCCGGAGCGAAGAGGTGACATTGACGTTTTCCAGGCGCCGAGTAAGCGACCGATCGAAAACAGAAAAGATGGCGATGCCCAGGACGGCAATCGCGAGCAGACCGGCGGCTCTCGAGATGGCGTTGTTCACTCCGGAAGCCACTCCGGCCCGGTTGCCCGTGACGGAATTCATGACGGTGGTCGTCAACGGCGCGACGCTCACGGCCATGCCGAACCCGAGAACGACGACGGCGGGAAAGAATGTGGTCCAATAGGTGCCGCCAATTCCGGGCAGCGCGAAGAGAGCAAAGCCGGCAGCCGCAATAGCAGGGCCGATGACCAGCGGAATGCGCGCGCCATACTTTTGCACGAGCGCACCCGCCCAGCGCGAGAGCAGGAACATGATGAGGATGAAGGGCAGCAAGGCCGCGCCGGCCGCGGTGGGACTGTAACGCTGCACCTGGATCAAATTGAGGGGCAGGAAAAACAGCGTCCCGCCCAGCGCGGCGTAGAGGAAAAAAGTCAGCAGGTTCGCGCCGGTGAAATTGCGCGAGCGAAAAAGCGCGAGCGGCAGCATGGGATTTTTGCTGCGCGCTTCGAGAACGAGAAAGAGCGCGAGGAGAACAATGGAGCTGATGAGGGCCGCGCGAACTCCCGGATGCGCGAACCCGCGCGAAGACGATTCGATCAGACCATAAACGAGCGCACCCAGGCCGAGAGTGGCGAGGATCGCGCCTAACGAGTCGAGTCGACCCCTGGCGGGGTTCGAACTTTCCGGGACATGCCGGAACGAAATGAAAATGACGAGAATTGCGACCGGGATGTTTATGAAGAAAACCGCTCGCCAGGAAACGGTTTCCACCAGCCACCCTCCCAGGACCGGCCCGATAGCAGCCGTGATCGCGCTGAAGCTGGACCACGTTCCGATCGCCCGGCCGCGTTCGTCTTCGGCGAAGGAATTGCTGATGATGGCGAGACTCCCTGGAACCAGCAACGCCGCACCGATTCCCTGGAGCGCCCGGGCCGCAATCAAGGTTCCGATCCCGCCCGCGAACCCGCACGCGGCGGACGCCGCCGCGAAAATCACCACGCCGATCACGAATATTCTGCGCCGCCCGTAACGATCTCCCAACGAACCGCCCACCAGGAGAAGCGCGGCGAGCAGGAGCGAATACGCTTCAATGACCCACTGCACGCCGATGACAGTGGCCTGCAAATCCTTTTGGAGCGCGGGCAACGCGACATTCACGACGGTGCCGTCGATGAACGCCAGGCTCGAACCCAGAATCGTCGCCGCGAGGACCCACTTGCCGGATGATTTCTGGCACGGGTTCGGCGCATCTCCCGACCGGATCACGCCATCGGCACATGGTTCGCGAATCAAGATTTCATCGTAGCCGGGACGGATCAGAAAACGACCATGAAAAATGGTAAGAAGCTGGTTTGGCTTCCGAAACAACTCGGCAGCAACCTGCCAGGGCATTGGGTTGAAGCCGGTTCGGCGGAAGCCAAGCAGGCAATGATAGTGACGAATTACAGCATCAAGGATATTCAGGATCGCCAAAACCAGGGAGTGGCAGCGCCCACAGTCTTCGTCGGTGGGAGATAAGGGCGGCCTGGTTTTCGATTGCCGGCAAAAAAACGACCATAACCGACTGCAACTTGACGGACGCTTGCGGCAAAACGGGGCGTCAAAAATGGAAGCGCGTTCCGATGCTTAGAGTCTGGTGCGATAGCGGCCTGTCCCGATGTGCTCATGGGCACGCCTAAATGAAAGCCCGCTCGGCAGTTGGCATTTCCTGTAGAGTCGACGCCGATCAACCGGCTTCAATATCAATTTAAGGAGCATTTAAGTATGCGGCAACCCCATGTCCATAGACAGCTTCCAGGAACCATCCTTTTGGCGCTTCCAAATCGTGACAAATTGTCCTTCGTCCACACCCGGCTTACCCTTCTCTGTATACTCATACTTATACATACCTGTCTCGTATGCCGTATCCCCGTCTAACCACACGTTCAAGGTGGTCACCGTCACTTTGACGCCCGGATCGGCCCCCTGCATTGCCGTTTTTTGCCGTTCCTCGATTTGCGCCCGTCCTTTGATGATCTTTCCGCTTCCCGCCAACTGAACGCCATCGTCTGCAAAGATGGCAGCAACCATCGCCGGGTCCGCCTTCGCCCAACCGTCACTCCATTGCCGGTTTCCCGCGTCAATCGCCCGTCGGACCTCGACAAGATTGTCGGGCAACGCGGGTGCTGTCGTTCCATCCTTGCTCTGGCCCGGGAGAATAGACCCAAGAATAACGACGGCGAATACTCCCGCTAAGGTTTTCTGATTCATGCTTTTCATGTTTGAGTAGACTGAGACGAGAGCAATTGTAGCCGCAAGACCGCGGCGTTGCCGAGGACCTAAAAACGGCCTTTTGAGACCTCAAACGTACAAGGCCGGCCGATTTTCCGGAGCCCGCGATCTATTTGATGCAAACCATTTGGCGAAAAGTGGCTTACTTGTATTCCAAGGGTATGGCCGCTTCCGCAATGATTTCCTGAAATCTCGGCATAGCCCTAATGTTTTCCCAGGCGGGGTCGAAGCGTAACTGGCCGTAGTTCGGTCCGCCAGGAAGTTTGACGAGCATAGCTAACTGCTGCAGGGCGGCGTCGCTTTCTCCAACGCGTGCGCAAACCTGGGCGAATTCAGTGGCCCACATCACGCCATCTATCGCATCGCGTGATATGGGAACGAGTGCGGCAACCAATTTCGCCTCGCGTAAGGCATCATCTTTCCGGCCCAGTTCGGCATCGGAAACACTCAAGCCGTGCAGCATGGCGGGATCATTAGGATGGTCGACGAGTTGTTTCTCAAAAAAACTCCGGGCATCCTGGAACGATGATCTCGCCCGGACCTCATCACCCTGGGCGTGGGCTATCGTGCCTTCGGAAAGATGCCTTTGTCCGGTTACAGGCAGGCGCGGTAGTATTTCGGCAGCCTTTCCAAAATCTTTCGCGAAAATCGCGCATTGCATTGCTGTCCATTCGCCGGACACCGTTTTGATCGGCCGCAGATCGAGAACAGCGCGCGCCTCCTCTAGCTTGCCCTCCCCTATAAGACTTTCAGCTTTGTAGTACCAAAGACTATCGCTTTTGGGCGGAAGTCTTGTCATGGCGCGGTCCGCGAATTGCACGGCGTCTGCAAACCTCCGGACCTGAATATAGCTTTCCAGCAGCTCGTTAGTAACGAAAGGATTGTGCGGATCGAGTTCAACGGCCTTCTCCGCGTCTCGAATCGAATCCTTCCAACGCCCAAGCCGGCGCTCGGTGAGGGCGGCCAGATCAAAAAATCTCGCTCGATCGCTGGGAAAGGGCATGCTTTCCAATTCCCGTTGCGCCCGCTCAAAGTCTCGAACTCCGTAGTAGTAATATTGCGCGTGTGCCAGCTGAGATTCTGAGAGATCGGGCGCTAGCCTGGTTGCGGTGTCGGCCGCCTTTTCGGCTGCAGAGAGTGAATACGGGCTTTCCATGAACCGATAGTTGTAAAGATGCGCCTCCGTCAACAGACAGTAAGCCAGAACAAAGCCGGGATCCCGGCCCACGGCGGCTTCGAGTAGTTCGATGGTTTTAACGCCGTCATATTGGAAAAAGGCCTCCCGGGCTTGAAGGTAAAGGTCGTAGGCCTCCATATCCTGAGTAGGGCGGTTCTCGATGGCAGCCTTTTCGCTGGGAGAAAGGACAGCCTTAAGCTTGGCCGCGATTTCCTGGGCGAGCTCACCTTCCAGGACAAACAAATCGCCCTCGGCGCGATCATAGCTCTGGGCCCAAACCTGTGCGCTCGTGCGGACATCAATAAGCCGCGCGTTCAGGCGAATGCGACTCCCTGACCTCTGCGCACTTCCTTCCAACACATAGGACACACCGAGAGCATGCGCAATTTCGCGCAGGTCCTTGTCCGCGCCGCGATATCCGGAGACGCTGGAACGACCAATCACCTTAAGATCGGCAACCTTACCCAGATCAGTGATAAGGTTGTCCTGGACTCCATCCAGGAAATAGCCATCGCTTTCCTCAGAGTTGATATTAACAAAGGGGAGAACGGCGATGCTTTTCTCAGGGTTCGCTTCGGGGCGGGCAATGTTCTGAACGGATGTCTGCTTCGAAAGCGTATCCAACCGTCGTATTTTGTGACTCCAAGATACGGCTCCCCAACAAAGTAGTCCGAGAGCTATTCCGAAAAGACAGAGCCGCGCCCAGCGATTGCGCAGTGTTTTCCAGGCGATGCGCGAAGTGGCGCTTGACCGGGCGAAGACAAAATCTCCTGCCAGGTGGCGCCGAATGTCGTCGGCAAATTCTGCTACCGATGGATAACGCTTCCTGGGATCTTTTTGGAGCGCACGAAGCAGTATTGCATCGAGGTTGCCGCGAAGGAGGCGTTTGGTGCGTGGCTCGGTCACACGGGAGCTCGGCAAGGCCGTTTCTTGCTGGCAGACAACCTGGATTAATTCCGCCTGCGATGGATTCGGGCTTTGAAAAGTGTGAGGTGTAAATCCAGTCAACAGTTCATAAAGCAGCACGCCTAACGAATAGATGTCGGTTGATTTTGTGACCAATTCTCCCTGGGCCTGTTCTGGCGCTGCTGAAATCGGCGTGAGCCGCTCCCGTCCAAACGCGGTTAGTTCCAGGGGATTGGCATCATCATCGATTAGCTTGGCTATTCCAAAATCCAGCAGCTTGGCTTCTCCCTCTCGGGTGACGAGGATATTGTTTGGTTTCAGATCGCGGTGAACGACGGAATGGCGATGTGCTATTTCAACCGCCGCACAAATCTTTAGGAATAGTTCAAGGCGCGCGGTGGTCGATAAGCGGTTGTCTTCGGCGAAGCGTGTGATCGGCGTTCCGTCGACATACTCCATTACAATATAGGGAATACCGTCATCCGTCGTGCCAGCGTCGAGCAGTCGGGCGATATTAGGGTGTTCGAGCCGGGCCAGAACCTCGCGTTCCGATCGAAAGCGACGATTCAACTCTCCCAGATCGGGCCCGCGACTCAAGAGTTTGATCGCTACCTGCTTTTGGAAATATCCATCCGCGCGAGCAGCGAGGTAGACGGTCCCCATTCCTCCCCGGCCAATCTCAGAGATGATAATGTAGGCGCCAACTCTCTTTCCGATCTCGGCCATGCTCTCCCGCGGAATGACAGCGCCGGCTTGATCAGCGCATGCCTCCAAATCGTCGTTGGCCTCCTTGAGAAGATTTTCAGCTTCGGCTAAGAGTGACTCTGCTTCGCGCAACAAATCGGCATCGTGCGCGCAAGATTGTTCAACGATGGCAATCCTAGCCGCGGCCGAATTCTGCTGCAGGGCAGTAGCCAGAATAGACTTTAACTGCTCCCATCGAAGCGAATCGATCATACCTTTGCGAATCAGAACCGGAATCATGTAGACTCCGTTCATAACCGCCCGTCAAGGCCCATTTGTTAATTCACGGCGAAGCCAAATCTTGGCGAGTGCCCACTCGCGTTTTACAGTGGCCGGCGAAATTTCCATGACGGACGCGATCTCCGCTACAGTTAGGCCGGCAAAAAAGCGCAACTCTACGATTTGTCCCTGCCGTGGCGAGAGCGCTTCGAGCTCTTTCAAAGCGGTATCGACGGCGGTAACGTCAATATTTCGCCGGTCGTAGAACTCGAGCGCTAGTTCGAGCGGGTCGCTACCGCCGCGCTTTTGCCGCGTACGAGCATTGGCATAGTTGATTAACGTCTCGCGCATGATGCGCGCGAAGATCCCGAGAAAATGCGCTCTGTTCTGCCACGCCGGTTCGCGCAGGCTTGCCAGGCGGAGATAGGCTTCGTGGACCAAGGCGGTCCGTCGAAGCGTGTGCTCTGAACGTTCGCCGCGAAGGTAATTCGCCGCTAACCGCCGCAGTTCTTCGTAGGTTTCTGGCAGCATCTGCGCCAGAGACTGCGGACCGATCCTGGGCAACGCGGAATCGTCGTTTGAAGGCGCTACCCTTTCAGCCATAACGAAACATTCCCATTTCCTATTGTCACATGAAACTGACAGTCCCAGGGAATACAATCCGGGTATACGCCCGTTAGAGGCCTAGCCGCATGGGCAACGAACTTACCTAATTGAGTTCCGGTTGGCAAGGATGCAACGCGGGGCCATGAGCTTCGCCGCTGTTTATAGCCCGAACTGCCGCCTTATTGTCCTAGTTATCCCGATAGAATAAGACATCGTCTTGGGCCAACAAGTATGGAACCGAAACGGATTGGTCTTGTCGGGTTCAACGGGGTTACCGCGCTGCATCTCACCGGGGCCGCGGATGTTTTTGCCGCAACTACTCTCGACAATGGCTACGGCAGCCACATTGCGTGTTACAAAGTATTCATTGTCGGACTAACGTCTCGTTCATTCCGTTCCGAATCGGGCGTTGTTTTCAAGCCGGAGGAAACGATTCATACTGCTCCATTACTCGACACGATCATTATTCCTGGCGGGAGTGGTCTTCGGGACCCGGTTACGGCAGCCGAGATCTCGAACTGGATTTTGAAGCGCATTAATCGAACCCGTCGAGTTGCCTCCATTTGCACGGGGATTTACGGCTTGGCACCCACCGGCCTGCTCGACCACCGTGAAGTCGCCACTCATTGGCGTTTCGCTCGAGATGTCGCGCGACGGTTTCCCCGGCTGAGGGTGAATCACAAGGTGCGCCTGGCAAAAGACGGTCCGTTCTACACGTCAACGGGCCTCTCTGCCAGTGTCGATCTCGCCCTCGCGCTAGTAGAAGCGGACTATGGCCCTCATGTCGCGCGATCCGTCCATGGCGAGTTGGTGATGTACCTGGCGCGAAGCGATGCCGACGACAGCGCTATTGTCCTGCGCGAATTCGAGGGGCGCCCAGCCCATCGATTTGGAGACTTGGTCGCGTGGATGATCAGAAATTTGAACTCAGATTTATCGGTCGAAACCCTTGCCCGGCGAGCGTGCATGTGTCCCAGTCATTTCACGCGATCCTTTAAATCCGTGTTTGGAAGCTCTCCTGCCGATTTCGTCCAGAACCTCCGCCTAAATGAGGCCCGTCGCCGTCTCTCCACCCGAGGCAAAACCATTCAAAGCGTGGGCGCATCGGTTGGCCTGAAGAATTCGGGAGCATTTCGACGCGCCTTCGAGCGGCGGTTTGGCGTCAAGGCCGGTAGTTGCCTGGAGACCTCAGTCGCAACGCGGGAGCCCCAATCGGCGCTGCGGACGGACTCTGGGGAGGGATCCTTGCACAGAGCGATTATGGTGGCGTCGCAAGGATGACCCCGAGAACGCGGCTTTCTTTTTTTGAGCCCTTTCCGCCGGCGATATTGCATTGGCGGATGTGGGCACGTGCCATAACACTACCAAGTCCGTTGGCATTCTCGGCTTTGAAGGTGTAACGGCTGTTGACTTCACCGGGCCGCTCGAAGCGTTTTCTATTGCCCGGACTGACATCGATACGGATAAGGCGCGCCCCTGCTATGACGTCCGGATAATTGGTGTCGATGGCAAGACCTTCGTCTCCGGATCGAACCTGGCAGTCTCCGCTCGCGAGACGCTCGCCAACGCCAGTAAAATCGATACGATTTTAGTTCCCGGCGGCCTCGGCATGCCTGATGGTCCAATTCATCGGAAAGTAGGCGAATGGCTGCAGGCGCGCGCTGGAGAAATAAATCGAGTGATTTCGATCGGCAGCGGCATTTACGCTCTTGCTCAGAGCGGGTTACTCGATGGGCGCAAGGTCGCGACCCACTGGAGATTTGCGCAAGATGTGGCGCGCCGGTTTCCTAAAATTCGCGTCGACCGCGCTGCATCTTTCTTGAAGGACGGGCCATTCTATACCTGTGGTGGAGGAACGGCCTCGACAGAGCTGGCGCTCGCTCTTATCGGCGAAGATTATGGCTCGCGTGCCGCGCTCTCGGTTGCACGGGAGCTCTGTGTGCGGCTCAGGCCCCTCGGAGATCATGCAAGCACGCTCGATTTTTTCCAATTCGAGTGCGGACCGGACGACCGCCTCGCCGAACTACCCGCCTGGATTGCCGCCCATTTGAACCATGATCTCTCCGTTGAGGTGTTGGCGGAAAGAGCCTGTTTGTGTCCGCGCCATTTCAGCCGCCTTTTTAAGCGTGCGTTCCACGCCACTCCGGCAAATTTTGTGGAAACGCTTAGAATTGACGAGGCGCAACGACAGTTACTCCTCACTCGCGGAAGCGTGGACGGTGTGGCCGCCGCAGTTGGTTTCAGGGATTCCGATTCCTTCCGCCGCGCCTTTGAGCGCCGTCTCGGTGTAAACCCAGCCCTTTTTCGCAGGCAGCGCTTTGCTGTGGTGCAAGGAAACACCGGACGGGCATCCCATGGCGGATTATCAAAGGCCAGAGCCGGCGCGTTAAAACCGGTCGGACGACATAAAGGCGAGGGCACCGGCACGTCGGTAAGGTTACGCGGGACACGAAGGCTCTGAAGTTCGGACTTGATTGAGTTTGCTATTTGCGCGCGACGCTCTGGCCGCGATGCTCAGCAAGGGTTCCGACCCCATTTCTCAGGCCAAACAAGAGATGGGAGACATCCGGGGTGCCTTCTTCTGGATCAAAGCCGCGCGAGCGTTACCCTTCGAGCTCCAGTCACGAAAGCGGTTTCGCATGGCAGGGTCCATGCCTGCGCGGTCCGCAATTGCCGGTTCTAAGTCCTAACGACTTTTGAACGAATCGCGTTATGACTCTTCGCCAGCAAGGCAATCCTTAACTACCAACCATAGGAGAAACTAATGATAAGAAACGTACTACACACGTTTGGATCCTTTCGCACAGCTCTCGTAGCTGCAGTGGGAATTCCTCTCGTCCTCGCGGGCAGCGCCTACGCGCAAGGCCCGTCACCCGCGGTGGCTCCCGCGCCAAATACCCCGACGGAAGCGACAACGGAACGCGTTGTTGTGACCGGTAGCTACATTCCAACTGCGGAAACTGAATCGGCCCTTCCGGTGACGGTTTATACGGCGGAAGTTCTGAAGAAACAGGGCGCCAATACGCCAGCGGAAGGTTTGCGACAGCTCCCGTCGTTCGTAGGTGGCAACGCAGGGCAATCCGAAAACGATTCCAACGGCGGTACTGGCGCAGCGTTCATCAATCTGCGCGGAATCGGGCCGGCAAATACCCTGATTCTGATCAACGGCCGGAGAACCTTCAATTTCAACGACATCAATGCCCTTCCGATCGGTGCTATCTCCCGCACTGAAGTGCTGAAAGATGGCGCGTCGGCCATTTATGGCTCTGACGGCGTCGCGGGTGTCGTGAACTTCATCATGCTCAATGGACCGAGTGAAAAACCGTATGAAGGCGCGGAACTGTACGCCCTTTATGGCAACACCACGGAAACCGATGCGCACGTCCGCCAGGTTTACCTCCGCGGTGGTGTCACTGGTATGGACGGAAAAGTCTCGATCGCCGCTGAGGGCGAATATTATTCGCGTGCGAACCTCTTTTCGCGCGATCGTGCGAAGGTGTCGGGCACCGGCGATGCGGCCAATGATCCAAGTGGAAAGGGCTGGGGCGGTCCCAACGGGGATAGCCCGACCTTCGCCGGTCGCATCTCAGTTGCGGGATCGGTTACGACCCAAACGATTCACCCCACCGCCGGCGGGCAGAATATCACCGGCCAGTTGGTCCTGCTCAACCTGACCGATAACTCGATCACACCGGACGATTATCGCCGGTTTGAGCCATTGGTAACCGCAAACCCGCCGGGCGGCACACTGCCGGGAGACTTCCTGCCGGGGCAGGATTTCTCACGGTTTAACTTCCGAGCCTTCACGCCCGCCATTCCGGCGATGGAAAAAGCGATGTACTTTGTCACCGGCCGTTACAAGATCTTCGGCGACGGGCTCCAGTTTTATGGCGACGTCATGTATACCAAGGAAAAGCAAGACAACGGGCTGGCTGGTGCGCCGTTCCTCGTTGACATCGCCTCAGCCCGGGTGAGCGACTTCAACCCGTTCGGCAACAACCTGAATTCGGTGCGCTATCGTTCCCAGCAGGAGGAGAAAAATCGCCGCTCGTTCTTTGACAAGGATTACTACCGCTATGTCGCCGGAATTAACGGCGATTTCAACATCGCGGACAACGCCTTCATCAGCCGCTTCGGCTACGATGCGGGGTTTGTGTATGAGCGACTCGATTTGCAGGAAATCGACAGCGGCGACCTTCGCAGTTCGTTCATCGATATTTTGACGGAAGCCAACCAGTTTAACCCGTTCATCGGCCAATTCGCGTCGGTTTCGGGCACCGCACCGATCTATAACAACACGAACTCGTCTGGAGCTGAGTTCCAGACAGGCGTTCCGATCGGCACCGCGGCGTTTAACAACAACATCATCGCTCAGGACTGGACGAACGGCGGCGCATCGTATGTCGGTCACTCGTTCTTCTACGAGCGCGACCAGCTCTATGACGCCAAGTTCAATGCCCACCTCTTCCCTAAACTGTGGAATGGCGGTATCGATCTCGCCGGTGGTTACGAGCATCGCGAAAGCAACCAGAAGGCGGTTCCGGATCCAGTGCAGGCCTCCAACGACCAGTTGGGCTTTGGCGAGGTGCCGCCGGTGAAATTCCGCCAGGAAGTCGACTCCTTTTTCTTCGAATTAGGTGTTCCAATCATCACTTCCTCTATGAACGTGCCGTGGGTTCGCTCCCTCGACCTCGACATCGCCTGGCGTCGTGAAGAATTCACGAATACCAACCTGTTGATCGTAGCCGGCTCGCCCTCCCAACTGCAGTCGACCTTCGTGAACGAGAATCCGAATGAGAACTTCAAGGGTTCGCCGCGCGTTTCACTGCGTTATCAGCCGATTCCCGACGTGACCTTGCGGGCTAGCTGGGGCCAATCGTATCGCGCCCCGAGCGCGGCCGAAGAGTTTGCCCCGACGGCCGAGAACGCCCCGGTTCTGTTCGATCCTTTTGTAGGCAGCACGCTCCAGCCGCCGGATGGCGTCTTTCAAGCGGGCAATGCGAACCTCGCACCGGAACTGACCGATGCTTACTCAGGCGGTATCGTCTGGACGCCGAAGTTTTTGCCTGGATTCACAATGACATTGGACGTCTATCAACTCTTCACCACGTCCTTAATATTGAATCCTCCTTCGGCCGCGCAGGCCTTCTTGACCAACGGCGTCGTCGATCCGGATGGTTGCGGCCTCGGTCTCCCGGGAGCGGGCGGCCCCGCTCAAGGTATTACCCGCAATCCGGATGGCACGCTGGATTGCGTGGACGCCCAATCATCTAACGCTGGTAAGCGCCATGTCACTGGCATGGATCTCACGGTGGTCTACGAGATTCCGACCGAACGCTGGGGTAAGTTCACCTTCTCGGGTGGCTGGAACCACTTCTTTACCTGGAAATCGCAGCCGTTTCAGGGCGCGCCCTTCATCAGCTTCCTGGGCAACTATAACAACAGTACCGAGCCGTTGGCTCCCGGCGCGATTCCGTGGAATAAGGGATTCCTCCGCGGGGAATGGGAGTGGAAACACTTTGATTTCGTCATGACGGGTAACTACATCGGCGACTTCCGCGATGATAAGTTCTTCGCCGGCGCAAACGTGAACACCGACTTCCACCGGCTTTACGGCGATGTGCCGCGCAATGTGCCGAGCTATATCACCCTCGACATGCAGTTGAGCTACGAGTTCGTCAAGCCGCCCACGGAACCCGCTCCGTATGTGAAAGAATCCAAGGACAGCAAGAACACGCCGGCGGTGACCGAAGCCGTCACCGCCTCGATCTGGCAGCGGATGCTGTGGGGCACCCGTCTCACGGTGGGCGTGAACGACGTCTTCGATCGTTACCCGCCATCGGTCCTCGGGGCGTTTAACGACAACTACGATACGTCGCTCTACACGATCCGTAACCGATACTGGTACGTGAGTCTAACCAAGAAGTTCTAGTCGTTAGGCTGCGACGGCGAGGTTTTCCCGTCTACCAGGCTATGAGGCGAGTGGCAGCGATGCCACTCGCCTTTTGCTTTGGCAGGAAGCACATGGCAGTCTTAAAACGTCGCTTTTACGTCCTAACCGACCGAAAGGTTATCGGCCATGATAACACCGACAAACATTGGTTGCACAGGGTCTCCCGTTGGAGACCCGTTGGAAGACAACTTCCATTAGTAATCCTGTGGTTTGTTAGGTTTGGCGGCCGGACTTAAAAGAGTTCGGCCGTCTTTTTTGCAACCCGAACCGCCTGTTACGTGGCTCGAAAATCTCTGCCATTGCTCGCCGCGAGCGCGACACCGTAGTTCTTCCTCGAAGGATAAGAGTGTCCGCTTCCGAGCCCTGCGCGTGATACTTAAAAAAGGGCTCTTCAGTTCTGTAGTCTTCAGGTGTAGAGGCCCGGCCCTCTACGATTGCGAGAATCTCGTGCAGGAATAAACTCCCACCGATGACCGGAATCTCCACATCGCTGCAACGGGATGCAGGCCAGCGTCGATTGGTTGGCCGGTCGTGCTCCTTGCGGTTCGTCTACTTGCACATTAAGTCTCTGGCACACAGGAACGCGAAATCTTTGAATCGTGGAGCATGTTACCTCGTAGAATGGCTGAGCCAGGGTGGCGAAATTGGCAGACGCGCCAGACTTAGGATCTGGTGGAGCAATCCTTAGGGGTTCGAGTCCCCTCCCTGGCATTTAGAACTCAGGGTTGGCCGCAGTATTTGAAGAGAAGAAGTTCGGCGCGCGCGTCGGCGTAATAAAAGCGGATGGCGCCGTCGCGGCCGTGGAGATCGCGGGGGACGCTGCAACTGGCGCGCATGCTGTGGACTTGGTGGATGCCGAGGTGAGTGCGCACGTAGAGTTCGCCCCAGGCTTCGATGAGGATGGCGTCGCGAGTCTTCGCGGTCAGGAGAAGTTCAAGCGCCGGACGTTCGTAATCGATGTAGGTGACGGGCGAAAAGTTTTCGAGCGCGTTATAGTCCAAGCCGGTTGATTTAATTAAACCGGCGACCGGCAATGTCTGCCAGGTCGAGGGAACGATTCCCACGCGCATCCAGGAATCGAAACCGCCTGCGGCGTTTTGCCTCGAGTGTGTGCTGAGCGCGATGCGGATTGGTTCGCCGGTGCCGGTGCCGAGTGTGATCCAGAAGTGATCGATGTTGGCCGGCACCCGATCGATTTCAGCAGCGAAGGCGATGGGTGTGCCGACGACGTGAACGAGATCGCCGTGGCTAAGCTCCGGAAAAGCCTGCCGTCGTCGCTGCTGGTGTCGATGAGGCAAACGGTTACGCGAGATTCGGAGACGGCCTGCCCTCAGGCCGTTCGATATTCTTTCCGGTCATGACCGGCGAAGCGCTCTGCCGTCGCACAAAACAGATCACGCCAAAAGACGCGACGGCCATGGCGGCAAAATGATAGCCGGAGAACGGACCCAGCAGTCTTGGTGTTGCCCGCACAAACTCGTGGGCAAAGCGGAACAGACCGTACCCAACAAGGTAGAGATGGAAGTGCTGGCCGGGCAGAAAGTTTCGCTGCCGGAGAAACAGGAAAAGAGCGAACGCGAATAGGTTGAAGGCTAACTCGGCGGGAACGGCCGGCCAGCGCGGCACGCCGTCAGCGTCTTTGAGAGCGTACCAACCCGGCGAACAAATCGTGCCGAGACAGCAACCGTGGAGCAAACATCCCACGCGCCCCAGGCCGATGCTGATCGGTGCGATGAGCGCGAAGTCGTCGCCCGTGGTACCGGCGTATCCGACATGGCGCTTGGCCAGCTCGACGAAAACGTAACCGCCGAGTAGTGCGCCCAGGATCGATTTGCCGGCGGCAAGTTGGAGCCACATGCCCGGCGCGCCGAAATGCAGCCAGCCTTCCGCAAGGAGATAGATGACTTTTGCGCCGAAGAACGCGCCGACCAGGGCTGCGCCATAAATGAAAACAAGACGCCGGTCCTCGCGCGCGCGTTTTTTCCAAAAGAGGAAGCTGATGATCACACCGGCGAGCAGGAGCCAGGTGTAAGGCGAGATGGTCATGTAAATTTCAAGGAGAGGCGATTAAGATCGCCGAAGAGAAGACGGCGGTTTCAAATCGCCGCTCCTTGAGGCGCTTCGTCGTTACACGCGCAAGGGGCAGACTCGTCGCTGTCCGGGGCGACTCGAACGTCTGAGAAGCCAGAGTAGTAACGGCAAAAGGAATCGAGCTTTCCATCCGGGCGGATGACGTGCGTGCAACAGCGGTCGATCCGGTCTTCGTCCCAGGTCCAGGCGTCCATGAACGGCTTGATGAAAAGGCGAAACGTATTGGTTTCGTTCAACTCGAATTCGCGGAGTAATTCGCCGAGCGGCTCGGAATCGCAACCGCATTTCATGAGGTCTTCGAGTTTGTAACGGACCTTGTCGCGAAGGAATCCCTGGACCTGCGCGAAGTCGATGAAGTCGCTGATGGAATAAGTGCGGCCATTCGCCTTAAGCAGGTAACCGATCGTGGCGCAGTTCGGATCGCCGCAGGGCAGAGGCGTGAAATCTTCGAAGCGCAACCGTTCGCCGGATTGTGCGACGGCCGCGAGGATAATGTCCGCCGTGTTCAATCGCGCCGCGGCATTCAACGGGACACGGCCGCTGCCGAACATCGGTTGGAACGCGACGCCACGAACGTGCGGATATTTCAGACCGAACTCGATCGCTTCCCAGAGATGCGGGAGATTCTCGGGCGTTACCGTCACCGCGAGGGTGATGGGAAGATTCATTTCTGCGCAGCGCTCGATGGCGCGCCGGCGGGTGTCGCGCAGGTCGGCGCCGCGGAGGAATTGCTGGCCTTCGAGCTGCACGCCATCGAATTGCAAATAAAGCTGGAGACCGCCGTAATCGAAGCTGCGGCTGAGCTCGTCTGCGAATGCCCGATCGTTCGCGATGCGGACGCCGTTCGTGTTCAAGAGCAGATAATCGATTCCCGGATTCGCGCGGGCCCAGGCGAGCAGCTCGAAGAATTGCGGATGCAAGGTCGGCTCCCCGCCGGAAAGTTGGAGAATCTCGATGCTGCCTTTGCGATCGATCACGCCTTGGATGCGGCGCTGAAGATCGGCGAGCGGGATGGCATCGACGTTCTTGCCGGCGCCGACGGGGGAATCGGCGTAGCAAGTGGGGCAGGCGAGATTGCAGGAGTTCACGATCTCGATGAGCGCGAGGCAGGTGGAGAGTTTTTCGAAAGGCGCGTCGCCTTTTCCATTTGCGTTCCGGCCGAGGGTGCCGCGGACCGCGCCGTCGCTCGCGCGGCAGGCGTTGCCTCCGCAGCAATCGCCGCTCTCGCTATTCCGCGGATCGCCCTTCGCGAGCCAGTAGAAACGCGCGTCGGAGCTGATGCAGGCTTCGGCTTCGCCATGCACGGGGCAGGTGCGGCGCAAAAACACTTTCGCGTCCGGGGCCTCGGTGCGCCAGACCTCGCCGGGACAGGGTGCGTCACAAACGGGACAGCGGCTCGTTGTGCGTTTGAGCAATTGCCCGGCCGACGAGCAGCAGACGGGCGCTTCCACTTATTTGTAGTTGGTCGCGATCAGCGCGACGCAGCCGGCGAAGGCGAGCCCGCTCAAGGCGATAAGAAAGACAATGCCGAAAAGAATTCCGAGGTAGAAAACCTGGACGCGGGTCTTGCCGGCGCGCACCGCAAAAAGAAATCCAGCCGCGAAACAAAGCGCGACCACGAACCCGATCACAGAAAATCCGAAGACCATGTTTCAGTCGCGAGGGTAAAAGAGGAGATAAGCCAGGGCGAAAAGGCCGGCGAGAATAATCCCGAGGCCGGCCTGGCGAAAAGTGACGATGCCGCGAAGGAGATAGACGATGCCGACGCCGAATTCGAGCGCGCCGCGCGCGATCCCCACCTGGACCCAGACGAGATGCCGCACCGGATCGGCCGACGCCTTCCAATAACCGATCGCCATCGTGAGCAGGCAGCATCCCCAGAAGGCGATGATGTAGGTGACGCCGATCGGCAGATCGGCGAATCCGAACGCGACCAGGACGTGTTGCGGAATGACCAGGAGCAAGGTGCCGAGGAGAAAAAGCACCGCCGCATCGAGAGCGAGGAGGAGGCCGGTAACGCGCAGCTTCACGGAAGATGAGTCTGCCATGAGGTCCGCGAACTAATCGACAAAATTTTTCCACTACATTGCTGCTGTAGCGGCGGCGCTCGGCACTGGCTCAGTTTGAAATCTGAAATCTTGATTGCGCCGTTGCAACAGGGTGCAAAAAGCGGCATCGTTTCGCCATGCCTGAACGTGCAAGCATCCCAAGAGAAGACGCAAATCAGACGGCGGCCCGCATTGTCGCATTGTCCACTGGCCAGCCGAGGCCGAAACTGACCCCGAAAAAGAAGAAAAATCCGGCGGCTGTAGCGTTGGGCAAGCTTGGCGGCAGCAAAGGGGGGAAAGCGCGAGCTGCGAATTTGTCCCCGGAAGAGCGCAAAGCGATCGCCAAACTGGGAGCGCACGCCCGCTGGGCTCCCAGCCGGTAAATTTTACGGTTCGGGAACCAAAGTTAGGTTGGGAGCCAACTTGGGAATGAGTTTCTCAAGAGCGATCTGAGGACCTGTGTTTGTAGACTTCACGAACGCATGGCCTTCGTGATTCTCGATAATTTTTACAGCCGAGGTGCCATTGAACGTGTGGTTCGTCGCGTGAAAGACAGAAAGCACGAGGTCTTGCAGTGTTTGATCCTTTTCAAGGTGCTCGATAACCAACCCCTTATTCTCTAATTCTGTCCTTGGGATGTGCCTGCCGTGGCTTTTAAAATGACGATGTTTTGCCAGCCAGTCGGCAATCTCCTTAGATTTCTCGGTGGCCTTGGGATCGGCTTTGAACATGTAATTCTCAAGCCAGCCTTGCACTAGATTCTTAGACATTGTGCAGGCATGCTGGCACTTGACCAAGAAGTCAGGCCCGTACTGACTTAACATCGGAATCCAAGCCCCCAATTTCGCCGGGTCCTTGCATTCCTTTTGCGCCAACTCGAACTGTTCCAAGATCGCCTCGGCAGACACCATCCTTTGCCCTACGGCGGTATTTAGGATGAACTGGGGGTCGATTGGCCCCAGAAATGAATGCTTCCCCAGCATAATTCTGTCGGCAGCACACGCAATCATGGTCGCAGCCGACATCGCCAAATTTGGGACAATTACGCGAATATCTTGAAATTTTGATCTCAGATACGACACAATGGCCTCGCAGGCCTCGAGCGAGCCGCCGGGGCTGTGAAGAATCAAATCTAATTCGGTGCTGGTGAGCCCGTGCACCGTTTCCATCAGGCCCTGCAAGTCTTCATCGCTAATGCTCAGTAGATCTGGCGACGCAGCACCAGGCGTCGCAAAACTCGTCGAATAAAGTATTACGGCTCGCTTGGTGTGGTGGTGCAGCGCCACCAAATATTTGCGCCGAATGCCGTCGAAATCGGGACGTTTCGCTGGCTGCCCAGGCCCCTGTCGCTGAGAGTCCTTAAGCTCCTTTAAAATTCCGCCCCACGTTGGCATTCGCGCAGGGGGAGACTAGGCGGGTTCCGAGGAGGAACTCAAAATATTCTGGAGGAAAGGACGCTGATAGACTTGAAACGCCGCGCTCACTTCGCTCGTCTCGCACCACTGTCCGTAAACCTGCATCACGTCTTTAACGCCCGGTTGCTCCATTGCCTTTTCTAGCAATGCCGCAAGCTGCTTTCCCTGCTCTTGTCGATCAGGGGTGGTCTGAATAGATGTCCGTGGAGAAGCCATATAGAGTCCCTCTTTTAGGGAGCCAATATCGTGCCGTCAATGTCAAAATCAAACCCGAGTGACCCCTCTCGGACTGCCCCCCGTTTTCGTTGTTGACATGCTTAGTCGCCTAAGCATAATTACCCCATGAACAAGCTGAGTGTTGAGGACCGGGCGCAAATCGTTTCTGCTTTAGTCGAAGGCAATTCAATTCGCGCCGTCGCGCGAATGACTGGCGTTTCCCGGAACACAATCGACAAGCTGCTTGGTGACCTTGGCCGGGCTTGTTCCGATTACCAAGACAAGACGTTCCAAAATCTTCAATGCAAGCGCGTCCAGTGCGATGAGATTTGGAGTTTCGTCGGAGCGAAGGAAAAGAATTGCACGGCAGAAATGAAAGCGAAGGGCGCGGGCGATGTATGGACTTGGGTAGCATTAGACGCGGACACGAAACTCGTTCCTTGCTGGTTTATCGGCCAACGCGACGCGGGCTGTGCGTATCACTTCATGCACGATCTTGCAGATCGGCTGGCGCATCGCGTCCAACTGACAACGGACGGGCATCGTGCCTATTTGAGCGCGGTCGAGGATGCCTTCGGCGCAGAGATTGATTACGCCATGCTGCAAAAGGTTTACGGCGGCACAGAACAGGGGCCGGAAACGCGCTACAGCCCCGCAATCTGCATGGGGGCTCGCAAGGCGGTAATTATCGGAAATCCAGATTACGACCACGTCTCGACCAGCTACGTTGAGCGCCAAAACCTCACGATGCGTATGTCCATGCGGCGCTTCACTAGGCTGACCAACGGTCATTCAAAAAAGCTAGAGAATCACGAGCACGCCGTTGCGATTCACTACATGTATTACAACTTCGCTCGCATCCATCAATCGCTCCGTGTCACCCCCGCAATGGAAGCGGGAGTCTCGGATCATGTCTGGTCGATTGAAGAGATTATCGGCTTGCTTGATTCAAACTGAGCCAGTGCCCGGCGCTCAGTCGCCGCCACGTGACGCCCCGACAGAGCGGGGCGACTACAGCGCGTGCTCTATGGAGGAGACGGAGAGGTAGAGGCAGAGGTAGAGGCAGAGGAAGATGGGGTAAACGCGCCGTTGCCTTCGTCGATGTAAACGGTCTCACCGACCAGGGAGACATGAAGATATTGCTGCCATTCGCCGGAAGGAAACTTGCGGGTCGCCTGGATCGTTTTGGTCAACGCATCGATCTTCGCGGCGCGCTCGTCCATTCCTTCAACCAGAACGCGGCCATCGAATTTTTGCGGTGGGTCGATCCCGAGGAGGCGCAGCACCGTCGGCGCGATATCGACATTGCTGCTGGGGAGAGTGCTCGCCACCCGCTCACGAAAATCCGGGCCGGCAGCGATGAGCGTGTTGTGGACATCGAACGCGCTCAACGAGGCGTGAGTGCCCTGGCCGGGTTCGCGGGCGGAATCGGTGATGATCTGTCCTGCTGCTCCGAACCGATTCGGTTTCTTGTTCCAGCGCAGAGCAACCATCACGTCCGGCGCCTCGGCGGTATTCGCGCGGACGGCTTCGAGTGGGAACGTGCCATCGAATTTTTCGCGCGCGAAAACCACACCGGCGAAATCGGAGCGCTGCAGCCATTCGACCAGGCGACCGGCGACGTCGCGGTCATGCGCAATCACGTAGAAGAGGATTGTCCCGCCATTGCCGACCACCATGATCTGTCCGCGCTTCGGCGTTTCTTTAAAAGCGGCGGTAGCGTCAAAGCCGGCCTTCTGCAGCTCGGCCGGAAAATTAATTGACCGCTCGACGGTGGAAAAGCCGTGATCGGAGACGACGAAGACATCCGTCTTGTCGCCCGCCTTCTTTTTCTCAAGTGCTTCGAGGAGGAGCGCGAGGTTACGATCGGAACTGCGAACGGCTGCGAGAGAAGGCTCGGAGCCAGGAGACGTTTCATGCTGGCTAAGATCCGGCTCGCTCAACCAGAGGAGAGAAAAGGCGGGCACGCCGTCGCGCCACATGATTTCGGTGAGGGCGCGGGTCGCGTAAGTGTTGCGCTGCTCGTTCGTGTTTGCCGGCTCGGTGACGAACGGCCCGAGAAGGCGAATCGTTTCCTCACGCAAAGCGGCAGGCATCGGCGCGGCCGCGAATCTCACGAAATCCTTGAACGACGCGTTGGTCCATTCGGCGTGGCGATCGTGGAGAAAGGCGACCGCTTTCGTCCCCACGACGGCGGTGCGGCGTCCGGCGGCGCGGACGGTTTCCGCGATGGTCGGCGCGGCGATGTATTTCCCGCCCGTGACTTCGTCTGCCTTCTGGATGATCGACCACTCCGCGTGTTCAAAGGGCTTCCGCGGGTCGATCGCCGGGCGGAACTCGCGGTTCGCCAGCAGGCTATTGCGGTTCGGGTAAACGCCTGTCGCGATGGCCGCGCCGTTCACGTTGGTCGCGGTGAGATAAACGGAGTGATGGTTCTGAAACGTCACGCCTTCCTGGGCGAGCTTCCAGAGCGCCGGAGTGTTGCTCTCGGTGACAAAGTCCGGCCGCATTCCGTCCCAGACGACCACGACGACATGGCGCTCACCGGGCGCGGCCTCTTTTTCGGAATGAGCGATCGCCGGAAGAAGGCAGGCGATGAAGGCAAGGGAGCGCGCGATGGACATGAGTTTCTTGATCTTAGAGCCGTCTCAAAAATAGCGCTGTCATTCTGAGCGCAGCGAAGAATCTCTGATCATTTCCGGCACACGTGCGATGGCGGAGAAAAAGTCAGAGATCCTTCGCGGCGCTCAGGATGACAATCCTTTTAGAATTTATGAACTCCCTTTTAAGCAACATCGGATGGACGGTCGCGGAGAAGTGAGTTCGCAATCACGATCAAGGTAAGCACAGTGGTCACGCCCGCGGAGAACAAGCAGTAATCGCAGAATGCGTGGAGGACGAAAGCCTGAAGGTAGAGGAGCCAGAGCGTCGTGCTGAACATCAGGACGACGACGAGGGCGAAAAACGTCCCACATTTTCGGTAACCAAAAGCCGCGAGAAGCGCGGCGCTGAAAACGGTGAAGTAAGCAAAGGCGCCGAGAGCGGCGAGGGGAATCGGTCCCATCGCCGCATACTTGCTGCTCAGAACATCCTGGCAGCCGCTCGACGCGATGCATTCCGCGGTGCGACCGGTGATGTGTTCCACCGTGAGATAAATTCCGTCCGCAACTCCGAGCAGCGCTACGATGGCGGCCACCGCATAGAGGCGTTTGCGCAGTCTGTCGCGAGAACTATCGGGCGGGGCAGGATTTTGCGCGCTCATGAGTGACGAAGCTCAGTGTGGCCGCGAACCGAGCGCCTTGTCGATCGCCGCTCGCAGACCCTTCTCATCGCGCGCCGTCGGCGCGATCTGTTCGCCGTTGATGAATAGGACCGGGGTGCGATCGATGTTGAGCGATTCGCCGCGGTCCTGGTCCGCCGCGATTCGCCTCGCCACGGCCTCGCCGTCCATGTCGGTTTTGAAGCGGTCAAGGTCGAGGCCGATCTCGGTCGCGTAACCGTTCAGGTTCGGACCAAGGTAATCCGCCGGCACCCACGTTGCGCGGTTCCGGTAAAGGGTGTCGTGCATTTCCCAGAACTTGCCCTGCAATCCCGCTGCCTCCGCCGCGCGCGCGGCGTCGAGAGCGTATCGATGTTTCTTAAGAGGATGCTGCCGGAACACGACGACGAGACGATTGCTGTAATCGTTCTCCAATTTTTCCAGGAGAGGCCAGACGATGGAGCAGGGCAGACATTCGAAGTCGCCAAATTCCTCCAGCACGACAGGCGCCGCCGGATCGCCACGAATGTGTAAAGGCTCGGCGCCGGGCCGGCCGTAACGAAAGACGATGGACTTTGACGATTTCGTTGCCTTGGGGGTGGAAGTTCCGGTCGGTGTCGCTGATCGCTCCGCAGTGGGAGAGACGTCTGGCGGTGGGGGGGTGATTTCGGGACTAGAGGTGATTGGGCTCGGTGCTTCGGTAGCGGTGGGAGAACCGCTGGGGCTTGGCAACTCGATCGCGGTGGAAGCAGGAGTCGGAGCCGCTGGTGGCGGCGCCGGTGCGGGTTCCATACGATAACGAAAAAGTATCACGCCCGCGCCAAGAGCCACGAGGAGAACAGCGCCGATGATCAGGAAAGGCAGGGAGCGGCGCATAGAAAGAAAGGTAACAGGCGCTCGCCCGGCGGCAATTCTGTTACAGCCGCTTCAGGACGTTTTCCGCCAGCTTCTTCGATTTCTCGATCTTCTGCGCCTGATCGCCCGCGCCGCCCACGCTGATCCGGATGTAGCAGTTCCCTTTCAGGACAAAAAGAGCGCCGCCGACCCGCGTCCCGGTCCAGAACGCTTCCTCGCCGAGCCCGTCGATTTTTTGAGGTTCTTCCTCCGCGCTTTCTGCCTTTCTCTCCGAGCGTCTTTCGCGGTGGAATATGTCCTGCCAGCCCTGCGAGGGATCGCGGCCGCCTTCCGCCTTACGCGTCACGGTGAGCACGACCGAATTCGCCGCCGTCGGCAATTGGAAATAGCACTGCGAAACAGACAGCCCCGCGGACATTTTGTGGCTGGGCTTTGTGTCTTTGAACGTCTCTCCCTGAACCGCCTGGATTTCCTCCTTCGTCAGCAACGTACACGCGTCGGCGCCGGTCTCGATGTTCGACTGCTGCGGCGAATTCACGCGGTCTTCCGTTTTCGGCTTGGAGCAATTAGCAGCCGTGAGACCAAGAAGTAAGACCAGAATCGTAGCTCCCCTGCGAACTCGGTGCGTCATGGCCTAAACCACACGCGAATGGCGGTTTCGTCAAAGTTTCCTTGGACCCGCAGGCCGCCCGCGTCCCCGGGGCTTACAAGCTCAACGACTAACCCGCCGATAGACGCTGACAAAGTAAGGTGACCGGATCTGGTAGTTCAAAGCGGCCGCGCCCCAGACGTACTCGGACCCGGAGGCGAGGATGTCGGCAATGCCATCGAGCTGGTAGTTGCGCGCGAGATAGCTATCAGCCCAGTCGAAAATGAAACGGTCGGAATCAGGCCGGATGAGCCAGGAAGTCGGCACGTTCATGAACACAATGAACTTCGGACGCCTCTCCTCGATCTCGCGCGCCATCGTTTCCTGCATCGCATGCGCATATTGATGGTGCTCCATCAACGGATAGCTGTAGATCAGAGTCGTAGCGGAACGACGGTGACTGTAGAAAAAGATTTCCGGTTCGCTGCCGAGCACAGCCACCCGTTCGTCGGGATTGCTGTTGGCCTCGATATAACGCGCCACTTCGATGGCCTCCGGGAACGGGTTGCCGCCGTAAATTTCTCGCGAGAGGGCGGTGGGCGTCGCGGCGAGGAAGTAATTCCTTTGTCCTATGAACGGGAGGAACAACGCGACTAACGCTCCGGCGATTGCGCTGTAACGCCACGGCGCCGACATGTTCCATGCGCTGGCCATCGCCAGGCCGAAGAGGAGGGTTATCGCCGGCAAGAGCTGCACGTAGTAGTGCTCGCGAAAGTAGAAGCCCGGAAGAAGCGCGAGAAAACCTGCGAGCAGGAAGCCGATAACAAACCAATCGCGTCGCGATCGCCTCGAAATTGTGACAGCCAGCCCGGCCGCCGCGCCGATCCAGATGAGAAAATCCCAGCTAATCGCTTTCGGCGTGGCTGCAAAGAACTGGTGTAACCCTTCCTGAAACGAGACTTGCGATCCGTAGGCGGCCGCCTCTATGACCGTCCACCGCCAGAAATCTGGCAGCACACCGGCGATCCAAAGCCAAAGCATCGTCACCGCCAGTGGAATCAACGAGCTCGCCGCGACCAGGACGGTGGACGCCGCGCCTCCGCGTGTTCGCCGCGCCGCCAGCCAGAAGAAGACGATTCCAAATGCGACGAAGACCAGCGACGTCTGCCGCACGACGACTGACGCGCCGAGGCACATGCCGCCGACAATCAGCGGCCATCTCTTTTTGGTCTCGAGACCGCGCCATAAAAGCAGCAGGCCTGCGACCACCGCCAGCATCACGAAATGCGTCAGGTGCGCGGCGTTCCCGAACACGCTGCGGCTCACACTTGTCACGACCCATGCCGCCGTGGCCGCCAGCCCGGCGATGTTTCCTGCCAGGAGCCGTCCAAGGAAAAACAGCAGCGCGGCGGTGATCAGATTCACGATCAACAGGCCGATGTGAATTGCCGGTGTCGTTTCGCCGAAGAGAGCCATAATCGCCGCATACGCGAGGTAGGCGCCGGGGAATTTGTGGTTTCCGGCCACGCCGTAAGGCGCCACGCCTTCCCGCAGGAGATGTCCGATGTACGCGTATTCGCCTTCGTCGCGTTCGAGCGGGCAATCCCGCAACCGCCACCGAATCAAAAACGCGGCGGCGAGGATCACGCCGAGTAAAACCCAAACACCCCAGGTTGACGAACGCGACCGGAGAGGCGCGGATTTTTGCATGCCTTATTGTGTCAGTCGTTAGGCCGGGCCGGCAATGCTTGAAATTTAGTCACCCAGTCTACAGACTTACCGGCAATATGAACACGACGACGGACACACATTCGGGAACATGTCATTGCGGAGCGGTGCAGATCGAGGCGCAGGGACCGCCGCTCGATATGGGTTATTGCCATTGCGATCAGTGCCGGCGCTATTCCGGCGCACCCATTGCCGGCTTCACCCTCTGGAAAGCCGAAGACGTGAAGGTCACCAAGGGCGGGGAATTGCTCGGCCTCTACAAAAGTAGCGAGATCAGCGACCGCCGCTTTTGCACCAAATGCGGCAGCCACGTCATGATCGATCATCCCACGCTCGGCTTGACGGACGTCCGTGGCGCTCTTCCGGCAACCGTCGCGTTCAAACCGACCGTCCACCTCAACTACGAGGAAACGATCCTCCCCATCAAGGATGGCCTGCCAAAACTGCGAGATTTCCCTACCGCGATCGGCGGCTCCGGAGAGGCGATGCCGGAGTAGCGCCCGCCTGTCCCCAGGCGGATTTTTTTACAGCAGATCAGCGAAGCTACCTGGCGTGCTGTAGTCGCGGCGCTCCAGTCGCCGCCGCAACCGCCGCGACAACGAGCCAGTCGGCCTCTGGCAAATCTAGTTCCGTGGCTCGAACTTCAAGGCCACACCGTTCAAACAATAGCGAAGTCCGGTAGGCTTCGGTCCGTCATTGAAGACATGTCCGAGATGTCCGCCACAACGAGCGCAAACGACTTCATCGCGTTCCAACCCGAGGCTGGAATCTGTGGCGGTGATAACATTGGCCGCGACAAATGGTTTCCAAAAACTCGGCCAACCCGTGCCGGATTCGAACTTCGCGTCGCTCGCAAACAGGGGCAGATCGCACGCGGCGCAACGGAAGATCCCGGCGCGATGCTCCTTCAACAGCGGGCTCGATCCGGCCCGCTCAGTCCCTTTCTCTCTCAGCACGGCAAACTGCGCGGAGCTGAGAGTGGTCTTCCATTCCGCGTTGGTTTTCTCGAGCTTCGTCACGGGCAAGAGATCCTGCGCAGTCGCCACGACCCCAACGGAAGGCGCTTCCGTCTCTTTTTTCTGCGCCAGCACAAATGTCACCGCGCTGAGACAAGCGATCGCCGCGAATCCAATCCAAGGGTTTCGTTTCATCATAGAAGTAAGTTGGACACGGCCGGGTGGCTACCGTTCACCTCAAGAGCCGTCCGGATTGATTCGTCCTTTGGATGAAGGACCCAATTTGATCTCGGCTGGTTCTGAGAACTGGCCGCCGGAAAAGCAAAACAGCCGGGCCCTTTCGAGCCCGGCTGGTGTTGAGTGCTTTAGTTCGCGAGTAACTGTTCGGATTAGTAGTCCATGCCGCCCATGCCGCCACCCATTCCGCCGCCCATGCCCGGAGGCATGCCGCCACCCTTCTCCTTTTCAGGAGCTTCGGTGATGATGGCTTCGGTGGTGAGCAACAGGCCGGAGATCGAAGCGGCGTTTTGCAACGCGCTCCGGGTCACCTTGGTCGGATCGACGACGCCGGCTTTCACCAGGTCTTCGTATACGCCCGTGGCGACGTTGTAGCCTTCAGCGCCTTTGCGCTTCTTGACTTCCTGAACGATGAGCGCGCCTTCCTGGCCCGCGTTATCAGCGAGGGTACGAAGGGGCTCTTCGATCGCGCGGCGAATGATGGCCGCACCAACTTTTTCGTCACCTTCGAGTTCCAGCTTATCGAGCGCTCTCTGCGCGCGGATCAGAGCGACGCCGCCACCAGGGACGATGCCTTCTTCCACTGCGGCGCGGGTAGCGTGCAACGCGTCTTCGACGCGCGCTTTCTTCTCTTTCATCTCCGTCTCAGTCGCGGCGCCCACATTGATGACGGCGACACCGCCGGCCAACTTGGCGAGGCGTTCCTGGAGCTTCTCGCGATCGTAATCGGAAGTAGTCTCCTCGATCTGACGGCGGATCTGGCTGACGCGGCCCTGGATGTCGGCCGCTTTGCCTTCGCCTTCTACGATCGTGGTGTTCTCCTTGTCAATCGTGACCCGTTTAGCACGGCCTAAATCCTCGAGCTTTACGTTCTCGAGTTTGATACCGAGATCCTCGGTGATGAGTTTGCCGCCGGTTAGAACCGCGATGTCTTCCATCATGGCTTTGCGACGATCGCCAAATCCTGGGGCCTTCACGGCTGCGACCTGCAGCGTCCCGCGCAGCTTGTTCACGACCAGAGTCGCGAGCGCTTCACCTTCCACGTCTTCCGAGATGATCAGGAGCGGGCGTCCAGCTTTCGCGACTTTTTCAAGCAGCGGCAGCATGTCCTTTAGGCTCGAGATTTTTTTCTCGAAGAGGAGGACGTACGGGTTGTCGAGGATCGCTTCCATCGCTTCCGCGTTGGTCACGAAGTAAGGGGAGAGGTAGCCCTTGTCGAACTGCATGCCTTCGACCACGTCGAGGCTGGTTTCGATCGACTTGGCTTCTTCCACCGTGATCGTTCCATCCTTGCCGACCTTGTCCATGGCGTCGGCAATGATTTCGCCGATCGTGCGGTCCCAGTTAGCAGAGACAGTCGCGACCTGCGCGATCTCCGTGCGGTCGCTGACCTTCTTCGAGATCTTGGCGAGCTCGGCAACGATGGCTTCCACAGCCTTGTTGATGCCGCGCTGGAGCGAGGTCGGGTTGGCGCCGGCCGTGACGTTGCGGAGACCTTCTTTGTAGATGGACTCAGCGAGCACGGTCGCGGTGGTGGTGCCGTCACCAGCGATGTCGGAAGTCTTGGAGGCGACTTCGCGGACGAGCTGGGCGCCCATGTTTTCATAAGGATCTTCGAGCTCGATTTCCTTGGCCACGGTCACACCATCCTTGGTGATCGTCGGGCTGCCGAATTTCTTGTCGAGGATGACGTTGCGGCCGCTCGGTCCGAGCGTCGCTTTCACAGCGCGAGAGAGTTTCTCGACGCCGCGGAGAAGCGCATGCCGCGCGTTCTCATCAAACTGTAGTTGTTTAGCTGCCATAAGTCTTAGTTGTTACTTTCTAATTGAGAGTTTCGATTAACCAATGATGCCGAGAATGTCATCCTCGCGCATGATCAGGTAGGACTCACCGTCCACCTTGATTTCGGTGCCGCCGTATTTGGAGATGAGGACCTTGTCGCCCTTCTTCACCGTGAACTCGACCTTCTTGCCCTCTTCGTTCACTTTGCCGGTGCCCAGAGCAACGACGCTGCCCTCCTGCGGTTTTTCCTTGGCGGTATCGGGGATGATGATGCCGCCCTTTTTCGTTTCTTTCTCTTCGATCGGTTGCACAAGCACGCGATCTCCGAGGGGTCTTACATTAATTGCCATGTGTTAGTTACTCTTTCTACTTTGGTTGGTTAATGCTGGAAGCCGTCAGTCTTACCAACGGCTTCCAGCAAATTGTTAAAAGTTACTTTTTCTTGTCTTCGTCCACGACTTCGAACTCGGCGTCGACGACGTCGCCCTGGTCCTTCCGCGGACCTTCTTCCTGCGGCCGGGCCTGAGGGCCGGCGTCGGCATCAGCTCCCGGTGCGGGACCCGCACTGGCGGAGGCTTGCTTGTAAAGATCGGCGCTGACTTCCTGGAACTTGTTCTGCAAGTCGTCGTAGGTCTTTTTCATCGCGTCGGTATCGTTCTTCTCGATTGCTTCCCGAACGGCTTTGATCGCGTCCTCGACCTGCTTCCGCTTGTCTTCCGGAATCTTGTCGCCGAGATCCTTGAGCTGCTTCTCGCTCTGGTAGGCCAGCGTGTCAGCGTTATTCTTGATCTCGATCGCTTCCTTCGCCTTCTTGTCTTCCTCGGCGTGAGTTTCCGCGTCGCGCTGCATCTTCTCGATTTCTTCCTTACTCAAGCCTGAGCTGCCGGTGATGGAGATTTTCTGCTCCTTGCCGGTGCCAAGGTCTTTCGCGGAGACGTGGAGAATGCCGTTCGCGTCGATATCGAAGGTGACTTCGATCTGCGGCGTGCCACGGGGGGCCGGCGGGATGCCATCGAGGTGGAACGTGCCGAGGTTCTTGTTGTCGCGCGAGAGCGGGCGCTCGCCTTGGAGCACCTTAATCTCAACACCCGGCTGGTTGTCGCTGTAGGTCGAAAAGATCTGCGACTTGCGGGTCGGGATGGTGGTGTTACGCGGGATCATCGGTGTAGCCACGCCACCGGCGGTTTCAATCGCCAGGGTGAGCGGAGTAACATCGAGAAGCAGCACGTCTTTGACGTCGCCCTTGAGGACGCCGCCCTGGATGGCCGCGCCGATCGCCACGACTTCATCCGGGTTCACACCTTTGTGCGGTTCCTTGCCGATCAAGGTGCGCGCTGTCTCGATTACCTTCGGCATGCGAGTCATGCCACCCACGAGCACGAGCTCGTTGATGTCCTTCTCGGCGAGCTTGGCATCGGACAAGCAGGCTTTCACGGGCGGAATCGTCCGCTGGAAAAGCGAGTCCGTCAGCTGCTCCAGCTTCGAGCGAGTGAGCTTCTTCTGGATATGCTTCGGTCCGCTGGCATCCGCCGTGATGAACGGCAGGTTGATCTCGTATTCCTGTGAAGAAGAGAGCGCGATCTTCGCCTTCTCAGCTTCTTCCTTGATGCGCTGGATCGCGTCGGGCTGCTTGGAGAGGTCGATGCCGCTCTCCTTCTTGAATTCGCCGACGATCCAGTCAACGAGGACGTTGTCCCAGTCGTCACCGCCCAGGTGCGTGTCGCCGTTAGTCGCCTTTACCTCGAAGACGCCGTCGCCGATCTCGAGCACCGAAATGTCGAACGTGCCGCCGCCCAAATCGTAGACCGCGATCTTCTCGTCCTTCTTTTTGTCGAGTCCGTAAGCAAGCGAGGCGGCCGTCGGCTCGTTGATGATGCGCAGCACTTCAAGGCCGGCGATCTTGCCGGCGTCCTTGGTGGCCTGACGTTGTGCGTCGTTGAAATAGGCGGGAACGGTGATGACGGCCTGATCGACCTTCTGGCCGAGATGAGCTTCCGCTGTCTCTTTCATCTTTTGCAGGATGAAAGCCGAGACCTGCGAGGGCGAGTAGGTCTTGCCGTCCGCCTCGACCCAGGCATCGCCGTTACCGGCCTTGGAAATCTTGTAGGGGACGAGCTTCTTGTCCTTTTCGACCATCGGGTCGTCATAGCGGCGGCCGATCAGGCGCTTGACCGCGAAAATGGTGCGCTCGGGATTGGTCACGGCCTGACGCTTCGCCGGCTGGCCGACCAGGCGTTCGCCATCATCGCTGAATGCGACAATCGACGGCGTTGTCCGCATGCCCTCGGCGTTTTCAATGACTTTCGGCGTTTTGCCATCCATTACGGCGACGCACGAATTCGTGGTGCCGAGATCGATCCCAATGACCTTTCCCATCGTCCTCATATCCTTCTTTTTGCGGCAGGTTGGCTGGGCCCTGACGGCACGCCAATCCAACCCCCAAACGATCAAATGCTCGCGATATCGCGACGGTGAGCCTCATATAGGAGGGGGGGTGGTCCCTGCAAGGACCGGGACGCAACCTTAGCCCATGAAAACTCCAACCTTTGGAAGATCGTGTCCCATAAGACCCGGGCAGGGCGCGAGGCGCAGTCTCGTTAAGCGACAGCCGACAAAGGCCGGGCGATCAGCGCCGGTCCGGGCCGGTGATTGGTCCCGAGCGCAAGCGGCAAAGCGGGGTCCGGTACACGAGCTGCACCAGGCACCGGCCGGGCGGCGAACGTCAGCGGCAGCCGGTTCAGAAAGTCGCGGCCTGGTGCAAGCGTGGCGCCGCAAGCCCGCCGCGGTCGCAACGGAGGGTTCGCTCATAGGCTCCCCGGATGCCCGAAAATTCTTTACGGACCGGTAATATCTCGCGGAAAAGCGGCGATTTCCGCTCTTGACAACGTGACCCAAGGGAACGGAGTCGCGACTTGGTCTGTTGCTGGAGCAGCAAAACAGCTAAAAGTGAGCGGACTGACGACGCGGCCATGGTTAAAACGGCCGAGACCGGCCGACCATTGAACGGCCTCAATGCAAACCCAGTAGATTTTTTCATGAAGCCCATTCCATTGTTGTTCGCGGTTGCGCTGCTCATCGTCGCGCTATGTCCTGCCGCTTTTGCTGCGGACCCTGTTTTCCCCCCCGGGGTTCGCGTCGGCATGACGCCCCTTGTGGGCCTCGCCCGCGCAAAATCATTCGTCGGATTCGAAACCGAGGATCACAGCGTCAAGGTATTGGTGGCAGAGCTGCCGGCCGAGGCCTATGGCGAAGTCATGAACGCCTTCAAGGCCAATCCGGCAGGCGCCGGTGGCATCAAGCCGGAGAGCATCGAGACGTCGGCCGGACTTGCCTACTACACCGCCGAAAACGCCAAGGATGGCGCGAACAATGTGCGGCGCTATTCGATGATTCTGCCAGGCGGTACTTTTTCCGGCTATGTCGCCGTCCAGGTTCCCGAGAATGCCTCCAAGATCTATACCGACGAGGCGATCCGGCAGATGTTTGCCTCGGCGGCGATCCGAAAGGAGGTTCCGGTCGAGGAGCAGCTTGGGCTGATGCCGTTCAAACTCAGCGAACTCAGCGATTTCAAAACTGTCCGCACGCTGGCGGTTGGCGCTGCCATGATTCTGGCAGACGGCAATGAAGAATCAGGTTTTGAGGCCGCCCCCTTCATGGTGGTCGGCGTGATCGGGGCGACGCCGGCCCAGCCCGAGGATCGCGGCCGTTTTGCCCAACAGGCGGCAACCACGATTCCCGGGGTTCGCGATGCGCGTATTACGATGTCCGAGCCTATTCGCATCGACGGCCAGCCCGGATATGAAACGCGCATCGACGCCACCAGCGGCAAGAACAATACCGCCGTCACCGTGGTGCAATGGTTGCGATTCGGCGGCGCCAACGCGGTACGCATCATCGGAAGCGCCCCGCGCGACGAATGGACGAAGGCATTTCCTCGCTTCCGCGCCGTTCGCGACGGCATTCAGCCGCGCTGACCTGTCAATGGGTCCGACGCCTGGGCTGAATGACGGGTGTCAGGCTGCGTCGTTCGGCGCGTTGCCGTTGGCCGGCGATCCCACCCTGGCGCCACCTTTGGAGACCGCGACGAGAGCCGGCCGCAACACCCGCTCGCCGATCATGTAGCCGGCCTGCACGACCTGTACCACAGTTCCCGCAGGCACCGAGGGGTCGGGGACCTCATACATCGCCTGCTGAAAATTCGGATCGAATTTCTCGCCCGAGGGATCGAATTTCTTGACGCCGTTTTTTTCCAGCGCGTTGAGCAGCGAGCGCTCGGTGAGCTCGACGCCTTCGATCAGCGCTTTGAGGCCAGGGTCGGCTGACGCCTTGGTGTCGGCCGGAACCGCATCGAGCGCACGCTGCAGATTGTCGGCGATATCGAGAACGTCGCGCGCGAAACCGGAGATGGCATACACCCGGGCATCGGCCACTTCGCGCGTGGTGCGCTTGCGCAGGTTTTCCATTTCCGCCAGCGTGCGCAGCACCTTGTCGCGCAATTCCGCGGCTTCCTTGGCAAGCGCTTCGGTCGATCCTTCCAACGGATCGTCGGGCATGATGTAGGGCTTGGACACCACGGGCTCGCCGGCCTGCGCCGGGTTCACCGGATCATCATTCTGCCGGTTTGGATCGGTCATAGACTGCCTTTTTTGAAGTCGACGGGGATCGATGGGAAACTTGCTGGGGCGGGATATCGTGCTTTAGGCGCAGAAAATCAAGCGCAACCAGCGCCCGGTACAGGCGAGATCATCCGCCCAGCATTCGGCTGACGATGCGCGCCGCATAGTCCACGGTCGGAATCACCCGGGCATAGTTGAGCCGCGTCGGTCCGATCACGCCGAGAACGCCGACAATATGACCCGCAGCATCGCTATAGGGTGCGATAATGGTGGAGGAGCCGGACAGCGAAAACAACTTGTTTTCCGACCCGATGAAAATCCGCACGCCTTCGGCGCGTTCGGCGCGTCCCAACAGATCGATCACGCCGCGCTTGGTCTCGAGATCGTCGAACAGCAACCTGACCCGCTCGAGATCTTCAAGCGCATGCAGATCTTCCAGGAGATTGGCGTGGCCGCGCACGATCAGCTGCCGGTCATCGCTTTCGCCGCCGGACCAACTGGCGATTCCGGCTGAGATGACTTTCTGCGTCAGCTGATCGAGTTCGGCGCGATTTTGCGTTAACGCGGTTTCAAGTTCGAGACGGGCTTCCGCCAGCGTGCGCCCCCTGATTCGCGCGTTGAGAAAATTGGTGGCCTCGGTGAGCGCCGACGAGGGAACGCCGGGCGGCAGGGTCAGCACGCGGTTCTCGACCTGGCCGTCCTCTCCGACCAGCACCACCAGCGCCCGCTCCGGCTCCAGCCGCACGAATTCGATATGCTTCAGCCGCGAGTTGGATTTTGCGGTCAGGACCACCGCCGCGGCCCGGGTCAGGCCGGACAACCGGGTCAGCGCCTCGCCAAGGGCGGCCTCGACCGATTGCGCCTTGCCGACCGAGGCAAGCTGGGTCTGGATCGACTGCCGTTCCGCTTCGGTAAGATCGCCAAGCTGCATCAGGGCGTCGACGAAAAAGCGCAAGCCGAGTTCGGTCGGCAGCCGGCCGGCCGAGGTGTGCGGCGCGTAGATCAGGCCAAGCTGTTCGAGATCCGACATCACATTTCGCACCGAGGCCGGCGACAGCGGCACCGCGATCAGGCGTGAAATATTGCGCGAACCGACGGGTTCGCCGGTCGCCAGATAGCTCTCCACGATCTGACGAAATATATCCCGCGAACGCTGGTTGAGCTGGGCGAGCCCGGCGTTCGGCGCGATCAGGCCAATCGGATCGTGGTGGGCCAAGGGCTACTCCTCACAACAGACCCTAATTTGTCCATCTCGGGGGCCGGTTACAAGCAGGCATTGTACCAACAGGCAGGCAAACGGACCGTGACGGGACCGCGATAGAACAGCCGAGGAACAGCCCAAGGAATAGTCGAGGAACAGTCGATGAACAGCCAAGGGCCTTGCCGCTGCCCGTTCCCCCTCCTACAAGCACCGCGAGCCAGATTTTTGCTGAATTTTCGGAGGATTTCCCATGCGGCCAAGCCGCCGTGCGCCGGATGAACTGCGCGCCGTGTCGTTGGAACGCGGCGTGGTCAAATACGCCGAAGGTTCCTGCATGGTTAAATTCGGCGACACCCATGTGCTGGTGACCGCGACCCTGGAAGAGCGGCTGCCGCCATGGCTCAAGGGCCAGGGCCGGGGCTGGGTCACGGCCGAATACGGCATGCTGCCGCGGGCCACCCTGGAGCGCACCCGCCGCGAGGCGTCCGCCGGCAAACAAAATGGCCGCACCGTCGAAATCCAGCGCCTGATCGGCCGCTCGTTGCGCGCAACCCTCGACCTTGAGGCGCTCGGCGAGCGCCAGATTACCGTCGATTGCGACGTGCTGCAGGCCGATGGCGGCACCCGCACCGCCTCGATCACCGGCGCATGGGTGGCGCTGGCCGACTGCATCGG